>NZ_JAQURE010000030.1 GCF_028715765.1 Rhodoferax sp.
CCCAGCGCGCTGGTGCTGGACGATTTGTGCGACAACCCTTCGGCGCGGACGGCGCACTAAGCCCTAAGCCCTAAGCCAGCAATTGCGCGGGGTTGGCCTGCAGCTTGTCAAGGGCATCTCGGGTGGCACGCTGGGTGAGTGGCTCGGCCTCTTGCGGCTCCAGCAGACCGCCTTGCAGGTAAGCAGCCAGTCGCACCGTTTGCAGCAGGTAACTGTGCCCCACGCTGGTGGCAAACAGGTGCAAATGCCCCATCGGGCTGCGCCAGGCATATTGCACCTGAGAGGTTTGCCCGTTGAACTGCAGCGTGAACCACGCGCCCAGATCGAGCTCATGCGCCCAGGCCAGCATCACAGCACTGGCCTTGCCGCCACCTTCCAGAATCACATCAAGCGCGGAGGCATCGACATCCAGCAGCTCCTCTATGCTTTGGCTGTCCAGCGGCAGCTCTTGTGCATCGTCGTCACCAATGTAGTCTTCGAGGTTGGCCAGGCGAGCTGCCAGCGCCTGAATTTGCTCGTCTGCAATGGCTTGGGTTTTGGACATGAAGGCCTCCACCAGCACAGCACTGACACGTTTGATGTGGTCCTCTTGCTCGGCCGCAGGCATATTCAAGAGGGTCAAGCCGTCACGCAGGCATTGCAACAAGTCTGGCAAATCTGATATCACCCGTGCCCGGTCAGCACGGTTGGGCTTGGCACTGGCCGCCCAAATCAGGTCTGAGGCGGCTTTTTTCAGGACCAAAGTGTCTTCATGCTTGCTGCCTTTGCGCACCGCTGAGAGCGCCAGCACTTCAGCCCACACCTTGAACAAAAAGTCGCGAATTTCATCGCGCACTGGCATGTCTTTGAGCTGGTTGCGCAGCTCAATGGTGAATTGAATCGCCAGCGTTTCCTTTTGCTCCACCTGCTGCGCCACGCCCACCAGCTTTTGTGTCACCGGCTTGTCTGTCAAGTGCTGTTTCAGAAACGCTTGAAATTCTTCGTAGACCTTGGCATACACCTTTTGCCCGGTCTCTGGGTACTGCTCGATGACTTGCACCACGCGTTTGATCTCAGACTCCAGCGTGGCGCTGCTGATGCCACTGGCATCGAAACCCATCACACACGAGCCCATGCGGTCGATCAACAGGCGCGCCGGGTGGTCGAGCTTTTGAAAAAAAGCCGGCTCTTGCAGCGACAGCCGCAGCACCGGCATTTGCAAGCGGGCAAACCAGACCCGTACGCCAGGGGGAATGCGGTCTTCTTGCAAAATGGCCTGAAACATCAACGCCACCAGCTCGATGATGGCTTTTTCAGCCTCGGTGCTCGCCTGATTTTTAAGCGCGGCAGACTGCTGGCGCAGTTGCACCGCCATTTGTCCCACCACTTCAGGCGCCACAACTTGCCCCGCTGCGCCCGAAGACACCCAATACCCCTCGCCCAACACCGGCTGCTGCGCCACCGCCGCCAACAAGGCCTCAGAGGGTGGGCTGGCGTACAGGATGGGCGCGTCGTCGGCTCTGGGGGCTACCCGCGAGGCTGGTTGCGCCAGCGCGCGCGCCGACGGGTGGGCACTACCACCCACCCATTGGCCAATTTGATCCAACAAACCTTGCGCCCGCGCACTGCGCCAGTGGTGACCCGGTGGCAGGGGCGCATGGTGGCCTGAAGGCGCTGCGTTGCCCTCAGCGCGTGCCGACCAGCCATCCTCACCCGCCACGGGCGCAGGCGCCACCGGGCGTGCCGGCTTGGGCGCGGCGAAGTCAATCACCGGCAACACCCCTTTGTCAATCAGCAGGGTGTTGCATTGGGCGTAGGCGGCTTGCAGGTGGTGCGCCAAATGGCGCTGAACCACATCGGCCACCGACTGCCAGGCCTCTTGGCTCAAGCCACACGCAACCCAGTGCTCTACCAGCGGCAACAGCAGGGCTTCGGGGTGCACCAAGTCCTGCGCAGGCAAATCGCGTTCGCCTTGGAGTGACTTCAAGCGCTTGCGCAGGTCGTTGACCTCTTGCGCGGCGTGCTCCATCAAGTTCAAGGCCAACCGAGAGGCCAGAATTTTGTTTTCAACCACCTCGGTGCCGACCAACTCAAACACACCATCTGAGGCTGCTTTGGCCGCGTGACGGGTGGGCTGCAGGGTGTGTTGCCAGGCTGCGGCCACCGCCTCATGCCATTGGGTTTTGTGGCGCTGGTAGTGCGCCCAGGTGTCACGGCGCTGCTGCGCTTCACGCCAGGGCACAGCCTCGTCCATCAGCTCGGTCAACCGCGCTTGCACCACCGCCAACAGGCTGAGCAGGGCTTGATCGGCCAGCGCCACCAACCGCTGGCGCACCTGAAGTGCCAGTGTTTGGGCGGCTGCAGACGGTAATTTGGTCACTTCACACCTGAAAGAACTTAAAGAACTTAAACGCTGGCGCCAGCGTTGGGGTCGTTGGGATCAAGGTCTTTTTTGACCACAGTGCCCTTGACCAGGTCTTCGCGCTGGATGCCCAACCACATGGCAATGGCCGCAGCCACAAACACCGACGAGTAAATGCCAAACAAGATGCCAATGGTCAGCGCCAGCGCAAAGTAGTGCAGTGTGGCACCCCCAAACAGCAACATCGACAACACCATCATTTGCGTGGAGCCGTGGGTGATGATGGTGCGGCTGATGGTGGAGGTGATGGCGTTGTTGATGATCTCCACCGTGTTCATTTTGCGGTAACGGCGGAAATTTTCACGAATCCGGTCAAAAATCACCACCGACTCGTTCACCGAGTAGCCCAGCACCGCCAGCACTGCGGCGAGCACCGGCAACGAAAATTCCCATTGGAAAAAGGCAAAAAAACCAAGAATGATGATGACGTCGTGCAAATTGGCAATGATGGCGGCCACGGCAAACTTCCACTCAAAGCGCACCGCCAAGTAAATCATGATGCCCACCACCACAAACGCCAGCGCCTTGAGGCCATCAGCGGCCAGTTCGTCACCCACTTGCGGCCCCACAAACTCAGTGCGGCGCATGGTGGCTGAGGGCTCAACCGCTTGCAAAGCGGTCATGACCTGGGTACTTTGCTGCGCAGAACTGACGCCCTTTTGTGCCGGCAGGCGAATCAGCACATCACGCGCGGTGCCAAAGTTTTGCACCTGCACATCTTGAAAACCCAATTTGCCCACGGTGTTGCGCACGCCGCCCAGATCAACCGGCTGGGCGTAAGTGACCTCCAACAAGGTGCCGCCGGTGAACTCGACCGACAGGTGCAAGCCGCGCGAGAACAAAAAGAACACCGCCGCCAAAAAGGTCACCAGTGAAATCAGGTTGAACACCAGCGCATGCCGCATGAACGGAATGTCGCGTTTGATCCGAAAAAATTCCATGCTGTTTCTGCCTTATTCAGTCTTGAGGGCGCTGCCGCCATCGGGTCGCCAGACCGTGCCAATCGACACCGTTTTCAGGCGGTTTTGACGGCCATACCAAAAATTGACCACCCCGCGTGAGAAAAACACGCCAGAGAACATGCTGGTCATGATACCCAGCACGTGCACCACAGCAAAGCCGCGCACCGGTCCTGAGCCAAAAGCCAGCAGCGCCAAACCGGCAATCAAGGTGGTGATGTTGGAGTCAAAAATTGTGGCCCAGGCACGGTCGTAACCGGTGTGAATGGCGGCCTGCGCGGAAGCCCCGTTGCGCAGCTCTTCACGAATGCGCTCATTGATCAGCACATTGGCATCAATCGCCATGCCCAGTACCAGCGCCATGGCAGCCATGCCAGGCAGCGTCAAAGTGGCTTGCAGCATGGAGAGAATGGCCACCAGCAGCAGCAAATTGAACGCCAGCGCAATGCTGGAAAACACGCCAAACAGCATGTAATACAGGCACATGAACACTGCCACCGCCACAAAGCCCCAGGTCACGCTGTTGAAGCCCTTGGCAATGTTTTCCGCCCCCAGGCTCGGGCCAATGGTGGTTTCTTCGATGATTTCCATCGGCGCAGCCAAGGAGCCTGCGCGCAGCAGCAAAGAGGTGTCGTTGGCCTCGGTGGTGGTCATGCGGCCTGAGATTTGCACCCGCCCGCCACCAATTTCGGTGCGAATGACGGGCGCGGTCACAACCTCGCCCTTGCCCTTCTCAAACAACAAAATGGCCATGCGCTTGCCCACGTTTTCACGCGTCACATCGCGGAAGATGCGGGTGCCTTTGGCGTCAAGGTTGAGGTTGACGGTGGGTTCTTGGGTTTGGCTGTCAAAACCGGGCTGGGCATCGGTCAGGTTTTCGCCGGTCAAGATGACTTGTTTTTTGACAATGACCGGCTGACCATTGCGCTCCAGATAGCGCTCCGAGCCAAAAGGCACCACGCCCGTGCCCAGCTCGGCACTGCGCGCTTCGGCGGTTTCGTCAACCATGCGCACTTCAAGCGTGGCGGTGCGCCCCAAAATGTCTTTGGCTTTGGCGGTGTCTTGCACGCCCGGCAGCTGCACCACAATGCGATCCAAGCCCTGCTGCTGAATCACCGGCTCGGCCACGCCCAGCTCATTGATGCGGTTGTGCAGCGTGGTGATGTTTTGCTTGAGAGCCTGGTCTTGGATGCGCCGTGCCGCCTCGGGCTTGATGGTGGCGGTGAGTTTGAACTCAGCGCCGTTGGGTGCCTCGGTGACTTGCAGGTCGGCAAATTGATCCAGCACCAGGTTTTTGGCTGCGGCCAGTGTGGTGGCATCGCGCAGATTGACCTCGATGGTTTGGCCGTTGCGATTGATGCCGCTGTGGCGAATGTTTTTCTCGCGCAACGTGGTGCGCACATCCCCCGCCAGCGATTCGGCGCGTTTGGTCAGCGCGGCTTGCATGTCGACCTGCAGCATGAAGTGCACGCCCCCGCGCAAATCCAGCCCCAGGTACATGGGCGAGGCTTTCAGGCTGGTCAGCCAAGCGGGTGAACGTGTCAGCAGGTTCAAGGCCACCACATAGCCGGGGTTGGTGGCATCGGGCACCAGCGCTTTCTGGATGGCGTCTTTGGCTTTGAGCTGGGCGTCGGTGTTGGCCAGGCGCACCTTGATCGAGCCCGCATCCAGGCTGACCAGATCGGGGCTGACGTTGGCGGCTTTGAGCGCGGCCTCTACCTGCATCAAGGTGGCGGCATCCACCTTGACCATGGGCTTGGCGGCTGACACTTGCACGGCCGGAGATTCACCAAAAAAATTGGGCAGCGCATAAAGCCCGCCCACCACCAGTGCGACCAAAATGATCACATATTTCCAAACCGGGTAACGATTCATGATCGCCCTTTACACATCACATCCCACCAGACACGCCAACCCGACCGGGCTGGCACAGCACATTCGCAATTTCTGCAAGCCTTACTTGATGCTGCCTTTGGGCAACACTTGCACCACCGCGCTGCGCTGCAACATCACCTCGACACCGTTGGCAATTTCAATGTGCACATAGGTGTCGCCCAGCTTGCTGACCTTGCCCAGCACGCCACCGGCGGTGGCCACTTCGTCACCCTTGGCCAGGGCGTCGATCATGGCTTTGTGCTCTTTGGCTTTTTTCATTTGCGGGCGAATCATCACAAAGTAGAGCACCACAAACATCAGCACCAACGGCAACATGCCCATCAGGGACGACTGCAAGTCGCCGCCAGCGGCAGCAGCGGCGGGAGCGGTTTGGGCAAAGGCAGAAGAAATAAACAAGGCAAACTCCAGATTTTCAATTGAGGTAGAGGAACACACTGACCCGCAAAAACACATCGTCCAACGGCAGCTGCAAAGCCGGACATTGTATGCGGGTGCTCACAGCGCAAGCGTTGTGGGGAGTTGCTCGGTCACGCCCTGATCTGTGCCAGCAATGCCTCCCAGCGCTGTTGGGCGGCTTGCATGTGGCGCAACTTGACGTGACCAAAGCCACGAATGTCTTGCGGCACAGCCATCAATTGACAAGCAATTTGATAGCTATTCATGCTTATTTCATAAGGTCTAGAGGCCAATAACTTATATATTTCTTGCAGCGCAACCAGGTAACGCTCAAGCCAGGCGCGCTCCTGGCGGCGCTCCGCGCTGTAGCCAAACACATCCCCAACCGTGCCGCGCAAACCTTTCAGGCGAGCCAACACTTTGAACGCGGTGAGCACCCAGGGGCCAAAGCGCTGTTTGACCAGTTCACCCTGGTCATTGGTTTTGCCCAGCAAGGGCGGGGCCAGGTGAAAGTGCAGCTGGTAGTCGCCCTCAAACTGCTTGGCCAGCTTGGCGGCAAAACTGCCATCGGTGTACAGGCGCGCGACCTCGTATTCGTCCTTGTACGCCATCAGCTTGAACAGGTTGTGCGCCACCGCTTCGCTCAACGCGGTTTTGCCCAGCAAGGCATCCACGCGCTGCACCTCGTCCATCATTTTTTGATAGCGTGCGGCGTAAGCTGCATCCTGGTAAGCGGTCAAAAATGCCACACGTTTGGCGATGACATCGGCCAGGGCAGGCTTTTTGACAAACTCGATCACTTGTGCGGTCTGCAGCAGCGCCTGCACCGCTGTCAAGTCGTGCGCGCAGTGGCGACCCCACTCAAACGCCGCCTGGTTGTTGGCCACTTGCACACCGTTGAGCGCCATAGCACGCAGCAAGGCGGCACGGCTCAAAGGCACTCGACCTTTTTGCCAGGCGTAGCCCAGCAGCAAAGGGTTGGTGTAAATCGCGTCGCCCAGCGCCAGCGTGGCGACCTGCTCGGCATCGAACACGCCCAAAGCCTGCGCGCCTACATTGGCAGCAATAGCCGCCTCGCAGCCACCTTCTGGAAACTGCCACTGCGGGTGGTGCACAAACGCTGCCGTGGGCGTGGCGTGGCTGTTGAGTGCCACAAAGGTGCGCCCATGCTGCATCACATTCAGCGTCACCTTGCTGGCCGCCACAATGGCATCGCAGCCAATCACCAGGTCGGCACGGGCGGTGTCCACCTTGCTGGTGTAAATGGCCTCTGCGGTGTTGGCCACCTGGACAAAGCTCCAGGTGGCACCGCCCTTTTGCGCCAGGCCACCGGCATCTTGCGTGACCACACCTTTGCCGTCCAGATGTGCCGCCATGCCCAGCAGCTGGCCAATGGTGATGACCCCGGTGCCGCCGACACCGCCCACCACCATGCCCCAAGCCGCATCTGTGGCGGGCAACACCGGCTCTGGCAACGCGGGCAAGGCCTCCAGGCTGCCCTGCTGGTCTTTTTTGGGTTTTTTGAGCTGCCCGCCTTTGACGGTGACAAAACTCGGGCAAAAGCCTTTGACGCAGCTGAAGTCTTTGTTGCAGCTGCTCTGGTTGATGGTGCGTTTGCGGCCAAATTCGGTCTCAAGCGGCTCAATGCTCAGGCAGTTGGACTGCTCGCCGCAGTCGCCACAACCTTCACACACCAACTCGTTGATGACCACCCGTTCATCGGGCTCTGTGAGCGTGCCGCGCTTGCGTTTGCGGCGTTTTTCGGTGGCGCACATCTGGTCGTAGATGATGGCGGTGGTGCCTTTAAGCGCACGAAATTCGCACTGGATGCGGTCGAGTTCATCACGGTGTTGCACGGTCACGCCGGGCGACAACACCACGCCAGAGTATTTTTCAGGCTGGTCGGTCACGATCACCAGTTTGGCCACGCCCTCACTCACCAGGCTGGCCATGATTTGCAACACGCTGTGGCCCTCGGGGCGCTCACCCACACGCTGGCCGCCGGTCATGGCCACGGCATCGTTGTACAGCACTTTGTAGGTGATGTTGACCCCGGCGGCAATGCTCTGACGAATGGCCAGCAGGCCGCTGTGAAAGTAAGTGCCGTCGCCCAGGTTGGCGAACACGTGGGTGTCGGTGCTAAAGGGTTGCTGCCCCACCCAGGCCACACCCTCGCCGCCCATCTGGCTGAAGGTGCTCGTTGACCGGTCCATCCACACCGTCATGTAATGGCAGCCAATGCCCGCCAGCGCGCGTGAACCTTCGGGCACGCGGGTGCTGGTGTTGTGCGGGCAGCCGCTGCAAAACCAGGGCAAGCGTTCACCGGTGTCGGACTTGATGGCCAACGCGCCGCGTTCTTTGGCCGCCAGCAGCGCCAGATGCTGCTCCATGCGTTGCGCCACGTCATCGGGCACACCCAGTTTTTGCAGGCGCTTGGCAATGGCCTTGGCCACCAGACCCGGGTTCAGGTCGGCATTGGCACGCAGCAAGGCACTGCCGCCCGGGTTGGGCTGGCTCCATTCGCCACCCGTGCCATCCGCATCGTCGTCAAACTTGCCCACCACGTTGGGGCGCACGCGCCAGTGGTACAGCTCTTCCTTGAGTTGGTATTCAATCACCTGGCGTTTTTCTTCCACCACCAGAATCTCTTGCAGCCCCTGGGCGAAGTCGCGCGTGCCGCTGGCCTCCAGCGGCCAGACCACGTTGACCTGGTGCAGGCGCAGCCCGATGCGCTGGCAGGTGGCCGCATCCAGCCCCAAATCGGCCAGCGCTTGCCGTGTGTCATTGAACGCCTTGCCGCTGGCGATGATGCCAAAGCGGTCCTGGCTGCCCTCGATGACGTTGTGGTTGAGCTTGTTGGCGCGCACATAGGCCAGCGCGGCGTACCACTTGTAGTCCATCAACCGCGCTTCTTGGTCCAGCGGCGCATCAGGCCAGCGGATGTGCACGCCGCCAGCAGGCATGGCAAAGTCTTCAGGCATGACGATCTTGACGCGGGTCAGACTGACATCGACCGAGCTGCTGGACTCCACCACCTCCTGAATCGTCTTCATGCCCGCCCACACACCCGAGAAACGGCTCAGCGCAATGGCGTGCAAGCCCATGTCCAGAATGCCCTGCACATCCGACGGAAAAAACACCGGCAGGCCGCAAGCCTTGAAGATGTGGTCGCTCTGGTGCGCAGCGGTCGAGCTTTTGCTGACATGGTCATCCCCCGCCACCGCCACCACGCCGCCATGCACCGCCGTGCCGGCCATGTTGGCGTGTTTGAACACGTCAGAGCTGCGATCCACGCCCGGGCCCTTGCCGTACCAGATGCCAAACACGCCGTCGTATTGCTTGCTTTGCGGATACAGGTCGAGTTGCTGCGTGCCCCACACCGCGGTGGCGGCCAGCTCTTCGTTCACGCCGGGCTGGAACACGATGTGCTGCGCCTGCAGATGCTTGCGCGCGGCCACCAGCGCCTGGTCGTAGCCACCCAGCGGCGAGCCGCGGTAACCGCTGATGAAGCCGGCGGTGTTGAGCCCAGCCAAGGCATCGCGCTGGCGCTGCAGCATGGGCAGACGCACCAGCGCCTGCACCCCGCTCATGAAGGCGCGGCCCTGGGTTTGGGTGTATTTGTCGTCCAGGCTGACGCTGGGTTGGGCAGAGAAAGACGGGGGAAACGGTGCGTTCATGGCCATGCTAAACCCAACAAAAACGCCATCCAGAAGCCGTGCTGCTGGATGGCGTGATTCAAATCATTTATATGCGTTTTAAGCCTCTAGAGCTTATAGATAAAGCTTAAGTAGCTATTTATTAAATAGCTATTGAATCAATGCGTCAACACCTTGCGAATGGTTTGAGCCAGTTCGTCGGCAACAAATTTGGCCACATAGGCATCGGCGCCAACTTTCTTGACGTGCTCTTCGTTGGTGGTGCCTGTGAGCGAGGAGTGAATCACCACTGGAATGCCGCTGTAGCGCGGGTCTTGCTTGATGTTGCGGGTGAGTGTGAAGCCGTCCATCTCAGGCATTTCCAGGTCGGTCAGCACCAGAGCGACTTTGTCTTTGATGGTTTGACCGCGCGATTCGGCCTCGGAGGCCATGGCTTTGAGGCGATCCCACGCCTCTTGACCAGATTTGGTCATGATGAACGGCACGCCCATTGATTTGAGGCCTTGTTCAATCATCATGCGCGCCACCGCAGAGTCGTCGGCAGCCAGCACCACCGTACCGGGCGGGATATGCAGCTTGCTCTCGGAGGAAACCTCCACTTGGTGTGCTTCCGGGAACACATCGCGCAGGATTTGCTCCACATCCAGCACCTGTGCCAGGCGGGTGTTTTCAGCGTCGCCATCGAGCCGGGCAATGCTGGTGACGAGTCCGCCGCCACGGCCTTCGGCAGACAGCACTTGCTTCCACTCCAGGCGCACGATCTCATTGACCTCTTCCACGGCAAAGGCTTGCGTGGTGCGGGCAAATTCGGTCACCAACAAAATACCCAGCCCCTTGGTGGGGTTGGTGCCCACCAGCTGCGGCAGGTTGATGACGGTGATCATCTGGCCGCGGATGTTGGCCACACCCATCACCGAGGGCGGCGAGTTGACCATGGCCGTGACCTCGGGCATGACCAAAATTTCACGCACTTTGAACACGTTGATGCCAAACAGTTCGCGCTTATCGGTGCCAGGCGCTTCACCCAAACGAAACAGCAGCAGCTCAAACATGCTGTTACCGGCCAGGTTGGTGCGCTCGTCAATGTCGCGCATGGTGGATTTGTGGCTGGATGTGCTCATAGGAAATTCCGGTCAAAGGGGTGAAATAAAACCGCGTAATGGGTATGGTAACGCCATCAGCGTGGCCGCGGCCACAGCACCCACAGACGCAGCGGTTGGTTGAGCTGACCCGCCAGCTCACCCGCTGCAGTGCCCCAGCCGGCAAAATAATCGGCGCGTACCGCCCCCCGAATGGCACTGCCAGTGTCTTGCGCCAGCACCAGCCGCTGCAGCGTGAGCTGACTGCCTTCAGAGACCAGCCAGACCGGCGTGCCATAAGGAATGCTTTGGGGGTCGACCGCAATCGAGCGACCGGGCGTGAGCGGCACTCCTTGGGCACCTTTGGGGCCAAAACCACTGTCAAAGCTGTTCAAAATTTCTTCTTTGAAAAACACCACGCGTGGGTTTTGCCACATCAGCTCTTGCGTGCGCTGCGGGTTTTGCAGGAGCCAGGCGCGAATGCCTGGCCAAGAGGCATCACGCAGTTCGCCCTGGTCAAGCAGCCATCGGCCAATGCTCTTGTAGGGCTGGCCGTTGTTGCCAGCGTAGGCCAGCCGCACCCACTGCACGCGGCCATCGGCCTCGGTCAGGCGCAACCGACCCGAGCCTTGAATTTGCATCAACATGGCCTGCACTGGGTCGGCCACATAGGCTATGGCGCGCCCGTTGAGTGCGGCTTGCGCCTCAGGCCGGGTGTCGATGTCTTGCCGGGTGAACCACGGTGTGCGGGCGTTCAAGCCCACCGGGGGTTGAAACAATGGCACCTCAAAACCGCGGCTGGGGCGGCGCCGAGCCTCAAACTCTGGCTCGTAGTAGGACGTGAGCAGCCCGCTGCTGCGGCCTTGCAGCGACTCGACCCGGTAGGGCACAAACTGCGCTTGCAACCACTGCAGTTGCTCTTGTGCAGTGGCAATGCTCAAGGCGCGCACCTGTGGGCACAGCGCGGCAAACACATCGCCCGGGCGCTCACAACTTTTAAGCCAGGCGTTCCAGGCTTCAAACAGGGTGTCGGTCTGCAGGCCGGGCAGATCAGTCCACGGCACGGCCACCCAGCGGCTGCTGCCACGCTGCAGGGGTGGCAGGGTGCTGAGGTCGGGCACGTCCAAAGCGGCTTCAGGCACGGATGTGGGTGGCGCAGGCTCAGCAGTGGCAGGCACGCTGGCGGGTGGCTGCACCGGCGCGCTGCCGCAAGCCACCAGCAGGCTGGCTGCCAGTGCCAGAACCACATGCTTTGGCAGCACTTGCCAGTGTGTGTGGACAGCGCCCCTCATAGCACGCGGTGCTGCAGTGCAGGCAAACGCTTGCGGCAAGCGGTCAGGGTGGCCATGTCGAGGTCTGCCAACACCACGCCTGCACCCTGGGCTTGCTGCGCCAACACCTTGCCCCACGGGTCGACCAGCATGGCATGGCCCCAAGTGTGGCGCTGATTGTCATGCATACCGCCTTGCGCGGCAGCGGCCACATAGGCCAGGTTTTCAATGGCGCGGGCGCGCAGCAACACCTCCCAGTGGTCTTGGCCAGTGGTGTAAGTAAAGGCGCTGGGCACCAGCATCAGGTGCGCGCCAGCGGTGGCGTAATGCCGGTAGAGCTCGGCAAAGCGCAGGTCGTAGCAAACACTCAGGCCAATGCGCCAGGTATGGCCGTCACGTGAAGGCAGGTCAAACATGGTGGGGTGCTGACCTGCGCGCAGCACCAGAGACTCGTCATAGCGCTCCGTGCCGTTGTCAAACCTGAACAAATGCATCTTGTCATAGCGCGCCACACGCAGGCCTTGTGGTGAATACACCAAACAGCTGTTGAACACGCGCTCGGTGTTGCCCACACCATCGGTCTCGGCGCACAGAGGAATCGTGCCCCCCACCAGCCACACGCCCAACTGGCGCGCGGTGTCTGCCAAAAATTGTTGCAACAGGCCTTGGCTATCAGGCTCGGCCAGCGGCAATTTGTCGCGGTCGTGGTGACCCATCCAACAAAAATATTCTGGTAACACCAGCAGTTCGGCGCCCGCCTGTGCGGCTTGGCGCAACAAGGTGGCGGCCTGCTGCAGGTTGGTCTGGACGTGGGCACCAGAGACCATTTGAATGACGGCAAGGATCATGGCTTTGTGTCTTTAGAGGGGTGGGCGTGGTTGACTTTGGTGACTTGCGGGTCGGTCCAGGAGCCGGTCACATGCAGCTCCTGGGTGTTGGATTCAATCAAGGGGCGACGCAAAAAAAGCTGTGCCAAAAACGAGCCCAGCCCCACGGCCGGGTTGATGACCGAGGCAAGCAACGAGGCCGTGCCGGCATTGATCTCGGGTACCACCACCACTTTCAGGTCTTGGGTTTCACGGTCAATGTCAGCCTGGCCTTCCATCAACACGGCGGCGTTGACACCTTTCATTTGCAGGTTGTTGGTGTGGGCAATGCCTTGCACCACGGTCACGTCGCCACGCAAAAAATCAAATCTGAAACCTTCACTGAAGACATCGCGGAAATCAAGTGTCAGCCGCCGAGGCAAGGCTTGCAAGCTCAACACACCCAGCAACTTGGCAATGCCGGGGTCGGCTTTGAGAAATTGGCCGGCGGTCATGTTCACGGTAAAAGCGCCCCCCAGCGTGGGGTAATCGAGCTTGAGCGGCGAACCGAGCCAGGCCACCTGGCCTTCCAACTTGCCACTGGCCTGGCGCACCACATCTTTCATGCCCAGGCGTGCCAGCAACGCACCGCCATCAGCCACATCCAGTTTGAAGTTGAGCACGGTGCGCCGTCGCTCGCTGGGGTTGCTTGTTCTCTGGGGTGCGGTGGTGGGCTGCAGGCGTGTCCAGTTTCCGCTGGCAGTCAAGGTGGCCTCTGGCGTGTGCAAATTGAACTGGTTCAGCCGCCATTCAGGCACACCCGGTGAGGCCGGGGTGGCATTGGCCATGCGGTTGAGGGCTTGCACTTCCAGCCGCCCCATGTGTTTGCCACGCAGCTCAAAGTCGTCCACCACAATGTCGAGTGCAGGCACGCTGGCCGGTTGGGCATCCAGCATGGCTTCAACCTGGGTGGCTACAGATGGGGCAATGCTGAGGTGTTGCAGGCGCGCATAAACACGTCCGGCGCTGCTATTGGCATCTGTCCCTTGGGTGGGACGATATTCAAGGTAGCCATTGAGCTCGTTGGCATGCAGGTTGGCGCGCCACAGCGCCCCTTCCCGGCTGCCGCCCGCAACCAGCTGGTTAAAGGTGCGTCCGGCCACCTGCAACACATCGGCCTGCAGCGCCAACGTGCTTGGCAAATAAGCCATGGCCTCAGTGTGGTCACCATAGGTGGCCGCCAAGTCAGCAAACACCGCTTGCCAGGCATCTACATCCAGAAACGGCAAGTTGAGCTGGGCAAACACGCCTTGGGTTGGCATGGGCCAGGTTTCTTGCGCATTGGCATCCAGGCTGACCGCGCCACGTGTCACCCGGGCAAAGGCGCCCGAGAGGTTTCGCTCATACACGGCGCGTCCCACCCCAGCCACACTCAGGCTTAACCGGTCTGACTGCGCTGAGGCTGCGGCATCACCCGAGGGTGAAGCAGAAGTCAACTCGGTTTGAATGCGCAGTGGCAGCACTGAGGTGGCGTTTTTTTGCAGGGGTGCGGGCAAATTCAAGGCCATGCCTTGCAGGGTGCTCTGAATCAGCAGCTCCGGCTGACCCTGCCGAAATCCCAAGCGGGCGGTGTAGCTGGCGCTGCCCACTGCACGGTTTGCCAAGTGGGTGACCCAACCCAATTCTTTGGCTTGTTGCAAGCCCTCAGCGCTGACGCTGCCAGTTGCCACAATTTGGGTGGGCGCGCGCTGTGCGGTGGCCAGTGGCGAGAACACTAGGCCACCGTCCAGCAGGACATCACCCCCCAAGGCGCGCGCTTGCACACCTTTCAGGTCCAAACCACTCTGGCTAAAGTTCAACTGCCCGCGCACACGGCTGAGTTTGGGGGTGTCGGGGGTGATCTGCAGGTCGTTGCCGCTGAACAAAACACTGCCACGCACCTTGGACTGGTTCAAATGGGCGATCGGCAAGCTCAGTTGAAGGCTGGCTTGCGCCGCCCCGCTGCCTTGAGCTTGCGCCAGTGCAGCGCTGGTAAGGTCTTTCAGGGGCGAGGCGTTGATGACTCTGAGCGCATCGGGCACGCTGCCTTTGAGTACCGCATTGAGGTTGACCGTGGTGTGCAACAGGTCTGGAATCGTCACGTCTGCGCTGCTGATGTGCACATCAGGCGCTTGTGCAACGACAGCGTTGGCGTTTTTAACTTGCAGTTGGGTGCGGTCAATCAACAGCTGCCCACTGACGTCTGCCAACGTGAGCCAAGGCAATTCGTCTGCAGGTTGCAGACTGCGTGGCACAAATGTCAACGCGCCGTGCTGGATGTCAGCACTGATTTTGAACTGGCCTTGGCGCAGATCTGGCTGCGGCATGTTTTGGATATCGCCCTTGATGGCAAAGCGCACGTTGTTGGCTTGCCCAGCCGTGATGGCTTCACGGACGTAATCACGGGCACGTTCATCCATCAGCAGCGGCAGGTAGCGATGCACCTTGGTGCCATCCACTTGGTTGAGCGTGGCCTGCAGATCCAGCACGCCAGGAAAGCGGCTGTGATTGGGCGACGTGGTGGCGTCTGAGGTGTGCCATTTGACTTGCGCCGTGCCTTCGCCGTCTGCATTGGCAAAACGCACGTCATTGGCCTGCACGGCGAGCTGATCGCCCTTGACCAGCCAACGCAACTGCGCTGCAAAGCGTGACACATCCACCTGACTCTGCTGCAACACGCCTGGCAAATCAACGGTGCCTTGTTCAAGCTGCAGATCAACCTTGCCGCCGAGTTGATTCAACTCAAAATTTGCATTCAGGCCACTGACACCCGGCTGCCCATTGACAGCGGCCACGGTGAGCTGGCTCAACTGCCCCTGGGCGGTGTAACTTTGCAGAGCGCTCAAGGCGCCCTGCCAGGTCAGCGCCAGCTTGTTCGCATTGCCCTGGGGTCCATACTGAAAGAGTTGGTCGCGCCACAGGTCAGGGATGGGCAGTCGTTGCAGCAGTTGCGCCAGGGTCGCCAGATCAAGCCGATCTGCCTGAAATTCGCCCCGTGGCGCAATGGCACCTTCACCGCCCAGATACATCACATGCACGTTGCCGCCAGGCCAGTGCAACCCATCAGTCGCATCAAAGGTCAAGTTGTGCGCAGAGGCTTCAAAACCATTGGCCAGCTCGCGCCCAGCCACGCGCCCTTGGACATGTTGCACGGTTAGGGGCGGCAGATTTTTGTCGAGCGTCAAGTCAACTTCTTCCAAGGCCATGTCCGCCGTGACACCCGTGAACTGACCTTGACTCACGTCTAGCCATGCTCGCAGAGCACCCCGGCCTTGTCTGACGTCCACCTTGAGATCAACATGGCGCTGCAACGCGGAGAGATCAACCCGCTCAAACGCTGTGTACAGCTGACCCTCCCAATCTTGCCAGCGCCCGTTCTGGCGCGTGAGCAGCGGCTGCATGAATTTACCGCTCACACGCAAGCGATCTCCCCAAATTGTGGGCGGTGTGGCTTCCAGGCGCAGGTCATGGCGCCGACCAGAATTGCGCACCCACAGGTTCACATCGGTGAGTTCAATGGCATCGGCATTTCGCGTCTCGTCCGTCCAGTGCACGCTGCCACCTTGAATGGCAAATTCAATTTGCGAAAAAAACCAGTCTTGAAGTGGGGCATGCAAGGTGGAGGTGCCCGCCACATCCATGCCCGCCACGGTGATGCGGCCGTCTTTGAAGCGCCGCACTTCAAGTTGCGGAGCGTCAATGACCATTTGCTCAAACCCCAATCGCCACAGTGAGCGCACCGAAACGGCCACCTGGACTTTCGGCAGCTGGAGCACCGCACGACCTTGGTTGTCGTACAAAGCAACCTGCTCTAGCTCAAAAGATGGGATGAAACTGTTGGTTTTGGAGGCCAAACGCGCTACCCGCACCTGCAACCCTATGGCTTGCGTGGCTCGCGCTTCCAGCCAAGGACGAAAATTGTCGATTCGCGGCACAATCCACCAATGCAGTGCACCCCAGGTCAAGCCCACGACCAACCATGCCAACACCACCAAGCCGAGCATCACGTGCGTCAGAGCCGACCAGATTTTGAGTAAGTGAGACGGGGTTGGATGCACATTGAGACCATGAATTGACAACATCAGAATTATGACCCGCCCATCCCTTGCGCTGACTTCACGCTTTGCCCAGCGCATTCACCGCCGCTACGCGCAACAGCTTGATTTTTTAGCCCCTGGCTGTCCTGGCACTACTGACATTGAAGCGCTTTTTGCGTCGCTGACGCAGCAAGGACAAAGTTGTGCCAATGCCCTGCGCATCACGCGTCAGCTGGTTTTGCTCAGGCTGCTGACACTCGACTGCGATCAACAGTTAAGCCTGTCGCAAGTGACCCAATGCATGACCCATTTGGCAGAGTTCGCCTTGAATGTGGCGTTGGCAGAAGCTGAAAAAGCATTAGATCAATTGCACGGCGCCCCCATGACTTCTGCAGGCCAAAGGGCTCGGGTCTGGATTGTGGGCATGGGCAAACTGGGGGCACGTGAACTCAATGTGTCAAGCGACATTGATTTGATCTATGTTTACGATGATGACGGTGAAACCACTGGCAATTCAGAGGGGCGCAATCACATTTCTAACCATGAGTACTTTGCCAAGGTGGTCAAAGCGGTTTACGCCTTGGTCGGCGACACCACAGAACATGGGTTTGTGTTCAGGGTTGACTTGGCGTTGCGCCCCAACGGCAATTCAGGTCCGGCGGCGGTCTCTTTGGACGCGCTGGAGGAGTACCTTCACGTTCAGGGGCGCGAATGGGAGCGTTTTGCCTGGCTCAAAAGTCGGGTGGTTGCACCTGCACAGTGCGTTCCCGATGGGGCGATTCAAGCCTTGCGCAAGGTGGTGATGCCTTTTGTGTTCAGACGCTACCTTGACTACAGTGTGTTTGATGCCTTGCGCACGCTGCACAAGCAAATTCGCAGTCATGCCAGCAAGCGCAGCGCTGGGCATCCGGAGCGTGCCAATGATGTGAAGCTCTCACGCGGCGGTATTCGAGAAATTGAATTTACCGTGCAACTATTGCAAGTGGTGCGCGGCGGGCAGTTTCCAGAGCTTCGAACCCGCCCCACACTCAGTGCCCTGTTGCGCTTGGTGCGTGCCGGGTTGATGCCCGCCAGCACGGCGGAGGCACTGACACAGGCCTACATTTTTCTGCGCCAGCTGGAGCATCGCATTCAGTATTTGGACGATCAACAAACGCATGTATTGCCTGGCAATGATCAAGACCTGAACTGGATTGCGCACACCATGGGGTTTGCAGCGGCTGATCAACTTTTGGCACAGCTTGATGCCCATCGTGAGGTAGTTGCGCACGAATTTGACAAGTTGCTTGGTGGAAATGAGTCTGAATGCAAAGGGTGTCATGGCAAAAAATTTGAGAGCAGTCAAAGTTCTGTCTCAGACATGCTGCCGCAACTCGGTGAGCAGCTCAACGCCAGATTGACCGCCTGGTCCACCCTCCCGCGTGTGCTGGCCTTGCGTGACGAGGCCAGCGTGCGGCTGTGGCGCTTGATTTTGCGCACGCTTGAATGGGTGAAAGAAGGCACCGTCTCTGAAGTTTCTGCGTTGCGTTGGCTGGACTGGATAGAACCACTGCTTCGCCGTGAAAGTTATCTGGCGTTGCTGTGGGAACGCCCGCATGTGCATGAGCGATTGTTGCGCCTACTGGGTGCGGCGCGCTGGCCTGCACGGTATTTGATTCAGCATCCGGGTGTGATTGACGAGCTGGCCGCCACGGATGTTTTTTATGAGAGATTCAACGCTGATGAGTTTGAAGCCGACCTGGATTACCGCCGCTCGTCCCTGAAGGGCACCGGTGACGACGACGAAGAATCGTTGCTGAATTTGCTGCGCCGTGCACACCATGCAGAAGTTTTCCGAACGCTTGCGCGCGACGTGGATGGGCAGCTCAGCGTTGAGCAAGTCGCTGATGACCTGAGCGCTTTGGCTGACGCTGTGCTGCGCATCACCCTACGCTGGTGCTGGTCACTGCTTAAAAAAGCGCATCGGCCAGAGCCGCAAATTGGCATCATTGCCTACGGCAAACTCGGCGGCAAAGAGTTGGGTTACGGCAGCGATCTGGATGTGGTGTTCGTTTTCGATGATGAGGATGAGCGCGCCCCTGAGGTGTATGCAGCGCTGGTCAGGAAGCTCATCAATTGGTTGACGGTGAAAACGGGCGAGGGCGACCTCTATGAGATCGACACCGCGCTGCGACCCAACGGTAACGCGGGTTTGCTGGTGACCAGTTTTGCTGCCTATGCCAACTACCAGCAACAGCGCGGCAGCAACACGGCATGGACTTGGGAGCATCAGGCCATGACACGCGCACGCTGCGTGGTAGGTAACGCCAGTCTGCGTGCGCGCTTTGATGCAGTGCGCCTGGCGGTCATTGCTGCACCACGCGACGAGCAAAGTCTTCGCCAAGAAATCATGGCTATGCGCGTGCGCATGGCCTCAGCACACCCGCACAAACCTGATCAATTTGACTTCAAGCAAAGCGCTGGCGGCATGATTGACGCCGAGTTTGTGATGCAATTTTTGGTGTTGTCACAATCTGGTGCGTATCCTGAATTGCTTGCCAATGCGGGGAACATTGCGCTTTTAGAACGTGCTGAAGTGCTAGGACTGCTGCCAGAGGGTTTGGGGCACACTGCAGCAAACGCCTACCGAACCATGCGACAAGTGCAACACAAGGCGCGCCTGGACGAAACCCCCAGTTTTGTGTCACAAAATGAACTACAAAACGAGCGTCAGGCCATCTTGGCACTTTGGCACCACGTGTTTGGCGCTTAGGGGCACAGAACAGATTCAACCCAACCTCACTGATATTTTCAGCTTTGATTCCACCATGAACACACTCACAAAAATCGCCCTCTCTTTATCAGCCAGCCTGGTGCTTGTTGCCTGCGGTCAAAACCTCAAAGACACACATCCAGACCAACTGCTGACCAAAAGGCTAGCTATTTTTAAAAAATTCACCAAAGCGTTTGAGCCGCTGGGCTTGGTTGCCAGAGACAGGCAACCCTATGTCAAGGCAGACTTTGTGGCACAGGCATTGGTTTTGCAAGAACTGTCAATGCAGCCCTGGGAATATTTCAGCAAAGAGGGTAACTACCCACCCACACGTGCCAAATTGGAAGTTTGGACACAGCCTGACGCATTTAAATCTGAACAATTGGCTTTCAAGTCGAAAGTCGACGCTTTGGTACAAGTCTCAGCAAGCGCAGACATGACTGCCATCAAAGACAGTGTGGAGGCAGTGCAAAAGAGTTGTAAAAGTTGCCACGACAAGTTCCGGAATGACACGGCATCTAAAAGGTAAGAGCCGTAAAACCAGACATCAACTTATAAGCGAGGTGATGCGCGAGGCCAAAAACATCAAAAAATTGACTACCCGCTTGCATCGCAACCGATCGTCTTTCACGAAGAATGTCAGCATGTTGGAGAAGATGGGACTCATCGTCTCAAGGTAGCTGTCTAATCCCAGACACGGTTTTCAAAGGGTAGTGCAGACAGAGAAAGTAACTTTCTGGTTCACAGATCTATAGCCCAATGATCGTTACAGCGTTTTGACAAAATCCGCGGGCTACAGATGGGCTACGGATTGGCTATTTTTGGGCTACAAAGCAAAACGCCCACTGTTAGTGGGCGTTTACTTACGGGAAAAGCCCCGTATCTATTGGTTGCGCGAGAAGGATTTGAACCTCCGACCTTTGGGTTATGAGCCCAACGAGCTACCAGACTGCTCCATCGCGCGATATTTGTATTATAGACTATTTATCTGCTTCTGAGGTAACTTCAACTGAAGAATCTTCACGATCAACAAATTCAACCAATGCCATTGGGGCATTGTCACCCACGCGGAAACCCATTTTCAAGATTCGGGTATATCCACCTGGACGAGCTTTGAAACGAGGACCCAATACATTGAAAAGCTTTACAACGCTGTCACGATCACGCAAACGATCAAAAGCCAGTCGATGATTTGCCAAAGTAGGCTCTTTGGCTAAAGTAATCATAGGCTCAACAACACGGCGAAGTTCCTTTGCTTTTGGCAAAGTAGTTTTAATTACTTCGTGTTCAATAATGGAATTCATCATATTGCGCAACATCGCAAGACGATGTGATGAAGTACGATTTAATTTTCTAAGACCAAGACCATGACGCATAAATGTTCCTTTTATTTATAAAGAATAGCCGTATCAGGTACTATTCTGAGTGGGTATCTTTAATTAACGTTTTTCCAAAGCCGAAGGCGGCCAAGAATCTAATTTCATACCAAGTGTCAAACCACGAGAAGCCAAAACTTCTTTGATTTCATTCAATGACTTACGACCAAGATTTGGTGTTTTGAGCAACTCATTTTCGGTACGTTGAATCAAATCACCAATGTAATAAATGTTTTCAGCTTTAAGACAATTGGCGGAACGAACAGTCAGCTCCAATTCATCAACTGGACGCAGCAAAACAGGGTCAAATTGTGAACTTGACCGAGCCGATGAACTGACAATGGCATCCACTTCACCGCCTTCAAGTTGTGCAAACACAGCAAGCTGCTCAACAAGAATTTTAGCTGATGCGCGAATCGCGTCCTCCGCCGTGATGGCGCCGTTGGTTTCAATATCAACAATAAGTTTGTCAAGATCAGTTCTTTGCTCGACACGTGCACTCTCAACGGTATAGCTCACGCGACGAACTGGTGAAAAGGATGCATCTAAAACAAGCCGACCGATAGACTTGTTCAATTCATCCGCATGACGGCGAACAGAACCAGGCACATAGCCACGACCCTTCTCAACCTTGATCTGCATGTCAAGCTTGCCACCATACGAAAGGTTAGCAATGACATGATCAGGGTTGATGATTTCAACATCATGTGGTGTCTGGATATCTGCAGCTGTTACAACACCTTCAGAGTCTTTTCTGAGACTAAGTGTGACTTCATCACGATTGTGAAGCTTGAAGACCACACCTTTTAAGTTCAGCAAAATGTTAACAACATCTTCTTGAACGCCATCAATAGAAGAATACTCATGAAGAACGCCTGCAATAGTCACCTCAGTAGGAGCAAACCCCACCATCGATGACAAAAGAACGCGCCTTAACGCATTACCTAATGTATGGCCATAGCCACGTTCAAAAGGCTCTAAAACCACCTTTGAACGGTTATTTTCCAACTGTTCAACAGTGATAGTTTTTGGCTTCAGTAAATTAGCTTGCATATATAAACCTCTCAATACCCCCGATACGTTACATCGGTAAGGCTGATCTGAAGCTGAAATTCAGTTAAGAAACAGCAAAAATAAACAAATGAAAATTTACCGTGAGTACAACTCAACAATCAGAGATTCATTAACATCAGCAGCGAATTGATCACGATCAGGAACTGATTTAAACTTACCTTCAGCTTTGTCAGTATTGACTTCAACCCAATCAGGGAAGCCAACTTGTTGAGCCAACTGAAGTGCTTCAATCACGCGGGCTTGCTTAGCTGATTTTTCTCTCACAGTAACTGCATCACCGGCTGTAACCATGTAAGACGGAATATTCACAGATTTACCGTTAACGAGAATCGCTTTATGAGATACAAGTTGACGAGCTTCAGCTCGGGTCGAACCAAAACCCATACGATATACAACATTGTCTAATCTGCACTCTAAGATCGACAACAAGTTTGAACCAGTATTACCTTTACGGCGATCTGCTTCTTCAAAATATTTTCTAAACTGCTTCTCGAGAATGCCGTACATTCTCTTAACTTTTTGTTTTTCACGCAGTTGAACACCATAATCAGAAGTTCTTGCTCCTGATGTGCGACCATGCTGGCCTGGTTTTGAATCAAACTTCGCTTTATCGCTGATAGAGCGGCGAGCACTCTTCAAAAAGAGATCGGTACCTTCACGGCGTGAAAGTTTTGCTTTGGGACCTAAATAACGTGCCACTTGAGTTTCCTTTTATTCATCTTCCGCTGCGAAGCGGGAGCTCAAACAAGATATTGAATGAGCGGTGGGCTTAATAAATTAAATACGACGACGCTTTTGTGGGCGGCAACCATTGTGCGGAACAGGCGTGACATCAGCAATCATATTGATGCGAATGCCAAGAGCTGCCAATGCACGGACTGAAGATTCACGGCCTGGACCTGGACCTTTGATCTCAACATCAAGATTCTTAATGCCTTGATCAATGGCTGCACGACCAGCAACTTCCGAAGCGACTTGAGCAGCGAAAGGGGTAGATTTACGAGAACCCTTGAACCCCTGCCCACCTGATGAAGCCCAAGATAAAGAGTTACCTTGGCGATCGGTTATGGTGATGATGGTGTTGTTGAAAGACGCGTGAACGTGAGCAATACCATCAGCAACGTTCTTACGGATTTTTTTCCGCACACGCTGAGCAGCATTATTTGCAGGTGCTTTTGCCATGATTAACCTTCAGTGAGAATTATTTTTTAAGTGAGGCTGCTGCTTTACGCGGGCCTTTACGTGTACGAGCATTTGTCCGGGTGCGTTGACCACGCAATGGCAAACCGCGGCGATGACGAAAACCACGATAGCAACCAATGTCCATCAAACGCTTGATATTCATTGTTGTTTCGCGACGAAGATCACCCTCAATAGTGAATTTTCCAACTTCATCACGCAATTTCTCAAGATCAGCATCAGAGAGATCCTTGATCTTTTTGGAATAGTCGATGCCACAAGCTTCGCAAAGCTTGCGAGCACGGCTGCGACCAACCCCGAAAATAGCTGTTAAACCAATTTCAGTGTGTTTTTGCGGTGGGATGTTTATACCAGCGATACGTGCCATTTTAATCCTCTATTACTCTAGCTCTTAACCTTGACGCTGTTTGTGACGCGGATCTGTACAAATCACACGAACAACACCTTTACGACGAATAACCTTGCAATTACGGCAAATCTTCTTTACCGAAGCAGAAACTTTCATTGCCTTCTCCTAACAAATAAATAATAAAACTATTTAGCGCGAAATACGATTCGCGCACGACTTAAATCATAGGGTGTCAACTCGACAGTCACCTTATCACCAGGAAGAATTCGAATGTAATGCATACGCATCTTTCCTGAAATATGGCCGAGTACTATATGACCATTTTCTAACTTCACTCGAAACGTAGCATTTGGTAAGTTTTCAACAATCTCACCTTGCATTTGAATAACATCATCTTTTGCCATACTAAACTTAAGAAGCCTTAAAGTTTGCTTTTTTCAAAAGCGAGTCATATTGCTGCGACATTAAATAATTTTGAACTTGAGCCATGAAATCCATTGTTACAACAACAATAATCAAAAGTGATGTACCCCCAAAATAAAATGGGACGTTGTATTTCAAAATTAAAAATTCAGGAAGCAAACAAACTAAAGTGATGTAGATTGCACCGATAAACGTCAAACGAAGCAAAATCTTGTCAATGTACCGTGCTGTATTATCCCCAGGACGTATACCAGGAACAAAAGCTCCACTCTTCTTTAAGTTTTCAGCTGTTTCCTTGCTGTTGAAAACCAGAGCTGTATAAAAGAAGCAGAAGAAAATTATTGCTGCAGCATAAAACATTACGTAGACAGGTTGGCCAGGTGTCAAGGATCCTGCTATATCTTTGAGCCATCTCATAGATTCACCAGCACTGAACCAACCAACAACTGTTGCAGGTAACAAAATAATAGACGATGCGAAAATTGGAGGAATTACACCAGCCATATTCAACTTAAGCGGTAGATGCGAAGACTGACCACCATAAACTTTGTTACCAACTTGTCGGCGTGCATAGTTCACAAGTATTTTTCGTTGACCACGTTCAACAAAAACTACAAAATACGTAACAAGCCCCACCAAAACAACAATAACCATTGAAATTATGATGCTCATTGCGCCAGTACGCACCAGTTCGAGTAAACCACCAACTGCGCTTGGGAGTCCAGCTGCGATACCTGCAAATATCAATATTGAAATACCATTACCAAGACCACGTTCAGTAATCTGTTCACCCAGCCACATTAGAAAAAGCGTTCCTGAAGTGAGCGTAACAACTGCTGTCATGCGAAAGCCAAAACCCGGTGCAATCACTAACCCAGCTGAACTCTCAAGTGCTACAGCAATACCAAGAGATTGAAACAGTGCCAAACCCAGTGTTCCATAACGAGTGAATTGTGTAATTTTTCTTCTTCCAGCTTCACCCTCTTTTTTCAGCTGTTCGAAAGTAGGAACAACATAGCCCAAGAGCTGCATAATGATCGATGCCGAAATGTATGGCATGATTCCTAATGCAAATATCGTAAATCTGGACAGTGCACCACCTGAGAACATGTTAAACATGCCCAAGATGCCACCTTGTTGACCTTTGAAAAATTGTTGTAGCTGATTCGCATCGATACCAGGCACAGGAATATGTGCTCCAATACGATAAACAACAAGGGCAAGTAATAAAAAGATAAGACGGCGACGTAAATCACCATACTTATCTGTTTTTACAGAGCTCATTGAGCTAGAAGTTACCACTGAGCTTTTTCCAAAACGATTTATTGAAGGCTACCACCAGCCGACAGCAAAGCTGCCTTCGCACCAGCAGTTGCACCAATTCCAGTCAGAATGAACTTTTTGGAAACTGTACCGGTGTGAATAACTTTAACAACCTTGGCTATTTCATTCACCAAACCAGCCTGCTTCAAAACAACAATATTGATTTCACCAGCTTCCAACGAATTCAATGCATCTAGAGTTACTTCAGCATTGAACTTTAGCAGTGCAGACTTGAAACCGCGTTTGGGAAGACGGCGCTGCATAGGCATTTGACCACCTTCAAAACCAACTTTATGGTAGCCACCAGCGCGTGATTTTTGACCTTTGTGTCCACGTCCAGCCGTCTTACCTAAGCCTGAGCCGATGCCACGACCTACACGGCGTTTGTAATGCTTTGCTCCGTCTGCCGGCTTGATGCTATTGAGTTCCATTTTTTACCTCTTAAAGCACTTTAACTAAATAGCTAATTTTGTTGATCATTCCACGCACTTCTGGTGTGTCAATCAACTCACTTGTGCTGTGCATTTTGCGCAAGCCCAAACCACGAACTGTTGCGCGGTGAGACTCGGCACAGCCAATCGGACTGCGTACGAGTTTCACTGTTACTTTCTTTTGTGAAGTCATGTCAACAATCTCCGATTAGGCAAACAATTCTTCAACTGTTTTACCGCGTTTTGCAGCAACATTTGAAGGTGTAGTAGCGTTTGATAGTGCATTCAGCGTTGCACGCACCATGTTGTAGGGATTGGATGAACCGTGGCTCTTTGCAACGATGTCTGTAATTCCAATCACTTCAAAAACAGCGCGCATTGGGCCACCAGCAATGATGCCAGTTCCCTTGGGCGCCGGTGCCATCATGACTGATGCTGCGCCATGGTGACCCATGACTTTGTGATGGATTGAACCATTTTTGAGAGAGACTTTTGACATGTTGCGACGAGCTTCTTCCATCGCTTTTTGCACAGCAGCTGGCACTTCTTTCGATTTACCTTTACCCATGCCAACAGTGCCATCGCCATCACCAACAACTGTCAATGCTGCAAAACCTAGAATTCGACCACCCTTCACCACTTTGGTGACGCGGTTGATCGCAATCATTTTTTCACGCAAGCCATCTTCAGGCCCATCAGCCTTACCTTGCATTTTCGCTTGTACTTTAGCCATCTTAATTTCCGATCTGCTTAGAACTGCAAGCCAGCTTCACGTGCCGCTTCAGCCAACGCTTTCACGCGGCCATGGTACGCAAATCCAGCACGGTCAAATGCCACTTTCTCAATCCCAGCCGCTTTGGCTTTTTCAGCCACGCGTTTGCCAACCACTTGTGCTGCAGCGACGTTACCGCCCTTGCCAGACGCACCCAAGGCTTGACGAACTTCGGCTTCTGAGGTTGAGGCTGTTGCCAAAACTTTGGAACCATCTCCAGAAATAACACTTGCGTAGATATGCAAGTTGGTGCGGTTGACCGTTAAACGCGCTACGCCTTGATTGGCAATGCGAATGCGCGTTTGACGTGCTCTGCGAAGACGCTGCTCTTTTTTGCTCAACATAATGCAGATCCTTATTTCTTCTTGGTTTCTTTGATAGCTACTTTTTCTTCTGCGTAACGAATGCCTTTGCCTTTGTATGGCTCTGGCGGACGAATTGCACGAATCTCAGCAGCAACTTGACCAACACGCTGACGGTCAGCACCCTTGATCACCACCTCAGTGGGAGTTGGTGTAGTCACAGTGATACCTTCAGGCATCACCTTGTCAACCGGGTGGGAATAGCCAACTGTTAAGTTGAGTTTGTTCCCAGTTGCTTGAACTTTGTAACCCACACCGATCAAAGTTAGCTTCTTTTCAAAGCCCTTGGTCACACCAAGAACCATGTTGTTGACCAGTTGCCGCATCGTGCCTGTCAGGGCATCTGCATTGCGCGAGTCATTGGCAGCTGTGAAGCTGACCGAACCTGACACATCGGTGATTTTTACTAAGGCATTTTGCGCAAGTGTCAACTGACCACCAGCACCTTTAACGATGATCTGTTGCTCATCCATCTTGAATTCCACACCTGATGGAATTGAGACAGGCATTTTGGCTATACGAGACATTTGTTACTTCTCCTGAATGTCAAGTATCAAGCGACGTAGCAGAGAACTTCTCCGCCAACACCAGTTGCACGCGCTTTACGATCTGTCATCACACCTTTTGGTGTGGTGACAATTGCAACACCCAGTCCGTTTTGGACTTGCGGGATTGCATCGCTACCACGGTAAACGCGCAAGCCTGGACGACTCACACGCTCAATTCGCTCGATGACAGGACGACCTGCGTAGTATTTCAACGAAATTTCTAAAACTGATTTGCCTTCTGTTGTAGTCACTTTGATGTCATCAACGTAACCTTCATCTTTGAGAACTTGCGCAATGGCAACTTTCAATTTTGAAGACGGCACACATACTGAAGTTTTCGCAACCATTTGAGCGTTACGAATACGTGTCAGCAAGTCGGCGATCGGATCACTCATACTCATATCTATTTCTCCTACCGATTACCAGCTGGCTTTGACAATGCCAGGAATTTCCCCAGCAAATGCCATTTCACGAATTTTTGCTCTGGCCAAACCAAAGTGTGCAAATGTGCCACGTGGGCGACCTGTGATTGCACAACGGTTGCGCTGACGTGTTGGGTTTGCATTGCGTGGAAGCATTTGCAAACCTAAGCGCGCGACTGCTCGTTCTTCATCGGTGCGTTTGGCATCCGTAGAAATAGCTTTCAATTCCGCATGTTTTTTTGCGAATTTGGCAACCAGTTTGTCTCGTTTGAGCTCGCGCTCGATTAAAGCCATCTTAGCCACAGATCACCTCAGTTCTTGAAGGGGAAACGGAAACCAGACAAAAGTGCTTTGCACTCATCATCTGTCTTGGCCGTTGTTGTGATGCTGATATTGAGACCACGCAAAGCGTCAACTTTGTCGTATTCAATTTCAGGAAAAATAATTTGCTCTTTCACGCCGATGTTGTAGTTTCCGCGACCGTCAAATGAACGGCCTGAGATACCACGGAAGTCGCGAACGCGTGGCAAAGCAATTGTCACAAAGCGATCCAAAAACTCATACATCTGAGCGCCACGCAATGTCACCATGCAACCGATGGCTTGACCTTCACGAATCTTGAAACCTGCAATGGCTTTTTTCGACATGGTGACCACGGGTTTTTGACCGGCGATTTTTGTCAAATCACCAACTGCATGATCCATGACTTTTTTATCTGCAACTGCTTCGCTCACACCCATATTGAGTGTAATTTTTGTCATGCGAGGCACTTCCATCACTGATTTGTAGCCATATTTAGCCATTAATTCAGGAGCCAGTTTTTCACGGTAGATTTCTTGCAAACGAGCCATGTTCATGCCACCTTGATTTCTTCACCGCTTGATTTGTAAACGCGTGTGCGTTTGCCATCAGCAAGTAATTTGATACCAACGCGATCTGCCTTACCGGAAGCCGCATTAAAAATTGCTATGTTGGATTGATGGATGGGCATGGTCTTTTCCACAATGCCGCCCGCCTCACCCTTCATGGGGTTTGGTTTTGCGTGTTTTTTCACAACGTTCACACCCTCAACAATGAGATGTGAATCATCGCTACGCAGCGTTACCTTACCGCGCTTACCTTTGTCGCGCCCAGTGAGCACGATCACATCGTCGCCTTTGCGAATTTTGTTCATGTGATGTCCTTACAAAACTTCTGGTGCCAAAGACACGATCTTCATGAATTTTTCAGTGCGCAATTCACGTGTGACCGGGCCAAAGATGCGAGTACCAATTGGCTCAAGCTTGGCATTCAGCAGCACTGCCGCATTGCCATCAAACTTAACCAATGAACCATCACTACGACGAATTCCCTTGGCAGTTCGAACCACTACCGCACTGTAAACATCGCCTTTTTTGACACGTCCACGTGGAGCAGCTTCTTTGATACTCACTTTGATGATGTCGCCTACGCTAGCGTAGCGACGTTTAGATCCGCCCAGCACCTTGATGCACAGAACGGACTTGGCACCGGTGTTGTCGGCGACTTCGAGTCGAGATTCAGTTTGGATCATTTGTTTAATTCCCAACTTGCACTGAAACTTGCTATTTGCACAACGCAAATTTGGTTTTCAGTCAGTCTTGGGCCCGTCACACACAACATAAACCACTTACGTTGTGCATCTTGGGCAGATAATTCGCTTTAGTGCGAAGTCTTGTATTATGCATTAAAAATGCTCAGACATTCAAGTTTGTCTTGTTTTTTTCATTCATCTCCACGATCCGGCTTTGGTGCGTTGCAACGCCGTATTGTCTCTTGCACCTTGTTCACCCATTGACTCCAACTTCAGTCGTCTGCGCTTTGTTTAGACTCGGTGCTTTTAAACGCTCAATCAGTTCCCGCTGACCTATTCCTTTATGAGACAACACATTGCATTCATTGGCGGTGGCAACATGGCCAGCGCCATCATTGGCGGTTTGATCAAACAGGGCCTGAGCCCCCAGCTCATTGACGTGGTGGAGCCCTTTGAGGACGCACGCACCAAACTCCAAAGCAACTTCGGCATCACAGCCCAGCCGCAGGCCGGGGCTTTTTTGACGGCTGCCAAGCTGGTGGTCTGGGCCGTGAAACCTCAAACTTTCAAAGAAGCCGCCCATAGCGTCGCTGCCCACACCACCCAGGCACTCCATTTAAGCGTTGCCGCAGGCATTCGCAGCGACAGCATTGCGGCTTGGCTGGGGACTGAGCGAGTTGTCCGTGCCATGCCCAACACCCCTGCGCTGATTGGCCAAGGCATCAGTGGGCTGTTTGCCCGTGCCGCAGTCACCTCAACCGACAAGGCGCAGATTGAGCAAGTGATGTCAACCACTGGCCAATTTCTGTGGCTTGAGGGTGAATCCCAGTTGGATGCAGTCACCGCTTTGTCCGGCTCCGGTCCCGCCTATGTGTTTTACTTCATGGAAGCCATGACGATGGCTGGCGTGGAGATGGGCTTCACGCGCGATCAAGCGTATCAGTTGGCCGTGGCCACCTTCTCTGGCGCCAGTGCCCTTGCTCAAGCCTCCAGCGATTCACCCCAGGTACTGCGCCAACGCGTCACCTCCAAAGGCGGCACCACCTTTGCCGCCATTTCCAGCATGGAAGACAACGACGTGCGCGCCCTGTTCATTGATGCCATGTATGCCGCTCGCGAGCGTGCCAAGCAACTGGGCGACGAATTCGGCAAAGCTTGAGGAAAAAAAGACAGGGCAGCTCCGCGCCTGCAGATAAGTGCTTACTGGATTTCAGGTCAAGCCCGCAGCAACAGGCTGTTGGCTATTGAACGAAGTAGCTGGCTGCAATGCCCGCAAACACCGCAAAGCCGAGCCAGTGGTTCAGCCGAAAAGCTTTGAAGCAGCCTTCACGGCTGCGGCTACGGATCAGCGTAAAGTGCCACAGCACCTGCGCCAAAGCTACCAGAATAGCTATGTAAAACATAGCTCCTTGAGCATATGAAATAAGGGCTACAGCCCATATTGTTATAAATAACAAGTAACACAGCAGCACCACCGGCACATCCCAGGCGCCCAACGTGATGGCCGAGGTTTTGATGCCAAGTCGCAGATCATCGTCGCGATCCACCATGGCGTACTCGGTGTCATAGGCCAACACCCAGCACAGGTTACCCAGCATCAGCACCCAGGCCAGTGCCGGCACTTCGCCCTGCACCGCAGCAAACGCCATCGGAATGCCCATGCCAAAGGCCACCCCCAGTACGGCTTGCGGCATTGATACGTAGCGCTTGGCATAAGGGTAAGCCAGTGTGATGGCCAGCGCCGCACCCGATATGCCCACCGTGAGCGTGTTGGTGCTCAGCACCAGCCCAAACGCCAGCAGCGCCAGCACCGCCCCCACAGCCAAAGCCTCTTTCACCGACACTGCGCCGGTGGTCACCGGCCGCTGTGCAGTGCGCTTGACATGTTTGTCGAATTCGCGATCAGCCACATCGTTGATGCAGCAGCCAGCACTGCGCATCAAAATCGTACCCGCCACGAACACCGCCAGCAAATGCCAGCCCGGAAAACCATCCGCGGCCACCCACAGCGCACTCAGTGTTGGCCACAGTAGCAGCAGCCAACCCGCAGGCCGATCCCAACGGATCAAAGCCAAATACAACTTAAATTTGCCAGAAAAATGCATCTTTTTGAGACCCCAAACTTCACGACAAACGCGTCACACCCGGCAACTCGCAGGCGTAAATGGCGTTGCGCAGGGCGGCAATGGCTTCGTAGCGGGTAAAGCTGCGCCGCCAGGCCAGCACAATGCGCCGGGTTGGGGGTGCGCCACTGTCCTTGTCCACAATCGGCAGGTACTTCACATACGGGTCTTCGTCGCGTTTGCGTTGGGTGCTGAAGGCTTCTTTGGGCACACTCAAACGCGGCACCAGCGTCACCCCCATGCCGGCCGCCACCATATGCTTGATGGTTTCGAGAGATGAGCCCTCAAAACTTCTGCGAATCCCCTCTGCGTTGCTTGAAAAGCGGGCAAATTCGGGGCACACCTCCAGCACATGGTCTCTGAAACAGTGGCCACTGCCCAGCAGCAGCATGGTCTCGTTTTTCAGCGCCTCGCTGGTGACCTGCGTTTGCGCTGCCAACGGGTGATGAAAGGGCAATGCGGCCATGAACGGCTCGTCATACAGCGGCGCAATAGCCAGCCCGGCATCTGGAAAAGGCTCAGCCAAAATGGCGCAGTCAATCTCGCCCGTGCGCAGCATCTCCAGCAATTTGACAGTGAAGTTTTCTTGCAGCATCAGCGGCATTTGCGGTGTGCGGGTGATCATTTGGCGCACCAGATCGGGCAACAAATAGGGGCCAATGGTGTAAATCAGCCCCAGCGTGAGCGGGCCGCCCAGCGGGTCTTTGCCACGTTTGGCAATTTCCTTGATCACTGCGGCCTGCTCCAGCACGCTTTGCGCCTGGCGCACGATGTCTTCGCCCAACGGCGTGACCGTGACCTCGTTGGCACTGCGCTCGAACAGCTTCACATCCAGCTCTTCTTCAAGCTTTTTGATTGCCACCGACAGGGTGGGTTGCGACACATAGCAGGCCTCAGCCGCTTTGCCAAAGTGGCGTTCACGCGCCACCGCCACGATGTATTTGAGTTCAGTCAAGGTCATCCGGGTATTTTCACCCAGAGCAGGGCGCGGCATGCCCAGCCCTGACACCACCCTGTCCCAACAAGACGTTTCGATGTCAGCCCTTGAGTTGGCGCAAGGGTGGGTTGAGGGTCTCCACCAAGCTGAAGGTTGACGCCGGTCAATATGCGTGTGGGCTTGCTCGCTAGCATGAACGCCCGGAGGTTCCCCATGTTTGATTTACCCGTGAAAAGCGTCATGGATCGCAACAAATTCATCACCGTTTCACCCGACCACACCATCAGCCAGGCCGCCCAGTTGATGGCGCACAAACATTTTGGTGTGGTCTGGGTCATTGACGATGCGCAGCTGGTTGGCGTGCTGACTGAGCGTGATGTGGTTTTCAGGGTCATCGGCCAGGGGCTTGACCCGCATACCACGCAAGTGCAAACCGCCATGACCCACCACCCGCAGTCCATCGGTCTGGAAGACGCTTTTGGCACCGCGCTGATCAAAATGCACACGCATGGTGTGCGGCATTTGCCTGTGATAGAGCAGGGCCAGGCCATCGGCGTGGTGTCGGCGCGGCACGCCATGGACCCAGAACTAGACGAGTTTGTCTCAGAAGCGCGGCGCCGCGAGCATTACCAAACCGGGCCTTAACGCCGCGCCACATTGCCTCAAAACTGGCGCTTTATGCCTTTAAAAATTCGGCCTTGCTACCCAACCAACGCTGCACATGCTGCTCGGCCAGCGCCGGGTACTGGTCAAGCATGAGGGGTGCCAGGCGCCGGGCCCAGTCCAGCAACGCGGCATCTTCTGCCACATCGGCAAAACGCAGCATGGCATCGCCCGACTGGCGCGCGCCCATGAATTCGCCTGGGCCACGAATTTCCAGGTCGCGCCGGGCAATCTCGAAACCATCGTTGCTCTCAGCCATGGCGCGCAGGCGGGCACGCGCGGTTTCACCCAGCCGCGGCGCGTCACCCGTTGAATACAGCAGCACACAGGCCGAGGCGGCCGCGCCGCGACCCACCCGCCCACGCAGCTGGTGCAACTGGCTCAGGCCAAAACGCTCGGCGTGTTCAATCACCATCAACGACGCATTGGGCACATCCACACCCACCTCAATCACCGTGGTACTGACCAGCACGCCCATTTGGCCACCAGTAAACAGGCTCATCACCGTTTTTTTCTCGGCCATCGGCATGCGCGAGTGCAGCAGCCCCACCATCACCCCCGGCAACGCAGCGCTGAGCTGGGCATGAGTTTCGGTGGCGTTGGTCAAGTCCAACGCCTCGCTTTCTTCAATCAAAGGGCAAACCCAGTAAATTTGCCGCCCCTGCGCCAGCTGGCTGCTGATGCGGGCGATCACCTCGTCGCGGCGCGCCTCATGGATCACTTTGGTGATGATGGGGGTGCGCCCAGGCGGCAGCTCGTCGAGTGTGGACACATCCAGGTCAGCGTAGTAACTCATGGCCAGTGTGCGTGGAATAGGCGTGGCCGTCATCATCAAGAGATGGGGCTCCGGCCCGGTAGCAGGCTCACTTTCCAAATTCATGGCGCTGGCGTCTTCGGACATTTTTGACCTCAAGGCCAGCCGCTGTGCCACGCCAAAGCGGTGCTGCTCGTCGATGATGGCCAGCGCCAAATGCTTGAACTGCACCTTGTCTTGAATCAGCGCGTGCGTGCCCACCACCAGCTGCGCCTGGCCGCTGGCAATCAGCGCCAACATCTCGCGCCGCTCACGTGCTTTTTGGCTGCCAGTGAGCCAGGCCACGGTGATGCCTAAAGGGTGCAGCCAGCCGACCAATTTGGCAAAGTGCTGGGTCGCCAAAATTTCAGTGGGCGCCATCAGCGCGCACTGCCACCCGGCATCCATGCACACCGCCGCCGCCAACGCCGCCACCACGGTTTTGCCAGCGCCCACGTCGCCTTGCAACAGGCGGTGCATGGGCACCGGGCGCGCCATGTCTTGGGTGATCTCAGCCACCACGCGCACCTGGGCTTGGGTCAACCCAAATGGCAAGGCCGCCAGCAGCCGACTGGCCAGGGTTTGACTCCCCGGCGCTTGTGCCAACCGTGGTGCACGCAGCAGAGCCCGCGCCCGGCGCGCTTGCAGTTGCGACAACTGCTGTGCCAACAGCTCTTCAGCTTTGAGCCGCTGCCACGCCGGGTGCGTGTGATCTTGCAATGCGGCCAATGCCACATCAGGCGTTGGCGTGTGTAAAAAAGAGAGCACCTTGCGCATATTCCATAAGCGCTGAAGGCCTATTTCTTCTAAAAAATGCACTGGTACGGTGTCAGACAACTCAGCGCGCGCCAAACCGGCTTGCACGGCGCGGCGCAAATAGCTTTGCGGCAAACCCGCCACACTGGGGTACACCGGCGTCAACGCGGTGGCCAGCTCACCGCCGGCGGGTTTGACCACCGGGTGCATCAGGGTCAAACCAGCAAAACCACCCCGGATTTCGCCGCGCACCCGCACCTGGCTCCCCACGGCCAGGGTCTTTTGCAGCGCCGGGTAAAAGGTAAAAAACCGCAGCAAACAGGTGCCAGTGCCATCGTCCAGCGTCACCATCAGCTGGCGCTGGCCGCCCAGCTTGACCTCGGCATGGGTCACCCGGCCTTCCACCTGCGCCACATCGCCCTCGCGCACCTGGTGCAGCTTGACCAACTGGGTTTCGTCTTCATAGCGCAGTGGCAGGTGCAGCGCCAGGTCAATGGGGCGGTTCAACCCCAGCTTGCGCAACGCCTTTTGCGGGCCAGTCAAGGGCTTGGCAACTGGTGGAGTGGGGGCGGTTGACATGGCTGGATTTTGCCCACTTTGCTTGGCATGCCAAACACAGTGCACACGCACGGCAGGGCGCAACAACACTGGGGCGGTTGTGCGCAAGTCATGCTCAGACTGCGACAATGCGCCCCTCTTTCACTTGGCACGGGGCACGTTCACCCCTCAAGCACCATGCACACCCTACATCCAGACACCCGCCGCACTTTTGTACTTAGCGACTTCGACTTTGAGTTGCCCCCCGAGCTGATTGCCCAGCACCCCGCGCCGGAGCGCAGCGCCTCGCGGCTGCTCGACGGCACAGGCAGCACGCCTGTAGACCGTATCTTTCGCGACTTGCCCGCGCTGTTGCATCCCGGCGACCTGATGGTGTTCAACGACACCCGCGTCATGAACGCCCGCCTGTTTGGCGAAAAGGCCACCGGCGGCAAGCTGGAGCTGTTGATTGAGCGCGTGCTGGGCGGCAACCAGGTCGCTGCGCACATGCGTGTCAGTAAAAAGCCAGAGGTGGGCAGCACCGTGCGCCTGGTGGCTGCGCCTGGCAGCAACGACAACTTAAGCGCCACCTTGCTGGGGCGCTGGCCTGATGCACCCGGCCCGCTGTTTCGCTTTGTGCTCTCCAACGATGCGGGTGACGACCCCTACACCCTGATGGCGCGCCACGGCCATGTGCCACTGCCACCCTACATCACCCACGCCGACTCCCCCGAGGACGCGCAACGCTACCAAACCGTGTTTGCCAAAAATATGGGCGCCGTGGCCGCCCCCACCGCTGCGCTGCATTTTGATGAAGCCCTGCTGGCCGCCATTGATGCCCGAGGGGTGCAACGTGCGCATGTGACGCTGCATGTGGGTGCTGGCACGTTCCAGCCGGTCAAGACCGAAAACCTGGCCGAGCACCAGATGCACAGCGAGTGGTATGACGTGCCCGCTGCCACCCAGCAAGCCGTGGCTGACTGCCGCGCACGCGGTGGCCGCGTCGTTGCAGTGGGCACCACCAGCGTGCGCACGCTCGAATCCTGGGCCCAAAGTGGCCAGGCCACCGGTGACACCCGAATCTTCATCACACCGGGGTTTGATTTCAAGCTGGTGGATGCGCTCATCACCAACTTTCACCTGCCCAAGTCCAGCCTGATGATGCTGGTGAGCGCCTTTGCCGACTATGAACACATCATGGCGCTGTATGCCCACGCCATCAACAGCCAGTACCGATTCTTCAGTTATGGCGATGCCATGCTGCTACAGCGGGCGAGCTGACGGTTTGGCAAAGTAGTTCACCCCCGGCAAGCCCTGGTAGTCAATGTCTTGTGTCCAGAACGTGGCACCCAGCTCTTGCGCCAGGCTGTACATCATGGCATCGGCCATGGCCAGGCGGTGCGCTGCCGCCACTTGAGCCGCAGCCACCGCACGTCGGTCGGTGATCTCCAGCACACGCCCCAGACGCATCACGTCCAGGCACTGCGCCACAGCATCGGGTGGCACTTTGCGACTCAGCACCTTGTGCACTTCAAACAGGGCAATCACGGGGACGAACAAGGCGTTGCGCTGCTCAATGACGGGCTTGAATTTGGGCCCATTGGCACCGGCCAGAAAAAACTCGATCCAACCCGATGCATCAACGACGTTCATTCAAACTCCCGATCGGGTTCTTTTTCAATTTCCAGATCAGCCGGGTTCAGGTTGTACTTTTTCAGCATCCCGTAATACGCACGCATCGGCAACTCCGGCTTGATCACCAGCTCTTTCCCGCGCAACTCGAATTTGATGTGCGAACCCGCGCTGATGCCCAGTTTGGCGCGCATGGCAGCGGGCAGCGTGACCTGCCCTTTGCTTGATACAACTGCTTCAGCCAACATGATGAAATCCTTTACAAAATAATATGTAAAGTAAATCATAGTCGTAAAGCGGATGAAGCACCAACACCTCAAGCCATCAGTAGCCATCCTCGTTTGGACTTTTCACTGGGCAGGCTGTTCCGCCCCACGGCTACCAGTGACTGTGCCACTGAGAATTGGCTCGCCATCAGATCAAAGACAATACCGACCAAGCTTTTTTGAACCACCATGACACACGACCACCCCCACGATCACGACCATCCCCACGCGCACCCAACGCAGCCGGTGGTGCAGTTTGACCAGCTCCGCACCGACCCGCCCGTGCCCGAAACTGGCTACGCCGGCAGCCACGCCCGCCGTGGCACGCTCACCCTGAACCACGGCATGGTGCAAACGCCGATCTTCATGCCGGTGGGCACCTACGGCACGGTCAAGGGCGTGATGCCGTCAAGCCTGGAAGACATGGGTGCACAAATCATTCTGGGCAACACCTTTCACCTGTGGATGCGCCCCGGACAAGACGTGATGCAAAGCTTTGGCGGCTTGCACGCTTTTGAGCGCTGGAACAAACCTATCCTCACCGACTCGGGTGGCTTTCAGGTCTGGAGCCTGGGTGCGATGCGCAAAATTTCTGAGGAGGGTGTGCACTTCAGCAGCCCGGTCAATGGCGACAAGCTGTTCATGTCGCCCGAAGTGTCAATGCAAATCCAGACCACATTGAACAGCGACATTGCCATGCAACTGGACGAGTGCACGCCCTACCTGTCGGTGGAGCCCAAGACCAAAGGCCAGATCACCACCGAGGTTGAAGCGCGCAAAAGCATGGAAATGAGCCTGCGCTGGGCCCAACGCAGCCAAGCCGAGTTTGCCCGACTGGAAAACCCCAACGCGCTGTTTGGCATTGTGCAAGGCGGCATGTTTGAGCACTTGCGCCAGGAGTCGCTTGAGGCTCTGGTGGAAATGGACTTCCCCGGTTACGCCGTGGGGGGTGTGAGCGTGGGCGAGCCCAAGGACGAAATGCTGCGCATCATGGCGCACACGCCACACCGCCTGCCCTGGCACAAGCCACGCTACCTGATGGGTGTCGGCACGCCTGAAGATTTGGTCGAAGGCGTGGCGCAGGGTGTGGACATGTTTGACTGCGTCATGCCCACGCGCAACGCCCGCAACGGCACGCTGTTCACCCGCTTTGGCGACCTGAAAATGCGCAACGCCCGCCACAAGTCAGACCACGGCCCGCTGGATGCCACCTGCACCTGCTATGCCTGCAAAGGCATCACGCGCCCAAACGGCACGGTCAGCGGCGGTTTCAGCCGCGCCTACCTGCACCACCTGGACCGCTGCGGCGAAATGCTCAGCCCGATGCTGTCCTCCATCCACAACCTGCACTATTACCTGAACCTGATGCGCGAGGTGCGCGCCGCCCTGGACGCAGGTACGTTTGGCGCGTTTCGGGCGCAGTTCAAGGCCGACCGAGCGCGCGGGGTATAGGCCAATGGCGTGAATTTATCCTGGCAAAACATGGAATGAAACGCCATGTTTTGCCAAGGTGTTTTCGCTCGACCTGCTGCGCAACTTCAAGGGAATGGCCGGTCTACAGGCAGAACCATCGAACGTCTCATAGCGACCGGAAGATGGCCATCTTGAAAGTCACAAAAGTGAAATTTAATCCGGTCATGATGGAGTTTTAGCCTGCACACACCGGATACATGCCACACACTGCCACCTCTGAGATATCGCCCAACGGCTTGCGCTACACCAGCAAACAAAACGGCTCGCCGTTTCGCGGCATGAGCAGCTCTGGGGAAACCCTGAGCTGCATCCAATGCGGCCAGCACAAACTGCGCAGCAAAGGGCTTTACAAGCGTTACTTGAATGCGTTGTTTTTCTTTTGTGCGGATTGCAAACCGCGGCTGGCCAAGGGGTAAAGCCGTTTCTCTTGGCGGTTGTACTTCACGCCAACAACTCACCTATTGACTTCGCAGCTTGCTCGACCTTTCCAGACATGGGCACAGCCAGCAAAGCCACTTCGACTTGACGCAGGCCATGGCGCACTGTGGCGCGTGACAACACCCGGCCCTCTTGCTGCATGTGCCGCCACTTTGCATCGGGCGCAGGGTAAGCCAAGCATGCCACCACTCTGGGGGTGTCAAACAAACTGGTGTAGGCCAGGCACTGCAACAAATCATCACGGTGCTGCGCTTGCCAGTCATGGTGTCCTGCGCCATACAAGCCATAGCCCACCAATTGCGCGTGGCGTTTGTATTTGGCGTCGATCACCACCGTCACGCCAGGTCGATGCAACACCACATCAGGAATCAATGACCGCTGGGTGCCATACCTGGCAGGCTGCCAATGCAAGCGCACTGTGGTTTCCTGACGCCGCCCCGTGCTGAGGGTGGCACCTGTCTGGCGCGCCGCATGTTCCGCAATGGCTTCCACCCAAGCTTCAAAAAACGATGCCATGTCCATGCGCCAGGGCAAGCCAGCCAGGTCACTGGTGCCGCCCAAACCACGCTCATCTGCAGTCCACTCAATGGCCTCCAAGCCCTTGCGAAAAACCTCTGCCTGAGCCGTGCCAGACGGCACATGCCACCCAGGTGCCGGGCGCAGGGGCGCAAACTGACGCAGCACCGTGAGCAAGCTGTCGCAGCGTTGCAGCAGTTGCCGCACCACCTCATGGCGCCCAAGCTGCCCACGCAGCGCACCTTGATGACACAACACGGTCCAGTGCAACGCGGCACCCAGCTTGGCGTCTGGTAGCAGGTCTGGAAAGCGGCAAGGCACTTGCAACCACTGGCCACGGGCCACGTGTGCCGTCACGTAGCGCGCCCATTGCACTTGGCCTTTGGGCGCAGGCAGCACATCGTCTTGAAACTCAAAGCGGCGATTGAGTTGCTTGACCACAGCGGCAATTCGCATCAGCACCGTGGCACTGAGCACCCAGGGGGGAATCAGGCGGTCAGACTGCGCCACCATGCGGGATATTGGCAAAATCTCTGGCGTGATCCGAAACCCCGTGCCGCTGAGCATGTCGCCTGCGCTGCGCCAGCTAAAACGTGGCTCAATCACCAGCCCCAAATCAGGCTTGGCCGTGGCGGGCGAGAGCAGTGGCAAGGCGCCAATGTGGGTGTCGGTGTCGAGCCAGACACCCATGGCACCTTGCGATGTGCCCACTTGTCCGTGCACACCAAAGTCACGCAACAGTCCGCCGTTCATGCGCAAAAAATCTTCGCTGCGCCGCTGCGAAAGCTCTTGCACCTTTCGCGGCTCTGTTTTGGCATCCAAAAACCACGCGGCAGCCGGTACAAAACTGCGGGCACTGTCTGGCAGCCGCCGAACGGGTTGTATGAGCCCTGCGCTGGCCATGACTATTCGGGCAGGCCGTCAATGAAGGCGTAAATTTCATCGCGAAAGCCACTTACATGGCCTTGGGCGATGTACTCCAGTAGCAGGGGTTTGAGCTCGGTGTGCAGCTTGACCTTGGCACGAGCCTCATCCACTTCCAAAAAATAGGCATGCCCAGGCAACAGTTGAAAACCGTCATCTGCCGCATGCATGACAAAAATATTCAGCAGCTGTGTAAAGGTTTGCAGCATCAGCGGGCAAGCCTGGGCTGGGTCACGCAACACGGCAAGGTCTGGCCACATCGTCACAAAGGCAAACCGGCGCCGCACCGCCACATCCATCAACCCAGATAGTCCATTAGGATTTTCAAAAGAAAAGTGGTGCAAACCTCCCAGTGCAGATTTCTAATGGATACCATTAGAAATTCCGTTTGAAATCATACGGTTATCCAACAGTCTGGAGGTGAG
>NZ_JAQURE010000031.1 GCF_028715765.1 Rhodoferax sp.
TCTGACTGGCTTCGTGGGTCTATCCCCGCTCGCGCGGGGGAACCTTCCAAGTTGGTGATAGCTGCTACCCGGACGCGGGTCTATCCCCGCTCGCGCGGGGGAACCTCTCACACCTAACTTGTTGAGGCGCAAGAGAAAACAACCAAACTCATTCAAAATTTTAAAGAACGTTTGCGGACTTGCTGCGCCGGGTCAACCACATTCCGTCCATCTCAATCAATTCACGGGGCGGGGTTCCAAGATGGGCCAGGCCGATGCCACCCACCTCATTCAAATCACGCCAGACCATCACCAAGCTGCCTCTTGGTTCTTGGGCATGCCAATCGGAGACAACATCCCACGTGCGTTCACGCACGCCCTTGTTCATCCGCGGTGCGACGAACACATTGGGTGCAACCTCCAACATGACCGAAGCAAGAAAACCGTGGAACCGGTCTGCCACATCACGTGTCACTATCATCACCAGCGCCATCGACCTCCTCCATGCGTAAGACTTGCTTGATTTTGTCGATCATCAACGGGATAACTTGCTGCTTGCGAAACACCTGGGCGGCTTCACGTCGCACTAGGCGGTCTACCGTATCTTCTGCGCCTTTGCTCACCTGCTTGGCGGCGGCAAAAGCGATTTGCAGCGTGACCGCTTCACGAAACAAGTCGGCGATGTCCAGTACAAACGACTGCCCTGAGTCCTCATGAATAAAGCCCAGCGGCGGCAGCGCCGCCAACGACTGCACCGCAATCGCAGCAGCAGCCTGAACCGCCGTGGCAGCATGGTTCAGTGCCTGGTTCGGAATGTCAGCGGCCATCGGGTTGGCCCGGTCGTAGTGGCGGCCATTCCATTCGATGCCGTGCTTGTCGGCCATCAACTTGTACATGACCTTGACACGGGAGCCTTCAATGCCGCGCAATGTATCCAACTCACGGTGCGGCAGTATCTCGCCCAGGCGCAGCGCGTACATATGCCGCGCCACGCTGATGCGCCGACGCGGGTTGCCCCACAACTCGGCTTGTCGTCTGGCTACATCGGAACGATCAGGCATCAAAGGCGGCGCGGTGTAAGAGCGCACGCCATCCACACCCACTGCAGCCATCAGCGTGCCGTGGCGAGCCAGCAGGCGCAAGGCATCGTGCGTTACGCTGCTGCCTGGCCCCAGCAAAATCATGGATACCGACTGATGCGGAATTTGATCCACTTGCGGAGTCAATGAATTGGCCCCCCGCATGAAATGCAAACAACCGTCAATGACGCACAACTCGCCCCGCTCCAGCCAGAGTAGCCCATGGCGGTCTGCGTGCGGGAAGCGGGCGGTTTCTAGCCCGAGGCGGCCCTTCAGCATGTAGACATTTCGTCCATGTCAACCACGCGCAGGGCGCAACATCAGAAAACCAAATCCAAACGCTCGATGTCGCCCAAGCCCGTTGGCAAGAAGTTGTGGAAAGGCTTGTGAGTTGGTCACGCGCAGTTGCCCGGCCAGCACCGCATCAGGCCCACTGACCAGGCGGCTGTGGCGCACATCATCCGCGCTGCCTTTCTGGCTCTTGCGCGTTACCCCCAACTGCTGGTAGCGGGTCATCTTGGCGTCCACCAGTTCTGCACCACCTTGGCGCACCAGCACATCGCGCAGCCACTGCACATACACCTCGCCACGATCCAGCACACTGCCCTGTGCCTTTTCAGCCGCAGCGAGGAAGGCATCGCGCTCGCGGCCAGTTTTGCCTTCGCGGATGATGGGGCGCACGCGCACTTCAAACCCTAGCGTGTGGCCAACAGCCCAGTGCGTGGGAAAGACGCGCACATTCATACCGCCATGCTGGCGAGTCTGGCCAAGCCCCAACGCAGCGGCCACGTCAGGTTCAGCCAGGGCAACGAGTTGCGCCAATCCAGTTGCATCCAAGCGGGTGTAGGCCAACAGGCCTTGCTCGGCATCGAGGTAGCGAAACGGTTGTGGCGCTTGTTCACCAAAAGCCGCATGCAGCAGCGCATGGAGGGCATAACCCAGATCGCCTTCTTTGTCTAACAGGCGGTGGCGTGCTGCCCATGCTGCCAGTCGCTGTGGGTCTGGCTGGGTGTGCATCAAATAGAGGCTCTCTGAACTCATGACATGTTTCCTGTGGTTTGGATGAGGCCTTCTCGCACCGGTCGCCAGCCGCCATGCACACCGCTGGTCCAGTTGCGTTCGTCGCACACATCGACCAAACGGTCACCCTGCAATTGGCCTTCGCCATCCGGCCATTGGGCTCGCAGACCACGTTCGCTGTTGACCCGTGGGACAAGCTGCAGGGCTTGCAAGACCGAATCAGCCTCCACCCAACCAGCCACCAAGCGGCCAACGGGCAGACAGGGTTTGCGACCGATGAACAGAGGGCGCTGTGGACGATCCAGCGCCTGCGCCACTTCGTCCAACGTGGGGGACTCGTCGGCGGGCTCCAGTCGCAAAGCAAGCAGGGCTGTGAGGTCGGTGTAATAGTCGCGGTAACGCAAATGAGGACTGTCATAAGACGCGGCACCACCTCTTCGCTCTTCTATCGTGCCCCACGTTGTCCAGGCCTTGTCATTGGCACCCAACTGCGCGGTTTGAAAGTCCGTTAACCGAGTGCCTTGTGTCTCCAATCGAGCACCCATGCGCAGCCGCGTTTGCAGACGGTTGTGCAAGCCGTCGTCACCCCGATCCCAGCCCAAGGCGTTGGCAATCAAGCCCGTGACCATGGAGAGCGCCGGAAAGTCTCGGATGACCCCAAAGTTGTCAATGGTTTCACCCCCAAACGCGATGAGCGGGGACGATAACCTGATCAGCAAATGGCGCGGCATGTCAGGCCACCTGTGCTGGCGCTGCGCCTTGGGTGATGTAGGCCTGCACCCACGTAGCCAAATCGTTCAGGGACAGGCGCTGCGCATTGGGCACGCTCACCTTGTCCAGTGCGAGGAAGCGCCTGTCCAGCGTGGCACCGTAAGCATCGTCAAGTTTGCCTACTTCGTCCGCCAGCATCTGCACGGCAGTTTCGCGAAGAGCGGTGTGGTCGGTCGGCAAGGCGTTTTGGAAGGCACCCGCCAGGCTACGCGGCTGCCAGTCGCCCACTTCCACCAGCAAGAATTTAGCCCAGTCAAACGGCGCAGTCGATCCGCGCTTGGCACCAGGGCTGACCGTGGCAATCAGGTGCAGCAGGTGCTGCACCACGCGGCCTGCCAGCTCTCGCTTTTCGGCGGGCAATGTGGCCCAATCTTTAGCTGCCTCACCTTCCAGGTTGGCAATCAGTTGCGGCACATCCACCACCACGTAGCCGTAGTACAGGCCGGAGGCCAGTTCGGTGTCGAAGATACCGGCAGAACCCAGTTCACCGGCTTCGCGCAGCAGGTCGTCCACCACGGTGAAGTAATCGTTTTCCACTTGCGCTTCGTGTACGGTAAAGGCGTGTGCCACGTACACAGCTGCATCGCGGCTCGCCAGCACGTCGGACGTGACCATGCGCCCAAACAAGGCGGCTTCCAGCCCGCTGCCGTGTTTCAATGCTTCGATGTTTTTCTTCTCGTCTTTCAGAAACTTGGCAATGGCAGTCTTGAGTGCCTTGGCTTCGGTGTTTTCCTGCGCAAGTTCAGCACAGCGTTTGACAAGGTAATCAATCTCGGCGCTGCCCATCAACACCGCCTGCCCTGTTTCCAAAGCCTCTTTGCCCTTGGACTCTTTTCCACCTTTGTCCAACAAGCCTGCATCGCGCAACCCCTCGCCTGCCGACTGTGCCAGTTCTTCAGACAGGCCCGCCTCGATCAATTTTTTACGAATCAAATCCAGCGTCTGCCGGGAACGCACGGCCATGGGCACACCCAGGCTTGCCAGCGAAAAATGATCCTCGGCCACCCGCCAGTGTCGCTTCAAGCACTGTGACGAAATGCGCGTGCGAATGGCATCGCCATAGGGCAGGCGCTTGGCCAGACCGGCATCGTCGCGATTTAGCAATGCGCCGGGGTAGTTGTGCAGGGTGTGGATTTGGATAAAACGGGGCAGATTCATGAAAACTCCTTGGATGATGGTTTGTTATGACTTGGATTCGGCGCGGGCCAGCGTTGAAAAATAGGGGCCTGCAATTTGGAGACGTATTTCCTCAGCATCGGCTTGGCTACTGCGCAGGCTGCTACTTTCTTTGAGCACCAGTTCGCCCAGTTCACGCCAGTTGGGTGCCACGCCTTTGCTGGCCAACAGGCGCAGCACGCGCGGCAAAAGCTGCGTAAAGGCATCACCCCGTGAGGTGAGTAATTTGGTGACACGCGATTCAGACACGCCAGCGTGCGCCAACTGTCTTCCCAGCTTCTGTTTGCCGTCATGTCCAGCTAACGCCATGCCGTGTGCAATCAAAGCCCAACGCGGCCAGGTGTCCGCGTGCCATTGCTCAGGGGCCAGACCTGCCGCAGTCAAAGCTCTTGCTAACGCGGCCAACTGGTGCGGTTGCAGGGCTTCCGGCTTGAGCCGGGCCAGTGCCGCGCGGTCGCCGGTGCTGGTACGCTGGATGTAGGCGGCCAACGCCCCAAAAGGTTCGCGGTAGGCAGCGGTTTCCTCTGGTGGATCGTTTTGTTCTGACGTGGGGTCAAGCGTTGTCACGGGTTTCCTCCTGGCGTTTGATGGTTTGTTGACGGTAGTAATTGACGAGGTCGGGTATCGGGAATTTGTCACTGCGAAGCCCGCCATGAAAGCGTGACAAGGCCGCAGACTGGGCGCGGTACTTTTGGATGCCACTGCGCGGCCCCGCATTGAAGGCCGCCTTCAGGATGGCTTCAGCCCGCTCAACCACGCCCAGCAACCATTGCAGGCGTTGTTCGGCGGGGTCTGTGGCTTCTATTTCTTCATTGAGGTCGTCAAAAAAGCGTGTGTCTTCGACAAGCTCAAAGGGGGCAGAAAATTTACTGGCCTTGGCCTCATCCCCCACACTGTTGTCACGTGAATTTCCGTTTGCAAACAAAATCACCAATGAAAGCCAAAGGAGTTTGCGTACCTCGCTAATAGCAGCGATGCGCTGCCCAGCTATGCGCCCAAGTTGCGCTTTTTGGTTTGTAATCAGGAGGGAGCGAACTTTGGGTGAGATAGGCAAACGCCGCTCGTGATAGCCTTGCGTGACACTTTTGTTTCCAGTAGGACCGCCACGCGAAACACCGCACAAGACGGCGCTAGACAATTGCCCCGGCGTTGCTCCATTCAATTTCAACGCTGATGTTGGTGAATAAAAGCAGGCACGTTCTCCACTGCCGTACTCGATGCCAAACAAAAGACTTGACGACAATTTGTAGTCAAACCCTCTTGCCCGAATCTTCAAAGCCGCACCGAATGGCTTTGCCAATTCATTAACTGAGGTCCAAATATCACCGGTTACGCCTTGTCGATCCCCGCTACTGATGCGCGACGCTTTCGATGACGATGTACTGGCAAAAATATTCTGTGTCCTCGGTCGTATTGCTAGGCGAACTTGACGACAAATTTCAATATACAAGGGGTCAAGCTGCTGCATCGAAATTTGCGCACCAAGTGATCCGTCCCACGGAATCGTCCATACCAGCGAGATACCGCCCGCATGTTTATAAGAATAGTTTTCCGCAATGCGATCTCGCTCATTGAGCATGACGGCAACGTCGCACTGCCATCTTCTTCCGACATTTCCTGATGGAACAGCGCCAACGGCTGTTCGAGATCCAAAACTTCCGGCCATTCTTGTAATACCGAAGTTGTCACGCCCACCGAATCCCTCTTGCGTTTGTAGACTCACTAAAGAAAACAACCAATCGTCTGCCGACCCTCTGCGCATTCGCTCTTGTTTTAAATCGTGATTCTTTGAAGTTATCAGCATGTCAAGCGAATCTGCCGCGTTGCTAATGTCCCAGTCTTTAACCAGCCCCACAGAAACGGCCGCCTGCAACAACGCAGGCCGATCAGGTGGCGACACCAAACACCACGCAGCCCCATCGGGGTCATCAGGCGTGAGCGCCAGCAATGCATCACGCCACTCCTGAGCAGTTTCAAAACCCGCTGTTCTTTCTGCCTTATGCAGAGCTATGGCGGCCAACTGCACCAGGAAGGCGTGCCAGGGGTGGCGTTGGTGTGGACGCAATGCGGGGTAATCGCGCACTTCATCCGCGGCGAGCGCCACGAACAACTCGGGCAAGCTGGCTTTTACGGTTTCGCCATCACTCGCACGGCGGTAACGAATGATGGGCTCGGTGAGCAATGAAAACTGCAGTTCCGGGGCAATCGTCATACGGTTTCTCCCTGTGTGGGTTGGTTTTGGTCGTCGGTTTTCAGGCGCTCCAGCCCGAAGCGGCTATAGCGATAGCTTGTATCACCAAACATGAATTCAAAGCCGAAGTGGTCTGGGAATATGGCGACACCAGTAGGTCCCGCATCAAGGCTTACGCCTTCAGCTTCATACGCACGCAGGGCTAATTGCTTCACCTCCTGCTGAAATGGGCCGGGCAGGGGTGGATCGAAGGTCACTAACCTATCAGCCGCACCGATGCGAGTTGAGATTTTTTGATCACCGTCGGGGAAAAATGCGTCAGAAAAAGCATCGTCAAATTGCAACATTTGGAGATGACCTATTGCTCTAAGCGCACTTATTTCACCTTCAATCGTTTGACCATGTTTTTGCCACGTAGCCCCCAACTCTTGCTCAATTGCTTTCAGAGCTTCTGTGTGTGTAGCGAGCTCAACCAAGGCACGGTTGTCAGCGGGTATCTCGCGGCTGAATTGGGCCTGAATCAAGCGCTTGGTGACCTCGATCATGCGTAAGTCGGGGTACACACCGCCACCGTCGTGGAATCGGCCCAAGCCATGGCGAGCACGCTTGAACATGGGTGTGAGGTCATTGCCAGCAGGTGTGAGCACCCAAGCACGCGGCTGACGGTAGCCCTCCGACCGCTCTGCCTCAGGTCGGGCATGTCGGTGCAAACGACCCAGGCGCTGGAGCAACACGTCCATGGGGCACAGGTCGGTGATGAGCAAGTCGGCATCAATGTCCAGGCTTTGCTCCAGTGTTTGGGTGCCGATGATGACGCGACCCTGCGAATCTTTCCGCGTTTTGCCCAGTTGCGCTTCCACCGCCTTGTCTAGCAATGGGCGGTCTTGGCGGCTGTAGCGGCTGTGGTGGACGGTGCTGATGCCATTGACTTTGAACAGCCAGTCACCACCTTGGGCCAGAGTCAATTGCTCCAGTGCTTTGAGTGTGGCAACAGCGGCAGGAACGGTGTTGCGCACCACCAGCACGCGTGCGCCTTGTGCTGCAGCCTGGGCTGCGAGCGTGGCAATGCGCACGGGGTCATCCATGGCATCGAGCGTCTCCCAGTACACGGTTTTGTGTTGCGGGTTACCCGCCACGGGTTGCAGGTGCATACCCGATGCATTGCGAAAGCTGACCGCTGGGTAGGGCGCTGCGCAGGCATCGGCTAGCGAGGGCAGTGCCTGCTTCATTGATTGCCCAATGCTGAGGTAGCGTGTACGCGCTGATGAGCCCAAAGTGGCAGAAAGCAGCATGGCTTGGCCGCCTGTTTTGAGGTGTGCCTGAAGCAATTTCTCCAGCAGCACCGTCATGTACGCATCTGACGCATGCACCTCATCCACCACCAGCAGGCTGCGGGCCAGCAAAGCGTGGCGCATGTGGGCATGGCGCACCTTGAGTGCGCCGAGTAAGGCTTGGTCTATCGTCCCCACCGCAATGGTGGCTGCCAGAAAACGCTTGGGCGACTCCGCCACCCAGCGCTGATGCGCTTTCTCATCGGCGGGATGATCGGGCCACTGAACTTTGAAATCTGGCAGGCTGATTTTTTCTTGGTCATCTGCCGCTTCGTAGCCAGGCAAAGCTCTCACCACCACCGGTGCATCTGTAGGCCATAAGCGACTCACCAAGGCCAGCACACGCTGGTAGAGCTGTGTTGCCGCAACGCGGGTGGGTAGTGCAAAGTACAGGCTATCGATCTTGCCCGCTTCAAACAATTGAACAAAGCGCCACAGCGCGGCTTCGGTCTTGCCGCTGCCGGTTTCCGCCTCCAGCACCACGATGTTGCCCAACGACAAATCAGCAGCAGCCAATTGCATGGGGCGTGCTTCCGGCACGTCAAAAGCATCACTGAAAGTGGGTCGCTCGCCGCACAATTCATCACGCCAATTGTTCACGTCCAGACCAATGGCATGCACTGCGTATTGCGCTCCCACAGCAGCAGTGTGAGTTCGATCCTCGCCGGGGACGGTGTAGGGGAAGAAGCCTTCACGGGTGTCAGACCCCAACCAGTCGGCCAACTGAACCAACCCGGCAAAGAGATGCACGAAGGCAGGCTGGTCAGGCAAGGGTTGATGGCACTCCGAGAAGGCCAGCGGATAACTTTGTTTCACCCGCTCGCCCATGCTTGCCAAAGTCGTAGCGGGGTCGTACAGCACCGCTCCGGTTTTATCCAACACGGGCTTCCATATGCTTTCTGTTTGCTTATCAGGACTTTCACCAAGAGGTCGCCCGTGATGGCTGATGCTGGCCTGAAGCAACTCGCTAACGGCGACTTCACCCCAAGCCACGATTTCCGCAATGGGCAAGCCGACTGCATAGTGCTCGGCATTTAGCACACGCCCCGAAATCAGTTCCCAGCCTTCGGGGCCGTGCCCCAACGGCGTAGTGGGCCAGCTACCCGGTGGCCTATCAGGTAACCGCCAGCGTTGTGACTGGAAACCGGCATTGGCTTTACCCACATCGTGCAGAAAGACCAGCACAGCCAGCCGCTGCAAATCTGCCGCATCAAGGGCACGCCCTGCCGTTTTCTCCATAGAACGCCGAATGGCAGTGCATTCAGCAAGGGCCAGGAAACAAGCGGCCACGTCGGTCATGTGATCCAGCAAGGGATGCTCACTGGACACCTGCCCCGCCTTGTCCCGAGAGAGTTTCCCCCATGCGGGAAACCGTTGATGCCCCGTCCCGACCTGTCCACCCGAATGAGCTAATGCGTCTGACACGATGAAATCCCCCTCCTGAATTTTGTTGATTTGTGTGTAGCTTATCCACCCATAGGTCCACCACGTGACCCTCTGCCAACCTCCTCAAAAATATATTTCAGTCAGCCTTCCCACATGGTCCACCACCGCCCGGTGGGGCAGACCATGGTGCTGATAGTTGTTGGAGATACTATTGAATAAGTAGCGTGTTGCGCATGTTTAATCAGGGGCTAAAGGCTGTTTGATAAATCAACCGGGGCCATCAAAAAAGCCTGCGGTGTGACTGGGGTACTGACATCTGGCCAGGGGTGAAGCTGGTCTTCATACGCTTTGATGCGCCGCGCCACCAAGTCAACCAAGGAAAAAATGGGATGACTATCTTGTGCGCCAAAACGCTCGAAGCACTCTTCCACAAAATCGAGAAGTTCGGTGTAGTGCTCTTCGTCTCGTACAGGGGAAGACAAACCCAGCGCAGTATCCACCGCCGCCCATGAGGCCAAAACGCTATCGATCATGATCATTACCAATCTCCTTTGTCGTATTCCTGGGTGTTGAACAGTTGCTCGATCATCAGTGGCGCGAGCTGTGTCGCCAATGCTGCAGCTTCACGCCGTTACGCCTTGCGCGATGCCTTGACAGTCTTCACCGCCTTGACCGCAACGGGCGGCAGGTAGTTGGCCCTGGTCACCTCTGGCGTGCTGGACTGGCTCTCGAGCTGCTGGCGGGCCTGGGCGGCGATGTGGCCACCACTTTGGGCTGCAGTCTTGTTTTCTGCCATGCCAGATGCAACCACGCTTTCAGCGATTTGCCGAGTAGACAGTTCTGCCAGCGCAGCAAAAATCAACTCCTGCTCAGTCATCGGGTCGGTAGGTTTGTTACCCGGTTCCTGCCCAGTCATGCGTTGCGTGATCCACTCTTCACTGTGGCCTTGTTGCTGCCAGGCCTGACGGGCACGATCCAGCAATCGTGCTGGGTCAGCCGTTTCCTGCAAGTATTCAGCGCCCATCTGTGCCAACCAGAGCTTGTGGGCCTCGGCATCAGGATTGTCAAATTCAGGGGTAAGGGTTTTCATGGTTTGAAGTCTTTCACTCGATTGAGCTTACCCACCCACAGGTTCACCAGATGAACCTCTGCCCACCCCCTCAAAAATATTTCTCCCCCATCTTCTTCACCTCGTCGGCGACCACCCGGCGCAGCGACGGCGGCCCCAGCACTTCGCAATGCGTGCCGTGTTTCAGGATGTCCATGATCAGCTCGCGGTGGTCGGTGTAGGGCAGGCGCAGCAGGTAGCTGCCGTCGCTTTCAACCTTGCCGCTTTGCTCGGCGTGCCACTGTTCTTGCGCCACCCAGCGGGCACGCTCGGCGGAAAAACGCAGGCGGGCCAAGCGCACTGCGCCGCCTGAAAAGATGCCGTAGCCGGAGCCAAAGGTGGTGCTGAGTTGGGCGGCGCTGACTTCGCGCGCAGGTTCGTTCAGCGGCTCCAGCCGGGTGATGGCATCCAGCGCAAAGTTGCGCAGGCTTTGGCGCTGGTGACACCAGGCATCCAGATACCAGTTGTCGCGGTAGTGCACCAGGCGCTGGGGCGAGATGTCGCGCTCGGTGGTGTGGCCGTTGCCGCGTGCGGTGTAGGCGATGTGCAGGCGCTTGCGCTGTGCCAGGGCGGTGGCGACTTGCTCAAAGTGGCGCGGCATCACGCTGCGTTGCGCCAGGCGGATGATGCGCACGCGCTGGCGCAGCTCGGTGGCCTCCGGGTTGCCTTCCGGCCCCAGCAGGGCATTCAGGCGCTCCATCAGCGGGGCGATGTGCGTGGTGAGCACACCGCCGGCATCCAGCCCGGCCAGCAGTTGCTGCATGGTCAGCAGAGCGTGGATTTCGGTGGGAGAGAACCACAGGCCCGGCAGTTCGTGTGGGTGGTGGTCGGCCGAGTCAGAGGGTCCGCGCCGGTAGCCGCCCAACTCGCGGCTGTAGATGATGGGGTTGTGCAGGCGTTCGCACAGGTAGTTCAAATCGCGCTTGAGGGTGGAGCGTGACACGCCCAAGGCGGCCAGCAGGTTGGCAAAGCTGACGACCTTATTGGCGTGCAGCAACTCGTTGATTTTGTAGAGCCGTTCTGTGCGGTTCATATCTCCTCCCTTTGGACATGATCAGCATGGTAACCTGCTCAAAAAAATATATGCCAAATCACCCTCTAGTGCTTATAAATAAAGCACAAGCAGCTATTTAAAATATAGCTACTTTTTTCCCCTGCGCGGCTTAGCCGCTTTGGCTGGTCTGACCTGATCCAGGTACAGCAAGGTGTCGACGTAGGCCGTGAAGCGGCTCAAATAGGCGGGCGACAGGGCTTGCATCTGCGCCATGGACTGCAGCACCACATGCTGCGAATTGGCCGGCCCGGCGTTGGTTGGGGCTTGGGTTTGCGCCTGCGCCAGCCGCCTTTTCACGCTGAGTTGCGCCCAAGTGCTCTTGAACTGCCCCATGGCCTTGAGCTCCAGGGGCGCGGTTGCGCCCGCCGTGCTGCTGCCCTGGTCATGTGCAGCCTCGCCCGCTGCTGCGTACCGGGGCGGCGCAGGCACCTGGCTCAAGCTGCGGGTCAGCGCTTGCAGGCTGGCCAGCGTGCTCAACCCGGTCAAGCTGGGGGTGTGCAAGGATGACGGCAAGGGCGCTGTCGGTGCTGCTGACGCTGCGCCCACTTGCGCCAGCCGTGCCTCCAACGCAGCCAGCACCTGCCCCAGTTTGGCTTGCAGCAAGCGCTGCACCTGGCCGTGCTGGGTGTCGGCGCGGCGGCTTAACAGCTCTGCATAGTGCCAAGCCACCGGGTCAAGCTGTGCCGCACCGGCCAGGCGCAGCGCGTGCAACTGGGCGCTGGGCAGCGTGGGGGGTGTAGCCACGCCAGGGCTGTGGTCTGCAATGTGCGGGGGGTAAGCAGCCATTCAAGTCAAGGGGCGCGGGTGCCGCTGTTTTGCGGCACTGGCGCCAGTTCGACGCGGCGGTTTTGGGCGCGTGCGGCGTCACTCACATTGGGCGTGGCCGGCTGCTCGGCGCCAAAGGCGGCGGCAAACACCATGCTGGCGGGCATGCCAGCGTCGATCAAACTGCGGGTAACGGTCAGCGCGCGTTGGGCCGACAGCTCCCAGTTGTCGGCAAAGCGGTGGTTGCTGTTGCGAATGGAGCGGTCGTCGGTGAAGCCGCTCACCATCAGCAGCTCGCGGCGCGAAGCCAGGTAGGTGCGCAGGGGTGGCACCAGGCTGGTCAGCAGCTGCGCGCCTTCGGGTTGGAGCTGGTCAGAGTTCAGCGCAAACAGCACCCGCCCGCTGATGCCAATGCGGCCGTTGTTGAGCGTGATGCGCCCGCTGGCCAGCGGCACGGCCAGCGCTTTTTCCAGGGTGATGCGGCGCTGTTCTTCCACCTGGCGTTTTTTTATCTCGTCTTGCAAATGGGTTTGCAGCTCCAGTTGCACGCCCAGCACGCCCACCAAAATCAGCACAAATGCGCCCAGCAGCCCAGCCATCAGGTCACCAAAAACCGCCCACACCGGGGCGTTTTGCGCCATGTCGTCTACGTTGTGCATCAAGCTGCCTCCAAGGGGGTGGCCGCAGCCAGGGCAGGTGCTGTGGCTGTGGCTGACGTTGGGTTCAGGTGCGCCAGGATGTCTTTTTGTGCCATCAAACTCAGGTCAATGATCTCGCGCGCTTGCGCCACGTAGTAGGCCATTTGCTCGTCGCTGCGGTGTTGCGACTGGCTCAACGCCGCTTCGGTGCGCTGCAGCTGCGCCAGCAGTTTGTCATTGGCGGCGCTGAAGGTTTGGGTGGCAAAGCCAAAAGTTTCGCCTAGGCTGGCCACCTCGATGGCGCTGCAGGCCACTTGCGCTGCGGCATCGCCCAGCTGGGCAGACTGGTGCTGCGCCTGCGCGGCAAACTGCTGGCCGGTTTGACTGAGCGCCTGCGTGGCGCTGGCCACCAGCGTGTCGATCACCTCGCGCTGCTCTTTTGAAGCATGGTTGATGGCCGCCAGCAGGCTGTGCAGCGTGGCCATGATCTGGCTGCGCTCTTCAAGCAAGGTGTTGTCTTGCGCCAGGCTGTGGGACATGTGCTCGCGCAGCTGCGCGATCACCTCTGCCGCTGCGCGCGGTGCAGCGGCAGAGGTATCCATCAGCCGGGTCAGCTCGGCCAGCGTGGCGTGCTGGCTGGCTTGCAGGTGCTCGGTCAGGGTGTGGGCGGTGTCTGTGAGCTGGCTGCTGATGGCCAGCTGCTGTGCTTGCTGCTGGGCGCCGGTGTCTTGCCACTGGCTTTGTAGCTGGGCAGACAAGGCCTGCAGCGACGCGGCCCAGGCTTGCTGTTGCTGCAGCTCAAGGGTTTGGCGCTGCGCTGCGGCCTGTGCAAGCGCTTGGGCGGCCTGCGTCAGCAGCGCTTGGCTGTGTTGGGCAAAGTCTTGCGCCAGCGTGGCGTTGCTGCTTTGCTGCTGGGCCAGTGCCATTTGCCAGGTCTGGCTGATGTGGCTGGTGGCGGTGTTTAACTGCTCGGCCACGCCGCTCAACTGCTGCTCTGTGGCCGCTTGCAACTGCTGGTGGTGCTGGCTGGCTTGTTGCGCCAGCGCTTGCAGGGCAGTGTGCAGCAGTGGCTGCAGGCTGTCGCTGGCCGCCTGGGCGCTTTGGTTCACGGCGTGGCGCAGCGAGTGGTCGACCGACGTGGCCAGCGTGGTGTAGCTGTGCGCCACCTCGGTGTGAAAGCTGTCTTGCTGCGCCAGCAGGCGCTGGTGCAGCTGCTCGTTCATCTGCGTCATGTGGCTCATCAGCTGCTGCAACTGGGTCACCACTTGGGGCAAGGTGTGCGCTTGCTGCTGCAGCGCCTGGTCGGTTTGCTGGCGCTGGTGGGCTTGTGTGAAGGGGTGCAGATCGGTGGCAATTTTGTCGTCCAGCAGCTGCGCGGTGTGTTGGCGTGCACGCCGCACCAGCACCGACATCAGCCCCAGCATGGCTGATGAGGCCACCCCCGCCACCGAGGTGCCAAAAGCCAGCCCCAGCCCCTTGATGGGCGCGGCCAGCGCAGCGCGAATGGTGGGCAAATCGGCCTCGCCTTGCAGCGAAAACGCTGCGCCATTGAGCGTGACAACCATGCCCAAAAACGTGCCCAGCATGCCCAGCATCACCAGCAGGCTCACCAAATACGGCGTCAGCGCCGGGCCCGGCAAGCCCACGCGCTCGCCTTGCACACGCAAGCGCACAGCGTTTTGCACACTGGGTGGCAGGCCAGCCAGCCAGGGCGCCAGCGCCGCCGGGGTGGAGCCGGCCAGACTGACCAGCGCCGCGTGCAGCGACTGGGTGGCTTGCTGGTAGCGGTAAAGCTCTAGCGCGCCCACACCGTAGACGGCGGCAATCAGCAGCGTCATCAGCAAGGCCACCAGGCTGGTGCCGACAAAGCCGCTGGCCACCCAGGCCACGGCAGCAAAACCCAGCGCAAACGCGCCGGTGAAAAAGTGTTTGTTCAACCTAGATTCCTTAGTTGGTCGGGTGCGAAGCGATGTCGCCCAAATGGTGAAGTCGATCAACGCTGAAAAAGTTAATGTTCATAAGCACTTATTGGTACATGTAAGCGGTCAACTGAGGCATCTAGGTTCATGTGTGTCAGTGGTGTCAGTGGTGTCAGTGGTGTCCGTCGGGCCAAGCGTCAAGCAGCCCCAGCGTGGGTTGCAGGCGCAGGTCAAGCTCGGCCAGTAAAAAGGTTTGCAGCTCTTGGCCAAAGGCCAGTTGCCAATCAGAGTGCGCACCCGGCGCGGCTTCAGCAGCAGCCTGCTGCGCCGCCTGAAAGCGCTTTTCCAGCAGGCTGGGCAGCTGCGCCAGCAAGCGGGTTTCGCGCTCGGTCAAGATCGCCTCAAAGGCCTGATCCAGCCGCGCCAAGGGCTTGAGCTCGGCGCAGGCACTTGCCAGCGCCACGCGCACATTCGCGCGCAGTGGCAGCAGCTGGTCTTGCATGGCGCGCTGCTGGGTTTGGTAGAGCTTGAGGTAAGGCGCAAAAGAGGGTTCGTTTTCGCTCGGCGGTGTTGTCTGACCGGGGTCTTGCGCCGCAGCGTCACCTTGAAACTTGACCGGCTCAGGTTTGGCCTGCGGCACGTTTGCCACAGCCAGCGTGATGGCGGCAGTTAACCGGGCTTGCACACGCGCCACTTGCTGCTGCAAGGCTTGACGCGCAGAGGTGCTCTCGGCGCTCTCGTCGGGTCGGTGCGGGCGGTGGTGGGCGTGCGGCAGTGGGCGGCTGTTGTGCAGCGCACGCAGCGTGAAGGCGCTGGCCACGTCCACCCACTGCCCCAGGTGCTCGGCAAAAGCGGCTTGCGGCTGGGGCGCTGGCATGGCCGGCCCAGCTGCCAGCAGCTGCAGCAGGCGGGTGCTGTGAAAGTGGGCGTGCGTGGCGGGCTGCAGAGGTGGCGCAGCAGCAGCAAGAGGGCGCGGGCGGGCTCGCGTCATGGCGAAAGAGGTTCCAAATCGAAAAGGCGGTGAAAGACAGTGGCAAAGGCGAAGGGGAAAGGCGCCCGAAGGCGGGCACGGTGGTGAGGTGGCAAGTCAAGCCAGTAAGGCTTGGTGATGATTTTACCGACCCAGCCTTGAGACGCATGCAGTAGCCGCCTGCACGGGTGAGATTCAAACTGATGTGAATTTATTCCCTCTCCCTTTGGGAGAGGGAGTGAAATGCCCAGCACATCAGCTTGAATCGCATCCGCCTGCGTCAATCCGGTTTACATGCCAAACAGGGCTCTAGCGCCCGTCAATCAAGCGCTAGCAGCTCTGATTTTTAAAGCAACTTCAAGCCGACTGTTGCAGCGCTTCGTCCAGCACTTCAATCCAGTGGCGCACCGGGGTGCTGGTGCCGCTTTGCAGATGGGTGATGCAGCCGATGTTGGCAGACACAATTTCGTCAGGGGCTTGGTCGCCAAAGGTTTTGGCCAAGTTGCCCAGTTTGCGGTCGCGCAATTGGTATGACAGGGTGGGGTTGAGCACGCTGTAGGTGCCGGCCGAGCCGCAGCACAGGTGCGCCTCGCAGCCAGTGGTTTTGACGTGAAAACCCAGCTCGCCCATGTATTTCTCCACGCCGCCGCGCAGCTGCATGCCATGCTGCATGGAGCATGGCGGGTGAAACGCAATGCGGCGGGCGCTGCCTGCTACTTTTGTCTTGAGCTGGGGCACCAGGCTGGGCAGCCATTCGCTCACGTCTTTGGTCAGCTCGCTCACGCGCTGGGCTTTGGCGGCATAGGCCGGGTCGTCGCGCAGGATGTGGCCATAGTCCTTGACCGTGACACCGCAGCCCGAGGCGTTGATGACAATGCCCTCCACCCCGGCCTCAATGTGCGGCCACCAGGCGTCGATGTTGGCACGCATCTCGGCCCTGCCCCCAATCTGGTCATTCAGGTGAAACTTGACCGCGCCGCAGCAGCCCGCTTTGGCGGCGGCCACACACTCAATGCCCGCCGCATCAAACACACGGGCGGTGGCGCTGTTGATGTTGGGGCTCATGGCGGGCTGCACGCAGCCTTGCAGCACCAGCACCTTGCGGGCGTGACTGCGGCTGGGCGTGACCCCAGCGGGTTGTTTGGCAGGCACTTTGTTTTGCAGCGCGTGGGGCAGCAGCGGACGCATCAGTTGGCCCATGGCCATGGCAGGCGCAAACAGGGGCGAGGGCAGGCCCTCTTTCAGCGCCCAGCGCAGGGCGCGCTCACCCAGTGGGCGGGGCACTTGGGCATCGACCAGCTTGCGGCCAATGTCGAGCAGGTGGCCGTATTGCACGCCGCTGGGGCAGGTGCTTTCGCAGTTGCGGCAGGTCAGGCAGCGGTCTAAGTGGGCTTGGGTTTTGCGCGTGGGGGTGGTGCCTTCCAGCACTTGTTTGATCAGGTAAATGCGGCCACGCGGGCCGTCTAGCTCATCGCCCAGCAGCTGATAGGTGGGGCAGGTGGCGGTGCAAAACCCGCAGTGCACGCATTTGCGCAAAATGGCTTCGGCCGCCTGGCCGTCGGGGCTGCTTTGGTACTGGGGAGCGAGTTGGGTTTGCATGGTGTCAGAGCCCCTTGTAGGTGCGGCCAGGGTTGAAGATGCCGGCCGGGTCGAATTCGGCTTTGAGGCGCTGGTGAACTTGCCATGTGGTGGGTTTTAATGCATCAAATCGGGCTGTAGCGCATGTATCACTTGCGCAAGCAGCTCTGAATAACGTAGCGCTTCCAGCCACATTTGCCGCAGCCTGACGCAGCTGGGCGTGGGCAGACTCGGGTGCCCACAGCCAGCGCAAGCCACCATGCCACTCCACCAAGGTGGGCCAAGGCAGGTTCAAGACCGGGGCGGTTTGCGGCACGCTCAGGCGCCACAGGCACAGGTCTTGGCCTGCGGCGGGCTGGAAAAACGGCAAGGTTTGGTCGCAACAAGCGCGCCAGTCGGCCTGGGCTTGGGCGTTGTCCAGGCGTTGGCCGGGCACGTCGGCCAGCATCTGGGTGCAGGCTGACTCCACCGCCGCCAGCGCACCGCGCAGGCGCACAAACAGCAGCTCGGGAGAACCGGGCGCGGTGCTGTCTTGCACCCAGCAACTGGCGTTCAGCGGCAGCGGCTGGGCACCCCAGCGGTGCAACTGGGCCAGTGCTTGGGCTTGGTCGAGTTCAAACACCAGGGTGGCTTCACCGGGGGCAACGGGCAGCACTTTCAGAGAAATTTCGGTCAGCAGCGCCAGCGTGCCCATGCTGCCTGCCATCAGGCGCGAGACGTCGTAGCCAGCCACGTTTTTCATGACCTGGCCGCCAAAAGTGAGCTGCTCGGCACGGCCGTTGATGAATTGCACGCCCAGCACGTAGTCGCGCAAGCTGCCCACGCTGGCCCGCGCCGGGCCGTTCAAACCTGCCGCCACCATGCCCCCACAGGTGCCGCCAGCGCTGCCTTCAGCGGTTTCAAAGTGAGGGGGCTCAAACGCCAGGCACTGGCCTTTTTCGGCCAATGCGGCTTCGAGCTCGGCCACTGGCGTGCCCGCCCGCACCGTGACCACGAGTTCGGTGGGTTCGTAGCTGACGATGCCGCTGTAGGAGCGGGTGTCGAGCAGCTCGCCCTGGGTGGGGTGACCATAAAAGTCTTTGCTGCCCGCGCCGCGAATGCGCAGCGGGGTGCGTTGTGCCGCAGCGTTGCGAATCTGGTCGGTGAAGTGTTGCAAGGGGGTGTTCATTGATCAATGCCGGTGAAATGATGGGCAAGATGGTAGGGCACAAGGCACCCGCCTGGCTTGAATTTTTTGAACAACCCCTGTTCAAAAAACTTATTGGGGGGCGTGTTGTCTGGTCTTCACTTTTGAACTCGCGGGTATCAAAGTGTTGTGGTTGGAGGCGTTCAGGGTGGAACCCGGCAGGGCGACTGGGTCAGGGGCATGCGGTTTTGGGGTGAAAGCACGCGCGGGGCTGACGGCCTTGGTACGCAAATAGCTCTTTCGCGCGCATTTCACCCCAAAGCCCGGTCCCCTGACCCAATCACCCTGCCTCACGTGGTTTGGATTCGACAATTTATAAGAAATAAGCCTGTAGACTCTTTATTACATGTGTAAGCAGCTATTATTTTCATTGTAGATACCACTTGTGTAGCCTTTCACCCAGCTCAGTAACCACGCAGATAAGGCGTGGTGGTTGGGTCAGGTGACCGGGCTTTGGGGACAAAGGCGCGCGAAAAAGGTGCCAGGTGACCTGAACCATCATCCCCGCGCGTGTTTTGCCCCCAAAACCGCATGCACCTGACCCAGCCGCCGCGCCGCGCCAGAGCCACCAAAGCAGCATTGCGCCAGAGTCACCCAAACAGCAGCCGAGCCAGACAAAGTGGCCAGGACACCACCAATACAAGCCTGCTATTCTTTGCGCCTACCTTTGAGTCCACTGCGCCATGAACTACACCTTTGTATCAGCCACCATCTTGCTGATTTTGATCACCGACCCGATTGGCAACATTCCCATTTTTGCCAACGCGCTGCAGCACGTGGCACCCGAGCGACGGGCGCGGGTGATATTGCGAGAGGTGTTGATTGCCTTTTTGCTGCTGCTGACCTTCATGTTCGTCGGCGACGGATTTTTGCGGGTCATGAATTTGAGTGAGCTGTCACTGCAAATTGGCGGCGGCGTGATCTTGTTTTTGATTGCCCTGCGCATGATTTTTCCGCCCGCCAAAGTGGAAACCGATGAACCCCTGAGCGAGCCGCTGATCGTGCCGTTGGCCATTCCGGCCATTGCTGGTCCCTCAGCGCTGGCCACGGTGCTGTTGCTGGTGTCGCAAGCGCCTGAGAAACGGCTGGAATGGGTGGCGGCGCTGTGCGTGACCATGACCGTGAGCGCCGTGGTGCTGGTGCTGGCCGAGCGCATTCAGCGCGTGGCCGGTGACCGCTTTGTGGTGGCGCTGGAACGGCTGATGGGGTTGGTGCTGGTGGCGGTGTCGATTGAAATGCTGCTGCGTGGCATCAAAATCTTCATCAAACAAGTGGCCGCAGCTTGAGGATGCATGTCCACCCAGCGCACTGACCACTCCCGCCTGGCCACCCCACAGCCCATCCTGCGCTGGCTGGTGTTGGGCACGGCCGTGCTGTTGCTGCACCTGGCACTGCTGCAAAGCTTGCCCATGCAGCTGTCGTTGGCTCACCAGGACACCGCGCAAAGCACCTCGACTGCTTGGCACTTTGCCGCACGTGCTGTGCCCACCCTTGCGCCGCCACCGCCCGCTGCCCCAAGGCCAAAATCAATACCTCGACCCACTGCACTGGCGGCCCAACCCAAGCCGCCCGTCGCCGCGCCGCAAGCAGCCATCAACGCAGCGCCGAATACGGCACAAGACGCCACGCCCAACGTGACGGCGATGCTGCCGCAAAATGCAGCTTCAGCCGCGCCATCGTCCACCGAAGCGCTCCGCGTGTTGCACCTGCCAAAGACTGATCCAGTCCCCCCAGAGTCCGCCCCTACTTCGCTTACGACGCTTGCATCCCCTCAGTCACCCCCTTCGGCCACCGCGCCAGATGAGCCCAGTGCGCCAGCCACGTCAGCCCTGCCCATTGCAGAGGCCAAGCCCGAACCGCCCACCCCGCCTGAAGCTCCCGCCAACCCAGCGGCCAACGCACTGCCCGCGCTGATGGCGGTGCAGGGCGTGCCCCAGTCGGTCAAGCTGCTCTACCAGGTCAAGGCCAACAAATTTCCGTACAGCCTCAGTGGCGAACTGGTGTGGCGATTGACAGACAACACCTACCAAGCCAGCTTGAGCTTTGGCGCATTTGGCCAAACCCGCACCCAAACCAGCCGCGGCCAGGTGAACGCCATGGGGTTGGCGCCCGAGCGGTTTTCAGACAAATTCCGCAGCGAGGTGGCGGCGCACTTCAACCGCAGCTTGGGCAAAGTCACCTTCAGCGCCAACACCCCGGATGTGCCCTTGCAAGCCGGTGCCCAAGACCGCTTGAGCGTGCTGATTCAACTCGCGGCCATGGCCGCCAGCGCGCCAGACCGGTTTAAATCCGACACCACCATCACCCTCCAAACCATTGGTGCGCGCAGTGCCGACCTGTGGCTATTTACTGTAGGTGAGCGGGAAACGCTGCCACTGCCCAATGGCACGCTGGAGGGGCTCAAACTCAGCCGCAAGCCGCGCCAGCTTTACGACCAGCAAGTCGACATCTGGCTGGCGCCCCAGCTGGGCTACCTGCCGGCACGCATCCGCATACAGGAGGCCAATGGCGATTACATCGACCAGCAATGGGTAGCGTCAGAAGGCCTGTCCACACCTTGAAATGGCGCCTGGCAGACCCACCTGCCCCAAACTCGCTTTCATGGATAATTTGCCAATGCATACGCTTTACGACTCTGACACCTACTCTGTGACCCACATGCTGGCCAATGCGGTGGCTGCAGACTTGCCACCCGACACCCTGAAGGCCGGTGAGCAGCTGCTGATCGTGCCGGCACTGGCACGCCATGGGTTTGAGATTGTCGACAAGCGCACCAACAAAGAGGTTTACCTCGATGGCTCCTGGGCGGAACTGTTTCAGCAACAAATCACCGCTTGGCAGCGCAAAACCCCGACCCAGGAAGAAGTTGAAGACACCCTGGAACAATACGCCGAGCTGGCGCAAAACCCGGTGGTGATTCATTAAATTTATGAGAAATAGGGCTCTAGCGCTTATGAATTAAGCGTGAGTAGCTACTTTAAATGCAGCGCTGAAAAACTCAGTCTGCCACCCCACTGACCGCCCCTATGATGCCCGTTTACACCCTGACCCTGTCTTGCCCTGACCGCCTGGGGCTGGTACACGCCGTTTCTGGCTTTTTGCTTGAGCGCAGTGCCAACATTGAAGAAGCCGCCCAATACAACGACACCGGCACCGGCCTGTTTTTCATGCGGGTGCAGTTTGCCTGCGGCGCGCACAGCTTTGAGGCGCTCAAAACCCAACTGGGCGAATTTGCCGCGCCGCTGCAACTGCAATGGCAGCTGCATGCGCAAGCGCAGCCCATGCGCACCGTCATCATGGTCAGCAAGGAAGGCCATTGCTTGAACGACCTGCTGTTTCGCTGGAAAAGCGGCCTGCTGGCGCTGGACATTCGCGCCATTGTCAGCAACCACCGCGAGTTTTACCAACTGGCCGCCAGCTACAACGTGCCGTTTCACCACCTGCCCGTCACCGCTGCGACCAAAGCGCAGGTGGAAGCCCGGCAAATGGACATCATTGACGGCGAAGGCGCCGAGCTGGTGGTGCTGGCGCGCTATATGCAAATTTTGTCTGACGACCTGTGCCGCAAGCTCAATGGCCGCGCCATCAACATCCACCACAGTTTTTTACCCAGCTTCAAAGGTGCCAAACCCTATTACCAAGCGCATGACCGGGGTGTGAAACTGATTGGCGCCACCGCCCACTACGTCACCGCCGACCTGGATGAAGGACCGATCATTGAGCAAGACGTGGCCCGCGTCGACCACAGCAAAACGGTAGAAGACCTGACCGCCCTGGGCCGCGACACCGAGAGCCAGGTGCTGGCGCGAGCCGTGAAGTGGCACAGCGAACACCGCGTGCTGATCAACGGGCACAAGACGGTGATTTTCAAGTAGGGGCAAACATGGCTTGCAAGGTGGTCAGCGCTGACAGGGTTACCACAGCAAGTCCTGGTCGGCGGCATTGGCAAACTCAGGCCAACCCCACACATCATCCGCAGCCAGTGCAACGCGCTGACTGTCTGCCGCCCAGCCCTCGCGCGGGTGGCGTTGGAGGGGGCGAATCTCGATCACGCCATCATGAACTTGCAGGTCGGCCACATCCAGCAAACCGGTTTGCTCCAGAATCGGCTTGGGAATCAGAACACCTCTGGAATTGCCCATGGTTCGAATCGATACTTGCATTGCAATGCTCCATTTTTAGTAAGCACAATGTTGGCACGGCACATATGGATCATTGGCCGTGCAGCGCTGGGTTCGCCATCACCTCCCCCAGCCGAATCGCCCCACCTGGCTGCCATGCCGGGTTGAACTGCAACGGACTTGGGGGGAACAGCATGACCACCGTGGAGCCCAGCAGAAAGCGCCCCATTTCGTCGCCCTGGTTGAATTCAATGCACTCATTTTTATAGCGAACATCGCACACCTTGCCAGCCCTGGGGTTGTTGACCAGCCCATGCCAGGTCGTGGCCATGCTGCCCACAATGGTGGCACCCACCAGCACCAGCACAAACGCCCCCAAGCCGTTGGGGCGCTCAAACACGCACACCAGGCGCTCGTTGCGGGCAAACAGCCCCGGCACGCCGCGCGCCGTGGTCGGGTTGACTGAAAACAGGTCGCCCGGCACGTAAATCATGCGGGTCAAGCGCCCGGCGCAAGGCATGTGGATGCGGTGGTAATCGCGCGGGCTGAGGTACAGCGTGGCAAAGTGGCCGTTGTCAAACTGCGCGGCCAGCGCCGCATCGCCCCCCACCAGCGCGGTGCTGCTGTACTGGTGGCCTTTGGCCTGAAAAATCTGCTGCCCTTGGATGCGGCCAAACTGGTTGATGGCACCATCCACCGGGCAAATCAGCTCGGCTGGCGCCAGCGGGCGGGCATCGGCTTTGAGGGCGCGGGTGAAAAAGTCGTTGAAACTGGCGTAGCTGTCAATGTCGGGCTGGGCGGCCTCGGCCATGTTGACGCGGTAGCGCTGCACAAACCAGGCAATCAGCCGGGTGGTGAGTGCGCCTGCATGGGCGCGCGCCACTCGCCCGGCCAGCAAGGTCAAAGCCTGCTTGGGCAACAGATACTGAGGCAGGACGGCCAGGCGGCGGTTAAACATCACAAACTGCAACCAGCGCATCAGCCACCCATATCCACGGGAAAGCCGGCATCACGCCACTCGGGGAACCCGCCGCGAAACCAGCGTACCTGGGTATAACCCGCCTTGACGGCGACATCGCTCGCCTTGAAGCTCTTCCAGCACTCTGGGCCGTTGCATGAGAAAACCAGCGTGCTGGCCTTGTTGGCAGGCAGTTGGCCAAGGTCAAACTGGTCTGCCTTGGCAACATAGTCGGGCTCTTTGGCGCTTTTTTCCACATAGGGCACCCACTTGGCACCCGGCAGATGCCCGGCCTTGAACTCGTCTTTGTTGCGGGTGTCGATCAAATAGGTGTCCTTTTGCTTGACCAGCTTGGCCACGCCAGCGGCATCGATCAACGTAGCACCGGGCAGCGTGCGAGGTGTGAAATAGCCCAAAGTAGAGACGTATTCAAAGTCTTTAGCTGCCAGTGCCACGGTTTTGGCACCCACTGCACCAGGCACGGCGGTCATGCCATCGGTCAAGGCTGCACGCAATGCCTCTGCACCAGGGCGTGAACCGTTTTTCAGTGCCACGGTAAGTGAAGGCACAGTGCGCGTTTCCATGATGATCTTGACCGGCTCACCGGCGGCAACCCAGCGATCAAAAAGCTCACGCTCCACCGCCACCACCTCGCAACGCCTGAGCTGCAGGCACATCAACAGGGCATCCTGGTAGCGCGTCTCATACACGCCAGAGAAATGGCGCTTGATCGTCGTGTTGGCGGCATTCACTTCACCGCGCACCAAATACGTCACCACACTGTCTTGCGGCGGCAGCCCCAGGGACTTGCCTTGCGCCTGGGCGAGGTTTTGTACCGCACTGTCTTTGGATGTCACCAGCACCGCCCGCTGTGGGCGGTCAAAACCCAAGATCGGGGTGTATCCGTAGCGCGCCGCACTGCCAATGATGTGTGCGGGCGCAATCAAAACATCGGGAATGCGCGAACGTGTGGCGGCCAGGTCAGCCCGCGCGTCGGTCGACTGTGTCACGCTGACTGGCGTCACTTTTTCCTTGCGGAGCACCTGTTCAATGATGTTTTTCCAATCGTTGTAGATCAAAAACCGCGACTTCTCGCCTTGGTCACCAGGGTTGATCAACACCGAAGCAGCCGGCTGAGCCACGGCGCATGTGCCCATCAGAGCCAGCACTACTGCAACCCACTTGAGCAAGAAAAGTCTGTGGGGGAAACGCATATCAATATTCTCCTGTTGTTACCATTTTTTGGCTGCAGTCTTGAAACCGAGCCCATTCTAAAGTGACCCCTGCAGCTCAGGCCAAGCACGCTAAGTGCCACAATATTCGCTATGTCTATTGCCCGCATCCCCCCCATTCAATGCCTGCTGACGTTTGAAGCTTTGGCACGCCTGCGCAGCGTCACGCAAACCTCTGACGAGTTGTGTGTCACCCCCAGCGCCGTCAGCCACCGCGTCAAGCAGCTGGAGCAAATCATTGGCACCAAGCTGTTTGGCCGGGCCGACTTTTCGCTCACCGTAGAAGGTGTGGAGTACCTGGCGCACGTGCGCGATGGCCTGAACATGCTGCAAAAGTTTCCGGGCGCAGCCACCCAGCCGGGCAAACGCAAATTGCGCCTGGCGGTCACCCCCACCTATGCCCGCTCGGTGCTGATACCACGGCTGCGCCAGTTCACCGAGGCCTACCCTGAAATTGACCTGACGCTGCAAATCTCGATCCCGCTGCTGGACGTGGTGGCCGAAGACGCTGACCTGATGGTGCGCTTTGGCACCGGCCGTTATGCCGATGTAGAGCACATGCTGCTGCTCAAAGACGACATCACCCCGCTGGCGTCACCAGCCTACATTCGCGAACACGGCCCGTTTGAAGTGGCGCAAGACCTGGAGGGCGAACCGCTGTTGCGCAGCCCGCTGGAGCCCTGGCGCACCTGGTTTGCCGCCCGCAACCTGGACTGGCCCGAGCCCGTGGATGGCTCACAGTTCAATGACGTGGGGCTGATGTGCGATGCCGCCGCCGCCGGCATGGGCATTGGCCTGATTCGCATGAAGCTGGCGCTGCCGTGGCTGGAAAACGGCTCGCTGGTGCGGCTGGGCACCAGCGAGGCTTTTGCCACCAACGTGCCCAGCCCGCACGCGCACTACCTGTGCTGGCGCACCGGCATGATGGAGCGCTGGGAATGCGTGGCATTTGCCGAATGGCTCAAGCAGAGCACGGTCTAACCTGGCAAGGTTTGCGCCTTTCATTTATAAGAAATCGGCCTCTAGAGCTTATGAAATAAGCGTAAACAGCTATTTATTTTGTAGCGTTATTTATTTCAAGAAGCTGTTTACAAATGCTCATTCGCCATTTGGCTGGCAGCGATTAAAGTGCACCCTCATGTTTCAACCCCAGCCCCTTCACCCATGAAAGCCATCCGATGAACGCACCAGCCTCTCCCCCGGAAATTTCAGCACTTCAAAGATCAGAGCGCCAAGCGCAGGTGGTGAAAGCGCTGCAAGCTGTTTTGCCCGCACACGCCTTGCTGTGGAATGCCGAAGACACCACGCCTTACGAGTGCGACGGCCTGACCGCCTACCGCCAGCGTCCGCTGCTGGTGGCCTTGCCGGAAGACGAGGCGCAGGTGCAGGCCACGCTCAAGGCCTGTCACGCGCTGGGTGTGCCGGTGGTGGCACGCGGCGCAGGTACCGGCTTGTCGGGTGGCGCCATGCCGCACCCGGCGGGCGTGACCCTGTCTTTGGCACGCTTTAACCGCATCCTGAAGGTGGACCCGGTGGCCCGCACCGCCACCGTGCAATGCGGCGTGCGCAACCTGGCCATCAGCGAAGCCGCTGCGCCCTTGGGGCTGTACTACGCGCCCGACCCCAGCAGCCAGATCGCCTGCACCATTGGCGGCAATGTGGCGGAAAACTCAGGGGGGGTGCATTGTCTGAAATACGGCTTGACGCTGCACAACATCCTGAAAATCAAAGGCTTCACCATGGCCGGAGATGCCATCGAATGTGGCGCTGACGCGCTCGACGCCCCCGGCTACGACTTGATCAGCCTGCTGATTGGCAGCGAAGGCATGCTGGCGGTGGTGACCGAGGTCACCGTCAAGCTCATTCCCAAACCCATGCTGGCACGCTGCATCATGGCCAGCTTTGACGACATTCCCAAGGCCGGTGATGCGGTGGCTGCAGTCATTGCGGCAGGCATCATTCCGGCTGGGCTGGAGATGATGGACAAGCCCATGACCGCCGCCGTGGAAGACTATGTGCATGCCGGCTACGACCTCAACGCAGCGGCCATTTTGCTGTGCGAGTCAGATGGCACACCCCAAGAGGTTGAAGAAGAAATTGGCCGCATGACCCAGGTTCTGCTTGCTGCAGGCGCTACCAAAATTGCAGTCAGCCAGAACGAACAGGAGCGCATGACGTTTTGGAGCGGGCGCAAAAACGCGTTTCCTGCCAGCGGCCGCATCAGCCCCGACTACATGTGCATGGACAGCACCATTCCGCGCAAGCGTGTGGCCGATATTTTGTTGGCCATTTGCCAGATGGAGAAAAAATACCAGCTGCGCTGCGCCAACGTGTTCCACGCCGGCGACGGCAACCTGCACCCACTGATTTTGTTTGATGCCAACCAAGCCGACCAGCTGCACCGTGCCGAGCTGTTTGGCGCCGAGATTCTGGAAACCAGCGTGGCCATGGGCGGCACCGTGACCGGCGAGCATGGCGTGGGCGTGGAAAAGCTCAACAGCATGTGTGTGCAGTTCAGCGCCGCTGAGAATGCGCAAATGTTTGGTGTGAAGCGCGCGTTTGACCCGCAAGAGCTGCTCAACCCCGGCAAGGTCATCCCCACGCTGCAGCGCTGCGCCGAGTACGGCAAGATGCTGGTGCGCGGCGGCAAGCTGAGCCACCCCAACCTGGAACGGTTTTAACCCAATGCGCGCCAGCTCAATGGCGAAGCCACCGAGCCACTGACCATGGAAGGCTTACGCGGTTTGGCTTGGCTGCTGGCCATGCAATCGTTGGGTGAATGGCTCTCGCGCGGCTTGGGCTTGCCTTTTCCTGGCCCGGTGATTGGCATGCTGCTGCTGTTGCTGGCACTGCAGTGGCCGGTGGTGCGTGCGCCGGTGGCGGCTTGCGCGCAGTTTTTGCTCAGTCATTTGTCGCTGCTGTTTGTGCCGGTGGGCGTGGGGGTGATGACGCACATGGGCTTGCTCAGCCAATATGGCGTGCGCATGCTGCTGGCGGTGGTGCTGTCCACCTGGATCGGGCTGGCGGTGACGGTGCTTTGGCTAAAACGTAGCAAAGGCGGCAACGGGGATAAAGTTGACGAAGCCGGCAGCGGGGCGAACCATGTCTGATTTTGTAGCGCTGTGGGTTTACCTGTCTGCCACGCCCTTGTTTGGCTTGACCGCCACCTTGCTGGTGTATGTGCTGGCGCACGGGGTTTACACCCAGCTGCAGCAGGCAGCTTGGGCCAATCCGGTGCTGTGGTCGGTGCTGACCTTGGCCAGCCTGCTGTGGCTGACGGGGGTGGACTACCCCACCTATTTTTCTGGTGCGCAATTCATCCACTTTTTGCTCGGCCCGGCGGTCGTGGCGCTGGCTTGGCCGCTGTGGGAGCGCCGTGCGGCGCTTCGCCAGCATGGGCGCGCCTTGCTGGTGGCAGCCGTGCTGGGCGGCACGGCGGCCAGTGGCTCGGCCTTGCTGCTGGGTTGGCTGCTGGGCTTGCCCCACGATGTGGTGCTGTCGCTGGCACCCAAATCGGTCACCGCACCGGTGGCCATGGGCATTGCCGACAAGATAGGTGGCATTCCTGCCCTGGCGGCGGTGTTCGCGGTGGTGACCGGCATGGTGGGGGCGTTAAGCGGCAAAGCCTTGTTTGGCCTGCTCAAGGTGCCCACCCACGCGCAGGGCTGGATGGCGCGCGGCTTTGCGCTCGGCACCGCCGCCCATGGCATAGGTGCTGCGCGTGCCTTGCAGGTAAATGCCGATGCCGGTGCGTTTGCCGGATTGGCTTTGGGGCTGCAAGTGGTGCTGGCATCGCTGTTGATTCCGTTGCTGTTCAAACTTTTTTAAACTTTTTTAAGCGCTGCAGCGCCCTGCGCTTGTGAAAGATTGGCTTTCAAATCACTCGGCCCGCTGGCTCTGAACTCCGCAGCTGACAGCCCCGTCCAGCCCTTGAACGCCCGCATAAAGCTTTTCTCGCTCTGAAACCCGGCAGCTTGCGCCACCTGCTTGATGGGGCGCTGGGTGCGCAGCAGCAGGTCTGCGGCCAGGGCTTGCCGCACCTCGTCTTTCAGCGCTTGCAGCGACGCGCCTTCGTCTTTCAGCTGGCGGTGCAGGGTGCGCGGCGACATGGCCAGCAGCGCGGCCAGATCGTCCGCGCTGTGAAGGGCTTGGGGCTGGCTGGCTAATGCCTGGCGCACGCGCTGCACCAGCAGGCGGTCGCGGCGGTACTGCAGCACGGTCAAGGGCAGGGCGCGTTTGAGCATTTGTCGAAGCGCGGCCTCGTCCCGGCGCAGCGGTAAGGCCAGGTAGCTTGCATCAAATTCAATAGCTGTCTGCGCTTGATTGAATAGGGCTGGAGCCTTAAAAAGCACTGAATAAGCAGCACTGTGCGGTGGCGCAGCAAACGCAAACCTGGCACCTGTCAGCGCCATGCGCGAGTCCACCAGCCAGCAAGCCAAGCCAGAAAAGTTGCGCAGCACCGAGACCAGGCAAAACTCGCGCAGCGCAGCCGCCAACGGGCGGTTTTCAGTGACGGACAAGGTGGCGCTGTGGCCGCTGACCGTCAGGGTCAGCGTGATGTCGTCAACCAGCAGCCCATGGTGGCGGCACCAGCGTTTCAAAGCCACGCCCAGGTTGGGGGCGCTGATGCTGGCGCGTGCCAACATGCCGTAGCTGCCCCACGGCAAGCGGCGGCTGAACCAGCCCAAGGCCTCATCGTCCAGCTCTTGCATGGCGGCGCTGGACAAGGCTTCAAATTGCAAGGCGGTCACGCGCGCAGCCGGGTTGTGCAGCAGCGCTGGCGCAATTTGTGCCTGCTGTAGGGCGATTGATGCATCCATGCCACGCTGTTGATACGCTTGCACAATGCTTTTAACAAAGGCGATGGGTGTGGCGGCGGTGGTTTGCATGACGTGAGGCATGGCATAAGTTTGCTTGACTTTGGCGCAATTTGCAACCTGCGTGACACCCGCGCATAGGCTCAAAGTTCTATGCTTGGCGCGTTAAAGCGATGCGTTGGTACATGGTCTCTCTCGATCAACTGTTGCCAAGGTCTTTTCAGATTCACAGAAAGAAAGCCATGCCCGTTCTGCACACCCAGCTCAATGCCCGCTCTGCGGACTTCCAGGCCAATGCCGCCGCCATGCGCGCCTTGGTGGACGACTTGCGTGCCAAGTTCGCGCAGGTAGAGCAGGGCGGTGGCGACGCGGCACGCGCCAAACACACCGCGCGCGGCAAGCTGCTGCCGCGTGACCGCGTGCAGATGCTGCTCGACCCCGGCACACCATTTCTGGAACTGTCACCCTTGGCTGCCATGGGCATGTACCCGGACCGCGATGGCACTGACAGCGCACCCGGTGCTGGCATCGTGGCGGGCATTGGCCGCGTGAGTGGTGTGGACTGCATGATTGTCTGTAACGATGCCACCGTGAAAGGTGGCACTTATTACCCGATGACGGTCAAAAAGCACCTGCGCGCACAAGAAATTGCCCAGCAAAACTGCCTGCCCTGCATTTACCTGGTGGACTCCGGCGGCGCCAATTTGCCGAACCAGGACGAAGTGTTTCCTGACCGGGATCACTTTGGCCGCATCTTCTACAACCAGGCACAAATGAGTGCGCAGGGCATTGCGCAGATTGCTGTGGTCATGGGCAGTTGCACCGCAGGCGGCGCGTATGTGCCGGCTATGAGTGACGAGGCCATCATCGTCAAGAACCAGGGCACGATTTTTCTGGGTGGCCCACCGCTGGTGAAGGCGGCCACTGGCGAGGTGGTCACCGCTGAGGATTTGGGCGGTGGCGACGTGCACACGCGCTTGTCGGGCGTGGCTGACCACCTGGCGCAAAACGACATGCACGCGCTGGCTCTGGCCCGTACCGCTGTTAAAAATTTATATAAAAACAAGCCTCTAGCCCATACGGATCATGCGCCAGTAGCTCCTAAATATGATGCAACTGAACTGTATGGCGTGATCCCGGTCGATACCCGCAAACCCTTTGACGTGCTTGAGGTCATTGCCCGCATCGTCGATGACTCAGACTTTGACGAGTTCAAGTCGCGCTTTGGCACCACCTTGATTTGCGGCTTTGCGCGCATCGAGGGCATGGCGGTGGGCATCATTGCCAACAACGGTATTCTGTTCAGCGAGTCGGCCTTGAAGGGCACGCATTTCATCGAACTGTGTTGCCAGCGCAAGATTGCGCTGGTGTTTTTGCAGAACATCACTGGCTTCATGGTCGGGCGCAAGTACGAGAACGAGGGCATTGCCCGCAACGGCGCCAAGATGGTCACGGCCGTGGCTACCGCTGCTGTGCCCAAATTCACCATCATCATTGGCGGCAGTTTTGGCGCGGGCAACTACGGCATGTGTGGCCGGGCGTTCAGCCCGCGTTTTTTGTGGATGTGGCCGAATGCGCGCATCAGCGTCATGGGCGGCGAACAGGCAGCCAGCGTGCTGGCCACGGTGCGTCGTGACGGCATTGAACTCAAAGGCGGCGAATGGAGCATGGAGGAGGAAGAAGCCTTCAAGGCCCCGATCCGCCGCCAGTACGAAGAACAAGGCCACCCGTATTTCGCCACCGCCCGCCTGTGGGACGACGGCATCATCGACCCTGCTGACACCCGCCGGGTGCTGGCGCTGGGGCTGTCTGCCAGCCGCAACGCACCCATTGAAGACACGAAGTTTGGACTTTTCCGCATGTGATGTGTATGATTATTGAAATTCATACACATTGAAGGAGTTGGGCATGCGCACCAATATCGAGATTGACGACAAATTGATGGACTACGTGATGTCCACGGGCGATTACAAAACCAAGCGTGAGGCGGTTGAAGCGGGCTTGCAGCTCATCAAGCGTCGCAAGGTTTATGACGGCCTGTTGGCGCTTCGCGGCAAGTTGCACTGGATCGGTGATGACGAGGCCGCCTGGGCCGAGTACCGCGCAGACCAATTGGCCAAAGTGCAGGCCCAGGCCGCCGGGTTGCCGTTTGAAGGTGAAATTGATCCGGTGTTTCTGACCCAAGTGGCGCCGCCCCCATCTGCGCCGGTGTCAGCACCCATGGTGCAGGAGCCAGCAGCCGGTTATGCCAACAAGTCAGGATCTTCCAAATGATTTTGGTGGATTCGAGCGTTTGGATTGATTTTTTCAATCAGCAACAAAGTTCGGCCAATGTGAAATTGACCGAGCTACTGCAAGACGGGATAGCCACGGTTGCGACGGCCGACTTGGTGGTGTTTGAGGTGTTGCGAGGTTTCAGAAGCGACCGTGCGTTGCAGCTGGCACGGGACTTTTTACTCGACTTGCCATCGGTCGAGATAGGCGGCATCGATAACGCCGTGCAAGCTGCCGCGCATGACCGTGCCTTGCGTGCCAAGGGTTTCACCATCGCCAGCCCCATCGACGTGTTACTTGCCAGCTACTGCATCACCCACGGCCACACCTTGCTGCACCGCGATGCTGATTTTGATGTGATGCAAACCCTGCGAGGACTACAGACATGGCCGCATTGACCATCGAAAACGGCACGGTAGCCACCGTTACCCTGAACCGCCCCGAAGTGCGCAACGCCTTCAACGACGCGGTGATTGCCGAACTGACCGCCGCTTTCACCCAGCTGGGTCAAGACCCGCAGGTGCGCGCCATCGTCCTCGCCGCTTCAGGATCGGCCTTTTGCGCGGGTGCAGATCTGAACTGGATGCGCCGCATGGCCGACTACACCCCCGCTGAGAACCTGGCCGATGCCGCGCAACTGGCCGAGATGCTGCGCGTGATCTACACCTGCCCCAAGCCCACCGTGGCGCGCATTCAGGGCGACGCGGTTGCCGGCGGCATGGGTCTGGTGGCGGCGTGCGACATGGCGGTGAGCGTGGACAGCGCCAATTACTGCCTGAGCGAAGTCAAGCTGGGTCTGTACCCCGCCACCATCAGCCCGTATGTGATCCGCGCCATGGGCGCACGCGCCGCGCACCGCTACTTTTTGACGGCAGAGCGCTTTGATGCGGCCGAGGCCTTGCGCATCGGCTTTGTGCACGCCGTGGTGCCAGCTGATCAGCTTGATGCCAAAGTGACTGAACTCACCCAGGCGCTGGTCAGCGCCAGCCCCAACGCCGTCAAAGAGTGCAAAACCTTGCTGCACGATGTGGCTGGTAGAGACATCGACGCTGCACTGATTGCACGCACGGTGCAGGGCATTGCCAGCATTCGAGCCAGCGTCGAAGGCAAAGAAGGCGTGCAATCCTTTCTTAACAAACGCAAACCCAACTGGCTGGTTTGACTTGTCCTTGCAAGCCCTTCACTACCTACCCCACCGCGCGGACAAGGCATGGAACTGATCTGGCAAAACCTCTTGAACTGGCTGCAATCGGTGGGCATGCACCTGGGCCAGCGCCTGCCTTCGGACCTGGCTCCAGCCGTGACGCAGGTGGCCGACAAGCTGGACCTGCCCAGCCTGCTGGCGCTGGCGGGCGCGTTGGGCTGGGCCAGTGGTTTCAGGTTGTACGCAGTGGTGTTTCTGGTGGGTATGGCGGGCGCGTTGGGCTGGATGCCCTTGCCCGCCGGGCTGGCGGTGCTGCAACACCCCGCGTTGCTGGCGGCCAGCGGCATCATGCTGTTTGTGGAGTTTTTTGCCGACAAAATTCCGGGGCTGGACTCGGTGTGGGACATCGTCCACAGCGTGATTCGCATCCCCGCAGGCGCAGCCTTGGCGGCGGGTGCTTTGGGGGCCGACAGTGCCACCATGGCCATGGCCGCCGCATTGCTGGGTGGCACGCTGGCGGCCACCAGCCAAGCCGCCAAAACCACCACACGTGCAGCCATCAACACCTCGCCCGAGCCTTTTAGCAACGTCTTTGCCAGCCTGGTGGAAGACGGCCTGGTGGTGGGTGCCGTGTGGTTGGCCAGTATGCATCCGCTGGTGTTTTGCGTGGTGCTTGCGCTCACCGTGGTGCTGATGTGGCTGGTGACAGCGGCGCTTTTCAGATTCTTGCGTGCTTTGTTCACCCGTTTGGCCGTGGTTTTTGGCCGCCAAACCCATCGAATGTCACCGCCATGAGACGCCGTGAATGGTTTCGATATGTGGGTGCTGGTTGCGTGGCAATGGGGGTCGACGCGGCTGCGCAACCCGGCCTCGGCCTAGACAAAATTCCGCAGCAAAGCGGTCGGCGCTATGGTTTTGCCGTGCATCCAGCGTATGCCAATAAGTTGCCCGTTGCCGATTTGCTGCACCAGCATGCCGGCGTGATCACCGCTGAAAACGCCATGAAGTGGCGGCATATTCAAACGCTATGGGGTCAGCGTGACTACACCGATGCCGATCAGATCATGGCCTTGGCCAAGCGATTGAATGCTGCTGTGCGCGGTCACACCCTGGCTTGGCATCAATCCACGCCTACTTACTGGTCCATGGTCTCTTCGGCACAGTTCATTCAGGCGCAGACCGAACACTTGAACGCCATGGTGCAGCGGTATCGCGGTCGCATTCATACCTGGGACGTGCTTAACGAAGCGATTGATGTGGATGGCAACCGCAGCGATGGTTTGCGTGAATCGGTGTTATCAAAACTATGGGGGACAGACCGTTACCCCATGCTTTTTGAGTTGGCGCGTGTGGCAGACCCGCTGGCCAAATTGGCTTACAACGACTACGGCATGGAACAAGATGAGCCCTGGTGCGCGCGTCGGCGCAGCGCAGTTTTACGTCTGCTTGAAGATTGGGCCAAGCGCCAGGTACCGGTGGACGTGATGGGCTTGCAAGCGCATCTGGACGTGTCGCGCCGCTTCTCAGCAGCCCAGTTGCTGACTTTTTTTGACGACCTCAGCGCCTTCGGCTTAACCATTCAGATCACTGAGCTTGACGTGCGCGATGGCACGACAACCGGTAGCCTGGCCGAACGCGACAGCGCTGTGGCTGCTTTGTACCAAGACTTTGTGGGTGCATGCGTCAGTCACCCGGCGGTGGAAATGATCGTGATGTGGAACGTGACCGATGCCGACAGTTGGATCAACCGTTGGGGTCAGGGCCAGCGTCGCTCAGACGGACAGTCGATGCGCCCCACCTTGTTTGACGACCAAGGCCAACCCAAGCGTGCCTTTGACGCGGTAGCTACCAGTCTGCGTCAGGCCAAAGTGAAGTTTGAAAAGAAAGTTGAAAAATATGTTTAAAAAAATCCTGATTGCCAATCGCGGGGAAATCGCCTGTCGGGTTGCCGCCACTGCGCGCCGCATGGGCATCAAAACCGTGGCCGTCTATTCCGACGCGGATGCCAACGCCAAACACGTCGCGGCGTGCGATGAGGCTGTGCACATCGGTGGCAGCGCGCCGAAAGACAGCTACCTGCGTTGGGAACGCATCATTGAAGCCGCCAAAGCCACCGGCGCACAAGCCATCCACCCCGGTTACGGTTTCTTGAGCGAAAACGCCGACTTTGCCAGCGCTTGCGCAGCCGCAGGGGTGGTCTTCATCGGTCCGCCAGCAACCAGTATGCAGGCCATGGGTCTGAAGGCCGAATCCAAGCGCCTGATGGAACAAGCCGGCGTGCCGCTGGTGCCCGGTTACCACGGTGCCGACCAAGACCCGGCGCTGTTGCAGCGCGAGGCCGACCGCATAGGCTACCCCGTGCTCATCAAAGCCAGCGCGGGTGGCGGTGGCAAAGGCATGCGGGCGGTGGAACGTGCGCATGATTTTCTGGACGCACTGGCCAGTTGCAAGCGCGAGGCCATCAACAGCTTCTGCCACGACGCGGTGCTGGTAGAGAAATACGTGCAGCGCCCGCGCCACATCGAAATCCAGGTGTTTGGCGACACGCTGGGCAACTATGTGTATTTGTTTGAACGCGACTGCTCGGTGCAGCGCCGTCACCAAAAAGTGCTGGAAGAAGCCCCCGCGCCGGGCATGACGCCCGAGCTGCGCGCACGCATGGGTGCGTCCGCCGTGGCTGCCGCACGCGCCGTGGGCTACGTGGGCGCGGGCACGGTGGAATTCATTGTGGAGCAGCCGCTGGGTTGGGAACACCCAGAGGCCATGACCTTCTTCTTTATGGAGATGAACACGCGCCTGCAAGTCGAGCACCCGGTGACCGAGGCCATCACCGGCCAGGATTTGGTGGAGTGGCAATTGCGTGTGGCCGCAGGCGAGCCGCTGCCGTGCACGCAAGACCAACTGCGCATCACCGGCCACGCCATCGAGGCGCGCATCTGCGCCGAAAACCCCGACCACGACTTCTTGCCCGCCACCGGCAAGCTGGATGTGTACCGCAAGCCGCCCCATGCGGCGTTCCAGCCCCCGGTATTCCACACTCTCCCCCTGGGAGATGGCAGGGGTGATGGCACTGCACGCGCTGGCAGTGCCGTGCGCTTTGATGACGGCGTGCGCCAGTTTGATGCCATCAGCCCCTATTACGACTCGATGGTGGCCAAGCTCATCGTGCATGGTGACACCCGCGTCCAGGCGCTGGCCCGGCTGGACGCGGCGCTGGCAGCCACGCACATCGTCGGCCTGACCACCAACGTGCAGTTCTTGCGCCATGTGGTGCAGTGCGATTCGTTCGCCAGGGCGCATCTGGATACCGGCTTGATCCCGCGCGAAGCCGCTGTGTTGTTCAACCAGCAGCGCGTCGGCTTGGCGCTGGCGGCTGCTGCCGATGTGGCACAAACCCTGCTGGACGAGCGCGCCACACACACGGCAGACCCATTCAGCCAAACCGACGGCTGGCGCGCGCTGGGCATGGCCGAGCGCCGCTTTGCTTTTGAGTTTGACGGCCAGAGTGCGCAGGCCACGCTGCGCTACCTGCATGACGGCGCGCTGCACTTGAGTGTGTGCGGCAAAGCCGCGGAGGTTGCTTCCGGCGTGCTGTCATTCGCCGCAATGCCGGACGGCATTGATCTGCAATTTGCCAACCAGCGTGCGCTGGTGAACGTGTACAGAAAAGGCGAGGTAGCCCATGTCTTTACTGCGCACGGCGCTACACAAATCATTGCGGTCGACTTGCTGGCGCACGCCGGTGAGGCCCCTGCCGAAGGTGGCCGCCTGACCGCGCCCATGCCTGGCAAAGTGGTGTCGTTTGCAGTGCAAGCTGGTGACACGGTGCAAAAAGGCCAGGCGCTGGCGGTGCTGGAAGCCATGAAGATGGAGCACAACATCGCCGCACCCATGGACGGCGTGGTGGCAGAACTGCTCTACGCGCCCGGTGACCAGGTGGTTGAGGGGGCGGAGTTGCTGAAGTTGAGCGTGGCTGCAGCGTGATATCACACCAGGCTACTGAGCGCATCCAGCGGGCTGGCCGTGCCGCCTGCTGCCACCTTGAGTACATGCGTGTAAATCATCGTGGTGTTCACATCCGAGTGGCCCAGCAACTCTTGCACGGTACGAATGTCGGTGCCCGCTTGCAAAAGATGTGTGGCAAACGAATGGCGCAAGGTGTGAACTGACACTGGCTTGCAAATGCCTGCCAGCGCAACGGCCTTTTTGAGTGAGCGCTGCAAGCGTTCTTCAAACAGGTGATGCCTGCGCTCCACGCCACTGCGCGGGTCAACTGAAAACGTGGGCGACGGAAACAACCAGAACCAACCCCAGGTCTGCCCCACCTCGGGGTATTTTTGCTCCAGCGCATGCGGTGTTTCAACCCCGCCGCGCTGCGCTTGTCGATCAGCCTCCCACACCGCGCGCGCCGCCAGCAATTGCATGCGCATGAAAGGCACCAGCGAGCGCGGCAGCATCACCACGCGGTCTTTGTTGCCCTTGGCCTCGCGCACGATGATGACGTGGCGGTCAAAGTCCACATCTTTGACGCGAAGGCGAATACCCTCCATCAGGCGCATGCCGGTGCCGTACAGCAGGCGCGCCAACAAGGCAGTCACACCTTCCATCTGGGCCAGCAAACCAGCTACCTCGTCCTTGGTCAACACACTGGGTATGCGCCGCTTGGTCACCGGGCGGTTGATGCCATCCATCCACGGCAAATCCATGTTCAGAACTTCACGGTACAGAAACAGCAATGCGCTCAGTGCCTGGTTGTGCGTGGAGGTGGACACCTTGCGATCGGTGGCCAGCATGGTCAGAAAGGCCTCAATCTCAGGCGCACCCATTGTGCGTGGGTGTTTCATCTGCCCGCCACGCCCATGCCAGCGGATGAAAAAACGCACCCAGTACAGATAAACCTTCTCGGTGCTGAGGCTATAGTGCATGTAACGTATGCGCTCGCGCAGCTGATCCAGCAGGCGAGTTGATTGCAAGGGTGGAGTGCCGGGTTTCATGAAAATTTTATACCTGGTTATTTATCCAGTGTACCGGCTTGTAAGCTAGACTACAAGCCACTTTCAGGAGAATTTCATGACCAGATTAATACGCAGCGTCCAGAATATTTTGCAAGTATTGCCGTATACATTACGTTAGGCATCACGAAACACGCATATGCGCACTCGTAAGCTCCTGGTTGCCGTCATCCTTGCTCATCTTGCTCCCGTGACTGCATGGGCAGCATTCAAGCCCATTCGGGTCTTAGCTCCGGAACTGCTCGGCTTGCACTGCAGCTCGCAGGGTGTTTGCGTCGATGACCTTGCGCGCTTGGGGGAAGCAACTGCGCTGAAAGCCGAGGCCGCAGCGTTTGTCGGCATGAAGGTGGGCCGCATCTCGCACGTTCCCCGCGCCGTCTTCTGCTCCACAGCGGAATGCGCCAAGGCGTTTGGCTTCACTCACCAGGGCGCGTACAACGTCGGAACCTTCGGCCTGGCAATCTCCCCGCGCGGCTGGCATCCCCACTTCGTTCGTCACGAACTCATTCATCACCTACAGAACGAGCGCCTCGGTACTCTGAACGCTTGGTTCTTCAAACCGAACTGGCTTCTCGAGGGGATGGCGTATTCCCTGAGCGAAGATCCAAGGCGTCCGTTGCCGCAGCCTCTCGAAGGCTGGCGCTCGCGCTTCGAGCAGTGGCTCCCTTCCATTGGCAATCAAAGCATCTGGCAAGCAGCTGAGAAGGTGCAGTGATGCCTAACCCTTCGCTCGAGCGGACGGCCACCGGCAAGTCGCCTTGGCCTCGAGGTGCTGAGGTACATGTTGCACCTCGCGGCCAAGGCGCCATGCCGTTGTCCGCCGCTCAGCTCAAACGTTAGGCAGCACAAACAGCACTTTTTTGCGCGCGCTGCCCTGAAAGCAAAACCCCGTGCCACGCACGCCCCGAAAATCGAACGGATCAGCAAGATGAAACTCGGATACACAATCATCTACGTGCCCAGCGTCGCATCCTCGCTTCAGTTCTTTGGTCAAGCGTTTGGGCTAGAACAGAAGTTCCTTCACGAGTCAGGCGACTACGGTGAGCTCAAGACAGGCGAGACAACGCTCGCCTTTGCTTCACATGCGCTGGGCGCTATGAATTTCCCTCAGGGCCACGTTCATGCAAGCGACTCCAAGCAACCCCTCGGCATGGAGATCGCGCTGGTTACCGAAGACGTACATCACGCACACAGGTCTGCTCTTGATCATGGTGCCGCCGAGCTGTCCGCGCCCGCAACGAAACCCTGGGGTCAAACAGTTTCGTATGTCCGGGCGCCGGACGGAACACTTGTCGAGCTATGCACGCCAATTGGAGCGTGAGTGCTGCCTAACACCTCGTTCAACCGGACGCGCTACGGCAGGCCACCTTGGCCCGGTCGGCGGTACGCGGTATATTTTCGCCAACCGGGCCAAGGCGTCCTGCCGCAGCGCGCCGGTTAACTCGAACGTTAGCGCAACAATCCTGAGGTATTAAATGAGCATTCCAATCAAATTCTTAATGACCTTTGCGTTTCTATTTGTTGCCGTATTTTTGCCACCTAAAGCAATTTCTGGCACCCCAGGAATTGGTATTGTGGTTATGCACGGGAAAGGTGGACTGCCATCAAAGCATGTCACCAAATTAGCTAGCACCTTGGAAGAGAATGGCTATCTAGTTGCGAATCTTGAAATGCCTTGGTCTAGCAATCGTGATTACGATGTTTCCGTTAGCGTTGCCGCACAAGAAGTCGAGGCAGCTCTTTCGGCTCTGCGGGATAAAGGTGCAAAAAAGGTGTTTGTTGCTGGTCATAGCCAAGGTGGCGTCTTCAGCATCTATTTTGGTGGCCAACATATTGTTGATGGCATCATCGCCATAGCACCAGGCGGCAGTGTTGCCAGCTCGCTTTTCCGCGAAAAATTAGGCGACCAAGTGGACGAAGCGCGCAAACTCGTAGCGGAAGGCAAGGGGGACGAAAAGACAAGACTTTATGATTTTGAAGGTGCGAAGGGTAAATATCCTGTTGTAACGACACCTGCTGCCTATCTCACTTGGTTTGATCCTGACGGTGCCATGAACCTCCAACGATCCATCCGTGCGATGCGCTCACAAACACCCATACTCTGGATCGTTGCAGCGCGCGATTACCCTAAATTAGGCAAATCGAATATTCCCATGTTTGAAACACTGCCGTCCAATTTGGCTACGAAATTCTATGAGCCACAATCCGATCATCTTGGCGCTCCATCCGCCTCGATAGAGGAAATAGTTCGATGGACTACAGAAGTATCAGCGCGCTAACAGAACGCTCAACACGGACGCTGCGCGATAAAGCCGCGCAGCGCCGGTTAGCTCTACGTTAACTGTCGCCCGTCGTCTGTTTGACGCGCACGAGTCTTGAGACGAGTAAACTTATTCAATTGTCTCGTGGAGGATATTTATGTCTAATTTGCTTACTGAGTTGTCTGACCGTGCCAGCCAGCTCCCGCCTCAAGAGCGGGCACAACTTGCAGAAGGACTCCTTGAGTCGTTACAGGAATGGTCGTCGCCAGAAGTCGAGGCTGCATGGGATGTCGAGATTCTTAAACGAATCGGCGAGTACGAGCGGGGCGAGGCCGTGCTTTCGCCCGCAGCCGATGTGTTTGCTGAAGCTCGTCGTCTTACTCAATGATAAACCCAGATAGTCCATTAGGATTTTCAAAAGAAAAGTGGTGCAAACCTCCCAGTGCAGATTTCTAATGGATACCATTAGAAATTCCGTTTGAAATCATACGGTTATCCAACAGTCTGGAGGTGAG
>NZ_JAQURE010000032.1 GCF_028715765.1 Rhodoferax sp.
AGCGTGTGGCTGGCAAATTCATGCCCTTCCGCTGCACGCGCCTTCCACCAGGGTGCCCACTGCTCACCCAGGCTGCCGTCACCGGTTTGGGTGCGCTCATTGGCGGCAAAAAAAGTCACCCGCACCGACTGGCGGCGCAAGATGTTGGCCATCAGCGGCGCCACAGCCATGTGGCCGGTATCGAGCGTGAGGTAGACCGGCTTTTTACAGTCATTTTGTGCTCTAGCGCTTATGGAATAAGCGCAAGCAGCTATTGAAATCAATGCAATCGTCAAGGCTTTCAAGGTGCCCCTTTCACTTGCCAAAAACCTGTTTTCGGCTGACATGGCTGCGGCTGCGGTGACCATGGGGCGGCAGTTACTGGCGCGCAGCATGCTCTAGCGTCCACACCCCATGGGGGGATTTACCCACATTCACCTGGCGCACCACGGCCTTGGCCTGGGTGTCGATCACCGTGAGCTTTTTGGCCCAGCGCGAGGCCACGTAAATGTAGCGTCCGTCAGGCGACACGTCCATGCAATCCGGGCCGCTGGGCGCGGGGTAGCTCTCGACCACACTCATGGTTTTGTAATCAATCTTGCTGATGGTGTTGGCCACCCGGTTGCTCACAAACACATGGCGCTGATCGCCCACACCCCGAAAAGCATGCGCACCCGCACCGGTTTTGAGCAACTGAACCAGTTTGGGGGCGGCACCTGACACATCGTAAATTTCGACACCTTCGCCACCGGTCAAGCCGACAAGCAAAAATTTGTCGTCTGGCGTGCCAAACACATCGGCCGGCAGGGTGCCCGTGGGGTGGCGCCACTTCAGGGTTTGGCTGGCCAGGTCAATGGCGGCCAGCTCGTTGCTGTCTTGCACCGACACATAAGCGGTGCGGCTGCGGCTGTCAATCCAGACATGGCTGGGCGTTTTGCTGGTGGGCAAACGCTTGGCCAGCTTCAGGTTGCTGCCGTCCCAGTGGTAAATGTCCACATGGTTGAGCCGGTTGGCCACCGTCACAAACCACTTCATGTCAGGTGAAAACCTGAGCTGATAGGGGTCCAAAATGCCCGTCACGGTGCGCTGCACGGCGGCTGTTTTGGGATCGACAAACAGCAGTGAGTCGCTCAAGGCGTTGGCAATGATGAGCGACTTCTCGTCTGGCGTGAGATACAGGTGGTGAGGCTCTTTGCCCGTGGGAATGCGCTTAAGCTCGGTCCAGGTCACCGGGTCGACCACGCTGACATTGGCATCGAGTGAATTGAGCACAAACACCGGCGGCGCCGCGAGCGCGTGAGATACCCCAGCAAAGGCCATGAAAAAAACCCAAAAACCAAGCAATAAACGCACGTTGAACCTTGAAAAAAGAAAAGCATCGAGGTGATGCATGAATGTGCAAGCAGCCGCAAAGTTTAGCTGTGGCTCGACTTCTATTGAACCTCACTTCAGCCCAGGGGGTGCAGCCTGAATCAAAGCCAAATCTTCAGCCGTCAACCAGCGCCACTGGCCAGGTTTCAAATCTTCGGGCAGCACCAAGCCGCCAATTTGCGAACGGTGCAAACCCTCGACACGGTTGCTTACAGCAGCCAGCATGCGCTTGACCTGGTGGTATTTGCCCTCGGTCAGCGTCAGGCGCAGGTGGTGGTCGCTGACCGCTTCACATGCGGCCGCACGCACCGGCTTGGGGTCGTCATCCAGCACCACGCCGGCCAGCAACTGGCTGACTTGTGCGTGGGTCAGCGGGTGTTTGACCGTGACCTCATACACCTTGGGCACGTGGTGGCGGGGCGAGCTCATGCGGTGGATGAACTTGCCGTCATCGGTCAGCAGCAGCAGGCCGGTGGTGTCTTGATCGAGCCGGCCAATGGCTTGCACGCCTTGCACCGCGCCCTTTTGCGGCCGCTGGCGCAATGGCGCTGGCAGCAGGGTGTAGATGCTGGGGTAGGTGGAGGGCTTTTGCGAACACTCGGTGCCAGCGGGCTTGTGCAGCATCAGGTAGGCGCGCTCAGCATACGGCCAATCCACCCCCTGCACTTGGAAGCGCAGCCCAACCGCATCAAATTCAGTAGCTGCTTGCGCACATTTGACGGGCGCTAGAGGGCTATTTGACTCATAAACCTGCACAAAACCCTGCTGAATCAGCCCGGCGCACACGCGGCGCGTGCCAAAGCCTTGAGAGTAAAGAATGTCTTGAAGTTGCATGGGGTGAGTATCGCAAAGGCTGCCCACCCGGGCTGGCTTTAAGCGGCCAACAGCGCAGCGGCTTCGCGAGCGGCCACCACACCTTCGTCGGTGGGCACCACCCAGACTTCGATCTGGCTGTGGGGCGCATGGATGGCCATGACGGTGTCTCCAATGGCGCGGGCATTGAGCGCGGGGTCGATGACCAGCCCCAGCCAGGCCAGGCGCTGACCCAGCTCAAGGCGCAAAGCCACGTCGTGCTCGCCAATGCCGCCGCTGAAAGCCAGTACGTCCAAGCCCTGCAAACAGGCTACCAGCGCACCGCTTTCGCGCTGCACCCGGTAGGTGAACATGTCCACCGCCAGTTTGGCCGGTGCACTGGGGTCCGCCCGCAAGCGGCGCATGTCGGCCGTTGTGCCCGACACGCCCAGCAAACCGCTTTGCTTGTAAAGCAGCTTTTGCAGTTGCGCGTGATCCCAACCCTGCTCTAACAAAAAGAGCAGCACCCCGGCGTCAAGCGAGCCGGTGCGGGTACCCATCATCAACCCATCCAGGGCGGAAAAACCCATGGTGGTGGCGCAGCTTTGGCCGTTGCGCGCGGCGCACAGGCTGGCACCGTTGCCCAAATGTGCCATCAGCACCCGACCCCGGGCACGCGCACTGCTAGAGAGCAGAACGCCCATGACATATTGGTAAGACAGGCCGTGAAAGCCGTAGCGGCGCAAGCCCATGCCGTACAGCGCCTCGGGCAGCGCAAAGCGGTAGTCCACCTCCGGCAGGGTGGCGTGAAAAGCAGTGTCAAAGCAGGCCACTTGGGGCAACTCTGGAAAGGCCTGGGCAAAGGCGCGCACCCCTTCCAGGTTGTGCGGCTGGTGCAACGGTGCCAAAGAATTGAGCCGGGTCAAATCGGCCAACACCGCGGGGCTGACGACCACGCTGGCGCGGTACTGCGCGCCGCCATGCACCACCCGGTGCGCCACAGCTTGCAGCGCAGGCAGCCCAGGCAAGCTGGCCAACAGGGCGCGCAATTCAAGCAGGGCTTTGGCAAACACATGGTCTGCCCCCAAGCTGAGCGATTTGGTGGCGTGACTGCCCTGGAAATTCCAGCTCATTTGCGGTGCACCACCGGGCTCCAACCCTTCGATGTTGCCGCTCAGCAGCTGTGGCTGCACCTGCCCGGCAGCCAAAGGGTAAAGAGAAAACTTGAGCGTGGACGAACCCGCGTTGACAGACAAGATGGCCATGTGCGCCCCTTACCAGACCGGGCGCGGTTGATCACGGCGCGCGTTGTGCGCCACCAGCAAAGCCAGCAACGCAGAGGCCACGCGGTTGGAAGGCCCATCTGCCCGGCTGGTCAGGGCAATCGGCACGCGCGCGCCCAGCACAATGCCCGAGCCACTGGCACCGGCCAAATACTCAAGCTGTTTGGCCAACATGTTGCCGCTTTCCAGGTCAGGCACAGCCATGATGTCGGCATGGCCAGCCACCACCGAGTCAATGTGTTTGATGTGCGCGGCGTGCATGGAAATGGCGTTATCAAAGGCCAGTGGGCCGTCCAGCACGCCACCAGTGATTTGGCCACGGTCTGCCATTTTGCAAAGAGCCGCAGCGTCCAGGGTAGACGGAATGCTGGGGTTGACCATTTCAACGGCCGACAAAATGGCCACTTTGGGCGTGACCACCCCCATGATGCGGGCGAAGTCAATGGCGTTTTGAATGATGTCAACCTTTTCTTGCAAGGTGGGGCGAATGTTGAGCGCCGCGTCGGTGATCAACAAAGGCTTGTGGTACAGCGGTATGTCAAAGCGAAACACGTGCGACATGCGCCGACCGGTGCGCAGCACAGGCTTGGACAGCACCGCGTGGATCAGCTCGTCGGTGTGCAAGCTGCCTTTCATCAAAATTTCAACATCGCGGCAGGCGGCCATGTCAGCGGCTTTTTCGGCTGCGGCATGGCTGTGGGGCTGGTCAATGATCTCAACCCCGGTCAGGTCAATGCCCGCCTCTTGTGCCACGTGCATGATGCGCACCGCGGGCCCCACCAACACCGGAATGATCAGCCCATACCGCGCCGCGTCCATGGCGCCGCTGAGCGAGCCTTCATCGCATGGGTGCACGACTGCGCAGCGCACAGCCTCAAGCTTTTGCCCCATGGCCAGCAAATCGCGAAAGCGCGCTTGTGGGTCAAACACCTGAATTTGCGGCGCATCTACCCGCGGCAAGCGCACTTTCTTCACGGGTGCCAAGACCTTGGCCACACCGCTCAAGACGCGATCACCGTGCTGGTTTTGCACATCGCAATCAAGCTCTAGGCTGTGCTGGCTGGCGTCCATGGCAGTGACGGTGACGGTGACCGTGAGGGTGTCGCCCACCCGCACGGGTTTCACAAAATGCAGCACCTGGTTTTGGTAAATGGTGCCTGGCCCGGGAAACTGGGTGCCCAGCAGGGCTGAAATCAGGGCGCCGCTCCACATGCCGTGGGCAATGACGCCATGAAACAGGGTGTCGTTGGCGTAGGCAGGGTCCAAGTGGGCGGGATTGGTGTCGCCAGACACGGCGGCAAAGGCAGAAATGTCTTGCAGCGTCAAGGTGCGCAGCAAGCGGGCGCTTTGACCCAGCGTGATTTCTGGGAAAGTAAAGTTTTCAATCAGGTCGCTGTCGGTAGGCAGGTTCATCATGTTCTAAAAAGTGAAGAGAAAAAATGGGCAGCCACAACGGCTTACGGTTGATCGGTATGGGTGCAGCTCAGGTCAAAAAAATCATCCAGACCCAAACCATCGGCACCCGGCTTGAAGCCGTGGCTGAGCAAATGTTGCTCGGCTTGGCACATGGCTTGGTGCGTCACAACCCAGCCGTTGTCGGTCAGGCTGGTGGTTTCAAGGTGGTAGCGCAGCAACAGCAAGCCGCGCAGTTCCTGGCGCTGAAAGGCTTGCCGGCGCTCTGAGGTGACTCTGGGGGCGGTCGTGGCGCGGCGCTCTTGCGCCGGGGCGGGCTCGGGCAGCTTGGTCATCACGGCTTCTACCGCGGCGCGGTCATCCAAGGCCACATCTAAGGCCATGGCCAGGCGGGCAATGCGGGCGTTGAGCGCCTGCAACGATTCACCCAGGCGCTGGGTGGTTTCATCAGTCATCTGCATATCGAACCTCTATGTATTGGCCAGGCGCATCACACACCACGCGGCTGGCATCTATGGGAGAAGCTGGCACGGGTGTGCCAGAGCGGGCTTTGAGCCAATCGTGCATGGCAGGCCACCAGGAGCCTTGCACCAGCGGGGCATGAGCCAGCCATTCATCTGGATCAACCCAGCCATGACCTTGCGGCAAATGGTCTATTTGGTAACTGCGCCGGGGGTGGCCGGGCTCCGACACAATGCCTGCGTTGTGCCCGCCTGCGGCCAAGATGAAAGTGGTCTCGTTTTGCGTGTGCAAGTGAATTTTGAACACCGAGCGCCAGGGCGACACATGGTCGCGCAGCGTGCCCACCACCAGCAGCGGCGCGGCCATGTCCACCAGCGCCACGCCCTGCCCGCCCAGACGGTAATGCCCTTGCGCCAGCGCGTTGTTCAAAAACAGCGAAGACAAATACTCGTTGTGCATGCGCTCGGGCAGGCGGGTGACATCGGCATTCCAGCTCATCATGTCGTTGCCCACATCGTCTTCACCCATCAAGTAACGGCGGATGTGGCGTGACCAGATCAAATCTCGGGCGTTTAAAAATTGAAAACTGCCAGCCATTTGGCTGCCGCTCATGAAGCCAGTGCGTGCCATGGCGGCGCGCAAGGTGTTGAGCTGGTCGTCGTCAATGAACACTCCCAGCTCACCAGGCTCCTGAAAATCAGTTTGTGCGGCCAGCAGCGTCACGCTAGCCAACTCAGGCATGCTGTCCCAGCCGGCCACGTCGTCCTGGCGGCGATGCTGCTGATCGCTTTGGCGGCCGCGCCGTTTTGGCACGGCACTTTTGGCCTGGCAGCGCCCTAAAGCCGCCGCCACAATGGCTAAAAATGTGCCCCCCAGGCAGTAACCCAGGGCATGAATACGCGGTGCTTGCGTCAGCGCCTTGACCTCGCCCATGGCGGTCATGACACCGGTTTCCAGGTAGTCTTGCATGCCCAAATGGCGGTCTGAAGCGTCTGGGTTGCGCCATGAAATCATGAACACCGTGTGCCCCTGCCCCACCAAATAGCGCACCATGGAGTTTTTGGGTGACAAGTCCAAAATGTAAAACTTCATGATGTTGGAGGGCACGATCAGCAGCGGCTCTGGCCACACGGTGGGCGTGCTGGGGGTGTATTGAATCAACTCAATCAAATGGTTGCGAAACACCACTTTGCCGGGCGTCACTGCCACATCTTTGCCCACCTGATAGGGCAAGGGGTTGAGGTGAGCCGCACCGGCCTGGCGGCTGGTTGGCTGCGTGAGCACATCGTGCCAAAACTGCTGCGCCCCTTTGAACCAGCTTTGCCCGAAGGTGGCCAAGCCTTTTTCAAGCACTTGCGGGTTGGTCAACAAGCCGTTTGAGGGCGACACGGCATCCAGCGCCTGACGGTTGAAAAACGACACCACATGCCGATGGTGTGCCGACAAGCCCTGCACCTGGGTGGCCGCACGCAACCAGTCCTCACTGGCTTTGAAGCTTTGGCGCAGTTGGTTAAAAGGCCATTGCTGCCAGGCCGGGTCAGCAAAGCGCGCATCTGCGTCAAGCGCGGTTGACTTGGCTGCAGGGTCAGGGCTTGCAGCGTTGACCCACTGTTGCATCAATTGCAGTTGCCGCCCGGGCGACACTGCCAGGTGCATCAACCAGTCTGAGTAAGCCAGCGCCAAAGAAATAGGCGACAAACCCATGCTGAATTTGGACAACTGGGCTTGCACGGCGGCATCTAGCGCAGTTGCTGCATCGGCGCTTGAAGGGGTTGGAGGGAGAGGTGCAGACGCATTCATATGGATTGACCTTTTTGAGAGACGAACCATCACTGGCGTCGAATTTTAGGGTAAACCCTGATTTTTAAATTGACTTGAATCAATGCGCCACTACACCAGTACCCTCGCAACCACTCCCATCACCAGCGTGATGGTGAGCAAGCCCAACACCGTCGACACCGCCATGCTGGCCGTGATCAGCTCTTGCGCCACCTCGTAGCGCTGGGCAAATAAAAACACATTGGCGCCCATGGGCAAGGCGGCGGTGACCACCATCACACTCAGCGGCATGGTGGGCATGCCCATGGCCAGCCCCAAGGCAGCCACCAACAGCGGCAACGCCAAGTTTTTCAGCAGGCTGATACCCAGCGCACTTTTCAGATGCGGCCCCACGTTCACTTGAGACAAGGTCACCCCCACCAGCAGCAAAGCCACCGGCGCAACGGCATTACCGAGCAACAGCAGGGGTTTTGCCACCACTTCAGGCAACACCCACCCCGTTTGGGCAAACAGCAATCCCAACAGAATAGGCAGAGGCACCGGGTGGATGATGCCGCTTTTGACCGCCGCCAGCACCGTCAGCGCCATGTGGCGTTGCCCGCCCACACCTTGCAAGCGATCTTGGCGTGCGCTGATCATCTCCAGCACCACCGTGGCCAGCGTCAGCAACACCAGGGCATGCACCGAGATCAGGGTAAACAGCGTCACCAGCCCCGGTTGGCCGTAGGCCAGGCCAATCAGCGGGATGCCAATCATCACCGTGTTGCTGAAGGTGGCGCCCAGCGCCAACACAGCGGCACGCTGGTTACGCCCTTGCCAGCTCAACACCGCAGCAAACAGCAACAGCGCCGCTACAAAATACAGCGCCACGGGTTTGAAGTTGAGCTGCTCAACGTGCACCGTGCTCATGGTGCGAAACAGCAGCGCTGGCGTGAGCACCATAAAAACCAAGTTTGAGAGATCTTTAATGGCTTCAGCCCTTATCCAACCTGCTCTACCAGCTACTGAACCAATAGCAACCAGCAACACCACGGGCAGCAGGGATGTAAAAACCAGATTTGTCATGGGCGCAGCATCAAGGTAGAAATGCTGCAAGGATAACCGTGGGGATGAACGAGGCGCGATGCCCGCGTGGGGTTGCGGGGCACCTTAGTTTTGACAAGTGAGCAGCCGAATGACGTATGACGGCTGCCAAAAACTGGGGCGTATGCCCCTAAAAATCTTACTGACCCGCGTTTTTGGCGCTCTCAGCCATTTTGGACTTCACCGCCACATAGGCCCAACCCATGCCAACAACCATCATGATGATGCCCACGATGCTCATGACGCCGTAATCGGTAGAAAAAAGGTCTTGCAGTGCTTTCATGATGAGATTCCTTGTAAGTGATAAAGCCAATAAAAAAACTGGCTGAACTATGCAACGCCACGGCACGCATAAAGCTGATAAATATCAAATTTTTTCAAAATAATTCAGCAAAGCGTGATGCACGATGGAACCTTAAAGCCACTTACTTGACCACCACCGCACCTTTGATACGGTAATAAAGGCCATAGGGGTCATCCGCCATGACAGAAAACTTGCCCTCTACCGCCACCGGCTCCAGCGTGTATTTGACGGTGTCTTTGCTGTAAACCTCAACCATGCTCTCGGGCCCACCGGGCGTGCAAAAAGCGCAGGTTAAGGGCACTGAGGTCAGCAAAAAATGCTTTTGTTTTTCACCCGGCTCCAGCGGCATCATGAAGCCTTGGATGCGCTGGGTTTTGTCATTGAGCGCCAGTTGCTCTGGGTTGTAGCGCGGTCTTGGACCCTTGGGACCGTCACGCAGTTTGACATCGGTCAACAGCGTCCAGGGAAGCACATCGGCGCGTTGCGGCAGTGGTGCAAAAGGGCTGTTGGGGCTGTGCACGCCTGGGCCGCTGCCAGCGGCCAGCCCACCAGCAATGGGCGAGCTTAACTGGGCCAGGCTTGGCAGCGGCAGCACTGCAACACACACCACCGCGGACAAACCAAAAGCCATTGCGCCACGGCCAAGACGCGGTGCAAGCTGGGTGAAAACAGACAAAAGTGACATAGGTTGCAGTTGAGAGTTCAAGAAATTCGTTATGTTAATGCTGGTGCTTCATGCCGCAAAACTTGCCAATGGCAACACCCTTGCATTCCAGCTGCAATTGTTTCTCGCAGACCTCATCAGCTTTGCCTGCCTCCAGGCACTTGGCGGCGTTTTCATGCGCCACGGCCATGACCCGGTGACGGGCAATGTCCTCTTTGGCAGCCTGATCAAGCTCCGCCGCATGTGCTACTGAAAAAATAGCTACTGATGCAATACCTATAAGGGTTAGAGTCCAATTCTTCATATGAATTTTCATAGCAATCACTTTCCTTGTAAAAGAGCCAACACACTCACACGATACGCCGCCAGCGTCGGCAAAATAGCCGCCACCAGCGACACCCCCAGTGCCACAGCGGGCACCACCCAAAGCTCAGTTGGCCAGGCCATGCCGCCGATGAGCAACGAGTTGTCCAGTTGCAGCAACCAGGCCAAACCAGCTGCCATGCCCTGCCCGGCCAGCACGCCCAGCACAGCCGCCAATGCACCCAGCCACAGGGCTTCGAGCAACAACAGTGCGGCCACTTTGCGCGGCGGCGCGCCCAACATGCGCAACAGCGCCAAGTCACCCCGGCGCTCGCGCACCGCACTCCACAGCGCAATGAACACGCTCAAGCCCGCTGTGAGCAGCAGCACCCCAGCAAAGGCGCGCAACACATCGGTGCCCAGACCCAGCATGCTCAGTAGCCGGGTGATTTCCAGGGCTGGGGCGGCGGCCTGCATCTCGGTGCTGGTGTTCACAAAACGCGGAAAACTCACCGCCGCCAAGGGCGAGGTGTAGGTGATCAAGGCCATGGTGAGCTCGCGTTCGTCCATCATGATCTGGCGATCTTCGTCGTCCACGGCGGTGTAGTCTTCATGCACCTTCCAGACCGAGGCGGTGTCGGTCAAGATCAAGCGGTCAAGCACGCTGCCACTGGGCGCGAGGATGCCCACCACGGTGTAGGTGCTGTCACCGTGCACATGCCCGCCTTCGCCCAGGCCATGTGTGCCAACAAAGGTCTGCCCCAAGGCCAGCCCCAGTTTGCGCGCCACGGTAGCCCCCAGCACCACCTGCATTGGCTGCGTCCACAGCTGCCCCTGCGCCAGCTTGGCCTGGTAATGGCTGATGTAGTAGTGCGAGGTGCCCACAATGCGAAAGCTGCGCAAACTGTCGCCCAGGCTGATCGGAATCAGTTGAGCCACCATCGGGTGCTTTTGAAGTGCTTGTACAGCTTTCAGGGGCACGTTGCCCGGGGGCACATCAATGTGGAACACGCCCGACAAAATCAGCTGCATCGGGCTACCCTTGGCGCCCACCACCACGTCAATGCCTTGCAGGTCGCGCTCAAAGGCTTTGTTGAGTTGGTTGGAGACCAGCAGCAAGAAGGTGATGGAGGCCAGCCCCAGGCTGAGCAGCAGCAGGTTCAGTGCCGCACCCAAAGGGCGCGACCAGAGGTAGGTCCAGGCCAGCGAGATCGTCTTCATGAAGTGTGCCTAACGTGTTTATTTTGATAGCTACTCACGCAATATCCATAAGGTCTAGAGGCCTATTTTGCTTAAAAAAATTCGCAAGCCGGGTGGCGTGTCAAGCGGGCACTGGCTGGGTTGGGCGCACAAAGTTGACCTGCTGCACCACCAGCCCCGCCGGCATGAGCGCGGCCACCCGCGCGTCATGGGTGGCAATCACCAGCGTGGCTTGGTGTTGCTGCGCGGTGGCCAGCAGCAGCTGTACGGCGTCAGTGGCGGCCTCGTCGTCCAGGCTGGCAGTGGGCTCGTCGGCCAGAATGACTTGGGGCTTGAGCAGCACAGCGCGCGCCAAGGCCACCCGCTGGGCTTGGCCACCCGAGAGTTGTGCGGGTTTGCGCTGCGCAAGCTCGGTCACGCCCAGCGCTGACAACGCTTGGGCAATGGCGGATGCATCTTGCGCCCGGCCTGCCGCCCACTGCGCGGCTTGCAGGTTTTGCGCCACGGTCAATGCAGCACTCAAATGCAATTTTTGCGGTAAAAAGCCGATAGCGCCCGCCCGCCATGCGTCAGAAGCTACTGAATTCAGAGCATTCAAATCTTGTCCAGCCACCACCAGCTGACCTGCCGCTGGCCGCACCAACCCAGCCACCAGCGCCAACCAAGTGGATTTGCCGCAGCCCGAAGCACCTTTGAGCAACAGCACCGCGCCTTGCGGCACATCCACATCCGGGAAGTGAATCGTGGCGCTGTGGGGGTAGGCAAACGTGAGGGCGTGGGTGCGGATCATGCGGATGCCTTTGATGTGCGGCGTGGGGCAGTCGTGTTTGCTGGCGCCTGTGCGAGTGCTGCATTTGCCTCAGGTGACACCGCTGAGGCACAGTCTGCACACACGCCGCGCACGGCCAAATCCAGGCTCAGCCCCTGGTAGCCCAACGCTTGCAGGGCTTGCAAGGCGCTTTGCGCAGCTACTTCCAGATCCAGTGCATTGCCTTGCAGCGTGCCCAGCAGCGGACTGTCGCGGTGGCAGCTTTGGCACTCAAAGTGCGGCAGCGCGTGCACGCTGGCGGGCATGGCCTGGTAGCGGCGCACGCGCTGCGCGTCCACCCGGCACAGCAGCAAGCCCACTTGCGTCAGGCGGTCAATCAGGCGGTAAAGGGTGACACGGTCAAGTGCCGCACCTTCAGCGCCCGCCACATCACCGGCTTGCAGCGCGGTTTGCAACTGGGCATGGGTGTAACTGGTGTCAGGGTGCGCCAGCAGCCAGCCCAGCACAAGCCGCGCCGCCGACGTGCAACGCAGTCCGTGAGCGGACAACAAGACATCCATCGGGTCAGATGATTTGGCGCGGGTTGGGGTGGGCATGGTGGTTTAACAAAACAAAAAATCAGGTGGCACAACTGTTATTGCAACTGAGTTGCGATAAACTATACCGCAATTCAGTTGCATTATTGCACCAACATCCCCCTTTCCACACATTTCCATGACCCCATCCACACCGGCCGCGCCAGCGCCTTCAAACGCCATGCAAGCGCACACTGCACACCGCCATGCGCCTGATCACCCCGCTTTTTTGACCACCCCGCATCATGACAACGCAGACCTTGGCCGCAGCGTGCTGGCTTGGCCCGCCTGGCTGCGGGTGGCCAGCGTGCTGCCCGTGGTGCTGGTGCTGTGGTTGGCGGTGTGGTGGGCAAATGGTGGAGTTGCGCTGTGGTAGCGGTGGACAACCTGACGGTCAGCTACCGCCAACACCCTGCCCTGCACCACATCAGCGGCCAGTTTGTGGCTGGCGCGCTGACCGCCGTGATGGGGCCCAATGGCTCGGGCAAAAGCACACTGCTCAAAAGCATCATGGGGCTGCTCAAGCCCGCCGGGGGGCAGGTGCGCACTGACACACCCCGCGCACGCATCGCTTACTTGCCGCAAATGACCGAGATCGACCGCAGTTTTCCGCTGCAAGTGCGCGACTGCGTGCTGCTGGGTGCCTGGGGCAGCGTGGGCGTCATGGGGGGCATCAGCCGCAGCCTGCAAGCCCGTGCCGATGCCGCCATCCACACCGTGGGGCTGGCGGGCTTTGAGCGCCGGGCGGTGGGGTCGCTCTCGAGCGGGCAATTTCAGCGCGTGCTGTTTGCCCGCCTGCTGCTGCAAGACGCGCAACTGATCTTGCTCGACGAGCCGTTTAACGCCATGGATGCGCGCACCACTGCTGCATTGCTGGACTTGATTCACCAATGGAAGGCCGAAGGCCGCACCGTGATTGCCGTGCTGCATGACGACGCGCAAGTACATGCCCACTTTGACCAAACCGTGCTGCTGGCACGTGAGCTGGTGGCCTGGGGGCCGACCGCACAAGTGTTGACAGAACCGAATGTGCAGCGCGCCCGTGCCCTGGCCGAGGCTTGGGACGACACGGCTGACATTTGCCACAACGACGAGGTGCTGGCATGACCGAACTGTGGCAGTTTGCATGGGATGCGTTGGTGGCCCCCTTTGCCGAATTCGCTTTCATGCGCCGCGCGCTGGTGGCCACGCTGGCGCTGGCCGTCAGTGCCGCGCCACTGGGGGTGTTTTTGACGCTGCGGCGCATGAGTCTGCTGGGCGATGCGCTGACCCATGCGGTGCTGCCCGGGGTGGCAGTGGGCTTCATGCTGTTTGGTTTGTCGCTGCCAGCCATGGCGCTTGGCGGGGTGGTGGCAGGGTTGCTGGTGGCGGCGGTTGCGGGCGTGGTCAGCCGCGCCACGGCACTCAAAGAAGATGCCAGCCTGGCCGCCATGTACTTGCTGGCACTGGCCGTGGGTGTGATGCTGATCTCGCGCCAGGGTAGCCAGCTGGATTTGCTGCACATCTTGTTTGGCAGCGCACTCGGGGTGGATGAGCCCGGTTTGCTGTTGGTGGCTGGGGTGGCCAGCGTCAGCCTGCTGACACTGGCTGCTTTTTACCGAGGCTTTGTGCTGGAAAGCTTTGACCCTTTGTTTTTGGCGGCCGCTTCCGCCTCCAAGGGCAGCCGCCCGTGGGTGTGGCAGCAACTGTTTTTGATGCTGGTGGTCGTGAACTTGGTGGCGGGGTTTCAAACCCTGGGCACGTTGATGGCGGTCGGCTTGATGATGCTGCCCGCGGTTTCCGCCCGGCTGTGGCATGAAAGCTTGCCCGCACAACTGCTCAACGCCAGCGCGCAAGCGGCTATCGCTGGCGTGGCCGGCCTGCTGATTTCGTACCACCAAGACACTCCGAGCGGTCCGACCATCATTGGCTGCGCCGGTGTGCTGTATGTGCTTTCGCTGCTGGTATCGCCCGGTGGCTGGTTGCCGCAACTCTTGAAACGCCCCCACCGGGTGGCTTAGTTTTTTAACTCCAAAAAAGGAAACGCATGAAACGCAACACCCTCAAACTGTTTGCTTTGTCTGCACTGACTGCCGGTGGCTGGTTCACAACCCAAGCCAACGCGGCCGAGCCCATGCCCGTGGTGGCCTCGTTCAGCATTTTGGGCGACCTGGTGAAAGTGGTGGGCGGCGAGCGGGTCAAGGTCACCCTGCTTGCCGGGCCGAATGCCGATGCACACGAATTTGCCCCCAGCCCAGCGGATGCCAAAACCGTGCTGGGTGCGCGCGCCTTTGTGGTCAATGGCCTGAGCTTTGAACCCTGGGCACAAAAGCTGGCCAAATCAGCGGGCTACCAGGGTGAGACCGTGGTGGCTTCCAAGGGCGTGAAGCCGCGCCAGATGGCGACCGAACCCGGCCATGGCCACGCTGAAACCGACCCCCATGCCTGGCAAAACCCGCTCAACGTGGTGCAGTACGTAGCCAACATTGCTGCCGGTCTGGCCAAAGCCGACCCCAGCGGTGCCGCCACTTACCAAGCCAATGCAGCAGCGTATGCCAAGCAGCTTCAAGACTTTGACGCCCAAGCCAAAGCCCAGTTGGATGCGATTGCGCCGACCCAGCGCAAAGTCATTACCTCACACGACGCGTTTGGCTACCTAGCAGCGCGTTACGGCATCACCATGCTGGCCCCAGAGGGCGTGAACACCGACAGCGAGCCTAGCGCCAAACATGTGGCTGAACTCATCCGCCAGATCAAACGCGAAAAGATCAAAGCGGTGTTTGTGGAGAACATGAGCAACCCGAAACTCATCACGCAACTCAGCCAAGACGCGGGTGTGAGCGTGGGTGCCACACTGTATTCAGACGCGCTGTCAGCACCCGGTGGCGTGGCCGACACTTACCTCAAAATGATGCACCACAATGTGACGCAATTGGCAGCTGGTATGCGCAAAAACTAAGCATATTTGCTCTGTTTATAAGAGCAACTTACGCTTATTCCATAAGCGCTAGAGGCATAAAAAGCTTACAACTATTCAAACATCGCCTCCAACCCTTCAGTGAGCTCCAGCAGCGGTGGCATCAAGCTCGACTCGTCTTGCGGCAGGTGGTTGGCCAGCACCCCCGTCCAGCCAGAATCCAAGTGCAAGCGGTGCCCTACCGCCACCGGGTAAGTGGCGGCTTGCAGCTCTGGGTTCAAGCCCAGCACCTCGCAGCGGGCACGCCAAGCGCCCATGTGCACCCAAGCCGCAGCTTCAGAAAATTCGGGTGCAGCCAATGGGTCTGCCACATGCGCCAAGGCATCGGTCAAGGCTTGCGGAAAATGCCATAGCCGTGCCAGCTCGGCCGACACCTGGGTGAAGTCAAAGCCAAAGTGTTGCTGCTCAAGCGCGGGGCGGGTGGCATCGAGCACATGGCATTGCTGGTTCAACGGTGCCACCGCTTGCGGCATGACCGCGTGCATTTGAAGTTGGCCTAGGCCGTGCATCAGTCCCAGCGTGAACACCAGGTCGGAGTTGAAATCGGCCCGGTGCGCCAACCAGCGCGCCGAACACGCGGTGTAGAGGTTGTAGCGCCAAAACTGCTGCAAGTCGATGCCTTGGAGGTGCTTGTAAGCGGCGGCCATGCTGTTGCCCAGCACCAAATTGCGCACCATCACAAAACCCAGCATTTGCAAGGCAGCGTCAACCGTGCCAATGGTGCGCGAGACATGAAAATAAGCCGAATTGGCCAGCCGCAACAGCTTGGCACTGAGCGCTGGGTCGGCTGACAATTGGTTGGCAATCTCTCCCACCGACACGTCTTCAGAACTGAAACTGGCGATGAGTTGTTGACCCACTTTGGGGATGGTTGGCAATTTGCCAGGCTGGTCAATCAGGCTTTGGATGTCCATAAAAAAAACGCTTGGAGGCGGTAAAAAAGTACACGATTCATTATGTCAGCCGCCCTTTGGCAGCCGGCTGAAAACAACATGTTGCTTGCCTCAGATCAATGGGCAAGCCAATTTGTTGCAGCGCAACCCAAAAAACCAGAGTGACCGTTCTATCATGACCCTTCAGCACGAATCAACTCGCACCCAAAGCACTTTATGACCACCCCAAGCCCAGACTATTTCACCGACGCCGTGCAGCGCACTTTTTTGTTTTTGGACACCCTGCTGGATCGCGGCAACAACTACCTGGAGCACCTGAACCAAGGCACGCCGCCGCTGCTTAAATTTGAGCACGAGGTGATTTTGGACGGTGCCACCCTGCCCGACCCGTGCAATTACGCGCTGTTGCGGCTGGTGCCCCCGCCAGACTATGCCGTCAACCCTGCCGCTCGCCCGGTGGTGGTGGTTGACCCGCGTGCCGGGCATGGGCCGGGCATTGGCGGCTTCAAGCTGGACTCTGAGGTGGGTGTGGCCATGCGTGCCGGCCACACGGTGTACTTTGTCACTTTTCGCCCCGAGCCACACGACAGCCAAACGCTGTGGACGGTGATGCATGCCGAGGCCAGGTTTCTTGAAAAAGTGATTGAGCGGCACCCGCAAAGTCAGGCCAAGCCAGTGGTCATTGGCAACTGCCAGGCCGGCTGGGCCATGATGGCGCTCAACGCCAGCCGCCCGGAGCTGTTTGGCCCATTGATGATCATGGGCGCGCCAGTGTCTTACTGGGCTGGCAGCAGCAAACTCAACCCCATGCGCTACGCCGGAGCCACCCTGGGCGGCTCATGGTTGGCCTCTTTGACCGGTGACTTGGGTGCCAACCGCTTTGACGGGGTGAATTTGGTCGACAACTTTGAGCGCCTCAACCCGGCCAACACGCTCTGGAACAAGTACTACAACCTGTGGCGCCATGTCGACACCGAGGCCGAGCGGTTTTTGGAATTTGAGCGCTGGTGGGGCGGGTTTTTCCGCATGACCACGGCCGAGATTGAGGGCATTGTGGAAAACCTGTTTGTTGGCAACCGCCTGGCACGCGGTGCGGTGATGGCGGGCGAGCAAGCCATCAACCTGCGCCACATCACCGCGCCCGTGGTGGTGTTTGCCAGTTGGGGGGACAACATCACACCGCCGCCACAAGCGCTGAACTGGATCATTGACACCTGGGGCGACGAGCGTGCCATTGCCGCGGCCGGGCGCACCATTGTTTATGTGCTGCATGAAAGCGTGGGGCACTTGGGCATTTTTGTCGGTGGCGAGATTGCCCGCAAAGAGCATGACCAGCTGGTCACCTCGCTGGATGTGATCGAGAGCCTGCCACCCGGTCTGTATGAGATGAAGCTGGTGGCCAAAGCCGGCATTGACCACCAGCGCTGGGAAGAACTTGAACCCGGTGACTACAGCGTGCACTACGAGCACCGCACCATGGCCGACATTGCCGCGCTGAACCCCGAAGGCCGCGACGAGGAAGCGCTGTTTTCAACCCTCAGCCAGGTCTCTGAGCTCAACGCCCAGCTTTACAAAACCTGGCTGCGCCCCATGCTGCAACTGGCCGTGCCGCGCGCGCTGGCCGATGCCTTGGGCAAACAACACACCTTGCGCCTGCAGCGCCAGTTGATGTCTGACCAGCTGCCATGGGCGCCGCTGATTCGTAGCATGGCCGAGCAAGCGCGCACGCATCGGGTGCAGGTGGCAGACGACCACCCGTTGCGCGAGCTTGAGACAAAAGCTGCTGCTGGCATCAGCGCCGCACTCAACCAGTTCAGAGACCAGCGCGATGCATCGGTGGTGCAATGGACGCGGCTGGTGTTGGGTCCCCAGGGCTTGGGTGCGCTGTTCAAACCCGCCACGCCAGACGCCGAGGTAGCGCATGACTGGGCTTTGGGCGAGCTTGAAAAGCAGCGTGCGGCGGCGTTGCAACACATCACCGAAGGCGGTTTTGCCGAGGGCGTGTGCCGCATTGTGCTGGCGGGCATGGTGTCGATTGGTGCGTTTGAGCGGCGCAGTCTGCGCTTGGCACGCTTGCTGGCGCAATTGCCCAGCACCACAACGGGCGGCAAGGGGCAAATCAACTGGGCCAAACTGCTGAAACAGCAAGCCCGCATGACTGCCGTGGCACCGATTGAAGCACTCAATGCCCTGGAGCAACTGTTGCCAGACCAAACCAGCCGCGAACACGCACTGGCCGTGTCTGCCGCCGTGATGATGATCGAGCCCACCTTGGCCAATCCACGCTCTGAAATCATCGAGTTTTTGATGGGCACGCTGGGCGCAGACCCAGATCGGGTGATTGGGCTTGCGCGAGATCTGACTGCGTCACTCGACACACCTGTGGCCTCTGTCAAACCAGCCGCACCAAAACGCAAGGCTTGACGCGGTCGCAGTCAAACCAGTCAACCGCGCCGGTGCTTGCGAAAGTTCAATAGGCTGTTAGTCGCGCACCAAACGGGCAAAGGTTTGTCGAAATTTGGCCACTTTGGGGGCGGCCACGGCCATGCAGTAACCCTGATTGGGGTGCTGCTCAAAGTAATTCTGGTGGTAGGCCTCGGCCGCCCAGTAATTGCTCAGCGGCAGCACTTCAGTGACGATGGGGCGCGCATAGGCACGGCTTTGCGTGAGCTCTTCAATCAATGCGTTGGCCACCGCTTGTTGTGCTGGCGTGCTGAAGTAGATGCCGCTGCGGTACTGCGTGCCATGGTCATGCCCCTGGGCGTTGAGTGTGGTGGGGTCATGTATCACAAAGAAAATTTCCAAAATTTCACGGGTGCTGATGTGCCTGGGGTCATAGCTGAGCTTGACCACCTCGGCATGACCCGTGCTGCCACTGCACACTTGTTCGTAGCTGGGGTGAAACGTGTCGCCATTGCAGTAGCCAGACTCGACATCCAGCACACCTTTTGCGCGCACAAACACGGCTTCCGTGCACCAGAAGCAACCACCGCCGAGGGTCAGGGTTTCTAAATTTGGGTTCATCAGAGTTCTCCTTTTTGGGGGTCATTGGCGATCAACCCTGATGCTAGCGGGCAGAAATTGACCTTTTATCTGGATGGCTTTCAGGCTGGGGAAATTGACAAATTCAAGTGACAAAGTTAAATTACTAACCCATCAGTCATTAATTTCATGCCACTTTCTGCACCTGTCTCCCCCACATGCCTTGAAAGTCAAGCGCGCCACTCGCGCCGCAAAGACGCGCGCCCGTCAGAGCTGTTGGCCGCGGCGTTGGACTTGTTTGTGGAAAAAGGCTTTGCCGCCACCCGGGTGGACGACGTGGCCAAGCGCGCTGGCGTGTCCAAGGGCACGCTGTTTTTGTATTTCCCCAGCAAAGAAGAGCTGTTCAAAGCGGTGGTGCGTGAAAACATTTCTGGCCGGTTTGCCCAGTGGAACGACGAATTTGAGCGCTTTGAAGGCAGCACGCCTGACATGTTGCGCTACTGTTTGTTCAGCTGGTGGGAGCGCATTGGCTCGACCAAAGCCAGCGGTCTGCCCAAGCTGATGATGAGCGAGGCGCAAAATTTTCCTGAATTGGCGCAGTTTTATGAGCACGAAGTCATCCAACCCGGCAACACCTTGATTCAACGCATTTTGCAGCGTGGCATTGCGCGCCAAGAGTTTCGCCCCATGGATCTGACCTATGGCGTGGTGCTGGTGTTGGCGCCCATGCTGTTTCTAGCCATGTGGCAGCACTCACTGGGCAACGGCTGCGGTGGCGCTACCCAGCTTGACCCACACTTGTACCTGAACGCCCAGTTGGACATGCTGCTACACGGTTTTACCTTGACACCCGATCACCCCCACACGCCCCTGGAGACCCTGCCATGAAACCCTGGATGAAATGGGCCGCTGCTGGCCTGGTGCTGGCCTTGTTGGCCGCCGGCACACTGCGCACCCTCTCGGCACGCCAAGCCAAGCAAGCCGCGCTGGCGGCGCAACAGCTGGCGCAACAAACCCAAGTCAGCATCAGCCTGGACGCGGCCGATGTGGTGCAGGTGCGCAGCCTGCTGCTGAATCAAGTCATTGAGCTCTCAGGGCCGGTGCGGGCAGTCAATACCGCCTGGGTCAAAGCCAAAGTGCCCGGTGAGTTGCGCGACCTGGTCGTGCACGAAGGCGACGCGGTGCACGCCGGGCAAGTGCTGGCGCGCATCGACCCCACTGACTCACAAGCCCGGCTCAACCAAGCGCGCCAACAAGTCGCGGCCGCCAAAGCCCAGCAAGACATTGCCCAGCGCAGTTTTGACAACAACCGGGCACTGGTGGCACAGGGCTTCATTTCCAGCACTGCGCTGGAGTCGTCTCAAGCCACCCTGGCCGCAGCGCAAGCCAACCAGGCCGCCCTGCAAGCCAGTGCTGACCTGGCCACCAAAGCGCTTGACGACACCTTGCTGCGGGCATCCATCAGCGGCCAAATCTCGCAGCGGCTGGTGCAAAACGGCGAGCGCGTGGCCATCGACACCCGGGTGCTTGAACTTGTCAACAACCAGTCGCTGGAACTTGACGCCAGTGTGAACGCAGCTGATGCGGCTTGGGTCAAAGTGGGGCAAGACGCGCAACTGAGCGTGGAGGGCTCCACGCAGCCGTTTGCCGCCAAAGTGGCACGCCTCAACCCAAGCGCCAGCCTGGGCAGCCGGGCTCTGTTGGTTTACCTGGCCTTAGCGCCCAATACGCCACTGCGCCATGGCATGTTTGCCCAAGGCAAGCTGCATGTGGGCAGCACACAAGCCTTGGCCTTGCCGTTGACCGCAGTGCGCACCGACAAACCGCAACCCTATGTGCAGCTCATTGCCCAGGGCAAGGTCGTGCACACCCCAGTGGCTCTCGGCGTCCGTGGCGAATTTGAGGGGCAAACCATGGTGGCTGTATCGGACGTGGCAGAGGGCAGCCAGGTCATTGCCAGCCAAGTGGGCAGTTTGCGTGCGGGCACGCTGGTGCAAGTTGCCAGCACAGGAGTACGCTGAATGTGGTTCACCCGCGTCAGCCTCCACAACCCGGTGTTTGCCACCATGATCATGCTGGCTTTGGTGGTGCTGGGGCTGTTTTCCCTGCAGCGCCTGCAAGTTGACCAGTTTCCCAATATTGATTTTCCGGTGGTGGTGATCAGCACCGACTACCCCGGCGCCTCGCCCGAAATTGTGGAAAGCGAAGTCACCAAAAAAATCGAAGAGGGGGTCAATGCCATTGCCGGCATCAATGCCCTGACATCGCGCTCGTACGAGAACCAGTCTGTGGTGATCATTGAATTTGGCCTGCACATGGATGGCCGCAAAGCCGCCGACGATGTGCGTGAAAAAGTGGCAGCCATTCGCCCCACACTGCGCACCGAGGTCAAGGAGCCCCGGGTGATGCGCTTTGACCCCAGTAGCCGTGCCATCTGGTCAGCTGCCGTGTTGCCTGATGCCAGCACCGGCACCGCCCTGAATGCGGTGGAGCTGACCAACTATGCCGAGCAAACCCTGAAAAAGCGCCTGGAAAACGTGCGTGGCGTGGGCTCGGTGGCGCTGGTGGGTGGCAACAAGCGCGAGATCAACATCTACCTCAACCCCCAGGCGCTTGAGGCCTTTGGCATCACGCCCGAGCAAGTGGTGACCGCCGTGCGCAATGAAAATCAGGACTACCCGGTGGGCAGCATTCGCTCCAGCGCGCAAGACCGGGTGATCCAAATCGCGGCACGGGTGCAGCGCCCCGAAGACTTTGGCCGCATCATCGTGAGCCGCAAAAACGGCGCACCGGTGCGGGTCAACCAGCTTGCGCGGGTCAGCGATGGCGAGCAAGAAATTGAAAGTCTGGCGCTTTACAACGGCCAGCGCACGCTGCTCTTGAATGTGCAAAAGTCACAAGACGAAAACACCATTGCCGTGGTCGATGGCCTTAACGCGGCGCTGAAAGAGATTCAAAAACAATTGCCACCCGGGGTCAAGCTGACGCAAATCACTGACGGCTCCCGCCAAATCAGGGTCTCGGTGGCCAACGTGCGGCAAACCTTGATTGAAGGCGCGTTGCTCACTATATTGATAGTTTTTTTGTTTCTCAACTCCTGGCGCTCGACCGTCATCACGGGGCTGACGCTACCGATTGCGCTGATTGGCACATTTTTCTTCATGAACCTGTTGGGCTTCACCATCAACATGATCACCATGATGGCCTTGAGCCTGTGCGTAGGGCTGCTGATTGACGACGCCATTGTGGTGCGTGAAAACATTGTGCGGCATGTGCAAATGGGCAAAAGCGCTTTCAATGCCTCGCTCGACGGCACTGGCGAAATTGGCCTGGCTGTGCTGGCCACCACCCTGTCCATCGTGGCGGTGTTTTTGCCGATTGGCTTCATGGGCGGCATCATTGGCAAGTTTTTCCATGAGTTTGGCCTGACCATTGTGGCGGCGGTGCTGATCTCGATGTTTGTCAGCTTCACGCTCGACCCCATGTTGTCGAGCCTGTGGCACGACCCCAGCATTGAAGCCCATGGCCAGCACCATGCCCCGCGAAACTTTTATGACAAAACCATTGGCCGCGTCACCCGCTTGTTTGACCTGGGCACGGACGCACTGATCGACCTGTACCAAAGCATTTTGCGCTGGGCGCTGGGGCACAAGTTGAGCACGGTAGCGCTGGCCTTGGTCATTTTTGTCACCAGCCTGGGGCTGGTGCCACTGCTGGGCACCGAGTTTGTGCCCAAGTCTGATTTTTCTGAAACCAACCTCACCTTCAACACCCCGGTGGGCTCGTCGCTGGAGGTGACTGAAGCCCGGGCGCGCCAGGTGGAGGCCATCATTCGCTCGTTTCCTGAGGTCAACTACACCTTGACCACTCTCAACACCGGCAACGCGCAGGGCAAAATTTACGCCAATGTATACATCCGCCTGGTCGACCGCCAATTGCGCAGCCGCAATGTGGATGCCATGTCCACGGTGCTGCGCCAGCGCCTGCGGGCGGTGCCGGGCATCACCGTCACCCACGTCGGGTTGGTCGACCCAGTGGGTGGGCAAAAGCAAATTTCGTTTTCCATTCAAGGTGCGGACATGGGTGAACTGGCGCGCCTGAACCAGCTCGCCCACGACAAAATTCACCAAATCCCTGGGTTGGTTGACCTTGACTCCACCCTTAAACCCAACAAACCCACGCTGGATGTTCACATCAAAAACGACCTGGCCTCCGACCTGGGCTTGAGCGTGGCACAAATCGGCACCAGCCTGCGCACCCTGGTGGCTGGCCAAACCGTTGGCAACTGGCGTGCCCCGGATGACCAAACCTATGATGTCAACGTGCGCCTGGAGCCCAACGCCCGCAACCAAGCGCAAGACCTGGCCACCCTGCCCTTTACCGTGGGGCTGCAAGCTGATGGCAGTGCCCGTGTGGTGCGGCTCGACCAAGTGGCTGACATTGTTGAATCCAGTGGCAGCAACCAGATCAACCGGCGCGACCTCACGCGCGAAGTGGCCATCACCGCCAACGTGTCTGGCCGCTCGGCCGGTGAAGTGTCAGCCGATATCAAAACCGCCATGGACAGCATTGCCATGCCGCCGGGCTACAGCTACAAATTCAGTGGCTCGGTCAAGGACATGGCTGAAGCTTTTGCGTATGCCGTGTCTGCGCTGGCCATGGCGGTGATCTTTATTTACATGGTGCTGGCCAGCCAGTTCAAGAGCTTTTTGCAACCGCTGGCGCTCATGACCGCCCTGCCCCTGACGCTGATTGGCGTGGTGCTGGCGCTGATGATGTTCAACTCCACACTCTCCATGTTTTCCGTCATTGGCGTGGTGATGTTGATGGGGCTGGTGACCAAAAACGCTATTTTGTTGGTGGACTTTGCCATTCGCGCCCAGGCCGAAGGCATGCCGCGCCAAGAAGCCTTGTTACAAGCGGCGCGCGTGCGACTGCGCCCCATATTGATGACCACGCTGGCCATGATCTTTGGCATGGTGCCGTTGGCGTTTGCTTTGTCTGAAGGCTCTGAGATGCGTGCCCCCATGGGCCAGGCGGTCATTGGCGGGGTCATCACTTCATCGCTGTTGACGCTGGTGGTGGTGCCTGTGGTGTATTGCTTCATGGATGATCTGGCGCAATGGCTGGGCAAATTCTGGCGCAAACCCGCACCCGCAGCCCAATCTACCGAGCCGAGTTGAAGACCGTGGCAGGTAAAATCAGAAACTACAGTTAACATACCCCCTGGAGTACCAAAATGAACTTGCAAGACGTAGAACAAGCCCGCTACTACATGATTGAGCAACAGATTCGCCCCTGGGACGTGTCTGACGATGCTGTGCTGGAGCTGCTGAGCCTGGTCAAGCGTGAAGACTTTGTGCCGCTGGCGCAAAAATCTTTGGCCTTTGTTGACATGGCCATCGCCCTGCCCGGTGGGCAAAGCATGCTGCCACCCCGTGTGCAAGCGCGCTTGCTGCAAGACGCTGCTGCCCTAGCCACCGACAAAGTGCTCGAAATTGGCACCGGAACCGGCTTCATGACCGCCATCTTGGCGCGCCAGGCACAACGTGTGATCTCGCTTGAAATCAACCCCGAATTGGTCGACATGGCGCGCGCCAACCTGCAACGTGCCGGTGTGCACAACGCGGAAGTGCGCTTGGCCGATGGTGCCAAAGGCACCCCGGCCGACGCCCCGTTTGATGTGATTGTGCTGGGTGGCTCGGTGGCAGAAGTACCCAAAAACTTGCTTGACTTGCTCAAAGTCGGCGGTCGTCTGGTGGGCATTGTGGGTGAAGAGCCCATCATGCACGCCCAGCTTATCACCCGCACCAGTGAAACCAATTTCACTGTCACCCAGAAGTGGGACGACAACGCCCCACGCTTGGCTCATTTCCCACAACCGTCTGCCTTTCAATTCTGATCATGGTTCAACACATTCGACCCCTGCAACTCAAAGACTGGCTTGAGTCCGTGCGCGGCCACGGCAATCCGGTAGTGCTTGACGTTCGCGAGCCCTCCGAGCTGCAAACCGCCAGCATCAAGGCCGACGGTTTTGAGCTCATCACCATCCCCATGGGCGTGATTCCGCCCCGCTTGAGCGAACTCGACCCCCATCAACCCGTGGCCTGCCTGTGCCATCACGGCGGACGCAGCATGCAAGTGGCCAACTTTCTCAAAGCCCGTGGTTTCAAACATGTGGCCAATGTGGCAGGTGGCATCAACGCCTGGTCGTCCGAGCTAGACCCCAGCGTGCCACGCTACTGAGCCGGTGTTGTTTTTTTTACTTTGTACCTACCCATCATGAAACTGCGTTTATTGCCTGTGTCATTGGCTTTGTCGGCCGCTTTTGTTCTGCCTGCGCATGCGCAAAGCCTGGTGGCGTTGTATGACGCTGCGCGCAGTTTTGATGCCAGCTACCAATCTGCCAAACTGTTTTTTGATGCCAACCTGGCCAAAGCCGAGCAAAGCAAGGCCTTGCTGCTGCCCAGCGCCAACCTGAGCATGGGGGCCAACCGGGTCAATCTGTCCAGTGATGTGCCAGCCTTTGACCGTGGTGGTTATGGCAACCAAAACATCACCCTCAGCGCCAGCCAACCCCTGTTTCGTCCCTTCAACAAGGCCACCGCCGAGCAGGGCAAAAAGTCTGTTGATGTGGCGCAAGCCGCCCTGTTGGCCGCAGACCAGGATTTGATCGTGCGCTTGAGCCAGGCTTACTTTGACGTGCTGGCTGCGGCTGACAACCTGACCTTTGTACAAGCGCAAAAAGCCGCAGTGGCAGAGCAACTGGCCTCGGCCAAACGCAACTTTGAAGTGGGCACCGCCACCATCACCGACACGCGCGAAGCCCAGTCGCAATATGACTTGGTGCTGGCGCAAGAAATTGCCGCTTCAAACGATTTGCGGGTCAAGAAAATCGCGCTGGATCAGCTCACCGGCAAAACCAATGCCCAGCCTTTGCCTTTGGCCAGCCCGGTGCATATTGCCCCGGTGGCACCGCAAGACGTAGCGCACTGGGTGGCGCAGTCTGAACAAGACCACCCCACTGTTCGGCAAGCGCAGCTGGGGCTGGAAGTGGCTCAACTTGAAACCCAAAAAGCCCAATCTGGCCACTTGCCCACAGTGGACTTGACGGCAGGCTACAGCGTGACCCAAAACAACGGCTCAAGCAACACCTTGCTCGACTACCGCACCAACGTCGCCACGGTCGGCGTGAGTCTGAACCTGCCCTTGTTCGCCGGCCACGCAACCCAAAACCGCATCAAAGAAACCCTGGCACTTGAAGACAAAGCTCGCAGTGATGTAGAGGCCGCCAAACGTGCCGTGGCACAGGCCACCCGCACCGCTTACTTTGGGGTGGAGTCTGGCTTGGGTCAAGTCAAGGCGCTGGAGGCCGCACAAGCCTCAAGCCAAAGCGCACTCGATGCCACCAAGCTGGGCTACCAAGTGGGTGTGCGCATCAACATTGACGTGCTCAACGCCCAAACCGCCCTCTACAACACCCAAGCCAAGCTGGCTAAAGCCCGCTACGACGTGTTGCTGGGCAGCTTGCGCTTGCGCCAAGCCAACGGCACGCTCAAGGCCGATGACCTCAACGCCGTGAACGCTTTGCTGGCCAAATAGCCTTTACAGCAGCGCCTTGATGGCGCTGGCGGTGCGCTGCACCGCGCCCTGGTTGGCTTCAAAAAAATCGCTGCTGGCTTGCACCCGGCGTGCCAGCTCAGTGGGGGATTGGGCAAGGTGAACTGCCGTCTGCACGGCTTCAGCCATGTCTTTGACCCGGCTTGCCGCACCCGCCAAGAGCGCCTGCTCTGCCGCTTCAGCAAAGTTGAAGGTGCTCGGCCCCATCACCACCGGGCAGCCGCATGCAGCTGCCTCAATCAGATTTTGACCGCCCAACGGCGCAAAGCTGCCACCCAACAAGGCCACGTTGGCCAAGCCGTAATACAGCGCCATTTCGCCGAGCGAGTCACCCAGCCAAATCTCATGGCCAGATGCGGGCGGTGGCCCAGCATCTGGCCAAGCCGTGCGCCGTTGCAGCTCAAAACCATGTGCCTGAATCAACTCTGCCACTTCCTCAAAGCGCTGTGGGTGGCGCGGAACGATCAACCACTGCACTTCATTTACTACATTATTTATAGCTGTTCGCGCTTTATCCATAAGCGCTAGAGGCCTAAAATGCTTCAAATTTTCAAGCAGCGCCAGTTCTTCGCCCGCGCGCGAACTGGCCAGCATCACCACCGGCCTTGCGCTGCCGTTGCGCCAGGAGCGGCCAGCGGCAAGCTGTGTGGGGTTGACCTGGGCATCAAACTTCAAATTGCCCAGCACGCCAGTCACCTTGGCACCAAGCGACTGCAAGCGCGCGGCATCGGCCGGCGTTTGCGCCCAGACCGCCGTCAAGCCGGCAAAGGCTGAGCGCGCCAGCCAAGCCAGCCGCTGCGCTTGGCGCAAAGACTTGTCGCTCAAACGGGCGTTGACCAGCACCAGCGGCACGCCCAGCCGTTGGCAACCCGCCACCAGGTTGGGCCAGACCTCAGTTTCCATCAAGATGCCCATGTCTGGCTTGAAATGGCTCAAAAACTGCTGCACCGCCGCAGGTGTGTCCCACGGCTGCCAGGCTTGCAGGTCGCCGGGTTGCAGCAGCTTCTGCCCCTCGGCGCGCCCGGTTGCAGTGCCGTGCGTCAACACCAGCCGCAGGTTGGGCAACTGCGCGCGCAAAGCCGCCAGCAGTGCTGCGCTGGCACGGGTTTCACCCAACGACACCGCATGCAGCCACAGCGTGGCGCCTGCATGCAGCGGCACGGCTTGGGCGTAATGGCCAAAGCGCTCTGGAATATCTTTGGCATAGCCCGGTTCTTGCTGGCTGCGCCGAAGCAACTTGCGTTTGAGCAACGGCTGCGCCAGCCGCATCAAGCCCGAGTAAAGCCAGCGCATCATGAAAAGCCCTTAGGCATTCAGCACGGCTTGCCAAGCCTGCCAGACCGCGTCCACGCTGGGGCAAGGCTGGGCAAACACGGCGGCCTGAAACATGGGTGCGTCTGGCTCGGCGGGCGGCAGCGGGCCGGTGCGCCAGGCGGTGTCGAAGTTGTAAATTTGCACATGCGGCAAAGCCAGCGCCACGGCCATGTGGCTCAGACCACTGTCGACCCCGATCACCCCGGTGCAGGTGGCCAGCGCGTCGGTCAAACCGTCCAGCGCCAAGCGCGGCCACACCTGGGCGTGTTCCAAGTCATGCGCAATGGTCTGCGCTACCTGCTCTTCTGCCGAGCTGCCATGCGGCAAGGCGACACCAAAACCGGCCACATTCAAGCGCTGCGCCAGCTCGCGCCAACAGGCCAGCGGCCACTCTTTGTCTGCCCGAGAGGTGCCATGCACCAGCGCCACCATGCCACGCAAACCGCGTTTGAATGCAATGTTTTTGATAGCTGCTGGCGCTTGATTCACATGCGCTAACAGCCCGAAATGCATGTCAAAAGGCAATTCATACCGCAGCGCCTTGGCGCACAGCAGTCGGGCGCGGGTGACAGCGTGGCTGTGCGCGGGCAGCGTGATAGCCACGTCTGCCACCCAGCGCGCGGGGGCTTCAAAGCTCGACCCTTCAGTTTGGTTGGCCATGCCATAGCGCTTGCCTTGCGGCGCCAGGTGTGCCAGCCAGGACACCAGGGCGGACTTGGTCAAGCCTTGCAGGTCTAGCACTGCGTCGTAGCGCTCTTGCTGCAGCTCGGCTTTGAACAGTGCCCAGGCGTGCCGTGTGGCAGCGCTGAAAAGGGTTTTGCGCCACTGCCGCAAGTCGCACGCAATGACACGGTGCACCCCTTTGCAGCGGCGCACCAGCGGCACAAAGCCACGCTCCACCACCCAGTCAATCTGCACGCCAGGGCGTTCGCGCACGATGTCTTGCACCGCGGCCATGGCATGCACCACATCCCCCAACGAGGAGAGTTTGACAATCAGAATTTTCAAATTAACACATCCAAGACCCAAGCGCACCAAAGGTGCAGGCTCACACTCAATGCGCGGCCTCGTCGGTCACGGCACCGGGCAGCACTTGGTGCAGCAGCGCCATCATGTCGGTCTGGATGCGTGCCAAGGCCTCGGGGGTGTGGCCTTCAAAGCGCAACACCAGCACGGGCGTTGTGTTGGAGGCGCGAATCAGCCCAAAGCCGTCTGGCCAGTCCACCCGCAGGCCATCAATGGTGTTGACGGTTGCCGGTGCGGCAAAAGCAACTTGCGCCACCAGCTGCGCCACCAGCGTGTGCGGCTGGCCTTCGGCGCATTTCACATTCAGCTCTGGAGTGGAAAAACTGGTGGGCAAGGCGTTGAGCACAGCACTGGCATCGGCATGGCGGCTCAAAATTTCAAGCAGGCGGCAGGCGGCGTAAGTGCCATCGTCAAAGCCATACCAGCGCTCTTTAAAGAACACGTGGCCACTCATCTCGCCGCCCAGAGGGGCGTTGATTTCTTTCATCTTGGCTTTGATGAGCGAGTGGCCAGTTTTGAACATCAATGGCACGCCACCGGCAGCTTCAATGGCTGGCGCCAGGCGCTGCGAGCATTTCACGTCAAACAAAATGGTGCCGCCCGGCACACGCTGCAACACATCGGCTGCAAACAACATCATTTGGCGGTCAGGGTAGATGGTTTGGCCATCTTTGGTGACCAGCCCCAGGCGGTCGCCATCGCCATCAAAAGCCAAGCCCAGCTCGGCATCACCCGCTTTCAAGGCGGCCATCACATCACGTAGGTTGTCGGGCTTGCTGGGGTCGGGGTGGTGATTGGGAAAGTTGCCGTCCACTTCGCTGAACAGCTCGGTCACCTCGCAACCAATGGCACGCAAAATGCCGGGGGCAGACGCGCCAGCAATGCCGTTGCCACTGTCGACCACAATTTTCATGGGGCGCGCTAGCTTGATGTCGCCCACAATGCGGGCGGTGTAATCAGCCAGCACATCCACACGGGTGATGTGCCCGCCGGCGCACAGTTGCCACGACTCGGCTTCCATGATGCAGCGCAGGTTTTGAATCTCGTCACCATAAATGGCACGTCCGGCCAGCACCATTTTGAAGCCGTTGTAGTCTTTGGGGTTGTGGCTGCCCGTGACCTGAATGCCGCTGGTGGCCAGCGTGTGAGCCGCAAAGTAAAGCATGGGCGTAGTGGCCAGGCCAATGTCAATGACCTCCACCCCCGCATCAACCAGGCCACGCATCAGGGCAGCGCTTAAATCGGATCCGCTCAAGCGGCCGTCGCGCCCCACCGCCACTTTGGTTTGGCCTTCGCGCAGCGCCACGGTGCCAAAGGCACGCCCTAAACCTTGCGCCACTTCAGCGTTTAACGTGCTGGGGACGACACCTCGGATGTCATAGGCTTTGAAGATAGAAGCGGTCAGTTTCATGCAGTTTTCCCTGAGTTTGGTTGGGTTTAACCGAAAAAATCCATGGGGCGCACCTGCGGTGCGGCTTGGGTGTCAGCGGTGCATTTGCGGCCATTTTCGTCCCTCTTTGTCGCCTGTAGCTACGGCTACAGGCGACAAAGAGGGACGAAACTCACTCGCAACTGCCCTCGCTGCCCTTCCAAGCCCTCATGAATTTTCTCGGTTCAAAAACGGGCTGCATTGTAGGCGTGGGGCGTGGCGGGAAGCGCCGTCCGGCTAGACCGCAGCCAAGGCCTGGGTCAGGTCAGCCAACAGGTCATCAATGTGTTCAATGCCAATCGACAAGCGCACTGCGTCTTCAGGAATGCCCGCCTTGGCCAGCTCTTGCGGCGACAACTGGCGGTGCGTGGTCGATGCCGGGTGCGTGGCCAGCGACTTGGCATCGCCGATATTGACCAGCCGCGTAAACAACTGGAGGGCATCCAGAAACGCCGCCCCGGCCACGCGGCCTTGCCCGGGCGCGGACTTAACCCCAAACGTGAACAGCCCAGAGGCCTTGCCACCCATGTACTTTTTCGCCAGCGCGTGATCCGGGTGGTTGGGCAAGCCGGCGTAGCTGACCCACGACACCTTGGGGTGGTTTTGCAAAAACTGCGTGATCTTGAGCGTGTTGTCGTTGATGCGATCCATGCGCAGCGCCAGGGTCTCAATGCCTTGCAGAATCAAAAATGCGTTAAATGGCGACAGCGCCGCGCCGGTGTTGCGCAGCGGCACCACGCGGGCACGGCCAATGTAGGCGGCAGCGCCCAGCGCCTCGGTGTAGACCACGCCGTGGTAGCTTTGGTCAGGCTCGCTCAGGCGTTTGAACTTGGCCTTGTGCTCGGCCCACGGGAACTTGCCCGAGTCGATGATGGCCCCGCCAATGCTGTTGCCGTGGCCGCCCAGGTATTTGGTGAGCGACTGCACCACGATGTCGGCCCCGTGCTCGATCGGGCGCAGCAGGTAAGGCGTGGCCACGGTGTTGTCCACAATCAGCGGCGTGGCGTGGCGGTGCGCCACAGCGGCAATGGCCGCAATGTCGGTCACGCGCCCCTGCGGGTTGCTGATGGATTCGATGTAAACCGCCTTGGTTTTGTCGTCAATCAGCGCCTCTAGAGCGGCCAGGTCACTGGGGTCAACAAAGCGCACTTCAATGCCCGAGAGCGGAAAGGTGTGTGCAAACAGGTTGTACGTGCCGCCATACAGGGCGTTGCTGGCCACAATGTTGTCGCCCACTTCGGCAATGGTTTGAATGGCGTAGGTGACCGCGGCCGAGCCCGAGGCCAGCGCCAGCCCGGCAATGCCGCCTTCGAGCGCCGCCACGCGTTTTTCGAGCACGTCGTTGGTGGGGTTCATGATGCGGGTGTAGATGTTGCCAGCCACCTTCAGGTCAAACAAATCTGCGCCGTGCTGGGCACTGTCAAAGGCGTAGGCCACGGTTTGGTAAATCGGCACGGCCACCGATTTGGTGGTCGGGTCAGGCGAGTAACCGGCGTGGACGGATTGGGTCTCGAACTTCCAGGTGGTGGGCATCAGGGTGCTCCTTGAGGGTAAAAAAGAAACAAAAAATACTATTAATAAAATAGCTACTATCGCTTATTCTATAAGGGCTAGATGCTTATTTTTCATATAATCTTAGACAGACATTGGTTCAAAGCCAATGCAACTTTTGTTCTGCTGGCTCTGCGGCCAAACTGGCTGAAAGTCAGAACGCCATCAGTGCGCCAGCCTGCACATTGCCCAGCACAATGGCCGCAATTTGCAAAATCACCAGCAGCACCAGCGGCGACAGGTCAACGCCGCTCACCAGCGGCACAAAGCGGCGAATTGGCATCAACAGCGGCGCCACCAGACGCTCAATGATGTCTGCCATGGGAGAGTGGGTTTGAATCCAGGACAACACAGCGTAAACAATCACCGCACCCGTCATGCCCGAAATGGCCATGCGCGCCAGGCCAAATGCCGCCAGAATAGGCACCGCAAAGAGCCCACCCGCGCCGCCCGCCAGCAGCCACAGCACGCCAAACTCGGCCAACTGCAACAAAAATGCTGCTGCCAAACTGGCAGTGTCCAAGGCACCCACTGACGGCAACACGCGCCGCAGCGGCAGCACCATCCAGTCAGACAACGCAAACACAAACCCGCCCAGCGGATTGCCCGAGCGCACCGACATCGGGATGCGCTGGTACTGCATGTACAGGCGCAGCAGGCAAACGCCGCTCAAAATGCCACAAACAACTTCAAGCAGCAGGGAAACAATTTGGTACAGCATGGGAAGGGTTCTAAAGCCGCAGCAAAGGACTGCACTTGAATCATAACGACAGGGCACGCACCGAACAGTTGAGCTTCGGGGCAGGCTTCAAGTTGTCAGCATGCCAGATGTCTGACTGCCAATATGACAAAAATGACATAGATGGCATAAATGAGACCATTCGCAGTTTTCTTAATTCATCTTAAAAAAACATAACACATTGAAAAATAAAAAGAATTTAAAAACCATGGAAGGTGGCACGCTTATTGAGAGCGTAGAAATGAAGACTTCGTAACTGCCATGACGCTACCGCAAAAAAACCTCATCAAAAAGTTGGCCTGGGTGCTACTGGCCAAGCTGGTTGTGTTGACAGTCTTGTGGTGGGCGTTTTTTCATGATCAGCGCGTGGCAGTGGATGCCAAGCTGGTGTCAGACCAGTTTCTTTCAACAAGCAGTACCTCGGGCAACAAAGGAGAACAGCCTTGATTTCCAATGAATTGGTAGATTTGTCGCGCTTGCAGTTCGCTGCCACAGCGCTGTATCACTTTCTTTTTGTGCCATTGACGATTGGCATGGTGTGGATGCTGGTCATCATGGAGAGCGTCTATGTGATGACCGGCAACGTGATCTGGAAGGACATGACGCGCTTCTGGGGCAAGCTGTTTGGCATCAACTTTGCCCTTGGTGTCACCACCGGCATCACCATGGAATTCCAGTTTGGCACCAACTGGGCTTATTACTCGCATTACGTGGGTGACATCTTTGGCGCACCGCTGGCCATTGAGGGGCTGATGGCGTTCTTTCTGGAATCCACCATGATCGGCCTGTTTTTCTTCGGCTGGGACCGACTGTCCAAACGCCAGCACCTGATGGTGACCGTGTTGATGGCGCTGGGCACCAATCTGTCAGCGCTGTGGATTCTGATTGCCAACGGCTGGATGCAAAACCCGGTGGGGGCGGAATTCAGCTACCAGACCATGCGCATGGAAATGACCGACTTCTGGGCCGTGCTCTTCAACCCCGATGCGCAAGCCAAATTTGTCCATACGGTTTCAGCCGGCTATGTGACGGGTGCGATGTTTGTGCTTTCCATTTCAAGCTGGTACTTGCTTAAACGCCGTGATATCGAGTTTGCCAAACGCAGTTTCCGGGTGGCGGCCGCCTTTGGGCTGGCCAGTGTCTGTTCGGTGATTGTGCTGGGCGACGAGTCGGGCTACACCGTGGGCGAAGCGCAACAGACCAAACTGGCCGCCATGGAAGCCATGTGGGAGACCAAACCCGCACCCGCCGGGCTGACGCTGGTGGCCGGTATCAACGAAGCTGAGCAAAAAAACGACTGGGAAGTGGAAATTCCCTGGGTCATGGGCATCATTGGCACGCGTTCACTGACCAAAGAAATCCCGGGTATCCATGAGATCAAGGCGAAAAATCGGGAACGCATTGTGCAAGGCATCCAGGCCGTCAGCGCTTTGGAGGCCTTGCGCGCCAACCGTGGCGACGTTGCGGCCAAAGACAAATTTGAAAAATACAAGGCCGACTTGGGCTTTGGTCTGCTGTTGCGCAAATATGTGCTGGACGTGAACCAGGCTACGCCCGAGATCATTGAGCAAGCCGTCAACGACACAGTGCCACGGGTGGTGCCCATGTTCTGGGGCTTTCGCCTGATGGTGGGCATGGGTTTTGCCATGCTGCTGCTTTTTGGTTTGGCTTTCTACAACACGCTCAAGGACACGTTCGCGCGAAAGCCCTGGCTGCTGAAGTCGGCGCTGTGGATGCTGCCCGTGCCCTGGCTGGCCTGCGAGCTGGGCTGGTTCGTGGCCGAGTATGGTCGTCAACCGTGGACGATCTACGGCGTGCTGCCCACGCACATGTCGGTCTCCACCCTGAGCGTGGGCAGCCTGTACGGTTCGCTTGCAGGCTTCATCAGCTTCTACACCATTTTGTTGGTGGTGGAGATGTTCCTGATGATCAAGTTTGCACGCTTGGGCCCAGGTAGTTTGGGCACAGGGCGCTATCAAAATGAGATTCATCACCACGCTGTTGTGGCACACGCCTGAAAGAGAGAGACATCATGTTTGACTATTCAACGCTGAAGATCATCTGGTGGCTGCTGGTGGGTGTGCTGCTGGTCGGCTTTGCCATCATGGACGGCCACGACATGGGCGTGGGTACGCTGCTGCCTTTTGTGGGTCGCAACGACGTGGAACGCCGCGTGGTCATCAACACGGTGGGGCCGCATTGGGATGGCAACCAGGTGTGGTTCATCACCGGCGGTGGAGCCATTTTTGCCGCCTGGCCGCTGGTCTATGCCACCGCGTTCAGCGGCTTTTACTGGGCCATGCTGGTGGTGCTGTGGGCGCTGTTCTTCAGACCGGTGGGCTTTGACTACCGCAGCAAGATCGCCAACCCCACCTGGCGCAGCGTGTGGGACTGGGGTCTGTTTGTGGGTGGAGCTGTGCCGCCGCTGATCTTTGGCGTGGCCTTTGGCAACCTGCTGCAGGGCGTGCCGTTCCAGTTTGATGCCTACCTGGTCTCCACCTACACCGGCAGTTTCTGGCAACTGCTCAACCCGTTTGCCTTGCTCACGGGTGTGGTCAGCACCGCCATGATCACCATGCAGGGTGGCAGCTACCTGGCGCACCGCACCGAGGGCATCATCCAGGCGCGCACGGTGCGCGCCACCATCGGCGCAACCGTGGTGCTGATGCTGAGCTTTGTGGCCGCAGGCTTCTGGCTGCAATCCATCGACGGCTATCGCATCACCTCGGTGGTCAACGCATCAAGCATGCCCGACCCCCTGTCCAAAACCGTGGTGCGCGAAGCCGGTGCGTGGATGAGCAACTACGCGCAGCAACCCCTGATGTGGCTGCTGCCCGCGCTCGGCGTGCTGGGCGCAGCGCTCACAGCCGTGCTGCTGGCAGCGCGCCACACCCTGAGCGCGTTCATCACTTCGTCACTGGCCATTTTGGGGGTGATTGGCACAGCGGGCGCGTCAATGTTCCCGTTTGTCATGCCGTCGAGCACCCACCCAGCCTCCAGCCTCACAGTGTGGGACAGTGTGTCGAGCCACATGACGCTGGGTCTGATGTTCTGGGCCACACTGATTTTCATGCCGCTGATCATTTTTTACACCTCTTGGGCCTACAGCGTGATGCGCGGCAAGGTGACTGCGGCTTACATCCGTGAAAACGACCATGCGGCTTATTGAAATGGCACGCGCTGCCCAACGGTCGCTCTTGTCAACGAGGGTTTTAACCCAGTTTTAATTCCGTTTTCAGATCGATACGACATTAGGCGCAAAGCCGAAGACAGTGCTCTGGCACGGCGAGGCGAAGCAACAACATGTCGGATTGATATGGAAGCGGAAAAACACCAACAAAAGGATTGATATGTGGTACTTCACCTGGATTTTGGGCATCGGTTTTGCGGTCTTGCTGGCCATTTTGAACGCCATGTGGGGCGAGAACCAGTTTGCGCGCGAAGAAGCCGACCCTCCAAAGCAATGAGTCAGGCTGTGAATTCATCGCCAGTGCGGATCAGTCCGCCCAAAACTCGGCCACTGAGCTTGGCCGTTGCGCTGCTCATCATGATCGGCGGCAGCATCTACCCGTTTGCCTTTGCCAAGGCTGACGGTAGTGCTGACCACACGTTTGCCATGCTGATCTTTTGGGCCATGAGCGCCGGGTTGGTCAACGGTGTCGGCTTTGTGCCGCGTTGGCCGCTGTGGCGCTGGTTTTTTTCGGGCTGGGCTTGCCTTGCTGCGCTGGCTCTGGCTGCCTGGCTGCGTTGGGGCTGATTCACACTTGGACGGTTCAAGCCTGCTCTCTCACTTTCACCTTCACTCAACTCTTACCCGATGACCCACCAAATCACCATCATTGGCGCAGGCTTTGGCGCGCTCTCGTCCGTGCGCGAACTGCGAAAACAGAATGCCCATGCCGACATCACGCTGATCGCCCCGCGTGCCGAACTGCATTACCTGCCTGGCACCATCTGGATTCCCAGCGGCTTGCGCACGCGGGAGCAACTGACCATTGACCTGAAGAACTTTTTCGCACGGATGAAGGTGAAGTATGTACAAGCTGAAGTCACCGGCCTGCGCGAAGACGGGCGCCTGGTGGACACCACAGCGGGCGAAGTGCGCAACGACGCACTGATCATTGCCTCGGGTGGACGATTCATCAAAAAGCTGCCTGGCATTGAGCACGCCATCACGCCGTGCGAGGGCATCGCAGCGGTCGAAAAATTCAGCCAGCGGCTCAAATCCATGACCGGTGGCACCATTGCCATGGGGTTTGCCGGCAACCCCAACGAGCCCAGCGCGGTACGCGGTGGCCCGATGTTTGAGTTTTTATTTGGTATCGATGAGCAGCTCAAGCGCGAAGGTCGGCGCGATCAATTCAAGCTGGTGTTTTTCAACCCGTCCACCGAACCTGGCAACCGGCTCGGTCCTAAGGCCGTGAGTCACCTGCTGGCGCAGATGAAAAAGCGCGGCATCGAGACCCACCTGGGTCACAAGCTCAAGAGCTTCTCAGCCGACAAAGTAGTCACCGAGGGTGGCGAATTTGCCGCTGACCTGATCCTCTTCATGCCCGGCATGACCGGCAATCTGTGGTTTGACCAGACCAGCCTACCACGCTCGCCCGGCGGCCTGCTCAAGGCCGATGCCCAGTGCCGTGTCGAAGGCACCCAGCGGATTTATGTGGTGGGTGACTCGGGCAGCTTCCCCGGCCCCGACTGGATGCCCAAGCAAGCGCACATGGCAGACCTGCAGGCCGAGGCCGCCGCCAAGAACCTGCTGGCTGAACTGAGCGGCCAGACCGCCCGCGCCACCTTCAAGGTCGAGCTGGTCTGCATCATCGATGCCATCGACCATGCCACCCTGGTGTTTCGCAACGAAAAACGCCAGATCATCTTGCCCTCCAGCCGCCTGTTTCATTGGGCCAAGCGCGGGTTTGAGAAGGTTTATCTCAACAAGTACCGGTAAGTCAGCAGCGTGGGTTGGCGTGCGGTGGCAAACAGGGCAGCGCACTGGCCACCTCCGAACTCCTTCGGGCTGGCCTGTACAACGGGATAGACGTGCGCCACCTTTAAAATAGCGTGTTTTGCCAGATGCGCCTTGCGCACCAGCCGCCCTCTTCTCTGTCGCCCTTGATTGCCCCACATGCCTGCTACAACCACCACCCCAACACCCACTGCCCCCGCACAAGACGAAAACCAGTTGATTTTGGAGCGGCGCGACAAGCTCAATGCCCTGCGCCAAGCGCAGGCGCAGGGCAAAGGCTCAGCTTTCCCGAACGACTTCAAGCCCACAGACCACGCCGCCGACCTGTTTGCCGCCCACGCGGGGCAAACCCCGGAAGGCCTGCTTGAACAAGGCGCAAGAGCCAAAATTGCCGGGCGCATGATGCTCAAGCGCGTCATGGGCAAGGCCAGCTTCTGCACCTTGCAAGACAGCACCGGGCGCATTCAGGTCTACATCAAGCGCGACGACATTGGCGAAGAGGTTTACAACGCTTTCAAGCATTGGGACCTGGGCGACATCGTGGCCGCTGAGGGCCTGGTGTTCAAGACCAAAACCGGCGAGTTGTCGATTCACGCCAGCGTCATCCGCCTGCTCACCAAGAGCCTGCGCCCGATGCCCGACAAGTTCCACGGCATGGCCGACCAAGAGGTCAAATACCGCCAGCGTTATGTCGATCTGATGACCGACGAAGAGACCAAAAAGCGTTTCATGGCGCGCAGCAAGGCCGTGTCGGGCATTCGTGAATTCATGGTGGCACACGACTTTTTAGAGGTCGAAACCCCCATGCTGCACTCCATTCCAGGCGGTGCCAACGCCAAGCCGTTCACCACGCACCACAACGCGCTGGATCAGCAAATGTTTTTGCGCATTGCGCCCGAGCTGTACCTCAAACGCCTGATTGTGGGCGGCTTTGAGCGGGTGTTTGAGATCAACCGCAGCTTTCGCAACGAAGGCATCAGCGTGCGCCACAACCCCGAGTTCACCATGATGGAGTTCTACGCCGCCTATTGGGACTACCAGGATTTGATGACCTACACCGAAGCGCTGATACGTGACGCGGCCCAGCGCGCTGCGGGCACGCTGCACCTCAGCTACGCGGGCAAGGCCGTTGACCTGGAGCAGCCTTTTGAACGCCTGACCATTCATGAAGCCATCTGCAAATACACCGAGGCCGGTCAAATGTTGGACGACGGCTCGGGCCTGAAGGTGGACAGCGCGGCCTGGCTGCTGGCCGCCCTGCCCAAGCTGGGCATCACCGAGGCCAAACACCACATCTCTACCCGCAGCCTGCCCGCGCTACAAGTGCTGTACTTTGAAGAAACCGTGGAAGAACAGCTGTGGCAGCCGACCTTCATCATGGAGCACCCCACCGAGATCTCGCCGCTGGCGCGCGCCAACGACAGCCGCCCCGAAGTGACCGAGCGTTTTGAGCTCTACATCACCGGGCGCGAATTCGGCAACGGCTTCAGCGAGCTCAACGATGCCGAAGAACAAGCCGCCCGCTTCCAGGCACAAGTGGCGGCCAAAGACAGTGGCGATGATGAGGCCATGTACTACGATCACGACTTCATCCGCGCCCTGGAATACGGCATGCCACCCACCGGTGGCTGTGGCGTGGGGCTGGACCGGCTGATGATGTTGTTGACCGACAGCAGCAGCATTCGCGACGTGATTTTATTCCCTGCCCTGCGCCGGGAAGTTTAAGCAAAATAGGCCTCTAGCGCTTATATATAAAGCGTAGATAGCTATTTAAAGCATAGTGTCTTCAGCACCTGCCAGCACCCTGCGTTACCTGCAAGGCTACCCGCTTGAGACCTTGGCGCAGGTTGAAAAGCTGCTGGCACAAGGCCGCGTGGCCGACTGGCTGCAGCAAAAATACCCGCAAGCCCACACCGTGCGCACCGACCGGGCGCTGTTTGACTATGTGCAAGCGCTCAAAGCCGAGTACCTGCGTGGTGCCGACCCAGTGGGCAAGGTGCTGTTTGATGCCAAGCTGCATGTGGTCAAAAACGCCCTGGGCACACACACCACAGTGTCACGCGTGCAGGGCAACAAGCTCAAAGCCAAGCGCGAAATCCGTGTGGCCACGCTGTTCAAAACCGTGCCCGATGAGTTTTTGCGCATGATCACCGTGCATGAGCTGGCCCACCTGAAAGAGCGTGCGCACGACAAAGCGTTTTACAGCCTGTGCAGCCACATGGAACCGCGTTACCACCAGCTTGAATTTGAGGTTAGGGTGTATTTGACGCACCTGGAGGTGGCAGGTGCAAAGCTGTGGGGAGCCGCGGGGATGGCTGAGTGAGACAGTTTTAACACCGAGACTGCGCGGTCGGCAAGGGGTGAGTTGGGACCACCACCCCAACCCATCTCCTGCAGGCGAGCGACTTTTAAACTCCAACCAAAAGACAAATTCGGGTGACAAGTTGATGGTTGAACGGGGGTATGCAGCGCAAGCGGTCGACCATGAACGATCGGTTCCGGTTAACGTGAAAGAACGGCGTATCCGGGCGAGTGTTACCCTGACCCCGCCCTGGTCAAAAGCAACGCGACAACAGTGATTCGGTCAGCGACTCAGACAGGAGTCGGTACAAACCCGTATTTGGTCAA
>NZ_JAQURE010000033.1 GCF_028715765.1 Rhodoferax sp.
TTGACCAAATACGGGTTTGTACCGACTCCTGTCTGAGTCGCTGACCGAATCACTGTTGTCGCGTTGCTTTTGACCAGGGCGGGGTCAGGGTAACACTCGCCCGGATACGCCGTTCTTTCACGTTAATGTTGGGTTCATACCGCGTAGCCACCACTGCCAGCATCAAACTGGCCACGCTTAGCCCCACAGTCAACCCACGCATGACCGGCTCAGACCACCGCTTTAACAACACCAGATACAGAGGGAGTAACAAATAAAACTGCTCCTCCACAGCCAGAGACCAGGTATGCAGCAAGGGCTTGGCTGCAGCTGTGGCACCAAAATAGCCTGAGTCTTTCAAGAAAAAGAAATTGGACGCAAATACCGCATTGGCCACACTGCTTTGCCCCAGACGCTTCAAGTCGTCTGGCATCATCACCCAACACCCAACACATAAACTGGCAGCCACCATGGCAAACAGCGCCGGAAAAATCCGCCGAATACGGCGTTCATAAAAGTCACGTACCAAAAAACGCCCGGCAGCCATGTCTGGCTGAATCGCACTGGTGATGACGAAACCAGAAATGACAAAAAAGATGTCAACGCCCACGTAACCACCAGGCAGGGCTTTCAGACCCCCGTGGTAAAGAATCACAGCCAACACAGCAACGGCGCGCAGGCCATCAACGTCAGGTCGATAACTTGGTTGATAGTGCTTAACTTTCAGCATTGGTCAATATGACTGCAACCAGTCATCATGGTGATGCGCGCAATTTCAACATTAAAAACTCATTAAATGAAAATAAACAATTTAACCACCACTTTTTTGATCGGAAATATTGAAAATCCAATCACGGCACAATGGATAAATGCGAACCTCTAGTACATTGCAAAACATAATAGCCACTGTAAAATAAGCCACCCATTCAACAGCTGGCAATTTTAACCAAGACAAATAAGTAGCTTGCACCACCAAGTATTGGTGAGATATATACAATGAATAAGAAATTGGAGCCAGCAATAAAAATGGTTTAAAAATTGAGTCAAAACCAAACCACGCTATTCTTTGCCAAATCAATGCACCCAAAATTACAACCAAAGCAAAGGCAAAATGTCTGAATTCTAAAATTGGATGAACCCCAAGGCTTGCTGTACGACCCGCACGATGATCAAGGTATACGCCAACACCTAAAATTAAAACAGTACAGCTTAATGCGACCAATAATGGATAAATATTTTTTAATGACAAGTCACCTACAATGTACCTGTTAGCAAGCTCAACCCCTGCCCACCATATTAAAAAATAAACAAGTGTTCGAGCTATAAAATTTGGATGAAATATGTACCAACTTGCTGCAATTACGGCAATCAAGTAAACAAAAATGTTGATAATGTCATAATTTGATTTGATTTGATTTGATTTGATTTGATTTGATTTGATTTGATTTTTCATCCAATTTACAATTGGAAAATACATCAAATAAAACCACCACTCATAAGACAATGACCACAAGGGCGTGTTACCCAGATAAGGGTCAACAATCACCCCTGGCTTGAGTGAGCTGACATCCTGCAACATCATCAAATTCAAAGCAAGGCTGCCTAACTGCGGATTGGCCAAACCATTTGTATGCCAGCATTCAATGCCATACCCTAAAAACATCACCGCCAGCAGCGGTATATAAATACGAGTTAACCGTTTCAAGAAATAGGTTTTAAAAGTTTGATCACGGCTTAATTTGTATGAATAGTTAATTACAAACCCAGACAGCAAGAAAAACAAGATAACTGCCTCTTGCCCAAATCTAAACACAAAGCCTATATCAAAACCAAAAAGCCGAATGGAATGTGGAAAGCTGTGGTGTAGCACCACATAAAAGGCAGCAAAACCACGCAATGCCTCAAGACGGTAAAGTTTCATTTTTAAATAATTGACAAGCTAACACTTTTAAAACAAGCGCAAGCCGCTACTCAATTTATAGTAATTTCAGAAGTATTTTTAGTTGAGTTAAGTACAAATGCGCCCCTTGCTTTTAATGACAAATAACGTGCGAACTGATGATGCGGTTTTTCAACTACATAATAAAAAAAGCAAAATTTCAGCAAGCAGCATTGGGTCACCCACTCTCACAAATCGTCTAATCCAAAATACACCGATGTCCAAGTTTGGTGTCTGGGTTGATCATCTGATACAAACTCCAGAAATAACAAAAAAAACCATTACTGCTGTAACACCATTAAATAAAACACCCAATGCGCTTTGAGTCAAATTAATGAATGTTGTGTTGCCAAATGCAAGAAAATAATCTGGCAGTGGTGGTTTACCCAGGTGCGATAAAAATACCCAAAGCGCAGCAAGTGCTCTGATGCTATCCAAACCACGAATCTTATTCATGTGGTGGTGAATTAATTAGTTTGTGGCATGGCTTGCGATATTTTATAAAATGCGCAGGATTACCACCCACCACACACCATGCATCTACACTGCGAATAACAACCGATCTGGCCAGGGCTACAGATCCTTCATTCAAAACCACACCCGGTCCAATATAAACCTCAGCCGTTACCCAAGTGTGTGACATGATCAAGATGGGTGCCGTCATTAATGTGTGTGCAGCCGAGTTGTAGTCATGGCTTGCCGTGCACAAAAAACTTCTTTGGCTGACAACGGCACCTACGCCAAGATTAATGCAGTCAACACAATAACAATCTACGTCAGGACCGATACAACTCTCATCCGCCATCACCAAATTCCAGGGTGCCCAAATTTTGGCTGATGGGTAGATGCGTACACGTTTGCCAATGCTTGCACCAAATAGGCGCAACACACCGGCACGCCAAGCATGCAGCGGGACAGGGGTTAGCCTGAAAACCAACCAATAAACCACTTGCCATACCGCCCGCGCAAGCTTGTTTGCACGTGTGAGCTGCTGTGCTCGTAACTGTGTCACTGGTTACCTCGTAACTCTGTTTCCAACAACTGAATAGCCAAAATACTCTCTGCTACAGCACGCTGCATGGCATAAAACAAGCCCGCCCGCCCATCCATAAACCCTCGACCTACTGTCAAACAATACAAAGGTACTAACCATGGGGCGATAAATATCAAACGCCGAATTTTGTCTTGTAATTTAAGGTCCTGCCAACTCGACGAACGCAGTAATTTTGCCTCTAGCACAGCATAGCCCGCTTGTGCAGCGAGCCAGCGTGACAATTGTTTACGGTCGTCATGACAAATTAACCCTGTCAATCGCCCAATTTCGCCTGTCACAACAACCCTTTGGGTATGTCCTTCTTGAATATAGTTGGCGTTGTGTCTTTTATAAAGTGCAATTAACGGTGGGTAAAGAGTGGCCGTTAATGGCTTGCCAAAAACACAGTATCTAAAAGAAATGTAAAACCCTGATTGCGAACTTGATGGTGACAATGCCCCAATTTCATCGACCAGTTGAGGGGGCAACTGGTAATCTGCGTCAAGTGCCAGTACCCATTTTTTTTCAATTCCACAAGCGGTTAAGCCGTACTGCCACTGCGCACTATGACTGTCAAATTGCCTACAACACACACGCACATTGATATATCCCGCCGCAATAGCCAGGGTGTCGTCAGTGCTGCCACTGTCCAACAAAACCACCTCTGGAAAAGATTTCAATGCATCCAACGTTCGGCCAATGTTAGGTGCCTCGTTGTAGGTGAGGATCAGTACACTGATTTGCTGCAGAAAGCTCATTTTGATGCCATCCGCTGCATTTGATGCCAACGCCAAGCCGTGCCAATGATGTCTGCCAAATCAGCATGCTTTGGCTGCCAGCCAAGTTCGGCTTGAATCCGACGGGCATCTCCTACCAACGCGGGGGGGTCACCCGCCCGCTGTGCGCCCAAAACCACTGGCACATTTAAGCCCGTGACCTGCTGCGCCACATCAATGACCTGCCGCACAGAAAACCCTTTTCCATTCCCCAGGTTGTATGCGGTGCTGGCAGCACCCGCCTGCAAAGCCTGCAACGCCAACACATGGGCTTGAGCCAAATCGGTGACATGGATGTAGTCACGCACACAGGTGCCATCTGACGTGGGGTAGTCTGTACCAAAAACCGTCACGTTAGGGCGCACGCCCGCAGCGGCATCAAGCACTAGCGGTATCAAGTGAGTCTCTGGGTCATGTGCCTCGCCGGTTTCACATTCGGAGTCTGCACCTGCAGCATTAAAGTAGCGCAAACACATGCTGCGCATGCTATGGGCGCTATTAAAATCTTTCAACATGCGCTCAATCATCAGCTTTGACGCCCCATACGCATTGATGGGGTTTTGTGCATGATCTTCAGAAATGGGCACGCAGCTTGGTACGCCGTAAGTGGCGCAGGTGCTAGAGAACACAAATTGCTTTACACCCGCATCACGCATGGCCTCAAGCAGGGTGAGTGTGCCCACCACATTGTTGCGGTAGTACTTGCCGGGGTTGGTCACAGACTCGCCCACATACGCAAATGCAGCAAAGTGCATCACCGCCACAGGCTGCCAGGTGCGTAACGCGGCATCTAGCGCGGCACGGTCTGAAATATCGCCATGCACAAATGGCCCCCAGCGCACAGCACTGCGATGGCCATAAACCAGGTTGTCAAAAGTGACTGGCACATAGCCAGCCGCTGCCAAAGCCTTGCAAGCATGGCTACCGATGTAACCGGCACCACCGGTAACTAAAACATGTTTCATTTTTTCAATATCTCTGAATAAAGTTTCATCAGATTCACACCCATGGCCTGTGCAGAAAACTTGCTGTGTGCCAAAACAATTGCATTTTTAGCCATGTTGGCACGCCCTGCTGTGGCGGCCAACAACTGCACCAAACCTGCCGCAATACTGGCCGGGTCTGGCGACACCGCTACGCCAGCACCAGCCTCCACCACGTCTTGCGATATGGCGACACCCTTGCCCAGCACACACGGCAGGCCAGCCATCAAGGCCTCTGCCGCAGCAATGCCAAAGTTTTCTGAGAACGAGGGCAGCACAAACAGCAGCGCACCAGCTAGGGCGCTGGCCTTTAAGTCACCCTCAATATGCCCAGCCCAAACTATATGGTCATTTAGGCCTGCAGTGCTTGCAAATTGTGCGAGAGTAGCTACATATTCAGTAGCCCCATTGCCTGCAATAAACAGCTTTACACCTGGCATTTGGGCGCGACACTGGGCAAAGGCTTGCAACAACCCCTCTACATTTTTCTTAGGGTCTAGCCGCGACAGGTACAGCAAGTAGGGTGCGCCTTGCAGCGCTGGAAACTGCGCACGCACCAACGCATCTGTGGCTGATGCTGGGGCTTCAATGCCCAGGGGTATCACCACCCCTTTCATGGCAATGCCACATTGGGCGGCTTCACGCTGCTCGTCATCACTGGTGAAGTGCACCGCTGAGGCGTGGCGCAGAGCAGGGCCTTCAAACAAGACTAAAGAAATTTGCTTGAGCCATGGCCTGCGCTGTGTAACACCGTAGCGGGTGAGCGTGCCCAACGGACGTATGACGTAGGGTACATGCTGCAAGCGCGCTACCAAAGCTGCAGCAATGCAGCTGAATGAAAACAAGGCGTGAATGTGCACCACGTCAAAATTGCGCACATTGCGCCATAGCCAGGGCAGCATGGCTGGGGCTACTTTGTAAAACTCCAGGCGCTTGGGAAAATAAACACGGCTGGCACCCGCACCAGCCATGGGCTGCTTGTTTGCAGGCTGGCGGCGGCCAGGGCCGTCGTCATCGGTGGTGGCGGTGGTGATGGCTACGCCATGCTGAGCCAGTACCTGTTCTATGGCAACGATGGCTTTGCTGGGGCCACCATGGGCTGCTGCCACAGAGGGAATCACGTGGAGGACCCGCATTACTTGTCAGCCTTGTGCATATAGGGCGTGCCCCAGCGAGCCACGATCCATGCAATAAGCAAGCTAACAACTAACCCACCTATTAGCTTGGTAATGCTTGTTTCAAATTGTGATGCAGGGTACAACACGATAGTTGCTAGCCCTGTGCCAATTAAGCCACGACAAGCAAGGTGGTTATTCATCCATTTATAAAACCAACCTAAAGCAAGACCAAGTAAAAAGATAGGTATGAGCATGGCAATGTACCCAAAGTCAATATATGCCTCGCCCATATACCCAATACTGATTGAAGTGCCCTTACTCGCACCGCTAAACCCCAGACCTGTAAATTGATTAGTGAACTCAGAATCGTTAATGGCCGTTTTTTCAGGGAAGAAAAGTCGTGGCATAAAAGGCCGCAAAACAGCATCACCCCACACAGCACCGTTTTGATGTGGCATGCTGGCAGGCACGTAATCTATGGTGCGGGCAAAAATATCTACATAGGCTATGCGGTCTGCAAGCGTATTTGCACCTTGCACTAGGGCAGTACCGTCTAGCCCGTCAACCAGTTGCAACAGGAAGCCTATGCTTTCACCAAGGCCAACAGAGACAACTTGAGCACGCTCACCCTGACTTAAAAAGTTGCGGTACTCGGGCTTGACAGCGGACCACACCACACCCAAAGTCAATGTAAGCGCTGCCACAGTTGCCAAACCCAGCACTCGGCCGGCAGTCAAACGCACACCCGCAGGCACAAGGCCAAAAATAGTCATGAACAAGATGGTTTTGAAATCTGAAAAATAGGCTCCAAAACCCAGCAAAAGCTCAAGCGCAAACACCATTAACCACACTTGCCTTGGCCCATCTTGGCGGCTAAAGGTGGCATAAGTAAAAGCCCAATAAAACGCCCACTTTAAAGATGCCAGTGCCAGAAATGGCTGGCTTAGCCCAGGCACTGCCCTTGCGCCCACTTGCGCCACCATGGCGATAAGCAGCGAAGTCACATACAACCTGAACCAATACATGCCAGATTTGCCCGCCACGTCTGCCCGCAAAACCTCTGCATCTGCTGGCAGCGCCGGGCCGGCACCCAAGCGCATGCCAGCAGCCAATACCAGCAGGCCAAATAATGACAGCACAATGGTGCCCTCTATAGCGCCGCCCAATTGAGAGAGGGCATCTACTGGCAAGCCTTCCAAATTGGCCTGAAATACTTTGATGCTGACTTGCAACCACTGGTAGCCAAACACAAACAGCAAAATAGGCGACACCCCAGGCCGCCACAGCAGCACAATACCTGCGCCCAAAACCGATACAGCCAACAGGCCAAGCAAGCTGTTTTCACCAGCCACCCCAAACAGGGCAAGCGGTAACAGCAGGAACATAAAACCTGGTGATAACTTCATGGGTGGTTTTTGGCTTGCAGTGCAGCCACGGCAGCTAATACACCCGCTGCAGTAGCTGCTACTGAATATAGAGCAATCTGTGCTTTGAGCTCGACACTTTCGCGGCTAATGAACAAAGCTTTTGTTAGCGCATCCGCCAACGCCGACACGTTGCCCATTTCAAACACTACGCCACTTACTGCTGGCACAATCATGTCTGGCGCACAGCCACAGGCATCAGACACCACACATGGCGTGCCGCAGGCCATGGCTTCATTCACAACCAAGCCCCAAGTCTCGCTTTCAGAGGGTAACGCCAGCAAATCAGCAGCACCGTAAATAGAGGGCAACTGGCTTTGGTTACAAAAGCCCAAGAACAGCATTTGCACGCTTAATGATTTGCCAAGCTCTTGCAAAAAATGCCTTTGAGGACCGTCACCCACCCACACCAGCACCACGCGCGGGCCTAGTTGACACAAATGCGCAGCAGCCCTAACTAGGTCGCCAGGCCGCTTCACTGCAGTCAATTTGCCCGCAAACAAGATCGCCTTGTCTTGCGGCTGCAGACCCCAGCCAGCCCGCACATCGTTGCGGTTGACCAGTGCCGCTGCTTCTGAAAACGCCAGGGTGTCCACACAATGTGGTGCAAAAAACAACTGGTCAGGCCGCGCACCGTAGTGCTGCAGGTATTCACGGTTGCGCTGGCCCACATACAAGCAGGCATCAAACTGACCAATCACCCAAGGATAAAGCACCTTTTTGACGGCTTGTTTGAGCCAGCCACGTGGGGTGCCAAGCTGCGAGTCGCCCCGCACCATGACCGGCAAACCGTAGCGATGGCATGCACGAATGGCCTGCCAAAAACATTTAAGGTGCCAGCCCATGACCAACACGGCATCAAAACCACCAGACTTGATTTCATCTGCAATGCCTGGGGTGTCACACCCGAAAAACACGCCTGTGTCAGGCTGTTTGGCCACGTTGTGCAAAAAGGTGTGTGTGTAGCCTGAGAGCAGATCTGTGTCCCACTCAAAAGCCACACCAAAACCTGCTGCAGCTTGCGCTTGTGCGGTTTGCTTGTGGGCAAAAAAGACATGTAGATCGCACTGGTGGGCCAACTCACGAAACAGCGGGGCCTGGTATTGGATGGGGTGGCTGGCGAGGATGGCTAACTTAAATACCATGTTCTTTAATGGTTGGTATCGGTTGAACGCAATAAGCATTCATCGAAAAATTGACAAAGTGTTTTGGCAGAGCCGTGGTCGGTGTAGGGCTCTAACGCAGTTTCATCAAGGGGAAGCGTAGCCATGTATTGGTTTGCAGATAGCCAGCGCAGGCTTATTGCTGCGGCAAGAGCATCTTGGTTGACTGGCATTACTATGGGTATACACACAGCACCACCCACCTCTGCGATCAAAGAAGTAACCGAACTCAATTCATGGTAAACGGCAAGCAGGGGTTTGCGTGCCAATAAGTACGGGTAGATTTTGGAAGCGGTGTAGCCCGGGTCATCTGACCCAACCGCTAAAAGAGCGTGTGCGCTTAACAGGCAGTGAAGGGTATCAACATAGGGAATTCGTTCAGTTTGCTCTTGTACCTGCGCACTTAACCCAAACTCTGCAGCCAACGGCATTACCTTAAGTGCAGCCTGGCCGCTCGGTGCATAAGAAGTGCCGATAAAGTGCATACGTAAGCGTGCCTTTTCTGCACTTGGCATGGAGGTTTGAATCGCACTGAACAACGAACGCAATGCGGGGTACATGCCGTCAATAACTACACCTATATAAACCCAGTGAATATTGCCGTCATCTGTCTTGAAAAATTGGTTTGAACTCGATAGCTTCTTTACGCGGTCAAAATCTCGCTGCGCACCTGGAAAAGGCTGGGCAAGTCTTGGTAGGCTTCGTAACCATGGGTAGCGCGCATCAAGCTGCTGTGGGTAAGCGGGTGACACACTTGTAAAACCCAAGCAATGGCGTAAAACACGCGGTTCCATCCACCGATGCATTGCGCTAACTACGGCATATTTGAAGCGCCCCCCTGGGGGGAGCACATTGGGGTGTTGACGGTAATAGTCGTTTACCCAAGGGTCTTGGTAGTCAAGCACAAAGGGCACGCCAAATTTTTTGAGCCAACGGGGTCCGAGCAAATGCACCTCAAACACCGTGGTGGAAAAATAAACCAAATCGAATGGTTGGCTTGCCAGCAACTGGTCACCTAGCTTTGCCAGCGCTCTTAATGCCCGAAAACCTAATGTGCCAAGCCCAGGCACGCGTGACCACTTAAGCCCCATGCCTGTAACCCTGTGGACGGCGACGTCTGTAGGCAGCCCATCAACAAGCCATTCATCCTTTGGCACAGCCACGCTTGCAGGGCTAACCGCCATCACAGTAGCCGCCCAACCGTTGTTGCTTAAGAACGGTAAAACCATGCGCACCCGCTGCATATCCGCCGCATTGGCAGGAGGAAAATGCGGCGAAATAATAAGAATGCGGCGCGTCATGACAAAGGCGCAGTCAAGCCAGCCGCAATGGCCTGAACAAGTTTGGGGGCGTGCCGCTCCCAACTCCAAACACCCTCCCCAGCTTCAACTGAATTAAGCTTGCATGCCTGTAGATGCACTGCATCGTCTAGCATGCGCTGCATGGCGTTGGCAAGTGAAACGGGGTCACCCGGCGGAATAAGCTGCCCGGCACCAGGACAGGATTGCATTACTTCTTGCTGGCCTTGAGTGGCCGTAGCAATTACCGCCAAACCAGCGCGCAGATATTCAAATATTTTGTTAGAGGCAGTCAGCTCTCTGTTTAAACAGTAAGGCTCTTCTAGCGACAACCCCACATCGTGCGACATGGTTCGCGCCAACAACCCTGCATTAGATACAGGTTCTAGCACCTGAATACGTAAACGAAGTGCTGGGGTAAACGTCTCATCAAACCACGCTTGGTGCGCATGCAAAGACCCGCGCAGGCTTAACTGCCAATTACCCCGCAGTAAAGGTAATGCTTGCGCCAATACCTCAAGCCCCCGTGCCGGCCCGATAGTCTGTGAAAACCAATGAAACGAAACACAGTTAGCGGGCACAACATCCCGAGAACCCTGCAAGGCCTGGGCTCTTTCAGATGTTGGGAAGCAGTTGGGCGCAACCACTGGTATCCGAGTTGTATCAGCATCATGGGCAAGGGAATTCGCTAAGGCTTGACTTGTCGTCAGGCTGCAATTGGCGTGCTGTAATAGATGTCGCTCCAACCGCTGCATTGCTTTAATGGGGCGTTGCACACGATCTTTGAGTGGGAGGTCTTGCGAAAACCAATCCTCAAAATCGACCCCAACCCTGCGCCCGTCAGCAAGCAATTTTTTTCCCACCCATAGACCAGCTTCAGAATGCACCATTGTCAGGTCTGCATTAATACAGCGTGCCTCGTTAAGCATTTCAGTCGTGCCTAGACCGAAGACACGCCCCGTAACGACTCCAAAACGGACAAACAATTCTCTTGCAAACCGTTGAAGAATACGCACCTTAGTTCGAGTTACACCTTTTGAACTGAGGTTCACAACAGGTGCAAAGTCGATCCCAAGAGAGGAAGAGAGTGCCATGTCTTCGGCGGCCAAGACTGGACTCCACCATGTACCGCGCACATAAACGACTGCGCCAGCTTCGCGAAGCGCTTTAGCTTCTTTCTGAACACGCGGGGCAGTGGCTAAATGACTGCCGATCAGTATTAATATTTTCTTATCGCGCAAATTTGAGGCATGACCAAAACTCATCTACGACCTGACCGTTTCTGCAAAACACGCGCCGCTTTCCAACCAACAACGCGTGATAAAAGCCTGAAGGTAGATCCGCCATCGGGGGAAATGGTGACGGGGTGCAAACTGGCGGCATGACACAAGGCTTTATTTGCTAATTCTTTGTTGTAAGGATACGCACTGTGTGCATAGACCTGCCATAGCAACGATCCACAGCGTCGCACTCGGTCGCTGTCTTCCACGCTTCGTGTCGCGTCGATAGATAACCTAATGGACTCAAAACCGCTCTGCCACCCACGTTCAGACCTTATGCCGGAAAGACTGCCAACAATTCCTGAGCGATAGAACGCAGTGCCCTCAGGGCAGAACAAGACCCCAGTTGATGCGAGAACAACACGGGCAAAATATTCGCCATCGTCATTCAAAGAAAGATCTTCGCGCCATAAACCCGCCCGCGTGACCACTGCGCGAGGCACGAGCCACATAGCCGGAAAAAGCATGCCCGCACCCTCACTCCAGGCTTCCACAAGCCAGTCGACAGGCGAAAGATCACGCCAACAGGAATCGGGCCTGATGCGAATGTTATTTGGGTCATCAATAAAGCGACTCCATTGACACATTGCCACTGACCCAGGTGCTTTCAACAATCGCGCGAGTTGGCTACCTATTTTGTTTGGTGAAATCAGGTCATCTGCATCCAGAAACTGAATAAAGGCACCATGCGATGCCCGAAAAGCCGTATTGCGTGCTGCCGCTGCACCAGCATTCGGCTGACATATCACGCTCACACCCCTTGCGGCAAAGGCTTTGGCCACATCGACTGTTTTGTCAGTAGAACCATCGTCTACGACAATGATCTCAAGTGCTTGGTGTGTCTGGCAGAGAACTGACTCCAACGTCTGTGCAAGCCAGCGCTCGGCGTTGTAGCTTGGAATCAGGATAGAGACCAAAGGCTGATCTTTGTGCACTTTTGACAAATCTTGTTGCGGCATAACTCAATTCTTTATCGAGTTATCGATAACACTCTGCCAACCAAACTTAAAATAATGCTTTTTTGATTCAGCCACATAATGCTGCAAAATACCTGATTTATTTTTTACCTGTAGCCTATTTGGCAAAACAATATAGTCATCCTCTGGGACTTGCAAACCAGTTTGCCGTGCTACCAGCATTGCAACCAGTGCCTGCTCAAGATAATAAGAATTACCAAATCGTGATTGCAGATTCTCACACCAGCCTTCAATTTCTTCCCAGTCCATCAAATCACTTTGCAAACCACAGATACCCACATTCACGCGTTGTGGCAGTGTTACACCGACAAGTTCTTCTAGTGCATCACGAGGAAAACCGTATGACTCAACTACGTCCATCATATAAACTGGGCCCGTTGGCTGATCTGATGCAAGCCAATCCAATAGAGGTTGAGGGCATGCAAAAAATAACATATCAGAGTCCATTACCAATTTATGACCAGTGCTGCCAACATGCACATCAGTCAATTTCCGTATATGTGGATAGACCCGCCGCAAACTTCTAAGTTTGGGGAATTTTTTTTCAGGCAATAACTTGTCCATTGCAGTATCACAGCTAGATGAGGTAAGCACTACGACATCAGAAAAAATCCGCCTCATATGGTTGATTTGCCAACCCTTCAATGTGCCATCATCCACAAGCCGCAAAGCAATATTCCGCTTCGAATACTTTGCAAGCGACCAAGCACAAAACGCTGTTTGATACCAAAACTTGTTACCAGTCAGATACCATATTTCCAATGATGGCCCAGGGAATTCGACGCATGGCAGTGTGCCTGCCGCTTTCTCCATTTTTTTTGCCCATTTGTCCAGCAAAAAATATCCATCCACACCCAAGCTCTGAAGCTTTTTAATCTCACTAAATGGTCGCCTGTAAACTGCATCCTTGATGCTCTCTGGTGTCCGTTGTGCCAACCAGCGCCTTACTGTTGTCATTTGTGCACCCGTCCTTCAAAGTGCCCACAAGCGCCACACCATCTAACGTAAGCCGCCTGACTTGTCCACGCACGATAAGCTAACCAAGCCTTTGCTTTACGCAAGTGCACAGACCATGCAGGAATAGGAGACCAGGGATTTGCGTTGTGCTTGTTTAACAGATGGATCCACGACTTCTGGATGCCGTGATTGAGGCGCCCGAGATACTCCGTTGTCGTCCGCCCTGCCGCAATAAGATGTTTCAATGAAAGCTCAGGGAAATATCCAACAGCCCATCCGTTCTCGGCCAACGTGAAAATGATGTCATTGTCGCCACCCGATGTCAGCTCCTTGCCCCGGCGGTCACTCAACGTGTCGGCCTTCGTGTCGTCAAGCCAGGGCTGTAATGCTTGACGACGAATAGCCATGCCCGCACCAATCGGTGCGTACGCTGGATATTCAGGCAAACCCTTTGGCGACCGTTGATTACCCTGGGTAATGTGCGGCATCGAACCATAATCTCGGCAGGCCAAGATGCCATCGAATTCTCTCATCCACTGTGGTGGAGTGGCTTCAAACTCTGGCAAAACAATGCCGCCTATTGAGCCAACAGTTGGATGATTCTCAAAAATAGCCACAACATGCGCTAAATAGTTAGGTGCCAATTCATTGTCATCATCAACTAGTACGATGAATTCGCCACGCGCCTCAGCGAAGCCACGACGGCGCGCAGCAGTCAACCCCAATTTCGGCTCGACAACCAGTCGTAGATTGTTGGGGATCAGATCGACGAAATTGGCAATATTGACTGAGGGATATGAAGCGTTGTCAACCAGTATGAGTTCCCAATTTTTAACAGGGTGTGTCTGGTCTTTAAGCGCCTTCAACGTCCGGCCAAGACGTTCAGCATGCGGATTGTGTGTTGGAATAATTACCGAAACAAAAACATTCATTCTCTAAATCCTATTACCTTGGCTGGTACACCTACCGAAATTGAATAGGGCGGCAGGTCATTCACGACCACTGCACCAGCACCTATCACGCAACCGTCTCCAATGGTTACACCTCCCATGACACGCACACCAGCACCAAGCCACACATCGCGCCCAATTTTTGTAGGCAGTTTTATGTCTGGTTGATCACGAATAAGCTGGTTACGGATCGGCACCGTGTGGTTGGAAGAGACAATGCAGCTATGCATGGCAATTAGTGAGTTATCTCCGATCTCAACACCGCCATGTCCATAAATTACTACATGTGGGCCAATAAATACATTACGGCCAATCAATATGCGACCAAACCATGGGTTTATCTCTGCACACCTAGAGATTTCGCAATTTGCACCTACTTTAACCTTGACCTCACCACCAATCTTTACCAAGCGTCCGAATGAGACCAAATTATCTATATAAGATGTTCTATCAATGTTAACGCCACGCCTAGCGCACGAAAAGCGACGAAGATACTGAATAATATTACTCCAATTCAAAACAAAACCTTTGAAAGTATTTTTGAAAAAACAGATTTTTGAATGTGACCGTTTTTTAACCACAAAGGAAAGTCCATATATCTATATCTTTTTTTAAACAAATCCATGCCGTTTACAACAAAATTTCCTGTCATATCTCTAAGGTTTTCAGCAACAAGGTGATTTTTATATGGTTTTTTATTAATGCCAATAGAAATCTTATTGTCAAAAGGCAGAGACATAAACCGCTCAATGTGCGCATCTTTTAAGCCATCACGGTCACAAATTTTCAAATAAATTGCAACACCATCTTCAATGTCACGCTGCATACGTGAGACTCTACGCTGCCACTTAACAAGAGCTTCGTCCTCTGTAGCATAATGCAAAAAATGAATTTCAATATCTTCTGCTAGTAAACCAATGGGGTACGAAATTTGTTGTGCATCAATATACTTTGATTCGCTTGAAAAGATTAATGGCAATTTAATTATTTTGTGAAAATTTTCTAAAAATCGAATGTAGTCGTCTGGATATACGTACAAACCAACGAATGGCGTGTTATATTCCCTTCCTAAGATTTTATATATTTCATAGCCCCAGCAATTATTAGAAATAATAATAAATTTAACATGTAAAAGATAGTATTTTTCACGAGCCAATGCAAAACTACGGAGAATTTTATTAAAAATCGCCATTATTAATTGTTAAGTTATTTAAAACTATTTATGAAAATAGCCATTTTCCATTTACACGCATGGACCCCACAAAATCCGTGCTTAATCCATTAGGCAAATTCACTGGCGATACAAATGTAAATTTTGCTGCACTTTCAATCACATCATAATTTTCATTTTTTTCACCCAAATACACGTCGACTGTATATATGCCAGAATATAAAGAAAGATTTGGTATCTTCAAAATAGCGACGCCGCTTTTTGCAGTGACAGGCGTATATGATGTATCAAGATCAGTATTAAAACCAAAAATTGGAATACGTTGTTCATTGTGAACTACTGCACCGATTAAGACCGGTGCCAATGGCCATGGTGAGTTGAATTCCACACGGATTTCAAGTTGCCCTTCGGAAGCTAGTTCCTCATTAACTGCGACACCTGCAATGTATGGCCGCAAAATGTTAACCGTGCGATTTAGCTTAAGAGATTCAGTCAATTTTGCATAGCGCTTAAGTCCATCTTCCACAGTACCTGAAAAATCAGGTTTACCACCTGACAATACCAAACTGCTTGTGCATAGACTGCGCACGGCGCTGAGGTTGTGACTTACAAACAAAACGGTTTTGCCATCACGAGCCGATGCCTCATGCATTGCCCCCATGCATTTTTTTTGAAACGTAGCATCACCAACTGCCAAGACTTCATCGACTATCAGGACATCAGGCTCCAAATGTGCAGCTACCGAAAAAGCCAATCGGGCGTACATCCCACTGCTATAACGCTTGACTGGTGTATCAAGAAATTTGGCCACTTCGGCAAAAGCAACAATTTCATCAAATTTGCGTTGAATCTCCGTGCGCTTCATGCCGAGGATGGCACCATTGAGAAAAATATTTTCACGGCCAGTTAATTCAGGGTGGAAACCTGTACCGACTTCAAGCAAACTTGCGACCCGCCCGGCTATCTTGATACGGCCTTTCGTCGGCTCAGTGATGCGACTTAGGATTTTCAAGAGTGTTGATTTGCCAGCACCGTTGCGACCAATGATGCCTAGCACTTCGCCACGCTTAACTTCGAAAGAGACATCTTTTAGCGCCCAGAACTCTTCCACATCGTCGCCTTGCACAATAGCACGACCACTGAGCATGTCTCGGGTCTTGCGGGCAAGGTTACGTGCATTGCGCGCCACGACATCGCGCAGTGCGGTGTAGCGCTCGGCCTGGGCGGTGTTATGACCTACGAGGTAGCTTTTGGATAGGTTTTCTACGGAGATGGCGATGTCTGACATGGGGTTGTGTAATTAATGCAATTAGCCTTCGCGTCGGTACGACGAATCTACAAAGGCGGGGTAAGAAGGGTTGCTTAGATTAGGTCAGCAAAGCTCTTTTCCATTTTGCGGAACTGTCGGATACCCAGCCAGAGGAATAACGAAATGATTCCCCAACTGAGCAGAAAACCTGGCAGGTAAAGATGGGATTCACCTCCGAGAATAGCCCAGCGAAAGCCGTCGATGACACCGACCACGGGATTGAGCGAGTAGAGCAACCGCCATCCTTCGGGTACTACGGCAGAGCTGAAACCCACTGGTGAAACGTAAAGGCCAAACTGAACCATGAACGGGATGATGTACCGGAAGTCGCGGTATTTGACGTTGAGCGCTGTAATCCACAGCCCTGGCCCCAAGCTGGCAAGAAAGGCCATCACCACAAAGAAAGGCAGAGTGAGTATTTGCCAGCCTGGCAAGAACTGGTACCACAGCATCAAACCAATAAGAATGACGAAGCTGATCAGAAAATCAACAAACGACACTACCACTGCGGCAGTGGGCACGATGAGCCGAGGGAAGTACACCTTGCTGATGAGGTTGGCGTTACCAATGAGACTACCTGACGCGCCTGTTAAAGCTGTGGAAAAAAGTTGCCAGGGTAGCAGCCCAGCATAGACAAGCAAAGCATAGGGTGCAACACCATCTGTCGGCAGTTTTGCCACCTTGCTGAAGATAACTGTGAAGACAATCATGGTCAACAATGGCTGGATCAGTGCCCAGACCAGACCAATCACGGTTTGCTTGTAGCGCACCGACACGTCTCGCCAAGCCAGCACAAAGAAGAGCTCGCGGTAGCGCCAAAGGTCGCCCCAGTAGTGGTGATCGGCTAAGCCTTTTTCAATTATTAGGGTGTGAGGTTGCATTTTTAACTTGTTCGGTTTAGCCGTTGTGCCCATCGGTTTGAAAAAACGGGGAATATGTAATCGGATTCAAAGCGGTTTTGACTTGCTGTTGAGAGCCTGTGGTGAAGAGATGCATTTTTTAACAGCGACTCAAGGCCATGTAGCAGATTGTCTACATCCCCGTACCTGACCAGAAGTCCTTCTATCTGATCCTGAAACACCTCTAGCGTGCCACCATGTGCACCACCAATGCAAACCACCCCGTGCCGCATTGCTTCCAGGAACACAATACCAAATCCTTCTTTGGCACTGGGCATGGCAAACACCTGGGCACTGGCATAGGCCGCTTGCAGCACAGCGTCACTCACTCGGCCATGAAACTGAATATGCTCAGTGCTCAGCCCTATGGTTCGGCCAAGTGCTTGCAAGCGGGCGCGGTCATCACCATCTCCCACCACGTGCAGTTTGGCTGGAATGTGGTTACCTACCAGGCTTGCCACTGCTTGCATCAGCGTTTCAAGCCCTTTGTATTGTTCAGACTTGGCCAACCGCCCCACAAACAAGATAGGGAAGGCGCCGTCCAGCTTGAAATGTGGGTCTGGCTTGGCTGGGTTGGGCTCTGCGCACAGGGGAATGACTTTGAAGTTGCTGGTGGGCAGGCTATTGGCTGCGGCACAAGTTTGCAAGGTGTAGTGGGTGGTGGCCACCACCGTGTGGGCGTAGCGCATGGCCAAGCGCCGCCAAAAGGTTTGCTGGTGCCAGGCCTCTATGCCATGCAGCACAACCACGTAGCGGTCGATACGGCCCAACAGCATGGCCAGCAAAGCCACTGGGGCTTGGTTCAGGTGGCCTACCACCACGCATTGGGCACGGCAGGCGCCCAATGCCATGCGCACAAAATTCAGACGGCTGCCGTTGGCACCCACTGGGCGGGGCTGGGTGGGGTTGGGCCAAGCGGCCAGTTGCGCAGTGCTGTCTAGCAGCGACAAACCTACGGGGAGCGTGGTTTCAGCGCCTTGCATGCTGGTAAGCACTTCCCACAAACGCCACATGTAGCTTTGCACACCACCGGGGGTGGCCATTTCAGGTGCCCAGAGTGCGTAGGCGGGGCGGGTGCGCGGGGCGGGCTGCAGCGTCATGATGCCTTGAATGGGTTTGCAAGCACAAGTGTTTCAATCTTCAGGCCTGCGTGCATGTCTTCAGTCAGCAGCAGATGGGTGCCAGACATGAGTGCACTGGCAACCACATGGGCATCATAAAAAGACAACTGGAACCGCTTGGCAAGTTCAATGGCTTTAAGGTGTGACTCAACGGTGAGTGGCAGAACCTCGCAGGCAGTTTTGACAGCCAACAGCAGGGCATCTATTTCTTGCCACGGCATTTTGAGCTTGCGCAGACACACAGCGGTGACCTCGTTGAGTACTTGCACGCTGATGATGGCACCGGCGGCCAGAATGGCTTGTGCCTTGTCAGCTTTTGCGATGTCACCAGATAAAAGGTAGAGCACAACGTTGCTGTCGACAAAGGGCTTTCTCATGTTGGGTTGCCCCTGTTGTTGGCTTCAAGCCGGTCAAAATGAAAGTCAGGTGGCAGGCGGCCGCGTAATTGGTGCAAACGTTCCAGCAATTTTGATACAGATGGTTTTTTGACTACTTCAAAAGAGCGGGCATCTACAAGATGCAGGTCAATTTCTTCGCCTTCTTTCAAATCAAGCGCTTGAACCAGACTGGCAGGAAAACGCACCGCCAGTGAATTACCCCATTTTGAAACTTGCATAGGAACCTTTGTTAAATATACGTTTATGAAATGTATATCAAATCATGTGGTAGCCTGGGTGTAAAGCACTTGAGCCCAGCCACGCAAGCCACGGTCTTGGGCGGCGGCCTGGTCGCCCATGAGCCAGTCTCGCACCGGCACCACAAAACCAGTTTTGGGCTTGTGGATCAATACCTTGGGCAGCTGCGGGGCCAGCGCAGCGGCCACCGTGGGTTTGGTCAGGCCGGGGTGCGCGGCCAGCCATGGGGCTACGGTGCGCAGCAGCGGCACATCTAAAAACGGCACACGCAACTCTAATGAATGCGCCATGCTGGCCCAGTCAGAGTCGGTTAGCAGCATGTGGCGCATGTACCAGGTCATCTCTAGTGCAGACACGGCCAGGCGGTCTTGCGGAATGTGGGCGGTGGTGGCTTGCAGCAGGGTGTGGGTGTGCAGGTCTGCCAGGCCTTGTGCGGCAAGGTCAGCGTCTAGCACTTGGGGCAGCTCCCAGGGTAAATATAGGGCGCGGCGCAGCAGGTAGGCACCACCCAGCGTGCCACCATATTCAAACAAGCTGGCGTATTTGGGTGAGGTAAACCGCGCCACCACGGGTGCTGCCAGTGTGCGCAGGGGTGCGCCCAAGGCTGTAAATCCTTGAAACGGGCGCACCAGGTTGCGTATGCGTGGCAGATCTCTAAAGCTGGGGTAACTGGCCAGCAGTTCGTCCCCACCCAGGCCAGACAGCGCCACTTTGATGCCTTGTGATGCCGCTGCCTGTGACACGAACCAGGTGTTGATGCCGTCAATGCTGGGCTGGTCCATGTCGGCCAGCAGTTTTTGGCGCTGTTCCTGAAAGTCTGCCTGGCGCACCATCACCGTGGCGTGGCGGGTGCCAAACTGGGCGGCCAGTTGCTCGGCCAGGGGGGCTTCGTCATTGGGCGTGCCTGCATATTCTGCAAACGCCAGGGTGAGTGTGTGCGGGCGCTCGCCATGCGCGCAAGACAGGGCGGTGATAAGGGCCGAGTCAATGCCCGCCGACAAAAACATGCCCACCGGCACATCTGCCATGTGGTGGGCGGCAATGCTGTCGCGCATGGCAGCGCCAATAGCTTGCAGCGAGTCTCCCACACTGCCACGGGCGGGCTGGGCAGCGGCTTGGGCCAAGATGTCGGTAATGAGGCAATAGGGTTTGGGCTCACTAATGCCTTGGGTGCTGACCCACATGCTGTGGCCAGCAGGCAGGGCGCGTATGCCACGGTAAAGCGTAAACGGCGCGGGCACATTACCCCACAAGAAAAAGCCTGCGTGACCAGCGGGCTCTGGGGTGGTGTCAATCTGCCCACCGGCCAAGAGTGCTTTGACTTGTAAGGCAAAGCGCAGTGTGCCGCGGTGGGTGTGGGTGCCGGGGGTGTAGTAAAGGGGTTTGATGCCAAAGGCATCGCGCGCCAGCAGCAGGGCTTGCTTGCGGGTGTCCCACAGGGCAAAGGCAAACATGCCGCGCAGCTCAGTCAGCATGGCCTCGCCCTTGGCTTGGTACAGGTGCAGCAGCACTTCGGTGTCTGAGTTTGACCTGAAGACGTGGCCTTGAGCTTCTAGGGTTTTGCGCAGGGCGGGGTAGTTGTAGATTTCGCCGTTGAAGGTGACCACCAGTTGGCCGTCTGCACTGGTCATGGGCTGGGCACCGCCCGCGCTGAGGTCAACAATGGCCAGGCGGCGGTGGCCAAAGCCAACCCGCCCGTCATCAGAAAACCATTCGCCATGCCCGTCTGGCCCGCGCGCCACCATGTGGTCGCGCATGGTGCGCAGCTCCGCCCGGTCAGCGGGTGGGGCTGATGGGTGAAAGCTGTAAATGCCCGCTATGCCGCACATACTTAATTCACAAGGCCTTTTCGCTTGAGGTAATTTGAAATTTCAGCAAAACAATCCACGACGAACTTGGATTCACCCATGACCAGATTGAGCCGTTCCATGCGGTCAGAGGTTTCTTCGGGGTAATGGTGTGAGAACTTGTTTCGCAACATGGTGGCTGTTCCAAAGTCTTCAGCAGATTTGATGGCGCCAAGTTTTTCCATGAGCAATGTTTTATCGCGATTGGATTTGTCACTGATGTCTTCTTGCTCAATGTAGGCAATGCCCCTGAAAAGTTGGTCTTGCATCATGGAGACACATTGTGAGTAGCGCAGGATGAGCGCATCAACCGATTCCTCCTGTTCATCACTGAGCGCTGCAAGAGTCTGTGTATCCATGGGAAACAAGGCGGCGTTTTTTTCTACGGAAAAGCGCAGTTTTTCAATCCGTTGACGACACGCTTCAAGGCTACTAAGCAGCAAGTCATGTTCTTTGGTCATATTAAAACGCCATGCTCTGTGGCAATCTGGTGAATGGTTTGTGTGGGCTGCTGGGGGTTTTTGACTAGCAAGTCGACGTGGGTGTTGCAGGCTTGCTGCAAGCGATATTGGGTGCGAAGGCGTGTTTTTAGATCAATATCTTTGCTGGCCTGTAAATAAACATCAATGTCACCACCCCGACGGGCATCATCAGCACGAGACCCATAAAGATAAATCTGACCAGCAGGGTCAAGCGCACCAATGATGCTGCGTAAGGCAGCTAGCTCAACACGGCTAAGACGCATGACTTTTGAAGCGGATAGGGTTTATCAACTGAGGTCAGGGTGTTTCTGCGCCTAGCAGCTTGTCAAAGTAGGCAATGGTTTGCACCAGGCCTTGGCGCAGTTGCACCACGGGCTCCCAGCCCAGGTGGGTTTGCGCCAGGGTGATGTCGGGCTTGCGCTGCATGGGGTCGTCTGATGGCAGGGGCAAGAACACGAGTTTTGATTTGCTGCCGGTGAGCTCAATCACCAGTTCGGCCAGTTGGCGGATGGTGAATTCACCTGGGTTGCCCAGGTTGATGGGGCCGGTCACCTCAGGCCCGGTAGCCATGAGGCGCAAAAAGCCTTCAATCAGGTCGCTGGCATAGCAAAACGAGCGGGTTTGCTGCCCTTGCCCAAAGATGGTGATGTCTTCGCCTTTGAGGGCTTGCACAATAAAGTTGCTAACCACACGGCCGTCATTGGGGTGCATGCGCGGGCCATAGGTGTTGAAAATGCGTGCCACTTTGATGCGCAGGGCGTGCTGGCGGTGGTAGTCAAAAAACAGGGTTTCGGCGCAGCGTTTGCCTTCGTCATAACAACTGCGAATGCCAATGGGGTTGACGTTGCCCCAGTAGCTTTCTACTTGCGGGTGCACGGCGGGGTCGCCATAGACCTCGCTGGTAGAGGCTTGGAAAATTTTGGCGCGCAGGCGCTTGGCCAGGCCCAGCATGTTGATGGCGCCATGCACGCTGGTTTTGGTGGTTTGAACCGGGTCGTGCTGGTAGTGGATGGGGCTGGCGGGGCAGGCTAGGTTGTAGATTTGGTCTACTTCTACAAACAGCGGAAAAGTCACGTCGTGGCGCATGAGCTCAAAGCGCGGGTGGTCTAGCAGGTGCGCCACGTTTTGCTTGGTGCCGGTGAAGAAGTTGTCCACACACAGCACGTCGTGCCCTTGCTCAAGCAGGCGGTCACACAGGTGGCTGCCCAAAAAGCCGGCACCGCCGGTGATCAAAATACGTTGGGTGGGGTTGTAGTTGCGCATGGTGAGTGGGTGTTATGAATGTGTTGTGCTGGGGGGTGTGGTTTTAGTCGCTGCCAAACAGGTCACGGGTGTAGACCTTGTGCGCCACGTCGCTTAAATCTTCAGTCACGCGGTTGGCCACGATCACATCAGCTTCTTGCTTGAACTGCGCCAGGTTGTTGACCACGCGGCTGTTGAAAAACTTGTCTTCGCGCAGTGTGGGCTCAAACACGATCACTTCTACGCCTTTGGCTTTGATGCGTTTCATGATGCCTTGAATGCTGCTGGCGCGCCAGTTGTCGCTGCCCGCTTTCATCACCAGGCGGTGTATGCCGACCACGGGAGAGCCCCCACCCCTGCACTCCCCCAGAGGGGGAGGGAGATTGGTTTTGCCTTGTTCCTGGGGGGGGAGTTTTTTTAGGATTTCTGCAGCGCAAAAGTCTTTGCGGGTGGTGTTGCTGTCTACTATGGCTTGCATGATGTTTTGCGGCACCGCAGCATAGTTGGCCAGCAGTTGCTTGGTGTCTTTGGGCAGGCAATAGCCGCCATAGCCAAAGCTGGGGTTGTTGTAGTGGGTGCCTATGCGCGGGTCTTGGCACACGCCTTCAATGATTTGCTTGGAGTCCAGGCCGTGGGTGGCGGCGTAGGTGTCTAGCTCATTGAAATAGGCCACACGCATGGCCAGATAGGTGTTGGCAAAGAGTTTGATGGCCTCGGCTTCTGTGCTGTTGGTAAAGATGACGCTGATGTTGGGCTTGATGGCGCCTTGCTGCAGCAGGCCGGCAAACTGGCGGGCGCGCTCAGACTGCTCGCCCAGCACAATGCGGCTGGGGTGCAGGTTGTCATACAGCGCACGGCCTTCGCGCAAAAACTCGGGGCTGAAGATGATGTTGGTGCTGCCCGTTTGCTCACGCAGTTTGGCAGTAAAACCCACGGGCACAGTGCTTTTGATCACCATCACCGCGTTGGGTGCCAGGGCCATGACATCTGCCACCACAGATTCAATGGATTTGGTGTTGAAGTAGTTGGTGACCGGGTCGTAGTCGGTGGGGGTGGCAATGATGACGAAGTCTGCGCCGCTGTAGGCTTCTTGCTTATCTAGGGTGGCTTTAAAGTTGAGCTTTTTGTGGGTTAAAAAGTCTTCAATCTCAAAGTCTTCAATTGGGCTTTGCCCGGCGTTGAGCATGGCCACTTTTTCAGGGACGATGTCAATCGCCACCACTTCGTTGTGCTGGGCCAGCAACATGGCGTTGCTCAGGCCTACGTAGCCTGTTCCGGCAATGGCAATTTTCATGGGTGATTTGCTAGAAGGGGTTAATTACGGTCATGCGCGTTTCAAAAATCTGTCCATGCTGCATATCCTCGGAATAAACAGTTTCACAGCCAGCCAGTAAAGCAGCGGCAATGATCAAAGCATCCCAATTTGACAATTGATGTCTGATGGCAATTTCAGCACTTTTACGTATCACGGTCTCATCTACTGGCAATACGTTTACCTTGTTCATCAAGGTTTCAGCAAACGCATAGGCTTGCTGTTTGTCAAATTTCAGTTTTTTCAGGCAAACATTCACGCTTTCATTGATAACTTGCGCGTTGACCATTGGGCTTGCAGCAATAAGTTGGCGGGCGATCGTTCTTTTCTGCGCATCTTGCCCAATGGCGTAAAGAACAATGTTGGTATCAAGAAAGGCTTTGACGGTCATGACATTCATCGCGGTTGAATTTACCGTCAAAGACTGCACCAAATTGATCAAAGTCGTCAACGCTTGAAGTCGTTTCATCAGCTTGTAAGCGTTTGTTTTTCAAGTAGCCAACAAAATCAAGTACCTCGCGGGCTTGCATTTCTGGCAAGTAGCGTATTTCTTCAACAATTCTTTTCACAGTGTTCATAAAAGCATCTCCACTTCAATTATTCAACACTCACGTTCACGCTGTAGCCGTTTAGTTTCAGCAGGGCGTGTTTTTTGGCTTCGGCCAGGTCGTTGGCTACCATTTCTGTGCACATGTTTTGTACGGTAATCTCTGGCACCCAGCCGAGTTCTTTTTTGGCCTTGCTGGGGTCGCCCAGCAGAGTTTCAACTTCAGTGGGGCGGTAGTAGCGGGGGTCTACTTTGACGATGACGTCGCCCACCTTCAGGGCGGGGGCGTCAACGCCTGTGATGGCAGTCACCACGGCGTGTTCCTGGTCGCCTTCGCCTTGGAATGCAATGCTCAGGCCCAGTGCCGAAGCTGTCCAGGTGATGAATTCACGCACGCTGTATTGCACGCCGGTGGCTATGACGAAGTCTTGCGGTTTGTCTTGCTGGAGCATCATCCATTGCATGCGGACGTAGTCTTTGGCGTGGCCCCAGTCGCGCAGGGCACTCATGTTGCCCATGTAGAGGCATTGCTCCAGGCCTTGGGCAATGTTGGTCAGGCCACGGGTGATTTTGCGGGTAACGAAGGTTTCGCCACGGCGCGGGCTTTCGTGGTTAAACAAGATGCCGTTGCAGGCGTACATGCCGTAGGCCTCGCGGTAGTTGACGGTGATCCAGTAGGCGTAGAGCTTGGCCACGGCGTAGGGGCTGCGGGGGTAGAACGGCGTGGTTTCTTTTTGGGGGATTTCTTGCACCAGGCCATAAAGTTCGGAGGTAGAGGCTTGGTAGAAGCGGGTTTTTTTCTCCAGGCCGAGGATGCGGATGGCTTCCAAGATGCGCAGGGCGCCCATGCCGTCGACGTCTGCGGTGTATTCGGGGCTCTCAAAACTCACGGCCACATGGCTTTGGGCGCCCAGGTTGTAGACCTCGTCGGGTTGCACTTGCTGGATGATGCGGGTGAGGTTGCTGGTGTCACTGAGGTCGCCGTAGTGGAGTTTGAAGCGGGCGTTGTCAATGTGCGGGTCTTGGTAGATGTGGTCTACGCGGGCGGTGTTGAAGCTGCTGGCCCGGCGCTTGATGCCGTGGACGATGTAGCCTTTTTCAAGCAGAAATTCAGCCAGGTAGGAGCCGTCTTGGCCTGTGATGCCGGTGATGAGGGCGACTTTGGGGGTGGTTTGGGTAGGTGTGGTGGTCATGGTTTTGATATCAATTAAATAGCTGTTTGTGCTTAACAGATAAGGGCTAGAGGGTGTTTTGACGTTATGGTTGAGTGAGGATTTGCCAGACACCACCATGGGTCGGGCCGACGCGGCCAACGCGGCCTTCTTGTTGAAGCTTGTTGAGGGCGCGGTCAATGGTTCGGGTGGTCACGCCTATTTGAGCGGCAAGGTCGGGGATGGTGGCGCTGGGGTTGTCACTGAGCATGGTGAAAACTTTCTCAGTCATTTTTCCCGACATTTTTCCCGACATTTTTCCCGACATTTTCCCCGACATTTTTCCCGACATTTTGTCGCTTAGGTCATCTGAGTGTTGCGGCTGCAGGGGTGTTTCTTTGGCTGCGTTGTTGAACACAGTCACAGCCATGCCACCTTGGGTGACTTCAAATGTGGGCTCGGGCAGGCCATAGGCCACAAAGGTGTCAATCACCCGGCGCACACCGCTGCCGTATTTTTCAATCAGGTCTAACTCCCGAAAGATGGTGGCCACTTGCTTGTTGCGCAGGTGCGATTTGTAGTTGCCGGTTTTGATCTGCTCAATGGTCAGCCCGTCTAGCAGCGTGCCAGGGTTAAAGAATTCAATGCGGTCGTCAAAGACTTTGATGGTGGAATCGTTGGCGCTGCGGTAGTCGCGGTGCACGATCATGTTGATGATGATTTCGCGCAGGGCATCCATGGGGTAGTCCCAGCGCTCGGTGCGCTTGGGGTTGCCAGTGATGATGTAGGCCTTGTTGGTGTGTTTGACCATGAAGTCCATGATGCGCTGGACTTGCTCTACCAGGGTGTCGCGGCTGGTGATGCTGTCTTTGATGATGGTGGGGCTGGCAAAACGCCCGGCTTCGATGGTGCTTAAAAAAACGTCGTTTTTGCTAAACAACAAGTGGCAGGCAAAGGTGGGGCGGCCGCCTTTGACGAGTTCAAATTTGTCCAGCACGGCATCAAACGTGGCGCTGAGCTTGACGGCCTCTGCAAAGGCCTGCACTTTGGGCACAGAGATAGAGGTGAGGGCGTGCTCGGGGTCGGGGTGGTAGTCCCAACTGGAGTTGATGAGCTTGATATGCGCGTCAGATATCTCGGTGGCGGTCATCTGGTGGTTGGCGTTGCCGGTGCGCTTGTAGTAGCGCCCTTTGCAGGCCACGGGCTTGATGGGGTATTCGCCAATGCTGACGGCGGCCACGGTTTTGTCATCAAGTTGGACCAGTTCAACGTCTGGGATGATTCTGGGGCTGGTGGCTTGTTTGCACTGGTTGATCCAGCCTTGTATGGTTTCAGCCTGAATGCCCACACCCACTGTTTGCCCTGCGTCACCCACCCCCACCAGCACAACACCGCCTTGGGTGTTGGCAAAAGCGGTGAGTGTTTCAACCACTTCTTTCTGAAAGCTGCTCTTGAATTCAACACGCGCGCTTTCGCCTTGCGTGATGAGTTCAAGAAGTTGCGCGGCGTTCATGGCGATTTGGAGGCAGTGAGTTGGCTAAAGGAGTGACGTTGATTGATTTTATTTTAATAGCAGCTTATGCTTAATATATATGGTCTAGAGGGTTTTTTGACGCATAAAGTCTTGGTAAGCCAAAGCCAGGCCTTGTTGCAGCTTGACCTGGGCTTGCCAGCCCAGTTGGTTCAGGCGGGTGCTGTCCATCCATTTGCGGGGGGCGCCGTCGGGTTTGGTGGTGTCAAAGCTGATTTGGCCGGTGTAGCCCACGGAGGTGGCCACGGCTTGGGCTACTTCTGCAATGGTGACGTCGCTGCCATAGCCGACGTTGATGTGGCTGCACATGGGGCTGGTGTTGGCTTGATAGGTGGCGGGGTCAAGGTTCATGACAAAGACGCTGGCGGCGGCCATGTCGTCTACATACAAAAACTCGCGTTTGGGTGTGCCTGTGCCCCAGATGGCCACTTGGGGTGCGCCGCTGGTCTTTGCCTCATGAAAGCGGCGAATGAGTGCGGGGATGACGTGGCTGTTGTCGGGGTGGTAGTTGTCGCCAGGGCCGTAGAGGTTGGTGGGCATGACGCTGCGGTAGTCTCGGCCGTGTTGGCGGTTGTAAGACTCGCAGAGTTTGATGCCGGCTATTTTGGCCACGGCATAGGGTTCGTTGGTGGGTTCCAGGGTGCCGGTGAGCAGGGCAGATTCGGCCATGGGCTGGGGGGCAAGGCGGGGGTAGATGCAGCTGGAGCCCAGGAACAAGAGCTTTTGCACGCCGTGCTGGTGTGCGGCCTCAATGAGGTTGGCTTGCACCATGAGGTTTTGGTAGATGAAGTCTGCCGGGTAGGTGTTGTTGGCATAGATGCCACCTACTTTGGCCGCGGCCAAATACACCTGAGTGGGGCGCTCAGCAGCAAAAAAGGCTTGGACGGCGGCTTGGTTGCAGAGGTCTAGCTCGGCATGGGTGCGGGTGACGATGTGCTGTGCGGGCAGGCCTTGTTGTATGAGGGTGCGCACAATGGCGCTGCCGACCATGCCACGGTGGCCAGCAACGAAGATTTTGGGGATTGGACTCAGGGCAGGCATGGTATCAGTGGGGTTGCGTGGTGATGGGTCGGGTTTGCAACGCTTCTTGTTGCAGCGACTCGATTTCGGATTTGAGTTGTTCAAATTCGTGCATTTTGCGTTGCAAAAATCGGCTGGTTAACGCGGTTTTTTCGGCGATGCCAGCTGGGGTGAGCAAGTAGGCATAGGCCAGCTTGCGTTTGCTGTTTTGAAAGTTGTGCACTTTGAGCATGCCTTTGTCGAGCAGGGCTTTGAGGCAATAGTTGGTTTTGCCAAGGCTCACCCCCAGGGCTTGCGAGAGCTGGCGCTGGTTCATTTGGGGGTTGGCCTCTAGCAGGCGCAGCACTTTGAAGTGCGTGTTTTCGGTGTGGTGGGGGTTGCAAACCATGCGGATAAAAAGCGGCTAATCCATGCTACCGCCGTGCCGGGGTACACCATGGGCGGGCGCGGGGTGAACGTTGCGTTCAAATTTGAACAGAATGTATCACGCCATGTTTGACGCTAGGCTTACAGTTTGCGCAGGTTCGCGGGCTCAAAGGCCAGTTTGCAAGGTTTGCTGAGCAGCTCCATCAGCACCATGGCGCGGCGTTCGCCGTCTTCCAGGTGGTAAATGCCTTCAAGCCCCATAAACGGGCCGGTTTTGATTTGCACCCGGTCACCCGGGTTAAACAGCCGGGTGGGCTGGGCTTGGGCACGGGTGGTGCGCAGGGTGTTTATCAGCTCAGCGCTGGCTTTGGCAGGCTCGGTGCCGAAGGTGACTAGGCGGCTGACCCCCAGCGTGGAGCGAATAGGTGCCCAGCTTTGCCCAGTGCGGGTGGTGTCGAGCTGAATAAAAAGGTAGCGCGAGAACAGCGGCTCTTGCACCACGGTGGGGCAGCCGCGGCGCAGTTTTTCAGTGGCTACCAGTGGCAAATAGCAGGTGTAGCCCTGCTGCTGCAAATTAAGCAGCGCGCGCTGTTCTTGCCGGGGTTTGGTGTGGATGACGTGCCAGTCAATAGAGGCCATGTGTGACAGTTCCCTTGGTTATGCGGCACAGGCTTTCTGATGAAACCTTGAGTGCGTTGATTAATTCTATATGCACTGGTGCCGCTTTGATTCGCTAGTTCTTCAGACGGTGACTGCCTAGAATTTGCATTCATTCCCATGCCCGTAGTTGCGAATTCCTTAGGTACCACGTGGCAGAGTTTTAGCCACCCAACCCATAGACAAAATCACTACCATAGTGAGTGCATTTGAGGGAATTTGCAGGTTGAAGTCTACGGTGCTGTGAATCAGCATGGCCACCATGCTCATGGCTACACCAAAGGCTATGCCCCAAGGCAAAGGTGACCGCCGAGTCGCCATGACTTTCACCACCGTCCACAGAGATAACGCCACGAGTAGCCCCAAAATACCTAACCCCAGCAAGCCGAAGTCTGTGGCTATTTCCACGTAGTCGTTGTGCGCATGGTCAACGTAGTTGTAACCATAGTTTGGCGTGCGATAACTTAAAAATATGTTGTAAAAACTGCCACCACCCGTGCCAAATAAAGGATAGTCTTTGATGATGGACAATGCGGTGCGGGCAGCTTCGGAGCGCGCTTCAATGGATTCTGAGACACCTCCCTCTACCGTCATTAATGTGGTGCCTTGCACTCGTTCCACCACTTTCTCAAGACCTACCCAGGTGCCGACTACAAAAATATCAATGACCACCAGACTGGCAATCAATACGATGGTGTGCGGTGCAGTCTTACGAGCCAAAACCACTGCCAGTGCACCCACAACGAGCATGGCAGAGAAGAAAGCCGAGTTTCCCATGCGCGAACGTGTCAACACCAAGGCGATGACCATCACGATCAATAAGAGCCTCAAGCGCATTTTGGCGCTTAAGATAAATTCAAGAAGATTGACCAATCTAGCACGCCAATTCGAGGGGCTGCGCCGTACATGCCCCAGCTTGGCCAACATCAGGCCAATGCCCACTGACAAACACATGCACAGATAACCCGCAAGATGGTTGCGATTGACAAAGGTGCCAATCGCGTCATTGTGCGAAATATCCACATAAAACACTTGGTACTTGGCGTGTACAGACCACATGACCGCAGCAAATACAGCTTGAAATACGCCGCTCCAAACCAACGCGTGCGCCAATGTACCCAGCCGCTGATGGCTTTGAACCGTCAATACCGAGACCAAAAAAACGCCAAAGTAAACAAACGACAGTGTGGCTATGAACCTGGCCTGATAGACATCCAGTGACAGCGTCATAAGTTTGGCCGGTGACTGCGCTGCGGCTGCCATAGGCGACAAAAAAGCCACCCATGTTGGAGGCAACGGCAGCGTTTGCAACCAAGACAACAACACCATCAACCCCATCAGACTGAGTGGCCAACGAAATGTTTTGATGCGCAGCCAAGCTGTTCCGGGGTGATGCCACCAAGACAAAAGACTACCAAGCAGCAGCAAAAGCACCATGACGAGCAGCAAGCCAGCTGCCCAAAAGCGGTTGCTTCCAAGCGGGAGAGGCGCCCAAACCAGTAGCAAAAGCAAGCCCCAGAAGACCGGGTCGTCTTTGATGTGTTGTGCGGCATCGTCTGTTGGCCAATGTGGCATGGTGTTTGCTGAAGAAAAATCTGATTTTAAACTTTCAGGCTTTATACTCAAAAACATAAAAATAAACACTGAGCACTTGTGCGCAATTCAGTCAACTTTGCGCAAAGATGTTCTAAACCCAGGGGTTGCCGTGATTGAGTCGATTTTCTTTCCTTTTGTTTTATCGGTGGTGCTGATTGGTGCATTACGTCCATTAGCCAGCCATTTGGGCTTGGTGGACGCACCTTGTATTCGCAAGCGCCATGAGGGTGTGGTGCCTTTGATCGGCGGCTTGGCAGTGTATTCAGCCTTGCTCTTGCTTTCGTTTCATGCAGCTTTTTGGCAAGCAAACCATGGTGCATGGCTCATTGCGCTAGGCCTACCTTTGCTGTTAATGGGCATGGCAGATGACCGATGGGATTTGTCCGCCAAGCATCGCTTGATGCTGGAATTGGTTTGTGCCGTGTTTGCCGTGTGGTACTGCGGTGTGCGGATTTCAGACATTGGGGTTTTGGTGCCAGGGATAGGTGGCACGTTGGTATGGCTGGCTGTGCCCTTGACAGTGGTAGGTATTGTGGGTGGTATCAATGCCATGAACATGACCGATGGTGTTGATGGCTTGGCGGGTGGGTTGGCCGTATTGACCTTATCTGCACTGGCTGTGGCAGCTTATCCAATGCACAGCAATGTGGCGCTGCAACTCGCTAGCATGGTGGCCGCACTTGTGGGTTTTTTGGTTTTTAACTCACGCTTTTTTGGACGCAAGCGAGCGGCGGTTTTCATGGGTGATGGGGGGTCGATTTTTATTGGCTTTGCCATCGTTTGGTACTTGGTGACGCTGTCTCAAGGAGCGGGCAGGGTGATCACACCAGTGTCTGCGTTATGGTTGTTTGCTGTGCCTTTGCTCGATACGGTCACCATCATGTTCAGGCGTATTGCACGTGGAAACTCTCCGTTTGCTGCCGACAGAGAACATTTGCATCACATCTTGATGCTTGCTGGATTTGGCGTGAATCGCGCGGTATTGATTATTTTGTCAATTCACGGGCTGTGCATTTTGATCGGAATGGGCAGTATTTACTACCAAATCCCTGACTGGGTGATGTTTTGGTTATTTTTGGGTTTGTTTGGTGTGTACTATGGCGTGATGACCCATGCTTGGCGATGGATGAAGCGCATCAAAAGCTTCAGGGAATGGGCAGGGTTTGAAGACCGTAGGCGTGAAGCGACTGGGGAGGCTGGTCGGAGTCCACGCTCAGGTAGAAGGCAAGCCAGTGCTCAGTTCCAAGGCAACAACCGGCGAAAACGCACTTCACGTCGCACTGAACAATAACTGTTGTGTTGTTGTGCGGTATCAAAACACACTTTGCGGCATGTCAATGTGTGTGGTAACGGGTTGTGATGGCTGTCTTCACCTAAAATTTGTTTGTAATGTGGGTTTAATTTAATAGAAATGGGAACAGAAAATGCGAAATAACTCCAATCGTTTGTGCCTAGCTACTGCCATCACAGTCTGTTTTGTCGCTCCTGCAATGGCTCAAGCACCTGCTGCAGGCGGTGTTTCTTATGAGCTTGGCAAAATTGAAACCAATTTTTTAGTTAATTCAGCTACGGGTACATTGCTCTCGGCTATCCCGCAAGGTGCGGGTGGCTTCAAAACTGAAAGTGGTATCACGCTTTACCCATCTGTAGCCGTGGGTATTGGGTTTAATGACAATTTGAACTTGACTTCTGCAAATAAAGTCTCGTCAAATTTTGTCAACATCTCTCCCACATTGCTGGCTGCCATGAATTACAAAGGTGATCGGTATACCGCGTTGGCTTCAATGGATACGGTCAGCTACCCCAGCAATTCGTTAGACAACACTCGGGCTTCAGCCTTCAAGCTGGCTGCAGACAAATATTTTTCAACTCGCGCCAGGGGTGGTTTATCGGCGGAGTACAACACAGGAACTTCTTCGCGCGACGCCAATGTGCCTAGCGCTGAGCCAGACCGCTACCATGGCAGTGCACTCAACGGCACTTTTGCTTATGGTGCCGCTGGTGCCAAAGGCAGACTGGAGGCAGACGCTGGTTTGACCAATAAAACGTTTGATAACAACCGTGCCAAAACTGCTTTGCTTGACTTGGACGTGACCTCAGTGGCTGGCCGTGCGTTTGTCAAAGTGGGTGGGCGCACCTTGGGTCTGGTGGAGGTGAGCAACGCCAAAACCAACTATGTGTCGGCACTGTCACAGAACCTGAACAACACTGAGCGCAAGTACTACTTGGGGTTGACTTGGGATGCCACAGCTGCGACTACGGGTATTGTCAAGGTCGGGCGAATGACCAAAGACTTTGACAGTGGCAAGCAAGGCTACAGTGGTGCAAGCTGGGATGCCTCAGTGCGTTGGCTGCCACGCACTTACAGTGCTTTTACGCTGCAAACGTCTAAAAATACGGCTGACACCACTGACGCGGCGTCGTTTTCTTATTCTTTAAACACAGCTACCAACTTGAGTTGGAATCACTCTTGGTCTTCAGTAATCAGCACCAGTGCCAGCGTAGGGGTGTCTAATGCAACGTATCCAGGTACATTAAAGGCCGATGTCAACACAAATACGTACTCTTTGGGTGCTAGTTATGCCTTTAGGCGGTGGCTATCATTGGGCGTTGATTTCACCAATACCGATGCCACGTCTTCAAATCCGTTGTCTGCTTACAAGAAAAACGTGACGATGTTCACGCTGAACGCCTCTCTTTAATCTTTTACGCGAATGCATTCAAAGAGCCATTGGGCTCTTTGTTTGTTTGGGAAATGCACATGACTTTTCATACTGGGTTGCTTCGAAGCTTTTTAAATCAGTTCCAATTCATATTGGTGGGTTTGCTAGTTTGTTTATGTATTGGCTTTTTTTCAAGCGCCCAAGCTCAAGAAAAGAGCACGTTGCCAAATTCACCAACGAACACCACCAACCCTTCTGCCGAGGTAACCAATTTATTGTCCACCTACCGCGTGGCAGCGGGTGATGTGATCACCATCAGGGTCTATGGTGAAGATGATCTGACTCGTGAAAAGGTTCGTATTTCAGATGCTGGCACATTTGCATTTCCGTTTTTGGGCGAGGTCAAAGCCTTAGGGTTAACAAGTGGTGAAATTGAAAGAGCCATTTTTAATGGTCTCAACGGTCGGTTTCTAGTTAATCCTCGCGTGGCAGTTTCAATAGAGGTGTATCGGCCTTTTTTCATCAACGGCATGATCGCCACACCTGGTGCCTATCCCTACCAACCGGGCTTGACTGTATTAAAGGCAAGTTCTTTGGCTGGCGGTTTTAAAGAGCGTGCATCGCTCTCAAAAATATTCATTGTGCGAGAAAATGACCCTAAAGGTACACCACAAAAGGTTGACCTTAATTCACCAGTCAACCCTGGTGACACCATCTTCATCGAAGAATCATTCTTCTAATTATTCTAATTCTTCTCACTTGCACTTTATGTCTACACCCCTTGTTTCGGGCGGTTCTCGTCTTCCCAATACTTTTTTAGGCGCACCGGCGTCTGAAGAAGGACGTCTTGATTTTTTAGAGTATTGGCGCACTTTACTCAAACGCAAATGGGCAATCTTAGGATTTGCGGCAGTGATTACGCTGGTAGCAGGTGTCATAGCTTTTGTTAGTACACCTATTTATGAGGCTAAGACAGTGCTGCTGATTGAAACCAGTAAGCAAAAAATTGTTTCCATTGAAGATGTCTACGGCGGAGCGGTGGCTAGCCGAGAATTTTTTCAAACCCAGATAGAAATTTTGAAGTCACGAGAGGTGGCTTATAAAACCATTGCCAAGCTCAAGTTGTATGACCAACCAGAGTTCGACCCCCGTGCACCTGCAACTGGGTTGTCTGCTTACATAGAACAATTGGGGTTTGCAAACAAAGAGCCACTCAAAGAATTTACCGAGCAAAAACTCATCGAAGCTGCCTATGGTCGGTTTTCCGGCAACTTGGTCATAGAGCCGCTGCGGCAAAGCCAAATGGTGTTTGTAAAGTTCACCTCCTCTGATGCTGCATTGGCCGCTCGTGTAAGCAACGCAGTGGCGCAAACCTTTATTGAAAATGATTTGGATGCCAAGTACCAAATGGCACGCACTGCTTCAGCTTGGCTGGAAGACCGTTTAACTGGGTTGAAAACCAAGTTGAACGAATCGGAGCAGGCGCTGCAGGGTTACCGAGAGAAACAAGGCTTACTCAACATCAAAGACTCTTCACAAAGTGGTGCCGGCTTGCAGTTGGGAGAGTTGCAATCGCGTTTGATTGAGGCACGCGCCAAACGTGCAGAAGCAGAAGCCACATACAACCTTATTAAAAACGCCAGTGGAGCAGGTAACCTGGGATCTATTCCCACTGTATTGAACAGCACCCAAGTCGCAGAAGCCAAACGTCTTACCGCAGACGCAACTAAAAAATTGACTGATGTCGCGCAGCGCTACGGCAAAGAGCATCCCCGATATGTGCAGGCTGAGGCTGAGGCCAAAGTGGCTAACAGCAATTTGCAACGGCAAATTGAGTTGGTTGCGGCGAGCATCATGCAAGACTATGAACGCGCAAGAGGCACTGAGAAAGCAATTGAAAGCGCGTACAACGCGTCGCGTGGCACCATTCAAAACATCAACCGCAAAGAATTCGAGTTGGGTAAATACGAACGTGAGGTTGAGGCCAACCGGCAGATGTATGACATGTTTATGAAACGTGCCAAAGAAACCAACATCACTGGTGACCTTCAAACCACCGTGGCTCGTGTCATAGACAGTGCGATGGTGCCAGGCAGCCCAATCAAACCGGATAAACGCAAAATTGTGTTGGTGGCCTTACTGATGGGTTTGATCGTAGGTGCTGGCTTAGCTTTGCTCTTAGATGTGATTGATAACACGCTTAAAAACAGTGATGATGTGGAATCGCGCTTGAAGCAGCCACTCCTGACCGTTTTACCATTGCTGTCAAAGAAAGATGCCATGCGCAGCAACAGCGGACATTTGGTCATTGATTCACCTAATTCGCTTTATTCAGAGGCCATTCGTACAGCGCGCACTGGGGTGTTGTTGTCTTCTGTCGATGTGACCTCACGCGTACTGTTGATCACCTCAAGCAACGCCTCTGAGGGTAAAACTACTTTCTCAAGCAATCTGGCGTTGGCGCATGCCTTTACCCAAAAAACTTTGTTAATTGATGCGGACATGCGCCGTCCTAGCGTGGCTCGCTCTCATGGCTTAGATGCTAAAGCCCAGGGTTTATCAGAGTTGGTGGCTGGCACGGCCAAACTCGCGGATTGTTTACAACCTGTGAAAGACAGCAACCTGATGATCTTGGGATCGGGCACTATTCCCCCTAACCCATTGGAATTGTTGCATTCGGAAGGCTTCTCCAAAACAATCGAGGAACTTCGCCGCCACTTTGAAATGATCATCATCGACTCTCCACCGGTTGAATTGGTCAGCGATGCCTTGGTGTTGAGTGCCAAAGCTGATGGGGTGATTTTTGTCACCAAAGCACAAACCACGCCTGTACCCATGATCCGCAGGGCTTTGCAACATTTGCAACGAGCTGACGCCAACGTTATAGGCGTGGTTCTCAATGCGCTTGATTTCAAGAAAGCTGATAAGTATTACGGTGAATACTCTGGCTATGGCAAGCATGGGTATGGCGCTTATGGCAATGCATACGGGCAGTCTTACGCAGCCAGCACTGCTAAAAAATGATTTCTAGTGCATGATTGATCTGCATTGCCACTTCTTACCAGGCATTGATGATGGCCCTGAGACGCTTGGGGAAGCTCTAGATTTGGCGCGCGCGGCCGTGGCAGATGGCATTACCCATTCAGTCCTCACGTCGCATGTTCATCCTAATAGATACCCAAATCAGCGAAAAAACCTCGAGGTAGCAGTTGATAGTTTCAAAACCGAGCTGTTCAAGGCGCAGATTCCGTTGCAGGTACGTATGGGCGCAGAAGCTCGGCTGTGTGCAGAATTGATTGATTTGCTTGCCATTCAGCAAGTGCCTTTTTTGGGTGTTGTAGACGGCTACCACATAGCCTTACTAGAGTTTCCGCATCAGTTAATTCCTGTTGGGAGTATTCAATTTGTCAACAATTTGATGAAGCTGAAAATCAGACCATTGATTGCGCACCCCGAAAGAAACAAAGGCGTACTTTCCAACTTTCAAAAACTATCCCCATTTGCCGATGCTGGGTGTTGGTTTCAGATCACAGCTGGTTCATTGGTGGGGAGATTTGGAACACAAGCCAAAGAGACTAGCTTCAAGATCATTGAAGAAGGATGGAATTGCTTGATCGCCACAGACGCACACAACCTCAATAATCGTCCGCCGCTGTTAAGTGAGGGCAGAGATGCCCTTCAGTCGAGGTATGGCGCTGATATGGCTGCAAGCATGGTGCTTCATAAACCTGCAAAAATCCTTGGTTTGGGACTTGATGTGATTTGATCCAACATGGCCTTGATATTCTTCCGTCGAGTTGGCTTTTTCACTCTTGCTGTGATGTTTTTAACAATTGCTGGCCTGAGCGCATGGCATGGTATTTCAGCAGCGCGTGCTGATGCAATGAGTCTCCAAGCCAGATGGCAAGTGGAGCAATGGCGAAGCGGTAAACGCGCCAGCCTAACAACAGCAAAATGGGAAGAAATCAAGAAAACTCTTCAAAGCGCACTTGAAGTTACGCCACACAACGCCCAGTTGCACGATGATTTGGCTTATTTGTATGCAATGCGCGCCTTAGGTATGGGGACACCAGTTGCAGGCAGCAAAAATTACATACTCAAACAACTGCTGCTTGAAAACGCGATTACCAACTTTCGACTATCTACAAAATTACGGCCAACGTTTCCCTATTCTTGGGCATATCTGGCGTTTTCTCAACACCAGGCAGGTCAAAGCTTAGTTAACGTACTGCCGGCTTTTGACAAAGCACTTCAATACGGGAATACCGAGCAAAATGTGCGCTTGGTGCTCGCGAAAATAGCTTTCGACAATTGGCAGGAAATGGATGCTGAGCGCAAAAATCGACTGATCAAAATGATCGAGCATTCAACGCCCGACGCACAAAAAACACTCAAAAAAATGGCAGCTAACCAAGCCATTGAACTGACTCAGCGGTAAGTTACATCTGTTGCTCTTTTTGTAATTTTTGAAGCAGATCGCGCCAAAGTCGAACACTGGATGCACCACCTTTTTGGCCGCTGGAGCCGCCCATCCACAAATCTTCGTCGTTGAACCCGTACACAGGCTGTAAATCTGGCCGTTGTGATGCTGGTTTGATGTCGCCAATCAGATTGTCAAGAATCAAGGGGTCTGCATCTGGCGTGGCGTAATAAGCCAGCACCATGTGCGACTCACCCAAATTCAAGGCGCGCACGTAGGTGACACGCAATTTATCAATAGGAACACCAATCTCTTTGAGCGACAAGTATTTGCTAATGGAATAATCTTCACAGTCACCACCAAATGAAGCCAGCATTTCGTTTGGCGTAGCCCAATAGTCCGTCTGCCCCCAATGCTGGGCATCGGTAAAGTAGGGGACTTGATTGAAAAACGTATTCACTAATTTGATCCCGCCGCTGGCTTCTCCCCTATTGTTTTTAACTAACTTTTGCCAGACCTGGAGCCTGGGCACAGCCATAACTCCCCATTGGTTTTCAATGGTCTTTAAAAATCGGTCTGTGAAATCCACCAGACCCGCGTGACCGGGCCAAACCATTGTGCACAGCAGA
>NZ_JAQURE010000034.1 GCF_028715765.1 Rhodoferax sp.
CTGTTCATCTCTGACGTGCACCTGGGCAGCCCTGGCTGTCAGGCTGAGGCTTTGCTGGCATTTTTGAAAGCTCATACGTGCCAGCGCCTGTATTTGGTGGGCGATATTGTGGATGGCTGGCAGCTGCGTAAACGCTGGTTCTGGCCCGAGGCTCACAACCGCGTGATTCAGAAACTACTTCGGTTGGCACGCAAAGGCTGCCACATCACCTTTGTACCCGGCAATCATGACGAATTTGCGCGCGCTTTCGCTGGCCACCATTTCGGCGGCATTGAAGTTGCCCACGAGGCGCTGCACACCACCACTACAGGTCAGCGCCTTTGGGTGATTCATGGCGACGCGTTTGACGGGGTGATTCAATGCGCCAAGTGGCTCGCGCACCTGGGTGACACCTTGTATGAGTGGACTCTGCGCATCAACCGCCACTACAACCAATGGCGCACGCGCATGGGGCAACCGTATTGGTCACTGTCAGCCTACCTGAAATTCAAGGTCAAAAAGGCAGTGATGTATGTGAATGACTTTGAGCAGGCGCTAGCGCGCGAGGCGCTGCGCCGGGGTTACGACGGTGTGGTGTGCGGACACATCCACCGCGCCACACTGGTGCAAACACAGGGCGTCATTTACGCCAATTGCGGCGACTGGGTTGAGAGCTGCAGCGCGCTGGCTGAAAACGCAGAAGGTCACTTGGTGTTGCTGCACTGGCATGACTCGCCCCGCGCAGCGGCCTCACGTGTTGTCACGGCGCAAGGTTTGGAATGCCATCAGACCGCTGCAATGGCCGAATCGTGAAACACATAGCGCGCCAAACCATCCGTTGATTTTTTGGCTTCGTGTTTGGCGCTGGCGGCCGCGTTAGCCACATCCTGCGCTGAACGAAATTGCCCGGCTGCCACTTCAACCACCCCAATCGACAAACTGGTCAGGGGAAAGAATCGCACCACGCCTTGACGGTCTTCAGACTCGATGCCGCCATGGACGCGGTCGGCGGGGTCAAACAACAGCGCCGCGCGGGCGTTAAAGGCCTCAATCATGTGGCAGCACTGGGGCAGCCACTGCGGGTCTTGGTAGACGATCACAAAGTCATCCCCACCCACATGGCCTAAAAAATCACGCTGTGCATGCACATGCTCGCGCGCCACCTGCGCCACCAGCAAAATCATCTCATCCCCGCGCCAGTACCCATAGCGGTCGTTGAACGATTTGAAGTAATTGAGGTCTAGATAACACACCACAAAGTCACTCCCGCGCGCCAGCAACCGCTCCATGTGCTGGGTGATGGGAATGTTGCCGGGCAAAAAGGTCAAGGGGTTGGCATGGCGGGCGGCTTCGATGCGCATCTCGGTCACGGCTTTGACAACGTGCTCGCCCCGACACAAGCCTTTGTAGTGCCCGTTTTCCAGCACGATGAAACCATCGCTCAAATAACGTTGGTCGTCAGAGGTCAAGATGCCCAGCAGCTCGTCCATGCTTTGCCGCGTCTCTATCAAGCGCGGTTGCTGGTTGGCCAGGTGAATGCAGGGCTTTTTGCCCCACAGCTCGCGGTAATACAGTTTGCTGAACTGGTTGAAAAAATGCAGCCGGTTGATCAACCCCACCGGTTGGCCCTCATCCACCAGCGCCACGGCATGCAGCAGCGGCTGCGACTGAAACAGCTCGGCTACTGTCATGCAGGCAGTGTGTGACGACAGCGCGGGTGCATCGACAATCTGCAAGCGTTCAAACAGGTTGACCGAGCTCGGGGCACGCACCTCGGGCACGATGGCCACCTGGCGGCTGGCCAGCACTGCTAACGCCGGTGCCGCCAAAGCAGACACAGGACACGCTGCCGGGCGACCCAAAAAGTAGCCCTGCCCCAGCGTGAGACCCAGCTCGCGCAGCAAGCGCAAATCGACATCGGTCTCAATGCCTTCAGCCACCAGCTCAGCGCCAAAAATCTGCGCCATGCGCTGCAAGGCGCGCACGGTGTCGGCCTTGTCGGCATCTGCCGCCAGACCCTGAACAAAAAACTTGTCAATTTTGACCACCTCGGGGCGCAACACCGACCAAAGGTTCAGGTTGGAAGTGCCTTGGCCAAAGTCGTCCAGCGCCACGGCTGCGCCCAGTTGCCGAACAGCGTGCACAGCCTGCACCAACACATCGAGCGGCGGTAAGCTGCCTTGCTCGGTGAGCTCCACCACCACATGCCGAGGCAACACGCCCCAGCAGTGCAACAGCGCTTTGAGTGACTGCGTGCCGTCATGCTGCGTGAGCTGCACCAAAGCCCAAGCGCTAAGGTTGACAAACAAGCGGCCGCGCCCGCGCAACTGGCTCCAGCGCTGCAACACAACACACAGGCAGGCCTGCTCAAGCGCGAACACCTGGTCTTGCGCCTGCGCCAGCGCAAACAAGGCATCTGGCGCGGCCAGCGGGGTGCCAGCAGGGCCCCAGATCAACGCCTCGTGGGCGTAAACCGCACTGTCATCCAGCCGACCTATCGGCTGAAAAACAGCTTGCAATTGGTGTGTGGCAATCAGATGAGCAATCTCAATGGGTGGCATGTTCATGTCAAAACTCGCTTGCTTTCACGCTGCACCCGATCCTGTGGCGCGGTTTGCACCAGGGTTCGCACTGACCCACAAGCTGGGCGACGGCAAGTGCACACAGACCCGCTCGCCCACTGCAGGCAAGCGCAGATGCGGCTCATTGAACAAGCTCACACACCATGTTTGCGGCAGCACAGACGCGCCTGTGGGCGGGTCTAGCCGAACATCCAGCCGTACCAGCGCACCTAAAAAACTGCGGTCTTGCACCACCACTTGCACGGTGTTGTGGGTATCAGCAAAGGGCGCATCGATGGGGGTGACCGGATGGGCATCGGCACTGACCAGACGCGCCGCCTCAGGCCTAAAACTCACGCCACACACAGCGCCAGGCGCCCAGCCCACCAGCGCCTGACTGGTGCGCAACACCTGTTCGCCCACCTGCACCAGCCCCTGCCGGGCATTCAGTACCTTGGCACTGAGGGTGTTGAGGTTGCCCACAAACTGAGCCACAAATTCACTGGCAGGCTGGTTGTAAATGGTGGCTGGGTCACCCACTTGCTCAATGCGCCCAGCGTTCATCACCACCACCCGGTCAGACAGTGAAAGCGCCTCCTCTTGATCGTGGGTGACAAAAACCGTGGTCAGCCCCAGGCGACGCTGCAGGGAGCGCAACTCCTCACGCAAGGACGCGCGAATCTTGGCATCCAGCGCCGACAGGGGCTCGTCAAGCAACAGCACGCGCGGCTGGTTGGCCAGCGCGCGCGCCAATGCCACCCGCTGCTGCTGGCCACCCGACAACTGCCAGGGGTAGCGTGTGCCCAGTGTGGACAGCTCCACCAGCTCAAGCATCTCAGCCACTCGCTGCTGTTGCGCACGCGCAGCCACACCCGCCACACGCAGCCCAAAGCCCACGTTTTGCGCTACCGTGAGGTTAGGAAACAGCGCGTAAGACTGGAACACCATGCCGACATGGCGCTGGTTGGTGGGCGTGTGGGTGATGTCTTGACCTTGCAGCACGATCCGCCCGGTTTGCGCCGTCTCCAGACCGGCAATCATGCGCAACACCGTGGTTTTGCCACAGCCAGAGGGGCCTAAAAATGTGATGAATTCACCGGCCTGCACGGTCAAAGAGAAGTCGTGCACCACAGTGTGTTCGGCGTAGGCTTTGCGCACATGCGCGAGTTCGAGGTAAGTCATGGCAAAAGATAGGGGCGGTGAAGGGTGTCAAGACGGACTTGGGGTGGCTGCGCTGCGCCGCCCCAACAGGTTGATCAAGCCCATACAAGCCCAGGTCAGGGCAAACGCCAAAATGGCCAAGGCGGCGGGCTCATAAGCCCGGTTGGCACCCATCAGCTGCAAATACGGGCCAAACGCCGGGCGATTGAGCAAGCTGGCCATGGTGAATTCACCCATCACAATGGCAAAGGTCAAAAACGCGCCTGACAACATGGCCGAGCGCAGGTTGGGCAAGATCACCCGCCACAAAATCACACCACGCCCGGCACCCAGCACCTGGGCGGCCTCGGTCAGCGCCTTGATGTCCATGGCCTGCAAGCCGTTGTCAACACTGCGGTACATGTAAGGCAGGGTCAGCGTGACATAGCTCATGACCAGCAGGGTGTTGGTACCCAAGTCGGTGTCGGTCAGGGGCAACCAGGCACTGCTGTTGAACAAGCGCAGGTAGCCAAACACCAGCACAATGGCCGGTATGACCAGTGGCAGCAAGGTCACAAATTCGATCACCGGGCGCCAGCGCGGCAGCTTCCAGTGCACCCAAAACGCCGTGGGCACCACCAGCAGCGCGCCCACCACAATGGTCAGCATGGCCATGGCCATGGAGTAAGCAAAGCTGGCCTGAAACAGCGGATCAGCAAACACCTCGCGGTAGGCGTCCAGACTGTAAGTGCCGCGGCGCATGCGCAAGCTGAACTCCAGCGTGGCCACCAAGGGCGTGAGGAAATACACCACAGCCAACGCCACCGCCAGCCAAGCCCCCCAGCGGCTCGGCTTCATGGGCGTCCCCTGTGACTGCGCACGCCCAGCGCCATGTAGGCCAGGTTGCAGGCGCCGGTGATGACAATCATGCCCAGCGCCAAGGCGTAGCCCAGGTTGGGGTTGTGCAGCACGTCACCCCGAATTTGCGCAAACAGCAAAATGGGCACGATGTTGAGCGAGCTACCTGTCAGCGCATAGGCTGTGGCCACAGCGCCAAACGCATTGGCAAACAGCAGCAACATGGCACCCAGCACCGGCGGCAACAGCAACGGCAGTGCCACCCAACGCCAGTAGTGCCAAGAGCTGCCGCCCAGGCAGGCACAGGCCTCGCGCCATTCACGGCGCAGCCCTTCCAGCGCCGGGGTGATAACCAGCAACATCAACGGCATCTGAAAATACAGGTAGGTCAGCGTCAAGCCCCAAAAACTGAGCACATTAAATCCACTGGCGTACAGGTCAACCCCCAAGCCGCGCAGCAGCGCCGTGACCAAGCCCACACGCCCAAGCGTGGCCAAAAAGGCAAATGCCAGCGGTACGCCCGCAAAGTTGGAGGCCACGCCGCTGAAGGTGGTCAAGACCGGCCGCACCCACGCCGGCAGACGCCCCAGCAAGGCCGCCCAGGCCAGCAAAGTGCCCAGCACGCCACCGATCAGCGCTGAGGCGGCGCTGACCTGCAAGCTAAGCGAAAACGCGTTGACGATGGACGGCTCTGCCAGTGCACGCAAGTTGTCCAGCGTGAAGCCGCCCGCCGCATCCTGAAAAGCCCCCACCAGCAACGTGGCAGTGGGTGCCAGCAAAAACAGCGCGGCAAACAACAAGAAAGGCGCAAGCCCCCAGAAGCTGCCCAACCCGCCCGCCAGTGAGCGCTTGCACACAGCGGCTGACATGCGTTACTTGACGGTGGCGCCCACCACGCTGTCCCACTGCTTGGCAATCACTTCTTTGCTGGCTTTTTGCTCATCCAGCGTAGGGAACACCGCCTTAGCGTATGCAGCAGCTGGCGGCAGCTTGGCCAGCGTGGCTGCTGGCACTTTGCCACGTTTGACCAAGTCGTTGAAACGCACCGGGTGGCAATAGCCGTTGAGCCATGCCACTTGACCTTCATCAGAGTACAAGTATTCCATCCACAACTTGGCGGCATTGGGGTGTGGTGCATAAGCGCTGATGGCTTGCACGTAAACACCGGCCACCACACCAGTTTTGGGCACGATCACATCCACTTTGGGGTTGCCCTTGAGTTTGTCGCGGTCGGCCAGGGCGTTGTAGTCCCAGCGCACGATGATGGGGGTGGTGCCTTGCGCCAGCGAAGCGGCTTTGCCGATCACCGGCACAAAATTGCCCGCTTTGTTCACCTCGGCAAAAAATTTCAGGCCTTCAGCCGCAGCTGTGTCTGCATGGCCACCATTGCGGCTCAAGCCGGCAGCGTAGGGCGCTTGCGTGGCTTGGTTGGAACTGCGGGGGTCACCCGCCAAGGCCACGGCATTTTTGTATTCGGGTTTGAGCAAATCTGCCCAATCATGCGGGGCGTTTTTCACCAAATCGCTGTTGACCTGAAAACTCAGCACGCCGTAGTAATCACCCGTCCAGTAGCCTTCTGCGTCTTTCACTGACGCATCAATGCTGTTCCAAGTGCTGACTTTGTAAGGCTGCAACAGACCAGCGGCCTTGGCTGCGGGGCCGTATGACAAGCCCACGTCAATCACGTCCGGCGCTTGCGGGCCTTTGTTGCCCTTGTTGGCCTTGATGGCCTCCACTTCATCTGCCGAGCCAGCATCAGGATTGAGCTCGTTGACCTTCAGGCCGTATTTGGCTTTAAAACCTTCAATGACTGCGCCATACCCACACCAGTCGTGCGGCAGGGCGATGGTGGTGAGCTGGCCTTCGGCTTTGGCAGCCTTGATCAGGTCAGCAGATTGGGCTTGGGCAGCGCCAGCAGCCAGCGTGGCGGTAGCCAAGGCCACAGCGCGCAATGAAAACATGGTCATGTGAACTCCTGTGTTGAAAAACCCGTTCAGTGTGTGGCAGGCTTGTGACGATGGTGTGACAGCCGTGGTCACACCCATGTCACACCAGTTGCGTAAGCTGGCCGGGCTTTATTGACTTTCAAAGGATGTTTTTCATGCTTCACAACACTGCTGTTCGCGCTGCTCTGGCGGCCTCCCTCGGATTGACCTTGATGGCTTGCGCCCAACCAGGGTTAACAATGAAAAGTGCCTCTAGCCCTTATGAAACAAGCGCTAGCAGCTATAGTTTTGGATTATGGGGCGACATGCCCTACAAAAAAGCTGGCGACGCGCCCAAGCTCCCTGCGGTGCTGGCCAGCCTGAACGCCTCTGACATTGCGTTTTCCATGTACGACGGCGACATCAAAGACGGCAGCTCCACCTGCAACGACACTGTCTACACCGACGCGCTGACCATGTTCAACAGCATGAAGAAACCGGTGATCTATGTGCCCGGTGACAACGAGTGGACTGACTGCCACCGCAGCAACAACGGCAGCATGAACCCCTTGGAGCGCCTGGCGCACCTGCGCCGCGTGCTCTACCCCACAGTGAACTCACTCGGCCAGCAAACCATGGCGCTACAACACCAGGGCACCTTGGGGCAACCCTACGTGGAAAACACCCGCTTTACTTATGGTTCAGTGGTTTTTGCCGGTTTCAACATGCCCGGCAGCAACAACAACCACATGGGCACGCCCAAGCAGTGCACCAGCAAAAGTAAGCGCAACCAAGCCGACTGCGACGCGGCTGAGGCGGAATACGTGGCGCGCGATGCGGCCAACCGCCAGTGGCTCAAAGCCACATTTGACCAAGCCCACAGCAGCGCCGCCAAAGGCGTGGTACTGGTGGTGCAGGGCGAACCGGGTTTTGACGTGGCTGAAACCGAAGACATAGATGACAGCCAATCGCCTGATGTGACGGGTTACCGCGCCTTCATGGCCGACGTTGAAGCCCAAACCCGCAACTTTGGTGGACAGGTGCTGTTTGTGCACGGCGACCAGCATGTGTTCAAAACCGACAAACCGCTGCCACGCACGCTGAAACCCTTGATGAACTTCACCCGTGTGGAAACCTTTGGCAGCCCGTCACTGCACTGGGTCAAGATCACCGTGAATCCAGCCAGCGCCAATGTGTTTCAAATCGAACCAGTGCTGGTGCAGCACGGCAAATAATCTCAGTGCCCGCGGGGCTTGTACTGCGTGGGGCAATAAGCCCGCATCACACCGGGCGAGCGCAGCTTGGCGTGTTTGGTGGTGCGCCCGGTCACCCGTTTGCGCCACAGGCGGTACGAGCTGGGCTTGAGTTGGGCGCGCATGAGGTCAATGACACCCGACTCGCTCAAGCCGTAAACCTGTGCAATGGCATCGAACGGCGTGCGGTCTTCCCACGCCATCTCAATGATTCTGGAGACATCTCCAGGGGCGTAGATCAACGTTGCGCCCGGTGGTAGCCGCGCAGCACCAAAGAAGTCAAACGCAGCGGCGCATGGCGTAGCGCAGCTGGCAGCCAGCGTGGCGCATTCAATGAAAACCGCGTGGCCCAACGGGTCACGGGGCGCAACCATTGGGTGGACTGGACAAAACGGCGTTGATCAAACATACAACTCACTTCTTTGAAAAATGGATCTCGATTGTGGCCAGGGCAGCAAAACCTTGCCGCAACGATGTCAACTCACAGCCCTGGCGTGAGCCGCCACCCCAGCGCATCAGGCACAGGCGAACGCATTGATTCAACCATCCTTAGTTTTCAATGTGCAAAAGTATTGATATTCATCAGTGCTTTGAAAATTCATCAACCCTAGCATAAGCCCTGACTGCAGCAAACCTAAATTGACATACGTCACTTTGGGGTGTAACGGCGGTTGTAGATCAATTTAGGAGTCTCTGATGCACATGCGAAAACTGATGATGGCCGCCTTGACGGCAATTCTGCTGTTGCCATTGAGTCACGCTGCAGCTTCCGCGGCAGCAACGCCAATTTCCAAAACCACTGCAGACCACAGCAAGTTCAAGGTTTTGGATCAAGACTTTGCTTCTGGCCCCGAGGTCACCAAAGCCTGTTTGACCTGCCATACCGAAGCGTCCAAACAAATCCACCAAACCCAGCACTGGACATGGGAATTCAAAAACCAGCAAACCGGACAGCTTTTGGGCAAAAAACACATCGTCAACAACTTTTGTACTTCGGTCAAATCGAATGAAGCCGCATGCAACAGTTGCCACATTGGCTATGGCTGGAAAGATGACTCGTTTGACTTCACCTCGCAAGAAAACGTGGACTGCCTGGCCTGCCATGACCACACGGGTAAATACAAAAAACCATCCGGTTTTGCGGGCAACCCGGTGGTCAAAGACACCGAGTTTCCAGCGGGTTCAGGCAAGGTGATTCGTGGCATCAACCTCAAAGAGATTGCCCAAAAAGTAGGACCCACACAGCGTACCACCTGCGGGGCATGCCACTTTAACGGTGGTGGTGGCGACGGCGTCAAACACGGCGACCTCGACTCCTCGCTGGATGCGCCAGACAAAGCGCTTGACGTGCACATGGACACCGAAGGCAACAACTTCACCTGCGCCACGTGCCACAAAACAGATGGCCACCAAGTGCCTGGCAGTCGCTATGCGCCCACGGCCAAAGACAAAGCCCCTGCCCACCTGCGCGGCAAAGCCGACACCAGCAACCCGGCCACCTGCCAGTCGTGCCATGGTCAAGCGCCGCACCCGGTGGCGCGCTTGAACGAACACACCGCCAAGATCGCCTGCCAAACCTGCCATGTGCCAGCGTTTGCGCGTGGCGGCCAACCCACCAAAATGTCGTGGGACTGGTCAACCGCTGGCAAGCTGGACAAAAACGGCAAGCCCATGAGCGTGAAGAACGAAGATGGCTACGACACCTACATGACGATCAAGGGCGACTTTGTCTGGAAAGAAAACGTGATCCCTGAATATGTGTGGTTCAACGGCACGGTGAACTACACCCTGCAAACCGACAAAATCGTCAAAAGCGACAAGCCGGTTCAAATCAACCGCTTTGAAGGCAGCGCCACCGATGGCAAATCAATGATCTGGCCAGTCAAGATTTTCCGCGGCAAGCAAGTCTATGACCCGGTGAACCAACAGCTTGTGATCACCCATTTGGCGGGCAACGACGACACCGCTTTCTGGAAAAACTTCAACTGGGACAAAGCCGTTGCCGCGGGCATGACCACAGCCAAGCTGCCGTTTTCAGGCAAGCTTGACTTCATTGAAACCGAAAGCGCCTGGCCCATCACCCACATGGTGGCACCCAAAGACAAAGCACTCACGTGCACCGACTGCCATGCCAACAACGGACGGCTTGAAAAAGTGGATGGCCTCTACATGCCAGGGCGCAGCCGGGATCACATGGCCGGCCTGGACAAAGTGGGCTGGAGCGTGATGGCGCTGGTGCTGCTGGGCGTGCTCGGCCACGGGCTGATCCGCGTCTTTGTTGGCAAACGCAACCACACCTAAGGAGCACACCATGGCACGCATCTACTTATTCAAAGGCTTTGAGCGCTTTTGGCACTGGAGCCAGGCCGCGCTGATCATCTTCATGCTGCTGACCGGCTTTGAGGTGCACGGCACCTACACCGTCTTTGGCTTTGAGAAGGCGGTGAACCTGCACACCCTCGCCGCCTGGACGCTGGTCGGGCTGTGGGTATTTGCCATCTTCTGGCACCTGACCACGGGTGAATGGCGGCAATACATCCCCACCACAGAAAAGATCGTGGCGGTGGCACAGTTTTATTCGTCGGGCATCTTCAAGGGCGAACCACATCCGTTCAAGCCCTCATTGGCGCGCAAGCACAACCCGCTGCAGCTGCTCACCTACTTGGGCGTGCTGACGCTGCTGAGCCCGTTGATCTGGGTCACCGGCTGGTTGTATCTGTTTTATGCCAATTGGGCTGCCTGGGGACTGGGTGGGCTGAGCCTGATGTGGGTGGCTACAGGTCACACCATCGGTGCGTTTTTGATGCTGGCGTTTTTGATCTCGCACCTGTACCTGGCCACCACAGGTCACACGGTGACAGCGCACCTGAAATCCATGGTCACAGGTTGGGAAGACACCGAGGAAGAAACCCCAGCGCCCAAGCGCACCTAAGGGGTTGGCTTATTTTTTAGTCACAGGAGTTCAAAATGGACAAGAGGTTCAAACAAAAGCTGCTGGCCGCCGTCATTGCCAGCATGTTGCTGCCGTTGGCAGCCCAAGCCAGCGAGGCTGACCTGATCAAACGCATCGAAGCCCTGGCGCAGCAAAACGAGATGTTGGCCAAGGAGCTGCAGGCACTCAAGGGGCAGGTGCAGGCCAACGAGGTCAAAACTGCAGAGCAGGTCAAGGCAGTCAGTGCCGCTGCAGCCAAGCCCGATGCCGCAGCACTGGAAGACCTGAAAGGCCAGATGGCCATGCTGCAAAAGAAGTCGCTCGGCAGTTGGCTCACCGTGGGTGGCGACTACCGCTTTCGCTATGACTATTTGGCCGGGAAAACCAAGACGTTTACTGATGTAAGTGCCACGTTTGCCAACGCACAAACGACATTGCAAACAACAATGCTCACAGATACGACAGGTGTGGCAGCCGCTCAGCTTGCTGGATTAGCCGCATTTAGCGCCGCCATGGGTAACGTACAGACTTATCAACAGGCAGCGGCTTTTGTGACTAACCCTGCGAATGCGCCCATGTTGGGTACGCCAACAGTACCGGGTGCCATTGCAGGCTTCGCCAAAACTATCCCCGCCTACCAACCCAAAAACACCAGCCTCTACAGCAACCGCTTTGAGCTGGACTTGAACGCCAAGGCCACGCAAGATGTCAGCGTGACGGCCAAACTGAACATGTACAAAGTGTTTGGCTCGCAAAATGACGGCGCGGTCACCAACGCAGGCAGTGCGCCATTTTTTGCCGACCGTGTGGGCGTATTTGACGGCACGCTGGGGCATGTGCCGTCCACCAGCTACCTGAATGTGGATCGGGTCTATGCCACCTGGAGCAACATTGCCGACAAAGAAATGTGGTTCTCCATTGGCCGCCGGCCTTCCACTGGCGGTGCGCCCAGCAACCTGCGCAACAACACGGCGGTGCGTCCTGGCAACGGCGGCACACCTGCGCTGTTGGTGGACTACGCCTTTGACGGCGTGACCTTGGGCTACGCGCCTGAAATTGATGCACTGCCCGGTGCCTACGCCAAGTTTTGCTATGGCCGTGGTCTGGAAACCGGTTTTACCAACTTCACCGGCAATTCCTTGGCTGACACCGACATGCTGGGTATTTCTTTGGTACCCATCGACACCGACCCACTGCGCGTGTGGCTGCAATGGAACCGCGGCATGAACATCTTTGACGCGCCCACCATGAACAACACCTACTTTGGCAACACCGTGGCCAAAACCAACCTGGGCGACATCGACTGGTTTGGTGTGGGCTTCATGACCACGCACAAAAATGTGGGTTCGGGCACTTTACAACTGTTTGGCGACCTGGGGCTAAGCGTCACCCACCCCAACAACAATGTGTCCGCCCAGTTTGGCTTTCAAGGCTTGATGACCGGCGCCTTCTTCAACCCCGAAGCGCCCACCAGCAAGACCGGCACGGCGTTTGCACTGGGCGTGCGGTACGACCTGCCCTCCAAATCTAAATTTGGCTTTGAGTGGAACCACGGCTCCAAAGACTGGATCACCTTCGCCCCGGCGGCAGACGACATGTGGACCGCCAAAGTGGGCACACGCGGCAATGTGTATGAAGCCTACTGGATTCAAGAGCTGGATCGCCAGCCCCTGTCTTCCTACGTCAGCAAGGCCTTCTTCCGCGTTGGCGTGCAGTACTACAAATTTGACTACACCGGCAGCAACAACTGGGTTGGCGCGCCGGTGGCCATTGGCAGCGTCAACGGCAACATGATGACCACCGCACCCTTGGAAAACGCCACCAACTTGTACGCCACGTTTGAGGTCAAGTTCTGATCTTGCCCTTGAACCCTTCACATTCAACTTTTTTCATTTGTCAACAGGAGTCTTTTTATGAAAACCAAACTCTCAACCCTGATCGCTGTGGCAGTGCTCGGCTTGTCTGGTGCCACATTCAGCGTCAACGCTTTTGCCGATGAAGGCAAGATGATCGGCCCCGTCACCAAGATCACGATGGCAGCAGACGGCAAGTCCGCTGTGGCTGTACTCAAGGACAGCAAGTCTGGCGCGGACGTCAGCATCACCATCACCGATGATTTGACGCTGGACAAGTTCAAAGACAAACGCATTCAGCCGGGGGATGAAATCCGCGCCCGCTTTGACAAAGACGGCAAAAACACCAGCAAGTCGTTCAAAAAGACAGCGGGTTGCTGATCTCCGCATCAATGCGCCAGCCGCCATTGGCTCCTCGGCGACGGCTGGGCGATTTTTTTGAAAGGTGCGCAGTGCCCCCTCAACGCGTAGTCAACCTGTGGCGGCTGGCCAGCCTTGCAGTCACCTTGAGCCTGGTGCCACCGGCCTGGGCTGAAGACGACAAGCCGCTGCGCATCACCCGCGATAGCCACGAGTTTGTCGTGCAAACGCCTACCGGGCCCTTTGTCGTGAGCCGCTCCAAAACAGCATGTGGTGCGCCCAAAGGCTTTGTGCAACCGCTGGTGCCACAACCAGGGGTGACGCCGGTCAATGAAATTGATGTGCTGCACGCACTCAATGACCCACAAACCATGGTCATTGACATGCGCGACGAAGACGAGCCGCTGGATGCCACCATCCCCAACAGCTACCACATTCCCTACAACGAGTTGGAAGACCGGCTGGATGTGCTGGGTTGCCAGCACCTGCCTAGCAAGGCCTGGGATTGCAGCAGGGCGGTGAAGATTGTGGCTTTTTGCTACGGCCCCATGTGCCTCCAAAGCCCCACCGGCATTGCCAACCTGGTGCGCATGGGCTACCCCACAGACAAACTTTTTTCGTACCGTGGCGGTATGCTTGACTGGGAAGGCATAGGCCTGACCACCGTCAGCGGCAATCGCCCATTGCCCAAGCGACCCACCCAAAACATGGGTGACTGACATCATTCACCCATCAAACTGAGTTTTCACAGCGGGCAATGGCACACTCAGGTCATTCCAAACACCACCAGCTGCCCGCCCATGCCCCTACAGTCTGACGCACATCCAAAACTTTTTTCCCTGTTACTGCTGCTGTCCGGCTTTGCCGGTATTTCTTACGAAATCCTCTACGGCCGCATTCTTGGCAACATGGTTGGTGATCAATTTGCCGTCTCTGCCGCCATTTTGATGACGTTTTTGTTGGGTATTGGCTTGGGCTCGGCCTACGCGCACCGGCTTTGGCGCTGGTTGTGGGCTATCGAGGCGGGCATTGGCCTCTATGGTTTGCTGATTGCATTCACCCAGCCGTGGATCGAGCGTGTGGTGTATGCCGGCGCGGCACTTTTTGCTGACACACTGGCGGGCAGCGTCATGGTCTGCGTGCTGCTTTTGCTGGTGCCCGCATTTTTGATTGGCTGCAGCGTGCCGTTGTTCTCGGGCTATTTAAATCAGCAAAACACCTCGCAGGGGCGGGCGTCTTTTTCGCTGGTGTACATGGTTTACAACCTGGGTGCCGCCTTGACCACTTTGCTGATCGAGTTCTTTTTTATCCGCAGTTTCGGCATCCGCGGCACAGTGGCTTTGTTTGCTTTGGTCAACCTGCTGATTGCAGCTGGCCTTTGGTCGCGTTTTTCCCTCATGCGCGAGACCCAAAAACAGCATGTCTCGCAAAGTTTGGTCATCGGCTCGGTCTTTCGGCTGCTGCCCGCCAACCGCTGGCTGGCGTTGATGTTGGCAAGCGTGGCCTCGGCCATCTTTCAGTTGTTCATGGTGAAGTATTCTGAAATGGTGTTTGGTCCATTTCGAGAATCCTTTGCGCTGGTGCTGGCGCTGATCTTGATCGGCATCACACTCGGCTCGATGCTGGTGCGGCGCTTTGCGCTGAGTTTTGCGCACGTCATGTGGCTCAACCTCTTGGGGCTCCTGGGACTAATGCTATTGGCTGGCCCAGCCATCTATGTGTATGCGGCACTGTATGACCTGGTGATCAACCTCTTCGGCGGTCTGGTTGCACTGAAACTGCTGCTGCTTTCGGTGCTGATGATCGTTCCGGCCATGACGTTTGGGGCCACCATTCCCACCCTGCTCTCGTCACTACATGAAGACGACGCTGATAACCAAGACGTCAGCCGCCAATCTGGCGCGCTGCTCTTCATGGCGTCGCTGGCCAATGTGATTGGCTTCTTGCTCATGGTATTGGTGCTGCACCGGCTGCTGGATTACGGCGTGCAGCTGTTGGTGATCGGTGGCATGGCCGCCCTGGCGCTGGCTGTTTACACCCAAGGCCAACTGCGGCACCTGATCCCTGCCGCTCTGGTAGTGCTAGCCATGTTTGGCTGGCAACAAAACAAATGGGACGAAGATCTGCTGTTTCTCAGCTACACCAATTTCCGCAATGTGAACAACCTCAAAATCGAACGGGCAAGCTTCAGCCCACCTGACCGCTACAAAGGCTACCAAGATGTTTTTTCAATCAACTGGATGGATGGCAAGCCCTACTTTTTCATCAACGGTTACACCAGCATTGCGCTGAACAACCCCTCGGAAAAAATTGTTGGCGCGCTTTCAACGCTGTATGCACCGCGCCTGGACGATGCGCTGGTACTTGGGTTAGGTAGTGGCGCCACCGCGTCTGCCGTCGGGCTGTTTTTTGATCGCACTGAGGTGGTTGAGATCAACCCGGTGGTTCGAGAAAATCTCTTTCGGATGGCCAAGTGGAACTACCACATTGAACAAAATCCGCGGGTCAACATCGTGGTAGACGATGCCATTCACCATGTGAAGGTGAGCGACAAAAAATTCTCCATGGTGTTGAGCACCGTCACCACTCCGCTGTATTTCAGCTCATCCAAGCTTTACACCCATGAATTTTTTGACAGTGTCAAAAACCACCTCACCCCCGATGGGGTGTATGTCACCTGGGTCGATTCACGCATTGGCGACCAGGGCGTTGACATCATCTTGCGTACGTTGAACAAATCTTTCAAACACAGCGCTATTTTGTATGTCAAATCTGCCTATTTCCTGCTGATCGCTTCTAACGAACCGCTGCGCGTTCAGCAGGCTCAAGCCATCAGCACCCAGCAAGATTTAAACGCTGATCTGCTGCAAAACCATGGCGTGCTGGCATCGTGGCTGCCTTATCACCTGATGCACACTGATGTCTTTGCCTTGATCGACCAGCCCAATGGCCCCCTGAACACCGCTGACTTTCCAGCACTGGAATTTGAGATGGCACGCCTTCAAAGCCGCGGCATTTACCAGTTCAACAAACGCCTACTGGCGGCCTTTGACATTGATCAGGTCAAGCGGGCGCTGGGGCCAGTCAGTGAAGCATTCCCAGCCGACTTCATGGCTCAGCAGGAAGAACGGCTTGGCAATGCCAACATCACAGAACGCTGGAAAAAACTGCTGTCTGGCACACCCAACCTGCCGTACAAGACCAAACTGGCCGATTTGGACTGGCGCCTGTCACGCGCCCACATTCAAAACAGCGCTGACGCTTGGTACGCCGTTGGCGTGCAACTGTCCCACATGCAGCGCGATACGGATGCCATTGAAGTGTTCAATAAAGTTCTGCGCATGGACCCCGCCCACAACAACGCCCATTTCTACTTAGGCACCAGCTTTGAACGCCTTGGTAAACCAGACCAGGCGTTGGCCAGTTACCAAGCTGAAAAGCAGGTTGACCCCAAAGACAAAGAAACAGATTTGCGCATTGGCCGCCTGCTGCTGGGCGCTGGGCGCTACCAGCAAGCACTGGATGCACTCAACCTGCACATCGACACCTGGCACCCGTATGACAGCACGGCCTACACCTACCGCGCCATGGCGCACAAAGCGCTGGGGCACACAGATTTGGCCAGCAACGACCTCAAGCGCGCCCTGAAGCTGCCACCAGAAGATCAACAGATTTTCGACAAAACGCGGCTGTAAACCTGGGGGTGGGTGGCGTACCCTCACCACTGATCACCTCAAATTGACCGCTCGTCTGTTGCTGCACCCCTGCCTTGATCAACGCACTCACAATTCACACAAATGAAAAAGTACACAGGTTTCACACTGATTGAATTGATGGTGGTGGTTGCCATCGTGGCCTTGATGGCCGTTTTGGCTGCACCCTCATTCAAGCAAATGATTCAGTCAAACGCCATTTCCAGCGCGGTCAACTCTTTCATGGCTGACATGCGGTTTGCACGCAGCGAGGCCATTCGTCGGGGTGGCTCTGTGGTGCTGTGCCGTAGCAATTCACCTGAAGCAGCTGACCCCAATTGCGGAACCGGCTCTGGCACCGCTGGCCGCGGCTGGAAAACGGGTTGGTTTGTGTTTCACGACCTGGACGGTGACCAAAGCAAAGATGCCAGCGAACCCGTGTTGCGTGCCCAAGGCTCCTTGACCAGCCTAGATTACGCGCTTGAAACCAGCGGTGGGGCGTCGTCTACCAAGTTTCGCTTCACACCCACGGGCAGACTGGTCAGCCTGGGCGCGTCCACAGGCATTCAATTTGGTGGCGCCGCTTTTCCAACCGAGCAGCAACGCGTGGTGTGCATCAGCGTTGGGGGGCGCGCCAGGGTCGCCCTGGATGCGGATGGCAAAGCCACAGGTAATGCAAGCTGTAACTAACGCATGAACACCATGACTCAAACCAACCCGCATTTTGGCAAGTCTTCAGAACTTGGCGCTTCTTTGATTGAAGTGCTGGTTTCCATCTTGATCTTGTCCTTTGGCATGCTGTCACTGGGTGCCATGCTGAGTTTTGCAGTGCAAGCCCCCAAAATGTCAGCACATCGCGCCACCGCCACCAATCTGGCTTCGGGGTACATCGAACGCATTCGTGCCAACAAAGATGAATTTGTCAAAAACAATAATAAATACCTCAATGACCTTAATTACGATGGTTCCACCACCAAATACTCAGCCAGTCAAAACAACTGCACCTACCCTAATTGCACCAATGCAACCCTGGCTACGGCTGATTATGATGAATACAAAGTTGCCATTCGAGATGAGTTACCTGCTGGTGGTATCTTTGTAGAACAAGACAGCACAGATGCCACTAAAACAAGCGGTAACCTTTGGATATTATGGCTAGAGCCAAATACCTTTGCGTCACTCGATGCTGGCAATTCTGACAACTGCCCGGTCGCAGTTAAAAACATGAACCCCAAACCGAATTGTTTGTATGTGAGATTCAAATTATGAAAAACTCGCCTACACACCTTAAAGCGCGCACCTGCCAGGGGTTTTCTTTGATTGAGCTGATGGTTTCATTGACCATTGGCCTGGTGGTGGTGATTGCGGCACTCTCTGCCTACATGGGTGCTGCCTCAGCAACCAAAATGGTCAATGCACAAAGTGTCATGAATGAAGACGGCCAAAGTGCCTTGAGCATTTTGTCGCAACACATCCGCATGGCCGGCTACACCAGTAAGACGGCAGCTGTAGATACCGTTCGCGGCTGTGAGGGCACATTCACCAACATCAAACTGGGTAGTGTCAACATGGGCGGTTTGAGTTGCACCAATGGCAACACCACCAATGATTCCATCTCGGTGTTTTATGAAGCTGATGCCTTCAACACCATTGCCACATCTACCGGAAAGCCTACAGATTGCCTGGGGAGTTCACTAAAGGTGGATGCCGATGGTTTGTACTGGGCAGAAAACCGGTTTTTTATCGACACCATGACGGGTACCACCACCAAAAGCCTTTATTGCAAAGGCAATGCAGTCGCCAACAATGGCAACACCATTGACAACAACCATCAACCTTTGGTCGAAAACATCGAAGACCTTCAATTCACGTATGGCTCTGAAAAAACTGTGGGTGACAAAACAGTGGCAGGGTATGTCAAAGCCAGTGATGTCACCAATTGGGCAAAAATTTTGACGGTTCGCATTTGTGTGGTGGTTCGCAGTGAACAGCCTGTACTCACTGATGCCAAGTCGGCTTATTACAAAAACTGTGCCGGCACCACCGTCACCCCTGGCGACCTGTATTTGCGCCGCGCCTACCAAACCACTGTGGTGTTGCGCAGCAAATTACTCTGAATGAATTTATGAACAAGCCTATTCCATCTTTTCATGCTGCCAGACCACACACACCCCACCCGTCAAAGGAAAAAGGCGTGGTGTTGATCGTGTCGCTCATTGTGCTGGTGGTGATTTCCATGCTGGCCATCACCAGCCTGCGCAATGTCAGTTCTTCTGAAATGATTTCAGGCAATGTGCGCACCACCGAATTAGCCAACCAAGCGGCTGAATTTGCGCTGAGATATTGCGAAAAAGAAGTTGAGAATTTCAAAAATGGCTTGTCAAACATCACCATCAATGATTATTCTGATCCACCACTTTGGAGCAAATTAGATAATAAAACAAATAGCCTTGTGAATTGGGAGGGTGCCAATTCAGCTGGCAAAGTGAATATTTTGGACGGTGCATTGCTAAACCAAGCCAACATCACCTATGCCACTTACAAACGCTTGCCTGAATGCATGATTGAAGTGGGCGAGGACAAACCCAAAGCTGATGCCTCTGTTTTCAAAATTACTGCACGCGGATTTGGCCCAGAGGTCAGCGCCGCAGACAACAACCGGACTCGCCCAGTGGGCACTGAAGTCTGGCTGCAATCCACCATCACATTCAACTAACTTATTTGATGGGAGCCAGCTATTGAATATTCACAGAACCCCTTTTCACCTTTCATTCATTTCACTCATTCATTAATTACCTCCCATCATGAAAACACATCTTATGCACCACAAATTCTTCAAGCTGCTCCCCGTCATGGCACTGTGCATGACAGCCTACACAGCGCATGCAGGCAGCAGCAGCGACAGCTCCTCCACCAGCACCGGCAATTCCACCTGGAATTGCAGCCCGCAAGGCGGCATTCGGGGCACCGGCATCATCAAAATCGACAATGGCAACGGCAAAAGCAAGGGTCATTGCCCAGACGGTTATGAAGACTACGTGAAGGGCTCCGCGTCTGACAGCTCTCACGCATCTTCTGAGTCCAACCAATCCAAAGACTCCAAAGAGTCCTCCAACGCCAAAGACTCCAAAGAAACCACCACCAACACGTCGGATGAAAAAGTGGATGTCACCAAGCTCAACTCAGGTCAATGTGACAAAACCACGTTTGAGAAAGTGACCAAAGACATCGAAAACAAAAAGTCTGACAAAGACAAAAAAGAAAAAGTCAAGAAAGACGGCAAAGATGACGAAGGCCGTGACAAAGATGGTCGTGACAAAGACGGCTATGACAAGGAAGGCCGCGACAAAGAAGGCCGTGACAAAGAAGGTCGCGACAAGGAAGGCCGTGACAAAGACGGCTACGACAAAAAAGGCTACGACAGAAACGGCTATGACAAGCATGGCAAAGACAAAGATGGCAAAGAACACAAATTTGACAGCCATGGCCGTGATGAAAATGGCCGCGACCGCGATGGCCGTGACAGCGAAGGCCGTGACAGCGAAGGCCGTGACAAAGATGGCTATGACCGCGACGGCAAAGACCGTGAGGGTCGAGACAAAGAAGGTCGTGACAAAGATGGTTTTGACCGCGACGGCAAAGACCGTGAGGGTCACGACAAGACCGACGTAGAAATCAAAACCATTGAGTCCGACATCGAGAAAGAAATGAAGTACTTGAACGAATGCAACGGCAACAGCAACGGTGGTAGTGGCGCCCCCAAAACCATCAAATCCAGAAGCGCCCGCCAACTGTTCTTGCGTCAATAACCCACCTTGACGTGATGCAACGCTAACACCCAAGCCGCCAACGCTTTTTTACAAGCCTTGGCGGCTTGTCTCGCTGCAGACAGCTCTTAACGCATTCCCCCACCCTTTTTTTGAAATCACTCCCATGCCGACCCCAACCCATCGCCACAGCAAAGGCTTCACCCTGATTGAAATCATGGTCGTGGTGGCCATCATCGGCATCTTGGCCGCTGTGGCCATGCCGGCCTACACCGGCTACATCGCACGCGCCAACCGCGCAGATGCCCGCACCCAGTTGATCCAAGCCGCCTTGTTCATGCAGCGGTTTTATGCCGCCAACGACAGCTACCAGCAAGACCGCGCGGGCACAGCCGTTTTGACAGCCATGCCCAGCAACCTTCAAAACTCACCCGCAGACGGCACTGCGCTCTACACGCTGAGCATCCCCACCGCCACCGATACTGATTTTTCGCTGCGCATGGTGCCCGTGAGCACCGGCAAAATGGCCAGCGACAAGTGCGGCACCTTCACCCTCACCGCCACTGGGGTCAAAGGCGTCTTGGTGAACAACGCCGCTGGCAGCACCGCCCTGCGCGACGAATGCTGGAAATAAAAAGATAGCGCAGCTTCAACGCCCCAGCCACGCAGACCAGCGTCGCTCCACCTGGTGGGTAAACCACAGCCCCAGCGCGGTGCACAGCAGCACGCTGGCCAGCAGCACCGCCCACGTGGCTGCAGCGCCTAGCGCGCCCCACTGCGCCACCACAGCATTGGACAGCAGCAGCACGGCAAAGTGTGTCAAAAACAAGCCGTAAGACGAGCCACCCAGCCGCCCCACCCAGTGCTGCAACGGGCGGGCAGGGGACCATTCAATCAGATGTGAACTTATTCCCTCGCCCTCTGGGAGAGGGTTAGGGTGAGGGCAGCTGTTGGCACCCGTTTGCTGCAGGCAGCCCCCACCCCTGCCCTCCCCCAGCAGGGGAGGGGGTGAGACCGATGTCATTTTGTTTGGGGCATCGGGCTGGCCTTGCTGCCGCACGGGTTGCAGCAGCACCACCAAAAAAGTCAGCCAAGCCAGTACCAGCCGCTCCCGAAACAGCAGCACGCTGGCCATGCCCACCGCCAGCGACACGCCACACCCCACCCACCACAACACGCGGTGGCGCTGGGGCGATGTCTGCGCCAGCCAGGCCAACACCCCCATGCCATACGCGCCAAAAAAATACAGCGCAGCCACGTCCCAACCCGGTTGCAGGTTGGCATAAAACAGCGACATCGCCGTCAACCCAGCCACCCCCAGCAAAATGATGCGCTGGCCAGAAAGGGCAGAGCACGTGCGAAGCCACGGCACCGGCCGCCAGCGCGCACCCAGCCCAAACAACGCGGCCAGCAAAGCATAAAGCTGGAAGTCAATGGCCACGTACCACACACCCACCGACAGCGCCTCAATGCCCAGCAAATCTTGCAGCAGCACCACATGGCTGGCCAGTTGTGCCCAGGTGGGCGCGCCTGGCACCCAGTCTTCAGCCAACCAGGAGCCTGCCAGTGCCGCCGCACCAGACACCAGCAGCAGCGCTGCCAGCAGCGGGCCCACCAGCCGCAGGTAGCGCCGCCACACCAACTGGCGCCAGCGCAATGTGCCACCCTTTGCGCCAGCCAGTGCCAAGCGCTGCAAACTGGCTGCCGCCAGGTAGCCGCCCAGCACCAAAAACACCTGCACTGCCATGCGGCCATAGTCAAACAGCCAGCCCCACAGCGCAGGCGCGGCCTGCTCAAAGGCGCGCGCCAACGGCCCGTAAGACGAAAAGTGGTGCCACACAATGCACTGGGCGCACAGCAGCTTGAGCGCATCCAGACGCAGGTTGCGCCCAGCTAACCCGGTGTTCATGTCTCTGTGGCACTCATGGCGCAGGCAGCACCAGGTCGGCCGTGCCGGGGCGCACCCAGCGGGCGAATTCGCGCGTGGTGTCAATGCAGCCCCCAGCGGCGGTGTAGACGCCGCGCGGCTCGCGATAGCGCTGCATCAGCGCCTGAATACGCGCCACCTCGGCCGGGTTTTGCAGCGTTTTTGCCACCAGCACCGCCACCTTGTCTTCGTCAATGCGCTCTTCACCTTCGGCATCAAGGTAGAGACCATGGCGCCAGTGGTAAATCTCCAGGCACTTTTGTTCCAGGGTGTAGGGCTGGTCACGCTTCCAGAAGTTGGTGAACTCGCCGCCGCCCATGTACATCACCCACGAGCCCTCAAAACCTGAGGCCTCGGCGGATACACCGTCTGGGTTGCGAAACCAGGTGCGGTCGCCCGGCACGTAATAGCGCGGCGGCAGGGGTGCCTCCATGCTGCCTTGCTCGCGCAAAAACACCTCATGAAATTCGCCCGAGCGGATTGGGCGCTGCTGCCACAGCGTTTGCAACTGCTGGTAAAGCGGCGGGTTGCACTGCGCCAGCTCTTGGGCAATGCCCAGCACGATCACGTATTCAGACGCGCGGTAGCAAGAAAACGCATACAAGGTGCCCGACACCTCGGGCTGGGTGGCTTTGGTCAGCGCGTCAATCAGCGAAGCCCCGGCGCGGATGACAAAGCCGCGGTCTTCGTCGTAGCGCCAGCAATCTTCAGGGCGCTCGGCCTGGCTGGTGTGAAAAGCCAGGTTGGTTTTGCGCGCCGCGTGCACGCTGTAGCAGCGAATGTTGATGGCCGACACCAGCTCGGCCAGGCTAGGAAATTCAAACGCCTCCGGCCCCATCAGCATGGCCACCACCACCTCGCGGCGCACGTCAGCGGCGCTGTGCCACACGTCCAGCCCCAGGGTGCGCGCCAGCCCCAAAGTGTCAAACCCGGGCGACCAGCGCGCGGTGTGCTCGGCCTTCATCCACAGCTGCAGGGTGTGGCCGTGGGCGCTGGCGGTCAGGCTCACACGCACCTGGTCGGCCAGGTCTGGTGCGCCAAGGGCTGCCAGCACCTGCGCTTGTGCTTGGGCGGTGTCGGGCTGCGCCCAGGCGTGGATCACAATACCTTGAGGAGAGATCATAGGTTTAATTTGCTATGTAATAAATAGCTACTTGCGCTTATTTAATAAGCGCTACAGGCCAATTCATTGTAAAGTGTGTTGCTGTAAAAAAACGCTTGCCGCGGCTACTTGCAGCGGGCGGCTGAGCCAATAGCCTTGCACGTCTTCACAGCCTTCAGCGCGCAGCAACTCCAGCTGCTCTGGGGTCTCCACGCCTTCGGCAATGGTGCTCAAGCCCAGGCTGTGCGCCATGCTGATGATGGCGCGCACGATGGCCAAGTCGTCTGCATCCGCACAAATGTCGCGCACAAACGACTGGTCAATCTTGAGCTGCGTCACGGCAAAACGCTTGAGGTAGCTCAGCGATGAGTAGCCGGTGCCAAAGTCGTCAATCGACAAGCGCACACCCAGCAGATTGAGCTGCGTCATCATGGCCATGGCCTCGGCCGGGTCTTGCTGTGCCACGCTCTCGGTCAGCTCAATTTCAAGCCACTGCGCCGCCAGCTGGTGCTGCTGCAAGGTGTGCCGCACCAGCTCAGGCAGGTTGGCCTGGCAAAACTGCACCGCCGACACATTGACCGCCATCACCAAGGGTGCCAAGCCCATGTCAAGCCACTGACGGGCTTGCGCCACCGCGGTTTCCAGCACCCACTGGCCGATGGGCAAAATTTGGCCACTGCGCTCAGCCACCGGGATAAATTCCGCTGGCGACACCTGCCCCAGCTCGGGGTGGTGCCAGCGCAGCAAGGCCTCGACCCCCACCACCTGTCCGGTGCGCAGAGACAGCTGGGGCTGGTAAACCACCTCCAGCTGCTGGCGCTCCAAAGCGCGGCGCAGCTCGTTGTCAAGCAGCAACGCACGCTCGGCATCCATCTGCAGCTGCGAGGTGTAAAACTGGTAGCCGTTGCGCCCGGCTTTTTTGGCCAGGTACATGGCCACATCGGCGTGCTTGAACAGCGTCTCGGCATCGCTGCCGTCTTGCGGATACAGCGCAATGCCAATGGACGGCGTGAGGGTCAGCTCATGCGTCTGCACCCGCAGCGGCATGGCAATGGCTTGCAGCAGCTTTTGCGCCACTTGGGCTGCACCTGCGGCGGTGGTCTCGGGCAGCAGCAAAATAAATTCATCGCCGCCCAGGCGTGCCACGGTGTCTTGCTCTCGCACCGCCGCTTGCATGCGCTGTGCCATGCCCGCCAGCAGCACATCACCCACTTTGTGCCCCAAGGTGTCGTTGATGTTTTTGAAGTGATCCAAATCCAGAAACATCACACACAGCGTGTCTTTGCGGCGGCTGGCCTCGCTCAGCGCCTGGCTGATGCGGTCATTGAGCAAGGCACGGTTGGGCAAACCGGTGAGCGAGTCGAAATAGGCCAGTTGCGAGACATGCGCCTCGGCCAGCTTGCGTGCCGTGACCTCGTGCGAGATCACGATGAACCGCGGCGGCTGCCCGGCGGGCACGGTTTTGCGTGCCACCGAGAGCTCAAACCAATGCGGCCCGTCAGCCATCGGCAGCAGCAACTGCTGGCCGTGTGAATAGCCGCCCTGCTGCGCCTGCGCCAATGCGGCCAGCACCACCCGCGCAGCATCTTCTGGCAGCGCCTGCTGCACCGTTTTGCCGATCAAGTGGTTGGCTGATACGGCCAGCAGTTGGGTTTGCGGTGCATGGCAGGCCAGGTAACAGCCGTCCAGGCTCATCTCAAACAACAGGTCGGGAATGGCCTCTAGCGTGGCCTTGAGCTGGCGCTGCGAGGCTTCAATGTCGTGGGTGCGCTCACGCACCTGGCGCTCCAGGTCAGCGCGCAAATGCCATTGCCGCACCTGCAATTTGGCCAAGTACGCCAGCAGCAGCGAGAGCAGCCCAGCCACACCCACTTTGACCAGCAAACCCAGCGGGTCTTGCCACCCGCGCTTGGGTGCCAGGCTCAGCGACCAGCCGCCATTGGGCACGGAAAAACTTTTATGCACCGGCTCCTTCAAAAGGGCTGCACTGGACTCGGCGATGACCTGAAGCTGGCCACTTTCGGGCACGACGCGCCACAGTTTGTAGTCATAGCCACGCCCTTCCAAGTCAGACAAGCGCACCGCCGCCAGCGCCTGTGGCAACTTGAGCACCACGTTGACAAAGCCCCAAAAAGCTGGCGCACCATGACTTGAATCCAAAAAGACCGGCAGGCGTGCCACCAGCCCCATCCCCCCTTGGCGCAGCGCCAGCGGCCCGGCCAGGGTGAGCAAGCCAGAGTGGCGCGCCAGCAGCGACTCAGCGCGCATCACCGGGTCTTGCAGCAGATTGAGCCCCAGCGCTTTTTCATTGCCCGGCAGCGGCACGGCGTGGCTGATGACGCCGCCCGGCGCCTGAATCAGCACCGACACACCTGGGTAATTGGGCAGCATTTTGGTAGCCACTGCCTCGAAGTTGGCCACCGAACCACGCGCTTGCTGCACCAGCGCATCGAGCGTGTAGACCGCAGACAAGGCATGCTCCAAGTGGTTGACCGTGACATTGGCATGGTCATTGGCCAGCGCATAGGCCTGGTTTCGCAGCTGCGCCAGGCGCTGGATTTCAGACTGCCAAATCAGCGCCGCACTGGCCAGGAGCGCCAGCAAAAACACCACCACGGCCACTTGCAGCGGGCGGTGTAGCGGGGGCGATGGTGGCTGATGAACGGGCATGACTTGATTGTGGCAGGGCAGACTGAGGCTAAGTACCGCCGCAAAACCTGCTTATTTGGATGAGATAAGACGCGGTCAAATGTCAACGCTTGACGTAGCCATGAGCATCGAAAGCCTGGCCAGCGCCTTTGTTACAACACCGCTTTGCTCCGCAATATTGCCAATGATTTGCTCTGGCGTTCGCATATCCACCTGCGCCACCACGGTGGGGTTGACTGCTTTGAGGTCAAACACGGCGGCATCGATGTTGCTGGCCTGGGTTTCCAGATCGTGGGCAGACTTTTCCTTCTCGCGAATTTCGGTTTCAAGGGCTGCCACTTCGGTGTGAGTTGCCTTGTCTTTTTTCAGCCGCTTGAGGGCTTCCTTCAGGTCTATGAGCCGCGCCTTGAGTTCCGCTGCCTGCGCCAGCAAAGGCTGCACCGCCGCGCGCGCCTGTTTGCGGCGCGCCACAAAATCCACAGCCCATGAATAACGGCTATGACCCAACACATCTCCCCGGTGTTGCAACATGCGGGCGTAGCTGGGAAACGGCTTGCCCGCGTTGGCCTCATCCACCTGCCAGTCGGCCATCAACATGGCGGGCAACTGGGCATCTGGCAGCACATCGCCGTTCGTACCAAAGCCAAAATGCGCCAATGTCAAGGGTGTCTTTTTGCCAACTTTCACATAAGACAAGTCGTAGTACCAAATTTTTTGAGTCTTCCGCCCCTTGGTAAAAAACAGCAGATTGGTCTTGACGCCCGCCCCCGCTGTAGAAAACACCCCACCAGGCAGGCTGACGATGGCCCACAGATCGCATTCATCCACCAGCTTGCGTTTGGTCTCCACAAACGCGCTCTCGTTGGTGCGAAACAACAGGCCTTCGTCCAGCACAATGGCGCAAGTGCCAGAGGGTGCCAGCTCGGTCAGGATGTTTTGCACAAACAGCACTTGCGTGGCGCTGGTCTCAAACGAGAAATTCTTTTGCGCGTCTTTGCCCTCTTTGCCACCAAAAGGTGGGTTGGTCAGAATCACATCAAACGTTTTGGGGGCCTGCTCAAACAAGGCACCATAAGTGGTGCGCCGGGTCAATGAGTTGCCATGCCACAAGTTGGGCTGGTCAATGCCGTGCAGCACCAGGTTGGCCAGCGCGATCGGAAACACCAGATTTTCTTTTTCTCGACCAAAAAACGTGTCGTGCTTGAGCTGATCCAGTGCGGTGCTGGCGGCGCTGTTACCCAGCCCGCGCGCCATGTGCTCATAAGCCACCGCCAAAAAACCACCCGTGCCGCAACAAGGGTCATACACCGTCTGACCCTGTTTGGGGTTCACGGTATGCACCATGGCGCGAATCACCTCACGTGGGGTAAAAAACTGACCGCCATCAGAGTTCTTTTCGCCCATCTTCAGCAGCAAGTCTTCATACACCTGCGACAGGGTAAAAAAGTGCTGATCATCCACATGGTCAATGTGAATTTGGTGCACCTTGTCCAGAATGTCGCGCAGATTGGCCTCGCTATCCACCCGCACTTTTTCTACGGCCGTCATGGTGCGCCCCATGATGCGCTGCTTGCGGCTGGCATTGGGGTTGGGCAAGCTGGTACGCGTGTCGATGTCAAGCTGATGCAAATGCGGCAACAACTCCTGGTTGATAAAGTCAAACAGCGCCCCCTCACCCGCGGCAAACAGCTCTTGGCGTTTCCAGCCCACCGCCTGGCCTTCGGCCGTTTGGGGGTGGCCGGGCTTGTCTGACCAAGGTGCAGCCCAATCTTGCCAGCGGTAGGGGCTGCGCAATGCTGGAGAAAACTGGGTGCCCAGCACCTCGGCCTGTTCTCGCGCACGGGTTTCTTGGGCATCGAGAATGCGCAAAAAAAGTATCCAGGTCAGCTCAGGCACATACTGCAAAGCGCTGGCACAGTTGGAGCGGCGCATCACATCGCAAATGCTTTTCACAAACGCCGAAAGCGACTGTGTGGAGGCGATGGTCTTGGGCGCTTTGGGTTGAATCACAGGCAATTCCGATCCTTAAATGTCTATAGAAAAATCTATTAAATCAATGTGTTGTGTCATATCCGGAAGGTCTATGAACATTTCCTATAAACAAAACAGCAACGATTTGGCCACCCAATGTTTATAGGATTCATTTCTTTGACTTGGCTTTTTCAAGCTTCTTTTGGGCGGCTGTCAGTTGCGCAATGCTGGTATCGGGCTTGGGTAAATCCTCTGGCATCGTGCCACCGAGTTCGGCAATGGTCTGGCGCACCTTGCGCCCCACGCTGTAATGGGTGGCATTGGCTTGCCCCTTGCCCTGCACTTGATCGCGGCGCAGTTTTTCTTCGGTTTGGGTAGCGCGAAACAGGTTGGCAGCCAGCTCGGTACTGCCCATGTGGTCGAGAATTTTTTGATTGTCTTTGAGGTCTTTGCGGGCATGGATAGCCCGGTGACCCAAGCCACCATAAAGCCCCTTGTAGCCGTGGTCTTGAAAGATGGCGTAGTCCAGCGGGGTCGCAACACCGGCGTCTTTGGCTGCTGCCGCCGGATACTTGTTGTGGGCGGCCAGCTCGTTGCGAATAGCCAAGCGCTTGTCGTCTTCGCTGAGCTGGGCAAACTTGGCGGTGTCAGCCAACTCCTGGCGGCGCGTCTGCAGGGCAAAGTAAGTCTGGCCGTTGGCAATGACTGCTTTGCTGGGGTCGCCGTTTTGCACGATCAGGTAGCAGGCGTAGCGCGACAGGCGGAAATCTTCAACCTGACGCTTGGCACCTGAGCCAATATCGACCATTGTGAGGACATCCTCAATATGGTCACCCACGGGCTGCGCACTGTTGCGGCAAGCCTCTTTGGCACGCTCAATGACCGGTTGAAAATGTCGGTACTGAGAGTAGTCGAGCACGCTGGCGAGTTGGCGCGCCAGCCAAAACTCGTTGCCTTGCGCATCCACATGGCGAATGCTCTCAAACGTGGCGTGGTGTTGCGCGGCAATGCTGTGGTCAGTCATGGTGGGCTTTCTGTGGCGCGAAGGCTTGGGTGAGGATTTTTTGGGGTAGTAGAGCTAAATCATCACGCTGTGCTTGAATTGCAGTCGTTGCGTCGCGCCACGCATCCGTTACTTCATTGAGCTTCTTTGACAATTCACGCTGAATTGCGATGGCTGGCAAAGGTATTTCGACACTTTCAACTTGGGAGGGCGAGATGTGCGGCACACCCACACTCTGCTCATGCCCTGAAATCTTAGAAATGAACAAATCCGTTTGTAAATACGCAAAAAGATAATCTGCATCAACTGCTTCACGATCGATCAGGAATCTGCCAACACGCTGCACCAGCAATGCTGGTAAATCGTCTGTGCCGACCCGCGCCACCTTGATACCGCTTGAGATGATGGGACGATCCAAGCTAATGAGAACATCACCAGCATGCAACTCATAACTTGGATATTGGCGGGAGACAGCCTCATCCAGAAAAACCGAATCATCCCAATACACCTTGCCAGGCAAGATGTTTGCATTGCGTAAAAGCCGAACACCACTCTTTTTAAATGAATCACTTTTGAAAGCAAAGCCGGACTGCAATCTGGCAACCGAACCAATCGGTTTCCGATTTTCTATGCCACTGAAAAGCGCTTCCAGTGCTCTCGATTTCAGAACTGAAGCTTCACGTAGCTGTTTCACCACCGCCTCGCGAGCCATGGCGACTTCTGCGAGCTGGGCTTTTAGGCGGGCGGCGGTTTGGCGTTGCTGGTCGAGAGTGATAGCCAAAATCTCAAGCTTTCTAAGATCGTCCCCGTTGATTGCTTGAAAAGTTGAACCTTGACCCTTTTGAATCAATGATTTTTCTGCAAACTGCAAGTAGAACCAAACAAAATCTCTGTCGGCGTACTCAATTTTGGGTCTAATGGCAGCCAACCCTCTGCCAATGCAGCAATTTTGATCAGCAATATTTGTCGGCCCAACTGGTGCTCTAACAGAAATCAAAATATCGCCCGCTTTAGCTAGTTTTGTTGGTTGGCTGCACCATTTAACTGCTATTGGACTTACGTCCCCAAACTCGGTTTTACCTTGAAAAAAGGGCAAACCAATTCCAGTAGTGTTGTATGAATCACCGGGTGGTGATTGACCCATGATCACATCGGCTAGATAACCAAGTTCCACCATCTTCATACCCCAAACAACCTCACCTTGGCCTCGTGCATCACCTGCACCGGCTGCCCCACCAGGCGCAGGGCATCCAGCCCGCCTGCGACCCTGATCTCGGGCACTTCCCACAATGAACGGCTTTCCAGCGCCTCGGTGCCGCCTTGGGCAAACTGTGCGCCAAGCCCTTTGAGCACGCTGGCCGCTTTGGCATCCATGCCGCCAAACCAAGGCTGGTTCAGCGTCACATATTGGTGTGCGCGTTCACGCTGTTTCAGGGCGCGGGCGTGGTAGCCGTGGTGGCAAAAAAAGTCATACAGATCACAGTCGGCCATTTGGTCAATTTCACGAATCACCTCGGGGCTGAAGTTGTCGCCCAGCAGGTGGTCTATCAATTGGCGGCGCTTGGGTGCCTCCACCCACAGGGTGCGAAAGTCGTCCAGGTTATGCGCTTCACGCACCACCCGCGCCATCACCTCACGCCGGTATTCGTCCACCGGAATGGGGGTGTCGCGCCCGTCGCGGCTGCACAAAATATAGCGCCCCAGCTTGTTGATGAGGGTGCTGTGGCCTGCCACTTGGGCCACCAGCGGCACATTGCCATCGCCACCATCGTCACCACCACTGCCCCCGCCACCGGGGCCGGTGCGTGCGCCGCGTGGCGCCTGGGTGATGAAGTCGGTGCCAAACAGTTGTGTGACATCGGTGTAGTCGTACAGCCAGAATTTGTATTTGCTGGTTTCCTCATGGATGCGGGTGCCGCGCCCGACCATTTGGTAAAACTTGATGGACGATTGCAAGTAGCGAAAGAACACCACGGCGTTGAGGCGCTCAATGTCCACCCCGGCTTCAAGCAAATCCACCGTGCAGGCAATAAAAGCACGCTCGCCTGAGCCACGCATGGGCTCGATCATGTCCGAACCGTTGTTGGCACCACCCATGCATTTGAAGGCGTAGTGGTCTTTGGGCTCGCGCCCCGCGTCATTACACCAGCGGGTGTAGAGGTTGTTCATGTGCTGGGCCACCCGGTCAGCATGGATTTCGCGGTTGCAAAAGATGATGACTTTTTGCTCTGGCCCACCGTTTTCGCACAACAGGGCAAACAGGTCTTCGCACATTTTGGGTGTGCGCAGCTCAATGAACAGCTCGTCGTCAAAGTCTTTGCCGGTGTAGCTGGTTTGAGTGAGGTCTTGCTCGGTCAAAGGCAAGCCGGTACGCACATCGACCGGCTTGGCCGCCAGGATTTCGGCCTTGGTGAACACCCGGTTGTCGATGCTGGCTTTGCGCCGGACGATTTCGCAGGCGGCCAGGTAGCCGTCTTCCTGCGCCTGAATCAGCGTGTATTCATAGACCGGTTCACCAAAATAGGCATGGTTGTTGGCGCTGATGGCCTGGTCTTCGGGTAACGCATTTTTTGCGGTTTGCAACTGGCGCGGCGTGGCCGTCAAGCCAATGTGGATGGCGTTGGGGTTGCGCTTGAGCACTTCAGCCCATTTGCCCCAGGCCGAGCGGTGGCATTCGTCAATGATGATGACGCTGAACGCATCTGGCGCGTAGTGCTGGGTTAAAAAGCTGGCAAAGCCGTCGTCATCATCCAGCCCCAGCGTCTGGTAGGTGGCAATGTGGATGCGGGCATTGCGGGCGGCGTTGTCGCCCTGTTTGGTTTCTACCACGCGCACTTCGCTACCAAAGGCGGCAAACAGTTTGTTGTAGGCCTGGGTGCGCAGCTCGTCGCGGTCGCACAAAAACAGCGCCGGTTTGGCCAACTGGCCAGCTTTGTTCAAACGCCACAGCAGGTTGGTGGCAATGATGGTTTTGCCCGAACCGGTGGCCAGCGCCAACAGCACGCGCGCCGCCATTCCGCGTTGCTGGCACAGGATGATTTTCTCGAACGCGGCGCGAATGGCCGCGTCCTGGTAGTAACGCCCTTGCGCCCAGGCCGGGCTGTCGGCTTGCAGCAGCATGGCAGCTTGCGGGCTAGCCAGATTGATGCCGGTGTCTTTGGCGTAGCGCGCGGTCAAATCAGCATGCGAGGGAAAAGCCTGCAGCGCCAACGGGCCACTTTGCAGCTTGCTGAAATAGTCATATTCACCGTACAAATGGCCGTTGGTGGCAAAGGCGTACTTGACCTCAAAGCGTTTGCAGTCGGCGTAGTGCTTGGACTGCTGCATGCCTTTGAGCGGGTCTTCAGACTCTTTTTTGGCCTCCACCACACCCACGGGCAAGGCTTTGGGCATGTGGCTGAGTTGCACGCAAATCAGGTAGTCGGTGCGCCCGGGGCCTTGTCTGCGCCGCCCTTTGGGGCCGGTGGGCTCTACCGGGGCGGGCGTTTCAAGTTTGAGCCATTGGTGATCGTTGTAGCCCTTGGCGCGCAGCACTGGGTCGATGAGGTAGAAGCGTGTCTCTGATTCGTTGTAGGCCACAACACCCTCCCTTGATTTTTAAGATGCATCGCCCATCCGACAAGTTGGGGGCACGTTTTGTGCGCTGAGGGCGTGGAAATTTACATTTCAACCGTCAGCAGATGCGGCTTATTTTAAAACTGCAGCCAGCCACCACGGGTCACCCCGCCGCGCGGATGAATGCGGCCAGGGGCGCATCGTCTTGCACGGTGTGGCGCAGCGCCCAGTCGGCCATCAGCGCCATCAGTGCAGGCTTGTCAAACGCGCCTTGCCCCACCTGCTCGCTGATGGTGTTGAGGCGACTCAAAAGCTTGTTGTGGTAGCCGGTGTGCGCAGCCAGGTCTGGGAACCTGTGCTGGCGCATCAGGCCTTCTTCAAGCTCAAAATGCTCGCGCGTGTGTTTGTACAGCTGCATGATCAGCAGCCGCGCCTGCCCCGGGTCGTCGGTGGCCTGCATGGCGTGAATCAGGTCAAAAAGCTGCCGGTGCTGGGCATCTATGTCGGCTTGACCCACCTTGAAACTGTCGTTCCACTCTACATTCATCATTTTTCTCCAGTATCAATTCACGGACTCAAGTCCGAAACGCGACAGGATGATTATGCAGGGGCAGCCGAAGCACTTCAAAAAAACTCACCTACGCTTGCAGCTTACGGTACAGCGTTTGCCGACTGATGCCGAGCTGCCGGGCGGCTTGCGACACATTGCCGCTGTTGCGCTCAAGCGCCTGACGCATGGCCGCTTGTGAGAGCTCTTGCAGGTTGGGTACAGGTGGTGTGGGCTTGAAAGCTGAATCTTGCGCGGGTTGAGGTGGCTGCTGCAGCACTTGCGCGGCAAGTGCCACGTCCTCCTGCACATCATCCGACAAATGCTCCCAGTCAATGCACGCCTCATGCGGCTCCAGCATGGCACTGGCGGTGCGCAAGGCGTTGGCGTATTGGCGCAGATTGCCCGGCCAGGCGTGTTGCCGCAATCGCACCAGCAGCGCCGGCGCCACGTGCACGCGGCACCCCGGATTCAGGTCAGCCAGCAAGCGCCGCGTGAGCTCATCAAAATCGGTGCGTTCTCGCAAGGGCGGCAATTGCACCGTCAAGCCGTTCAGACGGTAATACAAGTCACTGCGAAAACGCCCCTGCTCCGCCGCTTCACGCAGCTTGCAGTGCGTGGCACACATCAAGGCAAAGTCAACCGCCACGGCCGCGCCACCGCCCAGCGGGCTGACCTGGCGCTCTTGCAACACGCGCAACAGCCGCGCCTGCATGGGCAGCGGCATGTCGCCAATTTCGTCCAGAAACAGTGTGCCGCCATGGGCTTCACGCAAGCGCCCAGCGCTACCCTCGCGCCGGGCACCGGTGAACGCGCCAGGCGCATAGCCAAAGAGCTCGGCTTCAATCAAATTCTCAGGCACCGCCGCGCAATTGATGGCCACAAACGGCTTGGTGCGGCGCGGCCCACTTTCATGCACGGCGCGCGCAAACAGCTCTTTGCCCACACCAGACTCACCCTGAATCAGCAGCGGTATGGGTTTGCCGGCCACGCGCCGAGCTTTGTCGGCAGCGCTGCGCCAGCGCAGGTCGCCAGTGTCCAACTGGGCTAGCGCGTCAGCCGTGGGCTCCAGCACAGGTGCCGCAACGGCCGCAGCTGGCCGCATGACGCGGCCATGCTCACCCTGCGTGGCGGCGTCGTGCTGCACCAGTGCCAACAAGGCCGTGCCATCGCGCCGATGCACCTGCAGTGGCTGGCCAGGGCGGCGCTGGTGCTGCTGCAGCAAGGCGTCCAGTGACACATCCAGCAAGGTTTTGACGGGCACCGCCCCCAGATCGGCGGGGGTCAACCCCAATTGCAGCAGCGCGGCGCGGTTAGCGCCCACCACCCAGCCGTCGCCAGACAGCGCCAAAATGCCCTCGGCCACGGTGCCAATGCCTTCGCGCTGGGGGTGCAAATGCAGCCGGATGTGCTGGCGGCAAGTGGCACCCATCAAGCGGTTTTCAATCAGCCGCGCCGCCATGCTGACCAGCCCATAGGTGTGCGGATGCCCGCCGCGGTAGTCACCCGAGATGTCGAGCACGCCCATGAGCTGGCCGGTGGCCGACACAATGGGTGCGGCGGTGCAGGTTAAAAAGTCATTGCGCTCAAAGAAGTGTTCACCCCCATGAATCTCGATCTGGCTGCGCTCGGCCAGCGCCGTGCCAATGGCATTGGTGCCGCGGTGGTGTTCATGCCACGACGCACCGTTGGACAACGCCACCTGCTGCGCGCGTTGCAAAAAATCAGTGCGCCCCAGGGTGTGCATCAGAATGCCTTGCGCATTGGCCAAAATCACCATGCTCTGGCTGTCTTGCACTTGTTCAAACAGCACCTCCATCACCGGGCGTGAGTGCACCAGCAGCTCGTGCTGGCTGGCCATGAGTCGGCTCAGTTCGGCGGCGCTGGTGTGCACCGTGTCACGCGCTGGGCCATTTGGCAGCAACCCTGCAGCCAAACTGCGCTGCCAGGAGCGCGCCACACTGGCATCAAGGCCGTCAGGCGGGCACATGCCATGTTCAAGAAAGTGCAATCGAGCCTGGCGCAAAGCCGGGGCGGTGGGTGGGGTGCGCAATGGGTTGTCTCCGGTGCAGCGGGGTGGTCCGCTCATGCTTTTTATTGCCGCCATGGTAGTCACGAACCCTTGGCCTGACGATATGAAACGCCATGCATAACGCGGCCGCGCCAGCACTGTCACAAAACTTGACAGGTGTTCCAACGCTTGACAGTCCGTGCGCCAGCCGGGTGATGGGCACACAAGCAAAAGTTGTTTGAAATCAATGCGTTAAATGGGTCTGGCCACATTGGCACGCATCTTGACTCAAAGACATGGCCCGCAAGGGAATTTTTATCCATTCATTGCAAAAAATCAGGAGACACACATGATCTACGCAGCCCCCGGCCAAGCCGGCGCAAAAATCGCCTACAAAACCCGTTACGACAACTTCATTGGTGGCAAATACGTCGCGCCACTCAAAGGCGAATACTTTGACGTGATCACCCCCATCAGCGGCCGTGCCTACACCCAGGCCGCCCGCTCGGGCGCTGAAGACATTGAGCTGGCACTGGATGCCGCCCACGCTGCGGCTGATGCCTGGGGCAAAACCTCGGTCACCGACCGCTCCAACATCTTGCTGAAAATTGCCGACCGCATTGACGCCAACCTGGAGCTGCTGGCCTACGCCGAAACCGTGGACAACGGCAAGCCGATCCGCGAAACGCTGGCTGCTGACATTCCGCTCTCAAGCGACCACTTCCGCTACTTTGCCGGTTGCATCCGCGCCCAAGAAGGAGCGCTCAGCGACATCAACGAAAACACCGTGGCCTACCACTACCACGAGCCACTGGGTGTGGTCGGGCAAATCATCCCCTGGAACTTTCCGATTTTGATGGCCGCCTGGAAGCTGGCACCAGCCCTGGCTGCAGGCAACTGCGTGGTGCTCAAACCCGCCGAATCGACCCCGGTGAGCATTTTGATTTTGATGGAAGTCATTGGCGACCTGCTGCCCCCAGGCGTGCTCAACATCGTCAACGGTTATGGCCGCGAAGCCGGTATGCCGCTGGCCACCAGCAAACGCATTGCCAAGATTGCCTTCAC
>NZ_JAQURE010000035.1 GCF_028715765.1 Rhodoferax sp.
TACACCAACGACCAAGGTCAGCCGGTGGAGGGCTGGTTTGAAGACTGGTGGTCACTCAAGCTGAAAACGGCGTTTGTCAAAACTGAAAAGCTCGCCGGCATGGCGTTTTTTGTCCTTGGGTACGACCGTCAAGAGCTGCTGCACTTTTACTTGCAGCAAGCCAAACCCAGCACCCTCGATGAGTTGATTTCTGTCACGCAGTGAGCGCCGGGCGCACGCATGTTTGGCTTGGTGCGGCGTGATTGCTTTACAAGCCTTACAGCCCCCGCACCACTTCCATGGCCTGCTCAACGCGTTCCACGGGGTGAATCGTCAGACCTTCAAAGTCTTTTGATGTCAGGTTCTTGGGCGCATTGGCCTTGGGCACCACGGCGATGCTAAAGCCTAATTTGGCAGCTTCCTTGAGTCGCTCTTGACCGCGTGGTGCGGGTCGTACCTCGCCTGCCAGACCAATTTCACCAAAGGCAAAAAAGCCTTTCGGCAGCGGTTTGCTCCGCAGGCTGGAGGTAATCGCCAACAGCACCGCCAAGTCTGCGGCGGGCTCTGAAATGCGCACCCCGCCCACCGCATTGACAAACACATCTTGATCCATGCAGGCCACCCCCGCATGGCGGTGCAATACGGCCAGCAGCATGGCCAGCCGGTCTTTGTCCAGACCCACACTCAGTCGCCTGGGCGCCGGGCCGCCACTGTCCACCAGCGCCTGAATTTCCACCAGCATCGGGCGTGTGCCCTCCAGTGTGACCATCACACAGCTGCCAGGCACCGGTTCGGCGTGCTGGCTTAAAAAGATCGCGCTGGGGTTGCTGACTCCTTTCAGGCCTCTTTCGGTCATGGCAAACACACCAATTTCATTGACGGCACCAAAGCGATTTTTGATGGCACGCACCAGCCTAAAACTGCTGTGGGTGTCGCCTTCAAAGTACAGCACGGTGTCGACCATGTGCTCCAGCACACGCGGGCCAGCCAAAGCACCTTCTTTGGTCACATGCCCCACCAGCACAATGCTCACGCCGCTGGCTTTGGCGGCACGGGTCAGGTGGGCGGCACATTCACGCACCTGCGCCACCGACCCGGGTGCCGAGGTGAGCTGCTCGGAGTAAACGGTTTGAATCGAGTCTATGACCGCAATGTTGGGCTTCATGGACTCCAAAGTGGAGAGAATTTTGTCCAAGCCAATTTCAGCCAGCACTTTGACTTGAGAGCCGTTCAGCCCCAAGCGGCGTGCCCGCAGCGCCACTTGCGCACCGCTTTCCTCGCCCGTCACATACAAGGTGTTTTGGCCACTGCGCTGCAGCGAATCAAGGGCTTGCAGCAGCAAGGTGGACTTGCCAATGCCAGGGTCACCGCCCATCAGCACCACGCCACCTTCCACCATGCCGCCACCTAGCACCCGGTCTAGCTCCTCATGCCCGGTGGGGGTGCGGGCAAAGTCGACGGCATCGATGTCACCCAAAATGGCCACAGCGCCTGTTTTGGCCAGGGATGCAAAGCGGTTTTTGGTGGGGGTGGCGCTGTCTGGCGCGGATTCAAGCAAGGTGTTCCAGGCATTGCAGCTGGGGCATTTGCCCTGCCACTTGGGGCTGATGCCGCCGCAATCAGAACAGACGTAATGGGTTTTTTCTTTGGCCATGGCAGGGATGATAGGGGTTAAACCCATAAGCCATCACACTGCCATGGCAAAGTTTGACCACTGAACTACCACTGTGCCAGCTGCACTTCACCCGTGTCGCTGGCCATCACGGCACGACCGCCGGCAAGCGGCAGCACGGTCGGGCGCAAGTCGTGCGCAAAGGGAATGCGCAAGCGTTCACGCCCGGTATCGGCATCCAGCACATGCAGCATTTGCTTCATGTCCAGGCAATACACCTGGTTTTCAAAAGTCACAATTTCGGCCATCATGTGACCCCAATTGGCAGCATTGTTGCCATACACCGTGGTTTGATGTTTCCAGCGCACCGCGCCCGTGTCCACATCAATGGCATAAATGTAGCCAACCGGTGACCACAGGTAAGCCGTGTCACCCGAGACATGGTGTGAGTTGATGAAGTTGCCCGCCTTGAAGGTCCACTTGACCTTGCCGCTGTTGACATCAATGCCATACAGCAGCTCGGTGTAAGTGCCGGCAATCAGCATGTTGCCCGTCACATACATCTGGCGCACATACTGCCATTTGGCTTTTTCGTCCAACTGCCATTTGAGCTTGCCATCTGCCTCGTTCAAGGCGTACAGCAGCCCATTGCCAGGGCCAAAAAACACAGTGCCGTTGGCCACCGTGGGGGCATATGACGCAGTGCAATCCACTTCGTCGGCAAAACGCCAGTCAATGTGGCCGGTTTGGTTGTTCAACGCCAGCAGCTCATGACCATCGCCCACGTAGGTGCGTTCGGGTGTCACAAAGGGCGTGCCCACTTGCAAAATCGCTTTGTGTAGCCAGCGGCGTTGGCCGTCTGCCATGTTCCAGGCGCCCAACTCACGTTGACCACCGCTGATGACCGATTGACCTGCTGCACGCGGCCGATAAACCGCGTTGCTGCTCAAGCCGTGGGGTGTGTTCCAGACCAGGCCATCTGAGTCAGGGTCAATGCGCCCGACAGAGGTGTCGCCGTTGAAAAACACATGGCCGTCAACCCACGCCAAGGGCGCGAGTGTGGCATTGCCACTGGCCCAGCGACGCACCACTTGCGGTGTTTTGGTCGCTGCAGAAACGACAAAGGTGGGAACTAGCCCACCTGCTGCGAGTGCCGCCACAAAGTGGCGGCGATTCAGTTTGCCTGAAACCATCAGTCGCACTTGGCTCCTTGCTTGATCCATGCGTTCAAGATGGTGGTGTTGGGATGGTCACGTGGCTCGGACGGGCTGATGCCGGGAGGCATGCGGTCTTCGCTCAAATGTTGCCACACAAAGCTCAAAGAAGAGTTGCCGGGGACGATCACTTTGGTGGCTTTGTCCACGCCTTTGGCGACTGAGTCAGCACCCAACAAAATGCCGGCATGGGTAGACAGGTTCAACTCGTGGAAGCTTGGTGGCTCTTGGTTGGACATGTGGCAAGAGGTGCAGGCCGGGGTTTCAGGACCAAACGAGTTAGGTGTTTTGAACAACGGCTGAACGTTCTTGGCAAAGTTGTCGTCGTTCTTGGCACCGTCGTCAATCCAGTTTTTCACCAACATGTGGTTGGCGGTGTAGGTGGGGTTGTCAAAGCTTTGACCCAGCGGCATGCGGTTGTTGCGCAGGCGGCGCACCAAGATGTCACGCTTGCCATCTTTGCCTGGTGTGAATACGGCGCGTTTGGGTTTTTCAGTAGAGCCTTCATTCATGCCTTTGCAGGTGCTCAAGTCCAAACCGCGGTAGCTTTTGCTGGGGTCATTGGAGTTGTGGCAAGTGGTGCAAGCCACGCCTGGGCCAAAGGCATTTGGCGTGTTCATCAAGGTGTTGATGTACCTGTAGGTGATGGGAATGTTGCGCTTGATGATCAGTTCTTGAACCACATGGTCATCAGCACCGGGGGGCGCCAACTTGCCATCTTTCATGTCTTGAATCATTTGCTCAGCCAGCGACATGCGGGCTTTGGGTGTTTCTTGAGCGAATGCGCTGGTGGCAAAACCCGCGCTCAGTGCTGCAACGACACAGCCTGCTTTGGCGATCTGGGAAAGCCGGAGTTTGGTGGAAAGTGAAAGGGGCATCAAAATCTCCTTGTTGGTTGAATGCAGCGCAATGGTAAAAGCCTTAAGACACCTTAAGGATAGGGGTTTTCTCTAACAAGTGTTACAAAATGGCACTTTTTTTGTCACATCTGACATGTGACTGACATGGTTCGTCAATTTTCTGCAGAGTTGACATTGCGCCAAGAAATGTCAGGCGGTCGATCACCTCAATGCCGATCTGAGGTTCACAACAGGTTGTTTTCACTCGCGTCTGTGCGTCTGCTGACATTGAAACGCCATCATAAAGTGCTATTCTTGAAGTTTCAAAATAGTATTTATTTCATAGCTGTTTATGCATATAAATAAAGGGCTAGAGGTCATTTATGCCTAAAAAATCAACGCTTGCTGAGTCCTCGTCTACCGCTGCTGTGTTGCGGCAGGGGTTAACGGCTGCCCAAGCTGCGCAAGTGCTTCAAACTGACGGTGCCAACGAGTTGCCTGCTGATCAGCCGCGTGGCTGGTGGGGCATTGCCCGCGAAACCCTGTCAGACCCCATGTTTGCCCTGCTGTTGGGCGCGGGTGTGTTGTATTTGGTGCTGGGCGATTGGCAAGAAGGACTCATTTTGTTTGGCCTGGTGTGCGTGGTGTTGGCGCTGACCCTTTACCAGGAAGGCAAGACCGAGCGCGCCATTGCGTCGTTGCGCGATTTGTCCAGCCCACGTGCTTTGGTCTGGCGCGATGGCGCCGCCACCCGCATTGCCGGGCGGGATGTGGTGCGTGGCGATGTGTTGCTGCTGGCCGAAGGTGACCGCATTGCCGCTGATGCAGTGCTGCTGCACGGCACAGAGCTGCAAACCGATGAGTCGCTGCTCACCGGCGAGCCCTTGCCCGTTGACAAGGTGGCGGCCCATGCCGATGTGCGGCCAGTGTTAAACCATCCGAACGCTGCCCAACCTGACCCAGCGTGCCTGCTGTACTCTGGCACGCTGCTGGTGCGCGGGCAGGGGCTGGCACGGGTCACAGCCACTGGCTTGCAAAGCGAAATAGGCCGCATTGGCCAGGCGTTGGGGGGGCTGGGGCATGAGGCATCACCGCTTAAATTGCAGATGGCTCAGCTGGTGAAAGTGTTGGCCTGGGTGGCCGTGGGTGCGAGCTTGTTTTTGTTCATGGCTTATGGCTTGATGCGGGGCGACTGGTTGGGGGCTGTGCTGGCGGGCATTGCCCTGGCCATGGCCTTGTTGCCGCAAGAATTTACTGTGGTGCTGACGGTCATTCCGGCCTTGGGCGCTTGGCGCCTGTCCAAGCAGCAGGTGTTGACTCGGCGCATTGCCGCCATCGAGACGCTGGGGGCCACCAGCGTGCTGTGTGTTGACAAAACCGGCACCTTGACTGAGAACCGTATGACGGTGGCTGAACTGTATGTGCCGTCATGCAGCGCCACCCAAGTCGCACCGTCAACCTCGGCACCCGCGCAGCCCCAGACGCTGCGCATCGACTACGGCAACCACTCAGATTTGCCTGAAGACTTTCATGCCCTGGTGGAGTTTTCCATTTTGGCCAGCGTGCCCGATCCGTTTGACCCGATGGAAAAAGCCTTTCACAGCTTGGGGCAACATTTTTTAAAAAACACCGAGCACTTGCACCAAGACTGGACGCTGGTGCAAACCTATGGCCTCACGCCTGAGCTGCGCGCCATGTCGCACGTGTGGCGTGCCCACACCGGTGCTGCGCATGTGGTGGCAGCCAAAGGCGCACCGGAAGCGATTGTGGATTTGTGCCACCTGGCGCCGGCAATGCAGCAGCGCATCGCACAAGCGGTTGAGGCCATGGCGGCGCAAGGCTTGCGTGTGCTGGGGGTGGCGCGGGCGCGCTTTGAAGGGCATGACTGGCCGGCCATTGAGCATGACTTTGACTTTGAGTTCATCGGGCTGCTGGGCTTGGCCGACCCGCTGCGCGCTGAAATTAAAAATTCTGTGGCGCAAGCCCAAGCGGCTGGCATTCGGGTGGTGATGATCACCGGCGATTACCCCGCCACCGCTGCCGCCATCGCCCAACAAGCGGGGCTGCTGCCCCCAGCCACGCCAACTGCGCTCAAGACCCCGCTGTCAGCGCCGGGTTGGCTGTTGACTGGTGACGAACTGGCGCAGCTGACCGAGGCCGAAGTTCAGACGCGACTGCGCACCGTGACCGTTTGCGCCCGCATTGCGCCCCGCCAGAAATTGCAAATTGTGCAAGCCCTCAAGGCCAATGGCAGCGTGGTGGCCATGACCGGTGATGGGGTGAACGACGCGCCCGCGCTCAAGGCCGCGCATGTGGGGGTGGCCATGGGCGGGCGCGGCACCGATGTGGCGCGCGAAGCTGCCAGTGTGGTGCTGCTGGACGACAACTTTGCATCCATCGTGGGTGCGGTGCGCTTGGGTCGGCGAATTTTTGACAACCTTCGCAAGTCCATGAGTTACATCCTGGCGGTGCATGTGCCGATTGCCGGCATGGCCTTGTTGCCAGTGTTGTTGGGCTGGCCTACCGTGTTGTTCCCGCTGCACATTGCGTTTTTGGAGCTGGTGATCGACCCCTCATGCTCCATGGTGTTTGAAAACGAGCCCGAAGAAGCCGACGTGATGCAACGCCCGCCGCGCGATGTGCACACGCCGTTGTTTGGCGGTTTGACGTTGGGTTTGGCGCTGCTACAAGGCCTGGGCGCATTGGCGCTGGTGCTGGCTGCCACTGCGTGGGGCGCTGGCCACTTGGCCGAAGCGACAACCCGGGCGTTTGCTTTTGCCGTGCTCGTGTGCACCAATCTGGCGTTGATTTTTTCAAATCGCAGTCGCGTTGGCTCGTTGTGGGTCAGTCTCTGGGTGCCCAACCGCACGCTGTGGCTGGTGGTGGGTGCGGCGCTGGGGCTGCTGCTGCTGGCGCTGTACGTGCCGTGGCTGGCACGGCTGTTTGCCTTTGAGCCGCTGCCGCTGCCGTATTTGGCTGGCGCGTTGGGGCTGGGCGGGCTAGGCTTGGCCTGGTTTGAGGGCGTGAAAAAAATCAGCGCCACGCTTGCGCCTGCGGCTAAACCCCGTACTGCTGGCGCAGGCGACGAATGCGCTCGAGGTTGATGCGCACATTGATCTGGCTAGCGGGCACGGGTGCGCGCACGCTGTGGTCAGGGCGACTGGTGTCGTGGTAAACATAGGCGCTCATGGGCATGCCTTGGGCGTTGATCAGGCTCGCCACATGGGGCGTGGTGGCCTTGTCGCCGCGCGCAATCACCACCGCCAGGTCGCCATTGGCCAATTGCACATAGGTGCCAGGCGGGTAAAACCCCAGCACGCTGGCCATGGCCACGCGCTGCTGCTGGCTGTGGGCATCGGCTTCTAGCACCATGGACTTGGCAGCACCAAACGCCGTCATGGCCGGGCGGCTCAAGCGCGGTGCCATCTTGGCCACCAGGGTGTCGGCCAGGTGCAGCAGCTCCACGCCGGCTTGCTGCTCGGCATGGCCGGTGGCCTCTTGCGGGTTGTGATGAAAGTGCACGGTGTCAAGCCATTCGGGGTCTTGAATGCCAAAGCCGCGCAAGATGTCGGCACTGCTGGGCGGGTGCGAGGTAATCAAGGCGCGCTGGGCTGGGCTGGGGGCTTTGAGCTGGCGCGCCAAATGGTCTTGCGGGCGCGCCATGCCAATGTTCATCACCAAGGCGGAGCGCATCAGCAGCATGCGGCTGCTCATGGGCAGTGCCAGCCGAGTTGCAGTCAGCGCGCTCACCACGCCGCTGAGCAGCGCATGGGTGGCGCAGTAACCCAGTTCCAGGTCGGGCAGCGCCTGAAACAGCACAAACAGCCCTTCATCTGGGTCTGCCGTGAGCAATTGCATGGCCTTTTGCTCCAGGCCTTGCAGTCTGGGCAGGGGGGAATTGGCCTGCGCACCTTGGTAAAGCAAGCCGCGCAACACTTCTTGCAGGTCGAGCCAGCCGCCTTCGACGGCGCGGCCTTCCAGGTAATCGGTGTCCAAAATTTCATCGGGCATGGGCAGCTGGGCGATGGCTGCCATGTCCAGCCCCTTGAGCCGCATGGCGCGCATGGTGCGGTCCAGTGCGCGTTGCCAGGCTTGGGCATCGGTTTCGGTCATGCAGGCCTGGTGCTGCGCCAGCATCTCGCGGTGAGCCAGCGACTGCAGCATTTGCCCGCGGCGCAACAGCAAGCGGCCATCAGGGGTGCGAATATCAACCGGCAAGGCGCGCCCCAACTGCACGCGTGCCAACGGCACCGGTACGTAAGTCAGCATCAGGCTTGCACCTTGACGGGCACCCGCTGTGCCAGCGCGCACATCAGCTCATAACCCAAGGTGCCCGCTGCGTGCGCCACCTCGTCGATGCCCAGCACGGCGCCGTTGCTGGCGCGTCCCCACAGCGTGACCTCGCTGCCCACACCGGCATCGGGCAGGGCGGTGAGGTCCACGGTGATCATGTCCATGCTGACGCGCCCCACCAGTTGGGTTCGCGCACCCGCCACCAGCACCGGGGTGCCGGTAGGCGCTACACGCGGGTAGCCGTCAGCATAGCCGCAGGCCACGACCCCAATGCGCATCGGGTGTGGTGCTGAAAACTTTGAGCCATATCCAACGCTATCGCCCTTGGATATTGCTTGAGTAGCTATTATTTTTGAAGACAGTGTCATGCCCGGTTGAATCGTCCAGGCGGTGGCATCATGGGTTGGAAAATCGGGCGCACTGCCATACAGGCTGATGCCGGGGCGAATCCAGTCTGACGCCGCCACGGCGTCGGCATGGCGCAGGGTGGCGGCGCTGTTGCACAGCGAGCGAGCCCCAGGCAAGTCGCGTGTGGCTTGGGTGAAGCAGGCCATTTGGGCGGCAATGCCTTTGTCACCATCGGCATCGCTGAAGTGCGTCATGAGCGAGATTTCATCCACCTGGGGCAGGGCATTCAGGCGTGCCCAGGCGCTGCGGTAGCGCTCTGGGGTGAAGCCCAACCGGTTCATGCCAGAGTTCATTTTCAAAAACACATGGTGCCCGAGCTGGGTTTTGCAGGCCGCCAGCATGTCAATTTGTTCGTCGCAGTGCACCGTGTGCCACAGCTCCAGGCGTGAACACAGTTCCAGGTCGCGCGGCTCAAACACACCTTCAAGCAGCAGCACCGGGCCGCGCCAGCCCAGGGCACGAATGCGTTGGGCTTCGTCCAAGTCCAGCAAGGCAAAGCCATCGGCGCTGCGCAAGCCTTCAAACACCCGCTCAATGCCATGGCCGTAGGCGTTGGCCTTGACCACGGCCCAAATTTTGGCCTCTGGCGCAGCCAAACGGCTGCGTTCTAAATTGTGCTGCAGTGCAGCAAGATGGATGGTGGCAAGAATGGGGCGTGGCATGGCTCGGGGGCTTGAGTGAAGCCCTGATTTTGACACCGCAGCGCCGTGCTATAACCCCGTACCGTTTGGAGACTCCCTACCCTTTTTGCCCCGTTTTGCGCGGGTCTGCACATCACACATGAAACGCGGCTTTTTCACCATCATGGCAGCGCAGTTTTTCAGCTCGCTGGCCGACAACGCTTTGTTTGTGGCGGCGGTCCAGCTGCTGCGCTCCAGTCGCGCACCCGAGTGGCAACAAGCGGCGTTGGTGCCCATGTTTGCGCTGTTTTACGTGGTGTTGGCGCCTTTTGTGGGCGCGTTTGCCGACTCCATGCCCAAGGGACGTGTCATGCTGGTGAGCAACTTCATCAAAGTGGCGGGCTGCTTGTTCATGTTGTTTGGCACCCATCCGCTGCTGGCCTATGCGGTGGTGGGCTTGGGTGCGGCGGCCTATTCACCAGCCAAATACGGCATCTTGACCGAGCTGCTGCCGGCCTCTCAGTTGGTCAAGGCCAATGGCTGGATTGAGGGTTTGACCATTGGCTCCATCATTTTGGGCGTGTTGCTGGGGGGGCAACTGGTGGGAAATAATCTGTCGCACTACTTGCTGGCGGTGGATATTCCCAGAGTGGATACTGGCATAGATACCCCCGCAGAGGCGGCCATCAGTGTGCTGATTTTTGTCTACTTGTTGGCGGCTTGGTTCAATACCCACATTCCCCTTACCGGGGTGCTGATGCGCCCCATGCCCAAACAATGGATGAGTTTGCTGCCTGATTTTTGGACCTGCAATGCCCGGCTGTGGCGCGACAAGTTGGGGCAAATCTCATTGGCCGCCACCACCTTGATTTGGGGTGTGGCGGGCAATTTGCGGTTCATTGTGTTGGCTTGGGCGGCTGCTGCGTTGGGCTATTCGGTCACGCAAGCGTCTGCTCTGCAAGGGGTGGTGGCGATTGGCATGGCGGCGGGAGCGGTACTGGCCTCGATGCGGATGCGGCTGGAAGACGGGCCGCGTGTCATCACGCTGGGCATTGTGATGGGCGCGCTGATCATTGGCTTGATCTTCATCACCAATGTGTGGGTGGCAGCACCCTTTTTGATTCTTTTAGGTGCCATTGGTGGGTTTTTGGTGGTGCCCATGAATGCGCTGCTGCAACACCGCGGGCACAATTTAATGGGCGCTGGGCGCTCCATTGCGGTGCAAAATTTCAATGAACAAGCGTGTATTTTGGCGCTGGGTGCGCTTTACAGCTTATCGACCGGCATGGGGCTGCCCACCATGGTGGCAATCACCGGCTTTGGGCTGGTGATTGCCGGGTTCATGTGGTTGATTCGCCGCTGGCATGCCCGCAACCTGGTGCAGCACCATGAGGAGGTGTCGCGCTTGCTGGCCATTGCCCGCAATGACAAGGCGCACGGGTAGCTGGCGTCAGTCCTGCGCGGCGCGCGCCATTTTTTCGCTTTTCCAATACACGTCATCACCTGGCTGGCCGTCACTGCGGTGGCGGTTGAGCACCCGTGCCAGCACAAACATCAAGTCGCTCAAGCGGTTCAGGTATTGGCGCGGCGTGTCTTTCAAGGCGTCTTGCGCCCCCAGCGCCACCACGGCGCGCTCTGCCCGCCGGGCGACGGTGCGACACACGTGCGCCAATACTGCGGCGCGCGTGCCCGCCGGCAAAATAAACTCTTGTAGTTTGGGTAGCGTGGCATTGTGCTCAGCCAAGGCCTCATCCAGCGCCAGGACGGCTGCGGGCTTGAGCAATTCAAAGCCCGGAATCGACAATTCACCTCCCAAATTGAACAGCTGATGCTGAATTTCAATCAGCAGGTCGCGCACATGGGTGGGCATGTCTTCGCACAGCAGCACGCCCAAGTTGGAGTTGAGTTCGTCCACGTCGCCCATGGCATGCACGCGCAAGCTGTTCTTGGACACTCGGGTGTTGTCACCCAAACCTGTGGTGCCGTTGTCGCCGGTGCGGGTGGCAATTTGAGTCAATCGGTTTCCCATGCTGTGCTCTTTCAAAAAGGAATTAGGCGCTGGGGTGCGCGGGGTCAAAGGTGTGGCGTGGCAAGGTCACGGTGATGATGGTGTGGTTGTCTGTGTCGCTGGTGCGCATGGCCATGGTGCCCTTTTGTGCTTTGGCCAGCAGTTGGGCTGAATAGGTGCCGATGCCACTGCCACCCGTCTTGCCACTGGTGGCGTATTTGTCAAAAAAATGATCACGCATCTCAGCCGGCACCACGCCAGTGTTGCTGACTTCAATGCGCAGGGGCGCTTCGTCTCGCAAGGCCACCACCACCCGCGAGCCATGTGGGGCGGCTTCGCAGGCGTTTTTGATCAGGTTTTGAAACAACGAGTAGCACAAATTTGTGTCGCCCAGCGCTTGGGGCAGCTCGGTGCCTACCGGGGTGTCGGTGTCGACCTCAATGGTGAGACCCTTGTCAAAAAAAGTGCTGCGAGACACGTCCACGATGCGGTGCAAGATGTCGCCCACATTCACTGGCACCGCTTTGAGCTTGAAGTTGCCGGTTTCCATTTTGTACAACTCGCCGGAGAGATTGACCATGTCCATCACTTGCTGCGCAGTTTTTTCAACCAAGCGCAGTTTTTCAACGTGCCGTGGTGCCATGGTGTCGTCATCGGCCAGGCTTTGCACCATGCCCACAATGCCAGCCAGCGAACCTTTGATGTCGTGACGTGTGGTGTTTTCTACGTCTTCTCGCAGCAGGCTGGCATCCAGCATGGCATCAAAATCAGCTTGCAGCTTGCGCCGCATGTCAATGTATTTGATGAAGTTGCGTACCTTGGCACGCAGCGCTTTTGGGTCAGAGGTTTTCAAAACAAAGTCCACCGCACCCAGTTCCATGCCCTTCATGCGGGTGTCTTCGTCGGTGGCACCGGTGACAAAAATCACCGGAATCTGTGCCGTGTCAGTTTGGGTGTGTAACTGGCGTACCACCTCAAAGCCATCCATGCCGGGCATTTTGACGTCCATCAGCAGCAAGTCGGGCGTGGGGTCGGCACGGCACAGCGCCAAAGCGGTAAGCCCATCGCTGGCTGTGACCACTTGGTACTCGTCTTTGAACATTTGTTCCAGCAGCTTGAGTGTGACTGGGTAGTCATCCACCACCAAAATACGCGATGGAGCCAGCGTGGTGTCGGTGGCGCGGCGGTTGTTGGGCTGCGTGGCAATGGGTGCAGTGGCGGAGCCGCCACCCGGTGCCAGCGGACGGCTCGGGCTTGAGAGCACTTTTTCCAAGCGGTTGCGCAGGTTGCCTGCGTTGTAGGGCTTGACCAATAAACCGCTGACACCGGCGTGAATGACTTCTTCAATGCGCTGGCGCTCCGCCTCAGCGGTGATCATCAAAAAAGGCAGTTTGACCAGCTTGGGGTCAGCGCGAATAATTTTGAGCAAGTCCAGGCCCGACATCACGGGCATGTTCCAGTCGCACAACACCACGTCAATTTTGTTGTTGCGCAAGATGTCCAGTGCCATGGCGCCGTTGCGGGCGGACTTGACTTTTTCGCAACCCAAAGCGCGCAGCTGGTTCACGGTCACAGCACGCATCAGCTCCAGATCGTCCACCACCAGGTAGGTCATTTCATGCAGCTTCATACAGTTGTACAGTGGCGTTTCATAAACATTGATTATCACGGACTTCACCCATGAATGTACTCTTGCCAAAGGCGCACTTGCTGCCCGAATTCAACCCTCGGCCAGTTGCCCATGCTTTGTTGGAGGCTTTGGCCATTCGCTTTGGCGCTCAGTTTTCAAATGCACTGGTGGTGCGTGAGCAGCACGGTCGGGATGAATCTGCTTTTACTGTGCCACCACCGGCTGCCGTGGTGTTTGCACAAAGCACCCAGGATGTGAGTGATGTTGTGAAGTTGGCAGCTTGTCACCAGGTGCCTGTCATTGCGTTTGGTGTGGGCTCCTCGTTGGAAGGGCATTTGTTGGCAGTGCAGGGGGGCATCTGCATCGATGTCAGCCGCATGGCGCAGGTGTTGGCTATTGATGCCGACGACTTGACTGTGACGGTGCAGCCCGGTGTGACGCGCAAGCAGCTCAATGAAGCTGTCAAATCCGCAGGTTTGTTTTTTCCGATTGACCCCGGAGCCGATGCCTCCATCGGCGGCATGGCCGCAACCCGCGCCAGTGGCACCAATGCGGTGCGCTACGGCACGATGCGCGACAACGTGTTGGCACTTGAAGTGGTCACGGCCAGTGGCGAAGTCATCCGCACCGGCACGCGTGCCAAAAAAAGCAGCGCGGGCTACGACCTCACGCGCCTCATGGTGGGCAGTGAAGGCACGCTGGGCATCATGACTGAAATCACCCTCAAGCTCTACCCGTTGCCCGAAGCGGTGATGGCTGCCACCTGCAGTTTCCCCAGTCTGGCCGATGCCGTTAACACCACGATGTTGATCATTCAATTAGGGGTGCCCATTGCCCGGTGTGAATTGCTTGATGCCCATACGGTGCGCATGGTGAATGCCCACTCTCATTTGAATTTGCCAGAAAGTGCCATGTTGTTGATGGAGTTTCACGGCTCTCCCGCCGGTGTGCAAGAGCAGGTGGCCGTGGTGCAAGATTTGGCGGCAGACCAAGGCGGTCAAGCGTTTGAGTGGGCCAGCACCCCTGAGGCGCGCACCCGGCTGTGGACAGCACGGCACAACGCTTACTTTGCCGGCCTTCAGTCGCGCCCAGGCAGCAAGGCCATCACCACCGACACCTGCGTGCCCATTTCCAAGCTGGCCGAAGCCATGCTGGACTCCGTGCTGGAGGCCGAGCAAAGCGCGTTGCCGTATTTTTTGGTGGGTCATGTGGGCGACGGCAACTTTCACATGGGTTATTTGATTGATCCCAACCTGCCGCAAGAGCGTGAACTGGCCGAAACCCTGAACCAGAAATTGGTGCGCCGTGCCTTGGCATTGGGGGGCACGTGCACCGGGGAACACGGCGTGGGCTTGCACAAAATGGATTTTTTGGTGGAAGAAACTGGGCAGGGTGCCGTGGCCATGATGCGTGCCATCAAGCTTGCGCTTGACCCTCAAAACATTTTGAACCCCGGCAAAATTTTCTCGATGTAAGGGTTGGTGCAGCTCGGCGCCAGCTCGTTGATCGATGGCGTCAGCACAATTTGTATAATGTTTGGCTTCGCAGCGCTTTTGTGGCTCCGCGGCGAAGCTAGAACCCCTACCTAAGAGATTCCCATCAGAGGAACGCCGACCGTAGAAAAGAGCCCGCCAAACCAACTCCTTTTAGGAATTTCTCATGTCAACTTTCAGCGCAAAACCCGCTGAGGTCGTGCACGAGTGGTTTGTGATTGACGCGACCGACAAGGTCCTCGGACGAGTAGCCAGCGAAGTTGCTCTCCGTTTGCGCGGCAAACACAAGGCCATTTACACGCCTCACGTCGATACCGGCGATTTCATCATCGTCACCAACGCAGCCCAGCTGCGCGTGACCGGTGCCAAGTCACTCGACAAAATCTACTATAGCCACTCGGGTTTCCCGGGCGGCATCAGTTCCACCAACTTCCGTGACATGCAAGCCAAATTCCCTGGCCGCGCTTTGGAAAAAGCCGTCAAGGGCATGCTGCCTAAAGGCCCTCTGGGCTACGCCATGATCAAGAAGCTCAAGGTGTACGGTGGTGCTGAGCACCCGCACACTGCCCAGCAACCCAAAGTGTTGGTACTTTAAGGAGCTCTAAATGATTGGTGAATGGAACAACGGCACCGGCCGTCGCAAATCTAGCGTCGCCCGTGTTTTCCTTAAAAAAGGCTCCGGCCAAATCGTCGTCAACGGCAAAGACATTCAAAACTTTTTTGGCCGTGAAACCTCGATCATGATCTGCAAACAGCCATTGATGCTGACCAACCACGCTGAAACCTTTGACATCATGGTCAATGTGGCAGGCGGCGGCGAATCTGGTCAAGCTGGTGCAGTGCGCCACGGCATCACCCGTGCCCTGATCGACTACGACGCAACGCTCAAACCCGCGCTCAGCCAAGCTGGCTTTGTGACGCGTGACGCGCGCGAAGTGGAACGTAAAAAAGTCGGTTTGCACGGTGCTCGCCGTCGCAAACAATTCAGCAAGCGTTAATTTTTTTCGCTTCATGCCAACAGCCATCCGAATGCAAATTCTGGTGGCTGTTTGTGTTTTGTGCTTGGCTTTTTAACCCATGAGACTGCGTTTATTGCTGCGCCGTTTGACGGTCAGTGCACCGCGCATGGCGGTGCGCAGTGCCTTGCCGTGGCCTTTGCGCTGGGCGCTGTGGGCGGTGGTGGCCGGGTTTTGTTCGGCCATGGGCTTGTGGGCGTTTGAGTTTGGCAAAGACATAGCCGGCTTGGACAGCGCCAGCAAAGCGCAACTGCAACGCCTGCGGATTGAAAACGCAGACCTTGCCGCACAGCTGGAGCATACCAAGCTAGCGTTAACTGCCGCGCAGTCGGTTGCCAACACGGCCGACACGGTGTTGACCACTGAAAAGGTCGCGCAACAAAAATTGCTGGATGCCAACCGGTTGCTAGAGAGCGAAAACTTGCGGCTTAAAAGCGATTTAGGTTTTTTTGAGCAGCTCATACCTGCCTCTGGCGTGGCGGGGTTGTCATTGCGTGGCTTGCAGGCGCAGCATTTGACCAGCGGTGAGCTGAAATGGCAGGTGTTGGTGATTCAGGCAAATAAAAACCCGGTTGAATTCAAAGGTCGACTCGAAATCACTTTCAATGGTGTTGACAACGGGAAACCTTGGACAAGTGACATGCCTAACGGACCGATACCCGTGACCCTCACGCAATACGGCCGCATGGAAGGCGTTTTTCGGGTGCCGCCCAATGTGGTGGTGAAAAATATCACGGCCAAGGTGATGGAGGGCGCAGCCATGCGCGCCACGCACACGCTCAAGCTCTGAGGTGTGCGTTTTACATCTGATCAGGAGAACGACATGTTTCATCGAAAAAAACAACCCCCTATCAAAAGTTTGGTGGCGCAGGGCTGTGAAATTCAAGGCGACTTCACATTTGCTGAGGGTTTGCGTCTTGACGGCAGCTTACAGGGCAACCTGATGGGGCAGGCCGATCAGCCCAGCATTTTGGTCATTTCTGAATCTGCTGTCGTGGCCGGTTCGGTGCTGGCGGATCACGTGATCATCAATGGCAAGGTAGACGGTCCAGTTCATGCGCGACACATGCTGGAACTGCAGCCCAAAGCCCGCATTACCGGTGATGTGACCTACAAGCTTTTGGAAATGCACCAAGGTGCTTTGGTCAGTGGCAAACTTTGCCCGATTGTGGAAGCCTCTCCAGTTGCGCAAGCTGACGAAAAGCCCACACTCAAACTGGCAGCAAATAACCAGTAGACCAATACCCGAAGAAATTACTGTACTATTTAGCAACTTATTTTTTAGGAGATCCCATGAGTGCCGTTGCCGACCATATTGAAACCGAAATGCCCGCCCCGATCATGTTCACTGACAGTGCTGCGGCCAAAGTAGCAGACCTGATTGCCGAAGAAGGCAATCCAGATTTGAAGCTGCGGGTGTTTGTGCAGGGTGGTGGCTGCTCTGGTTTTCAGTATGGTTTCACGTTTGATGAAATCACCAATGACGACGACACCACCATGACAAAAAACGGTGTGTCGCTGCTGATTGATGCCATGAGCTACCAATATTTGGTAGGCGCTGAAATTGACTACAAAGAAGACCTGCAAGGTGCGCAGTTTGTCATCAAAAACCCGAACGCCACCACCACCTGCGGTTGTGGTTCCAGCTTTTCAGCCTGATCCTTTTTTGACTAAGGGCTTTACAAGCCCTTAGGCGGGATAAATGCCGCCAGCCACACGGGCGCCTTGGGCGCCCGTGATGCTTTGTAAAGCCAGCGGTTGCCGCCACACGCATTGGCGTGCCAGCCAGGCGAAAGCCGCTGCTTCCACCTGCAAGGGTGGCATGCCTTGGGTGGCGGTCGATTGCACTTGGCATGCGGGCAGCAACGCCTGCAAACGTTGCAACAGATGCGTGTTAAACGCCCCACCGCCACACACCAAAATTAACCTGCTATTTTTTGCATAGCTGTTGATGCAAGCAACACAAGTGCTAGCGGTCAATTCTGCCAATGTTGCTTGAACATCTTGCAGTGCAATCCCGTCAAAATGCGCCAAGTGGGCGTCAAGCCAGGCCAGGTTGAACAGGTCGCGTCCAGTGCTTTTGGGGGCGGGCTGGGCAAAGTAGGGCTCTGTCAGCAGGCGGTCGAGTAACGCGTGGTGCACCTGGCCACCGGCTGCCCAAGCGCCCTCGGCATCAAAGGCTTGCTGGCGGTGCTGATGGCACCAGGCATCCATCAGCACATTGCCTGGGCCGCAGTCAAACCCAATGAGAGGCTGACTGGCATGGGCATCGATCACCGTCAGGTTGGCCATGCCGCCCAAGTTCAAAACCGCTGTGGGCGAGCCGTCACGGCCAAAAATAGCCTGATGAAAAACTGGCACCAGCGGGGCGCCCTGTCCGCCTGCGGCCACGTCGCGGCTTCTGAAGTCGGCCACCACATCGATGTGCGTTAACTCGGCCAGCAGTGCCGGGTTGCACAGTTGCAGGGTGTAGCCGGTGCCGCCATGGCTTTGGGGTTGGTGCCGCACCGTTTGGCCATGCGCACCGATGGCGCGAATCTGTGAGGCTGGCCGCTGGGTCTGGGTCAGCAACTGCTTGACCACCTGGGCATAGACCTGCATCAACGCGTTGGCGGCCAAGGCTGCCCGGTGCAGCTCGTTGTGCCCCACCTGGTTGAGTGCCAACAACTCAGCGTACAGCGCCAACGGCAAAGGCGCGCTGGCATAAGCCAACACCTGACACCCCTCAGAAAGATCAGCCAGCACACCATCGACCCCGTCCAGCGAGGTGCCAGACATTAGGCCAATGTAAAGTTCTGGCGTGCTCACGCTAGCACCGCTGCGTCACTGCATGTTAGCGTCTGTGATGCTGCTGGCTGCTGCCAACGATAGCTTGGCTTGTTGTGCCAAGGTGTTGAACTGGGGTTTGAGCGCCGTAGACAAGGGCACGGTTTGGCTCTTTTGTGCAAATTTCATGGGGTCATGTTGCACGCCATTGGTGCGCACTTCAAAGTGCAGGTGCGGGCCAGTGGCCCAGCCCGTGGCGCCGACCAAGCCGATGGTTTGACCCTGGCTGATGCTTTGGCCGCGTTTGACCAAAATTTTGCTCAAATGGGCGTACACCGTTTCGGTTTGGCCTTGGTGTTTGATGAACACCACGTTGCCATAGCCGTTTTGCCAGCCGGCAAAGGTGATGACGCCATCACCCACCGTACGTGCCGGGGTGCCCGTGCTGGCCGCAAAGTCAGTGCCCAAATGCGGGCGGGTTTGCTTCAGGATGGGGTGAAAACGCATGGCAAAGCCGCTGCTCACGCGCGAGAACTCGACCGGTGAACTTAAAAACGCACGGCGCAAACTGGTGCCATCCAGGGCGTAATAGCCCCCTTTGGCAGCCCCCGACGCTTCGGGTTGAAACCACATGGCCTGGAACGCTTTGCCCGCATTGACAAACTCGGCACTCAGCACGCGTCCGGTACGCAGCGGCTCACCATCGGCAGAAAGGGTCTCATACACCACGGAGAAACGGTCACCTTTGCGCAGTGAACGGCGAAAGTCGACCTCGGTTGAGAAAATTTCAGCCACTTGCACGGCCACGGCATCCGGGATTTTGGCGTCATCGGTGGCCGCAAACAGCGAGCTTTGAATCACGCCGCTGGCGAGTTGGGCGCTGGCTTGCAGGGGGGCAGTTTCCAACTTGGTGACGAAATTGTCGCCTTGGCGTTGCAACTGCAAGCGCTGGAAATTGCCGCTGTCATCCGCTACCCAGCGCGCTGTCAGGGTGGCCAGCTGCTGGTGTTGCTGCACTTCCACCGTGACTTGGCGGCCGGCGCGCCCCAGCAATGCTTGGTGCACTTGCGGGTTGCTGCGCAGGTAAGCGGCAGCCTGCGCATCGTCAACACCCAAGCGTTTGAGCAAGGTGTCGGCGGTGTCGCTGGAGCGGGTGAAGTCAGTGCGGTACAAGTTCAAGCTGGCAGCTGTGGCCTCGTCTGCCGCATAGGTGTAAGCCGGGGTGATGGTTTCAAGCACGGCACGCACAGGCAGGTCGGCGGCATCAGGCCCCAGGTTGGCCAATGCAAACGCACCGCCGCCGCCACTCAAAAGCAACGCGGTGATCAGCGCAGTGAGGCGTTTGGGGTGTTGTTCAATGATGCGTCGGGTGGTGTTGGCGATGTGCTGCCCTGTGCTGGTCAATAAAGAGTTCAAAACGATATCCAGTGAAAAAGGGTAAGGACTTGCCCGAAGCGTAAGCCCTGAGACTGTCGGTTTGTGGCAACAGTTGCTGCGAAAAGAGGCCTGCTGCGACACGTAAAATCGCTCAAAAAACAAGCTTTCGAGTATAAACCCGCCCCCGCTGGCCGCATCCGTGAAAACCCTATGACCCAAGCTCCTGCATCCACTTTTGTTGTAACTGATCGTGTCCAAGAGGCGTTGGCGGTCACCTTGCGAGGCTGCGAAGAACTCATTCCGCAAGACGATTGGGTCAAAAAGCTGGCGCGCGCTGAAGCCACCGGCACGCCGCTGCGCATCAAGCTGGGGCTGGACCCCACCGCGCCCGACATTCACCTCGGTCACACCGTGGTGCTGAACAAAATGCGCCAGTTGCAAGACCTTGGGCACACGGTGATTTTTTTGATTGGCGACTTCACCTCGCTGATTGGTGACCCGTCCGGGCGCAACACCACGCGCCCACCGCTCACGCGCGAGCAAATTGAAGTCAATGCGCAAACCTATTACCGTCAGGCGTCGAAGGTGCTAGACCCCAGCAAAACTGAAATTCGCTACAACAGCGAGTGGGGTGATGCGCTGGGTTCGCGCGGCATGATCGAGTTGTCAGCCAAATACACCGTGGCACGCATGATGGAGCGCAACGACTTTCATGACCGGTTTCAGTCAGGCACCCCCATCAGCGTGCATGAATTTTTGTACCCACTGATGCAGGGCTATGACTCAGTGGCGCTCAAAAGCGACCTTGAGCTGGGTGGCACCGACCAAAAATTCAACCTGCTGGTGGGGCGCCATCTGCAAGCCGAATACGGCCAAGAGCCGCAATGCATCTTGACCATGCCGCTGCTTGAAGGCTTGGACGGTGTAGAAAAAATGTCCAAAAGCAAGGGCAACTACATAGGCATCAGTGAAGATGCCAACACCATGTTCGCCAAAGTGCTCAGCATTTCAGACGTGTTGATGTGGCGCTGGTACACGCTGCTGAGCTTCCAGTCTGAGGCCGCCATTGCAGCCCTCAAAGCTGAAGTGGCTGCCGGGCGCAACCCCAAAGATGCCAAGGTGGCATTGGCCAAGGAAATCACCGCGCGCTTTCACTCAAGCGCTGCCGCCGATGCGGCCGAGCAAGACTTCATCAACCGCGCACGTGGTGGTGTGCCAGACGAAATTGCCGAACTCAGTTTGCCGCTGGGTGATGCGGGGGCGCCGCTGGGCATTGCCGCGCTGCTCAAATCTGCCGGCCTGGCTGCTTCGGGCGGTGAAGGCAACCGCTTGATTGACGGTGGCGGTGTGCGAGTGGATTCCGTGGTGGTCAGCGACAAAGGCCTCAAACTGGCTGCCGGCACCTATGTGCTGCAGGTTGGTAAGCGCAAGTTTGTACGTGTCACATTGGCTTGACTTTTTAAGCCTTTTTGGCCTCTAGCGCTTGATAAATAAGCTTGAGTAGCTATCTATTTAATATATTTTTTGTCAGGCGCCAGGACCGGGATTGAGCTCTGTAGTGCGCCCGGTGATGCGCTGCAGCACCGCTACCAGGTGTTTCAGGTTGAACGGTTTGCCCACATGGTCGTTCATGCCGGCTTCCAGGCAGGCTTGGCGGTCATCCTCCTGGGCGTTGGCCGTCATGGCCACAATCGGCAAGGTGTGGGCATCCCATGTTTGGCGCAGGGCGCGGGCGGCGGTCAAGCCATCCATCACCGGCATTTGCATGTCCATCAGCACTACGTCAAACACTGCCCCCGCTGCGGCCACCAAGTCCAGCGCGTGCTGGCCGTGGTTGGCCAGTGTCACCAGCGCGCCTTCGCTTTCCAGCAGCTCGCTGGCAATTTGTTGGTTCACGATGTTGTCTTCAGCCACCAAAATACGCATGCCCGCCAAACCCAATGGCGCTGCCACTGGCGGAACGCTTGGGCAGACAGCCGCGGCGACCGAAACTTGTGGGCTGGCTGGCATCTGCGCAGCGGGAAGATGGCGCGCGCGGGGTGTCGCCACCGCTGCAGGGGCGGCAATGGGCAGCGTCAAACTGAAATAAAAGCGGCTGCCGCGCCCCAGCGTGCTTTGCAGCTCCAGCTTGCCGCCCATCAACTCGATCAAGCGCTGGCTGATGGCCAAACCCAGCCCGGTGCCGCCAAAGCGGCGTGTGGTGGAGGCCTCGGCTTGGGTAAAACCAGTGAAAATTTTGGCCTGGTTTTCGGGCGCAATGCCAATGCCGTTGTCTTGCACGGCAAATTTCAGCATCACTTGACGGGCGTTGCGGTCAAGGGTTTCAAGGCTCAGTGTCACCACGCCTTGCTCAGTGAACTTGATGGCATTGCCACACAAGTTGATCAGCACTTGCTTGAGCCGCAGCGCGTCGACCACCACCAGCGCAGGCAGGTCTGGCGCCATGTCCAGCTGCAGCGTGACCGGTTTTGAGCCCAAATAGGCCAGCGCAATCACCTGCACATCGCTGACCAGCAGATGCAAATCATGCGGCTGCGGGTCCAGCGTCATCTTGCCGGCTTCGGCCTTGGAAATGTCCAGAATGTCATTGAGCAGCCCCAGCAGCGACTGCGCTGCACGCTCGCTCTTGGTCACGTAGTCAGCCTGTTTGGGGTTGAGTTCGGTTTTACCCAGCAGCGTGAGCATGCCCAAAATGGCATTCATGGGGGTGCGAATTTCGTGGCTCATGTTGGCCAGAAACTGGCTTTTGGAGGTGTTTGCGGCTTGCGCGGCTTCGGTGGCTTCGACCAGCTCGGTGATGTCCACCCGGTAACCCACGGTATAGCCATTGGGCATGCGCCGCTCCACAATGCGCAGCGTGCGGCCATCGGTTAACTTTTGATGATGTTGCGACTGCGCTTGGCGGTGCAGCGCCAGCCGCTCACTCACCCAGGCATCCACCCGACCCGCCGTGTCTGCATATTGGGCGCGCTCGGCGCCCACGCGGATGATGGCCTCAAACGTGTTGCCTACCTGCAGCACATCTGCCAGCATGGGGTAGGCCTCGCGGTAGCGCTGGTTAAACAAGACCAGCCGGTCTTGGTCGTCATACAGGGCAAAGGCATCATCAAGCGCTTCAATGCTGCCTTTGAGCAAATCGGCATTGCGCTGCGCCAGGGCTTGCGCCGCTTTGCGCGCCGTGATGTCAATGCGGATAGAGACGTATTTTTCAACCAAGCCATCGTCATTCAAAAACGGCGCAATGAAGGTGTCGACCCAATACAGCGCGCCGTCTTTGGCACGGTTGCAGACCTCGCCGCGCCAGGGTTTGCCGGCGGCGATGGTGGTCCACATGCTTTCCCAAAACGCCGCATCTTGAACCCCAGAGTGGAGCAACCGGTGGTTTTGCCCCAGCAATTCGTCACGCGCATAGCCGCTGATGGTGCAAAACGCGTCGTTGACCTGGATGATGCGCCCGGTTCGGTCGGCCATTGACACAATGCCTAAAAGGTCGAGCGTGCTCAAGAGGGCATCGTTGTCACGCAGCACGGCTTCCAGTTGGGTTTGTGCTTGGCGCCGCTCGGTGATGTCTGACTCGATGGCCATGTAGCCGTTGACCACACCCTGGGCATCGCGCAAGGTCTGAATTTCCAGTTCAATCCAGTAGTCCACCCCTTGTTTGCTGCGGTTCATCACCTCGCCATGAAAGCTTTGGCCGCTTTGAAATGCCTCGCGCATGCGGGCAATGGTGGCTGGGTCGGTGCGCTCGGTTTGCAAAAAAGCCGGTGACTGCCCCAAGGCTTCGGCGGCGCTGTAGCCTGAAATGCGTTCAAAGCCAGGGTTCACCCAAGTGATGCGTCGCTGGGCGTCGGTGATGATGACCGCGTTGGAGGTTTCTTGCGCCACCAGCGCCAGGCGCTGCCGGTCTTTGGTCATGCTGCGCGCCAGGGCTTCGGCACGCTCGCGGGCATGGCCTTGTTGCCACAGCAGCAAGGCCAGCAACAGGCTGGCCAGCATGCCGCCGATGGCCAACAGAGCTGGTTCCAGGTGGTTTAAACGGGCTTCGAACAGCGGCGTGCTGTGGGTTTGCAGGGTCAGCTGTCGCCCCAACAGGGTCAATGTTTGCTGCGACTTGAACAAGGCGGTGGCTGGCAGCGGCTGCTCAAGGGCATTGCCAAACAGAAAATTGTCAGCGCCTTGGGGCACGCTGGCATCGCGCAAAGTGAAAACGATATGCTGGTTGGTGACGCTTTCGATGCCCTTGAGCAACTCATTGAGCACGATGGGTGCATAAATCACCCCGCGCAGCGCCGCCCGGCGGTCGGTGGCGGAGTTGAGCCGCGCCACCGGGTGGTACACCGGCACGTAAATCAGTACCCCAGGCGTTTTTTGCGCGTCTTGCACCAGGGTGATGGGCGCTGTCATGGTGGGTGCAGCTGCGTCGATGGCCTGCTCGATGGCCGCGCGCCGGCGCGCTTCAGAGCCCACGTCCAAGCCCAGCGTGCCCGGGTTGTCGACCTCAGGCTCGATGAATCTGATGACATAGTGTGGGCTGGCGGGTTCGCCCAAAAGCCGCAGTGAAAATTCTGCTGCGCCAGCTTGGTGTTCGCGGTCAAGAAAATCGGCCAGACCCTCGGCCTCGACCCGCTCGATGAAACCAAACCCGCGCACCCCTGGAAACTCCACGGGCAGGTCGCGAGAGAACACATGGTCGGTGAATTCGCCGCGCGTCACGCGGTCGCTGCCTGCATACATGGCGCGCAAGCCGTTGAGCCCAAACACCGGTTGATGAAGTCGCCGCGTGACCTCTGCGTTGGTTCTGTCTACGATTTGCTGGTAATCGGTCTGCGCTTGCGTTGCCAGGCGTTGATTCAACCAAAAGCCGCCTGCCACAGAGAGGGACACCCCGGTAGCCAACACCGCCAGCGACACCAGCAAGCCCGCACCCAAGCGGCGAAGGAACCCAGTTTTCATGAACTCAAATGTGAGAAAAAAGACCCTGAAGCGGTTTTGTGTTGACCCGGTCTGAGGTGGTTTAAAGCGTTTGCCCTGGGCACAACGAAAAAGTTCGACTTGGCTCGGACCGACAGCAGCGCATCAACCTCATGCATGCCATCATACGTTACACCGGCCAGCCAGCCAGCCAGCCAGCCAGCCAGCCAGCGGGCAAACGGGCAAACGGGCAAACGGGCAAACGGCAAGCCGCTTTGTGGCTGTGCCCCGCACGATAATCATCCCCTATGGCTTCGGTATTTGATCGCCCCTCTGTGTTGCAACGCTTGTCACCCTGGTTTTCGGGGTTTGACGGGCCGCTGGCGTTTGCCGTGTTCATGTTGGTCTGCGCCGGGCTGCTGACCATGTACTCCTCTGGCTTTGACCACGGCACGCGTTTTGAAGACCATGCGCGCAACATGTTGCTGGCCGGTTTCATCATGTTTGTGGTAGCTCAAATCCCGCCGCAGCGCTTGATGGCGCTGGCTGTGCCGCTCTACATTTTGGGGGTTACGCTGTTGATTGCGGTGGCGGTGTTTGGGGTCACCAAGAAAGGCGCCCGACGCTGGTTGAATGTGGGGGTGATCATTCAGCCCAGTGAAATTCTCAAGATTGCCATGCCGTTGATGCTGGCTTGGTGGTTTCAAAAACGCGAAGGCCAGTTGCGTCCGCTCGACTTTGCGGTGGCTTTGCTGCTGCTGGCGGTGCCGGTGGGGTTGATCATGAAACAGCCCGATTTGGGCACCTCGCTGCTGGTGCTGGCCGCTGGCGTGTCGGTGATCTTTTTTGCCGGGCTGGGCTGGAAATGGGTGGCGCCGCCGCTGCTGCTGGGCTTGGTGGGCATCACGCTGCTGGTGGTGTTTGAGCCCGAGCTGTGTGCCGATGGCGTGCGCTGGCCGCTGTTGCATGACTACCAGCAGCAGCGCGTGTGCACCCTGCTCGACCCCGGGCGTGACCCGCTGGGCAAGGGTTTTCACATCATCCAGGGCATGATCGCCATTGGCTCGGGCGGCTTTTGGGGCAAGGGTTTCATGCAGGGCACGCAAACCCACCTTGAGTTCATCCCTGAGCGCACCACCGACTTCATATTTGCGGCGTTTTCTGAGGAATTTGGGCTGTTTGGCAACCTGCTGCTGATTGTGGCGTTTCTTTTTTTTGTACTGCGCGCGCTGGTGATTGCGCTGGAGGCGCCCACCGTGTTCACCCGCTTGCTGGGTGGCGCCATGGCCATGATCTTTTTTTGTTACGCGTTTGTGAACATGGGCATGGTCAGCGGCATCTTGCCGGTGGTGGGGGTGCCATTGCCTTTTATCAGCTACGGCGGCACCGCCATGGTCACGCTGGGTTTGGGCTTGGGGGTGTTGATGTCAATCGCCAAGTCAAAGCGGCTGGTGCAGTCCTAACCCCTAGAATGATCTGATGATTTCACGTGAACCCACTCTTGAACGCTTAGCCGTTGCCAAATCTTTGCTGTTGACCCCGTTTGGGCTGGATGAATCTCACCTGGCGCGCGCGCTGGCCGAGATCAAAGCGCATCAGGTCGACGAGGCCGATCTTTACTTTCAAACCACCCGCTCTGAAGGCTGGAGCCTGGAAGAAGGCATGGTCAAAACCGGCTCGTTTTCCATTGACCAAGGCGTGGGTGTGCGCGCTGTCAGCGGTGAGAAAACGGCCTTTGCTTACTCGGACGATATCTCTGAGGCGTCGCTCCTTGATGCGGCCCGAACTGTCAGATCAATTGGGGCTGTAGCGCAATCAGGACGTGCACAAGTAGCTACTAAAAAAATAGCAAAATCACGATCTCTGTACCACGGCCTTGATCCCATTGCCAGCCTGGACAGCACGGCCAAAGTGCAGTTGTTGGAAAAAGTGGAGCGCCTGGCGCGCGCCAAAGACCCGCGGGTGGCACAGGTCATGGCGGGGCTGGCGGCTGAGCACGATGTGGTGCTGGTGGCGCGGGCAGATGGCACATTGGCCGCCGACGTGCGCCCGCTGGTGCGCCTGAGCGTGACGGTGTTCGTCGAGCAAAAAGGCCTGCGCGAAATGGGCTCAGCCGGTGGTGGCGGCCGCTTTGGTTTTGGTTATTTTGACGATGCGCTGATCAACCAATATGTGGATGAAGCGGTCTCCAACGCCCTGACCAACCTGGAGGCGCGCCCGGCTCCAGCTGGCGAAATGACGGTGGTGCTGGGTTCGGGCTGGCCTGGCATTTTGTTGCACGAAGCCATTGGCCACGGGTTGGAGGGCGACTTCAACCGCAAAGGCTCTAGCGCTTTCAGTGGCCGCATCGGCCAGCGCGTGGCCGCCAAGGGCGTGACGGTGCTGGACGACGGCACCATTGCCGACCGCCGTGGCTCGCTCAATGTCGACGACGAGGGCAACCCCAGCCAGCGCAACGTGTTGATTGAAGACGGCATTTTGAAAGGCTATCTCCAAGACAGCATGAACGCTCGCCTGATGGGGGTCAGCCCCACCGGTAATGGCCGGCGTGAGAGCTACGCCCATGTACCCATTCCGCGCATGACCAACACCTACATGCTCGGTGGCGACAAGGCGCCTGAAGAAATTGTGGCCAGCATCCAAAAAGGCTTGTACGCCACCAACTTTGGCGGCGGCCAGGTTGACATCACCAGCGGCAAGTTTGTGTTCTCGGCCAGCGTGGCCTACTGGGTGGAAAACGGCAAGATTCAATACCCGGTGAAAGGCGCCACACTGGTGGGCAGCGGGCCCGAGTGTTTGAAGCGTGTCACCATGATCGGCAACGACATGAAGCTCGACAGCGGCGTCGGCACCTGTGGCAAAGAAGGCCAGAGTGTGCCGGTGGGTGTGGGGCAGCCCACACTGCGTCTGGATGGGCTGACGGTGGGCGGTACGGCCTGATGGTCTGTCAGCCTGTTGTGATTCATTTTCTATTCAAATTCTATTCAAAATTGATCTAACACATTGAATTCAATAGAATGTTTTAAAAACTATTCTATTCACGTCAAACTTAGATCACATGTCTTATCGCGCTGCTCTGATCACGTTTTTGCAGTCGCAAGGCGCGGCCTCGTCGGCTCAAATCCAGGCTGCATTGCGCATCAGCCAGCCCACCGCGTCCCGCCTGCTCAAGCAGCTTGACGACGAGGTGATTGTCTGCGGCCAAGGCAAACGCACCCGCTATGCGCTGGCCGAGCCCATCGGGCAGGCGGGGGCGCAGCAACCCATTTGGCGCGTGGATGACACTGGCGTGGTCAAACGCATCGGCACACTGAGCTGGCTGGCTCGGTCGCAAATGTATGTTCAGGCGGATGACTTTGATGCGTTTTTTCAGGCCAGTGCGCAAGCCTTGCTGCCTTGGTATTTGTCACCGCTGCGTGCGCAGGGTTTTTTGGGGCGGGTGTTGGCCGCGCAGTTAGGCGCGTTGGGTCTTCCTGCCAACCCCGAGACTTGGGATACGCAGCTGGCCTTGATGGCGGCGCTCCATACCCATGATGCCCCAGGTGCGCTGTTGCTGGGGGCTGACCTGGCAGCCTCACCCCAGCCGCCGTTGCGTTTACCCGCAGACAAGCCCGAGTCGGTGCTCGATGCGCTGGCGGCCAACGTGGCGCAAACGCTCCCAGCGGGGTCATCCGCTGCGGGGGAACAACCCAAGTTTTTGGCCATCACCAGCCAGCAAACGCCGGTTTTGGTCAAATTTTCGCCACCTCTTGGCACACCTTATGGTGAACGTTGGCGCGATTTGCTGTGTGCCGAACAGGTCTGTGCCCAGGTGCTGCAAGGCCATGGTTTTGCGGTGGCGCAGAGCCACATCGTGCAGTCTGCCAGCCGCACTTACCTGCTCAGCCAGCGTTTTGACCGGGTGGGCACGCAGGGGCGCAGGCACATGGTGGCCATTGGTGCGGCACATGCCGGGTTTGTCAAAGAACCCTATGTCAACTGGGCGGCAACCGCAGACGCCTTGGCGCGGCGCGGTCAATTGAGTGCGCCAGAGGCGGCGCAATTGCACGCCCTGCTGCAGTTTGGCCGAATGATCGGCAACACTGACATGCACAGCGGCAACGTGTCGCTGTTTGTGGCGGGTGCGTCGCTCAAAGAAATCTATCGGGGTCAATTCAGCCTGGCACCGGTTTACGACATGCTGCCGATGCGCTGGAAGCCAGATTTGATGCTGGGCATGCCAGATTACGCACCTTTTGATGTAGCGCCAAATCTTGCAGACCCTGGCACGCGTGCCATGGCTGGGGAGTTTTGGCGCCGTTTGTCAGTGGAGCCACGGGTCAGTGCTGCATTGCAAGCTGTAGCCAAAGGCATGGCACAACGGCTGTGCTAAAGTCAACGCCCATGAAGTCAGCCCATTTTTTCTTTAGTTATTTTTGGTTCTCAAGCGCCACCGGCGGTAGAGAGTTCTAAACGTACCTAAACAAAACGTCCTGACCTCCCAAAAACCGCCGCCCAACACGGCGGTTTTTTTATGTGTGTTTGATTTCAACTCTGCAAGGAACTGATCCATGACTGCCAAAGTGAACGCCGACAAAGATGCCTGGGGTGCCGCTGTGCCCAACCCCGCCACTGACCGCACCGGCCAGACCGACAACGAACGCATCAAGGACATCACCGTGTTACCCCCACCAGAGCATTTGATCCGCTTCTTTCCGATTGCGGGCACGCCAGTGGAAAAGATGATCAGCAACACCCGGCGCAACATCCACCAGATCATTGCGGGCAAAGACGACCGCTTGCTGGTGATCATTGGCCCATGCTCCATTCACGACCCGGCTGCCGCCATGGACTACGCCCGCAAGCTCAAGGCTCAGCGTGAAAAATACGCCAGCACACTTGAAATTGTGATGCGTGTGTATTTCGAGAAACCCCGCACCACAGTGGGTTGGAAGGGTTTGATCAACGACCCGTACCTGGACGAATCGTTCCGCATCGACGAAGGCCTGCGCATTGCGCGCCAGTTGTTGATTGAAATCAACCGCTTGGGGCTCCCCGCAGGCAGTGAATTTTTGGACGTGATCTCGCCCCAATACCTGGGCGACTTGATCAGCTGGGGTGCCATTGGCGCACGCACCACCGAGAGCCAGGTGCACCGCGAACTGGCTTCGGGCTTGTCGGCGCCCATTGGGTTCAAAAATGGCACCGACGGCAACATCAAAATTGCCACCGACGCCATTCAAGCCGCCGCCGGTGGCCACCACTTTTTGTCGGTGCACAAAACTGGCCGGGTGGCGATTGTGCAAACCAATGGCAACAAAGACTGTCACGTGATTTTGCGCGGCGGCAAAGCGCCCAACTATGACGCTGCCAGCGTGAAAGCCGCCTGCGACGAGCTGACCAAAGCCAAGCTGCCCGCCACCCTGATGGTGGACTGCAGCCATGCCAACAGCAGCAAGCAGCATGAAAAGCAGCTGGACGTGGCGCGCGACATTGCCAGCCAGATCGCTGCGGGTTCACGCCAGGTGTTTGGCGTGATGGTGGAGAGCCACCTCAACGCTGGTGCGCAAAAGTTCACCCCTGGCAAAGACAAAACCGACAAGCTGGAATACGGCAAAAGCATCACCGATGCTTGCCTGGGCTGGGACGACTCGCTGGCTTGCCTGGATGTCTTGTCTAGCGCCGTTTTGACACGAAGAATAGGCTGAGGCGCTATTGAAACAAGCGTAAGCAGCTCCTTTATAGATAGCGTCTATGGTGTGATCTGCAGGGCCAGCCAGTGCTCCACCAGGCGCACCCAGTAGGTGGCACCGAGCGGCAACAGTGCGTCATTGAAGTCGTAGCTGGGGTTGTGCAGCATGCACGGCCCGCCCCCGTGGCCGATGCTGCGGTGGTCACCGTCGCCATTGGCAATGAACGCGTAACAGCCCGGCTTGGCTTGCAGCATGTAAGAAAAATCTTCCGCGCCCATGGTGGGCTCTTGCCCCAACACCTCCGCGGTGCCCACCACTTCCGCCATCACCTGGCGGCAAAACTCGGCCTCGGCGGCGCTGTTGATGGTGGGTGGGTAGTTGCGCTTGAAGGCAAACTGGGCTTGCAAGCCTGAGGCGGCGGCCACGTGCTCGGTCATGCGCCGCATGTTGGCTTCAATCAGGTCCAGCACCTCGGTTGAAAAGGTGCGCACCGTGCCCTGCAGTTCGCACTGGTTGGGGATGACGTTGGTGGCCTCGCCGGTGTGAATCATGGTGACCGACACCACGGCCGCATCAATGGGTTTGACGTTGCGGCTGACAATGGTTTGAAACGCTTGCACCAGTTGGCAAGCCACCGGTACCGGGTCCAGGGCGTTGTGCGGCATGGCGGCGTGGCCGCCTTTGCCCTGCAGGGTGATTTTGAATTCGTTGCTGGAGGCCATCACCGGTCCCGGGCTGGCGGCCATTTGCCCTACCTTCATACCCGGCCAGTTGTGCAGGCCAAACACCGCGTCCATGGGAAAGCGGTCAAAAAGGCCGTCTTTGATCATTTCTCGGGCCCCACCGCCGCCTTCTTCGGCGGGCTGAAAGATCAGGTAGACGGTGCCATCAAAGTCGCCATGCTGCACCAGGTGTTGCGCTGCGGCCAGCAGCATGGCGGTGTGGCCGTCGTGGCCGCAGGCATGCATTTTGCCGGGCGCGGTGCTGGCGTGGGCAAAGGTGTTGGCCTCGGTCATGGGAAGTGCGTCCATGTCGGCGCGCAGACCGATGGCGCGGCTGCTGGTGCCACGTTTCAAACTACCCACCACGCCGGTGCCACCCAAGCCACGGTGGATGGGAATGCCCCATTCGGTCAGCTTGGCTGCCACCACGCCTGCGGTGCGGTGCTCCTCAAAACACAGTTCCGGATGGGCATGCAGGTCGCGCCGCAGGGCAGTGAGGTCATCGAGGTGTGGGGTGAAAGTGTTTATTAAATTCATAGCTGCTTGCGCTTTATTTGTATGGGCTAGAGGCCTAAAAGACTTATAAATATCTGATCTGGCTGAGGTGGTATTTTGCTGGGCTGAAAAGGAATCCGTTCACAATGATGCCTTAACTTATCCATGCCCTATGAACCCACGTCTTTTGCCCTCATGGCACTTCCACGCACACCCGACATGGGGGTGCTGTGCATTGCCCTGCGGTTGCACAGTTTCTTGCCCAACGTCAAAGGAATCTGAACATGGTCGCTGACACTGCTGTTTTTCAAGTGCGTGGCGCTTGCCCGCATGACTGCCCAGACACTTGTGCGTTGCTGACCACGGTGCAACAGGGTATAGCGATCAAGGTGCAAGGCAACCCGGCGCACCCGCACACGGCGGGTAGTTTGTGCGCCAAGGTGTCGCGCTACACCGAGCGCACCTACCACCCAGAGCGCATCTTGCAGCCGTTAAAACGGGTCGGACCCAAGGGAGCCGGGCAGTTTGAGCCGGTGAGTTGGGACGCTGCGTTGACCGAAATTGCCGCCCGCTTGCAAAGCATTGCCGCGCGTGACCCGCAAGCCATCCTGCCCTACAGCTACGCCGGCACCATGGGCTTGGTGCAGGGGGAAAGCATGGCGGCGCGGTTTTTCAACCAGCTGGGCGCATCGCAACTTGAGCGCACCATTTGCGCCGCCGCCGGTGGCGAAGGGCTGGTGCACACGCTGGGCGGCAAGCTGGGTATGCGGGTTGAATTTTTTGCCCAGGCCAAGCTGATTTTGATTTGGGGCAGCAATTCCATTGCCAGTAACCTGCATTTTTGGCGCTATGCCAACGAGGCCAAGCGCCAGGGTGCCAAGCTGGTTTGCATAGACCCGCGTCAGTCTGAAACCGCCGACAAATGCCACGAGCACATCGCACTGCTGCCCGGCACCGACGGTGCGCTGGCGCTGGGGCTGATGCATGAGCTGATTGCGCACGACTGGCTGGATCACGACTACCTTGAGCGTTACACACTGGGCTGGTCGCAGCTGCGTGCGCGTGCTTTGCAGTGGCCGCCCGAGCGCGTGGCCGCGGTGTGCGGCCTGACGGTGGCGCAGGTGGTGGGCTTGGCACGCGACTTTGGCGCCTGTGTGCAAGCCGCACCCATGGGCGAGCACTCGGGGGCGAACGGCTCGGCAGCCATTCGCATGAACTACGGGATGCAGCGGGTGCATGGTGGCGGCAATGCGGTGCGCCTAGTTGCCAGCCTGCCAGCCTTGATTGGCGCCTGGCGGCAGCGCTCAGGTGGTGTGCTGCTGTCAAGCTCCGGCACGTTCCCGGTGCAAAAAGCAAGCTTGCAGCGCCCCGATTTGCTGGCGGGCCGCAGCCCCAGAACACTCAACATGGTCACCCTGGGTGATGACTTGCTGCGCCCGGCCAGCCCGGCGTTTGGCCCTGCCATAGAGGCGCTGGTGGTGTACAACAGCAACCCGGTGGCGGTGGCGCCAGACTCTGGCCGGGTGGTGTCGGGCATTGCCCGCCCCGACCTCTTTACCGTGGTGCTGGAGCATTTTCAGACCGACACTGCCGATTACGCTGATTTCATCTTGCCCGCCACCACCCAGCTTGAGCATTGGGATGTGCACAGCAGCTATGGCCACACCGATGTGCTGCTCAACCGCCCAGCCATTGCCCCGGTGGGGCAGGCCAAGCCCAACACCCAGATTTTTCGCGAGCTGGCGCAGCGCATGGGGTTTGATGCGCCGTGTTTTCAAGACACGGACGAGGCTTTGTGCCGCCAAGCCTTTGGCCAAACGGTGGACTTTGATGCCTTGTTAGAAACCGGTTTTGTCACGCTGGTCACGCCCGAGGCGCGTTTCGCGCAGGGCAACTTTCCTACGCCCTCAGGCAAGTGCGAGTTTTTCAGTGACCGGCTGGCCGCACAGGGGCTAGACGGTTTGCCAGACCATGTGCCGAACCATGAGGCGGCGCACAGCTCGGCCATCTATCCGCTGGCGATGATTTCGCCACCGGCGCGCAATTTTTTGAATTCCACCTTTGTCAATGTGAAGAGTTTGCGCGACATCGAAGGCCAGCCCTTGCTGGAAATTCACCCCACTGATGCAGCCGCACGTGGCATTGAAACTGGCCACACGGTGCGGGTGTTTAACGTGCGTGGCGCGCACCACTGCGTGGCTCAGGTGACCGAGCGCGCCCGGCCTGGGGTAGTGCATGGTTTGGGCATTTGGTGGCGCAAACTGGGGTTGGATGGCACCAATGTGAACCAGCTCACCAGCCAGCGGCTGACCGATTTAGGCCATGGCCCCACGTTTTACGACTGTGCGGTGCAGGTGCAGGCCGCGCAAGACCGCCAGGACTTGCGGCAGCCTTAAACCGAGAAAATCCATTAGGCGCACCTGCGGTGCTGCTTGGGTGTCAGCGGTGCATTTGCGGCCATCTTTGCCCCTCTTTGTCGCCTGTAGCTACGGCTACAGGCTTCGCAATTGGGGCAAACCTGCCTCGCAAATGCCCTCGCTGCCATCCCAAGCCCTAATGAATTTCCTCGGTTAAAGCAGCCACGGCACAAAACGCCGGGTGTGTTGGCTGTAGGCGGCGTAGCCGGCATGGTGTTCGCACAGCCAGCGCTCTTCAAGCGTGGCCTTGACCGCCAGCACGCCAGCCAAAGCACACCAGGCCAGCCCACCTGCCACGGGGCTGGTCAACACCGCCATGGACGCTGCGGCCAACAGCACCGCGCTGTACATGGGGTGGCGAATCAAGCGGTAGGGGCCGCCAGTCACCAGCTGGCCATGGGCTTTGGGAGCAGGGTGAATGTTGAAGTTGCCCAGCCGGTTGTAGGCCAGGGTCCAGCCACCCAACAGGGCAGACAAGCTACCCAGCAGCACACAAGCCAAAGTGGCATTGCCTTGCATCACTGCAGGTGTTGCCGCCCAAGCCAACCACAGCAGCAGGCCAAATTGCAGCAATACCAGCATTTGGCCAGCACGGTGTCGGTGGGTGTTAAGCAAAGAGATCATATTTTTTGGGGGCTTGTGATGTGTCAAGTTGCAGCAATCAGGAGAGACTACCATTTTGCTTGTTGAAATTTTTATCACTCTGAGGAACTCTCATGACCGCTCGTTTGAACAATAAAGTTGCTTTGATCACCGGCGCAGCGCAAGGCATTGGCCTGGCCACCGCGCTTAAATTTGCCAAAGAGGGTGCCATTGTCATGGTTTGCGATGTCAAACAGACTGGCGTGGATGAGGCCGTGGCGCAATGCCAGGCACTGGGTGCGACCGCGCAGGGTTTTGTCATGGACGTGACCCAGCGCCCGATGGTCGATGCGGTGGTGGCTCAGATCAAGGCCGCTTACGGCCGCATTGATGTGCTGGTGAACAACGCGGGCATTACCCAAGATGCCCGTTTGCAAAAAATGACCATCGAGCAGTTTGACAAGGTGATTGATGTGAATTTGCGTGGTGTGTTTCATTGCACCCAAGCGGTGGCTGAGGGCATGGTGGCGCAGGGCAGCGGTGTGATTTTGAGCGCTAGCTCGGTAGTGGGGTTGTATGGCAATTTTGGCCAAACCAATTACGCAGCCACCAAGTTCGGCATCATCGGTTTTACAAAAACCTGGAGCCGTGAGCTTGGCCCCAAAGGGGTGCGTGTGAATGCCGTGGCACCTGGTTTCATTGCCACCCCCATTGTGGCCGCCATGCCTGAAAAGGTGTTGCAAGACCTCAGCGCCAAGGTGCATTTGCGCCGCA
>NZ_JAQURE010000036.1 GCF_028715765.1 Rhodoferax sp.
ACTGCCATGCGCGGCGATGTGAGCAAAATTTTTGACTTTTGCGCATCAATAGTGGACGCCACCGCGGACCTGGTGAGTGCCTTCAAACCGCAAATTGCCTACTTTGCCGCGCACCGCGCCGAAGACCAGCTGGAGCGCCTGGTGGCGCACATGCGCCGCAGCGCACCGGGTGTGCCGATCATTCTGGATGCCAAGCGTGGCGACATTGGCAGCACCGCCGAGCAATATGCCAAAGAAGCGTTTGAGCGCTACGGTGCAGACGCTGTGACCTTGTCACCGTTCATGGGTTTTGACACCATTGCCCCGTATTTGAAGTACCACAACAAAGGCGCGTTTTTGCTGTGCCGCACCTCCAACCCCGGCGGTGACGACTTTCAAAACCAGCGCTTGGCTGGTGTGCCGGGTGAGCCGCGTTTGTATGAACACATTGCCCAGCTGGCGCAAGGCGCGTGGAACCTGAATGGCCAGTTGGGGCTGGTGGTGGGTGCCACCTACCCGGCAGAAATTGCGCGGGTGCGTGCTTTGGCACCAAGTTTGCCGCTGTTGATACCGGGTGTAGGCGCGCAAGGGGGCGATGCCCAGGCCACTGTGCAAGCCGGTTGGCGCCAGGCCGGGCCGATCATTGTGAATTCATCTCGCGCCGTGTTGTATGCCAGTGCCGGAGCAGACTTTGCGCAGGCGGCGCGCCAAGTGGCTTTGACCACCCGCGACATGCTGCAAGCCGCCAAACCGACCCAGAGTTAAAGTTCAGACGCTATTTTTATAATAGCTGCTCACGCTTTATCTATAAGCGCTAGAGGCCAAAAAGATCATGCATCACTTCTTTGATGCGTTGCATTGAAATCGGCTTGATGAGCACTTCGTCAAAGCCGTTGGCCAGAAAGCGCTCACTGTCTTGGCTGCTGGCGTGGGCGGTGTAGGCCACAATTTTCAGGCCTGCCAAGGCGGGCATGGCGCGCACTTGGTTGCACACGGCTTCACCGTCGAGGTCTGGCATGCTGATGTCGAGCAACATCAAATCAGGTTTGGGGTGACTTGCCAGCCAGTCCAGCGCGGGCAAGCCACCGTCAACCTCATGGCATTGCCAGCCCATGCGCGACAAAAACGCAAACACCAGCTTGCGGTTGAGCATCACATCATCAACCACAAGCACGTGGCGTTCGGGGGTGGAGGTTGGGGTCATGAGGGGCTGTGGCTGGGTGGTTCGGCGCGGGTGGGCAAGTCTACATAAAAAATCGAGCCTACTTGCGGCGTGGAGCTCAGGCCAATGAAGCCACCCATGCGCTGCACCAGTTCTTTGGCCAGTGTCAGGCCGAGCCCGGTGCCTTGCTGGCTGCGCGTGACAAACGCCTCACTTTGGCGGAATTTCTCAAAAATAAGCTGCTGGTCTTCAGCCTTGATGCCGACCCCGGTGTCTTGCACCTCAATGCGCACGCGCTGCTGCTGGGCAAAGGCGCGCACTGTGACTGAGCCGTGTTCGGTGAATTTGATGGCGTTGCTGGTCAGGTTGAGCAAAATTTGTTTAAGGCGCAGGGGGTCGGCAAACACCACGGGGGGGATGCCTTCGGGTTGCAACGACAAGTTGAGCTGCTTGGTCTGGGCGTGGCCGGTTTCCAGCGCCACCACTTCTGAGAGCAGGCTGGGCAGGTTGATCTCGGTCAGGTTGAAGTCCATGCGCCCGGCTTCAATTTTGGCCAAATCGAGCACGTCGGTTACCAGTGCCAGCAAATGTGTGCCACTTTGCCGAATGGTTTGGGCGTATTCACGCTGCGCGGGGTCTGTCAAGTCCATCTCAAGCAACTCGGCGTAGCCCAAAATACCGTTGAGCGGCGTGCGCAATTCGTGCGACATGTTGGCCAAAAATTCGCTCTTCAAGCGGTTGGCTTCTTCGGCGGTTTTTCGCGCGTCTTGCAGGTGGCCAAACGACTGCTGCACGCTGTCGGCCATGGCGTTGAACGCGGTGGACAACTGCGCCATTTCGTCCCGGCCGCGCACCGGCAAGCGGTGCGCCAGGTCACCGGCTTGAAAACGGGCAATGCCCTGGCTCATTTCGGTGATGCGCCGGGTCAGCGCCCCAGCCATCCAGATGGCAATCACAATCACCAGCGCCACCATCACCAGTGTGGACGCACTCAAACCCAGGGCGGTGTTGCGCAGCCGGGTGCCAATGGTGTCTTGCAGGCCTTGGCGCTCCAGTTTGAGCTGGGCGTCTGCCTTGGCAATCAGGGTGTCAATGCGTTGCCCCGATTCGGTGGCAGCTTTGTGAAAGTCGTCCACGTTGGCACCAACCGTGATGTAGCCAAAGCCGCGTTTGCTGCTGGCATACGGCCCGGTGTAGTAGGGAATGGTGGCGGCTGTGGTGAGCTTCCACAAGCCCGAGAAAAAGATAGCAAACGAGCCTGAGCCACCGTGCTCAGTGAGCGCGTCCCAGCCGTGGCATTGGGGCGAGAAGTTCAGGTAACGGCAGTCCAGCCCGACCTGGCCAGATTTGCCCGACGCTGGCGCTGGTTTGCGCTTGAGCGACTGGTCTTGAAACGGCGCCACGCTGGGCTGAAAGTCTTGCCAGGATTTGCCACTGGCTTGCCACTGCGTCCACAAGTCGGTATCCAACCAGGGCACGGCGCTTTGGCCAGTTTGTGGGTCATAGCCGGCGATGAAATAGTCGCGCGGGTGGGCGATGGCGCGGCTGTGGCGGTCCCACATGAAGGCGTAGTTGCCCGAGGCTGGGTCTGCAATCGGGGCAAACCGCACCGGCGTGGGTCGCACCCGGTTGGTGAAGGCCATCAGGTGGCTGTGGTCCAGTGCCAGCGTGACGTAGCCCACCACTTTGCCGGCTTTTTCAACCGGCATGGCCCAGCGCACAATGCCTTGAAAGCGTTTGCCTACCGGGTTTTCCAGCCCGGCGTAGCCTGAGGCTTCGGGCGTGAAGGGCTTGCCCAGCTCGGCGGCGCGGGCTTTGGTGTAGGCGCCAATCCACTGCGTGGGGACATACGCACCAATCACCTCAGAGACATACATCTCGCCGGGCTTGAGCTTTTGCAGCGCAGGCCAATAGCGCTCGGCTTTGACAAAGGTGTTGGCTGCTTGGCTGACATCGCGCAGCGCTGTGCTGAGCAGGCTGCCTTGCACGGCTTTGACTTTTTCCTGGCCTTTCAGGTCGATAAAGCTGATTTCTAGAAACAGGGGGCGCTGCACCGGCTGGCCATAGTTTTCGGGCTGGCGGGTATGAAAGTCTTTGGCGTTGTCAGGCAGCGGCGGGCGCACCGGGTTGTCGGCTTTGAAGGCCTCAGCAGGCACCCAAGACTTGCCGTCTTCACTGGGAACGTAACGGCCGTGTTCAAAACTGAGCCGAGTTTTGCTGTGCAAAAAGCGCTGGTAAGCGGCGCTGGAGGGCTCTAACGCTGCGGCTTGCAGCAGGTCTTTGTCGCGGTCATACAAAAAGTCGGCCACCTGGCGCGCCAGGTCGGTGGTGAGGGCTTCCATGGCTTCGCGTGAGCGCTCGTCAAGCGCACGCACGGCATCTTCGTTGGCGGTTTTGCCGGTTTGTTGTTGCGTCACGCGCATGGCGTCGGCCATTTGCATGGCGCGCCCAGACACACCGTCGCCCAAATCTTGTGCGGCTTGCCAGGCATACCAGGCCAGCAGCACCAGCGGGATCACCTTGATGGCAACAAAAATCACAATCAGCTTGGCCCGCAGGCCCAACTGTTCAAAAAAAGCAGGGGTTTTCATCGGGCTTGCTTCGTCCAAGGTGGTATTTATTGAATAGCTACTCACGCTTGATTGATAAGCGCTAGAGGCTAATTTGGCTTATAACTTGAAGATAGACACCGTCTGCACCAGCTGTTGCGCCTGACTGCGCAGGCTGTCGGCAGCGGCCGCCATTTCTTCCACCAGGGCGGCATTTTGCTGGGTGGTTTGATCCATTTGCGCCACCGCTTCCACCACTTGCGACACGCCGGTGGCCTGCTCGGTGCTGCTGGAGCTGATCTCGCCCACAATGTCTGTGACGCGGCGGATGGCGCTGACCACCTCGGTCATGGTGTTGCCGGCTTGGTCGACCAACACCGTGCCTTGTGCCACGCGGTCTACGCTGGCGTCGATCAAGGTTTTGATTTCTTTGGCCGCTTCGGCGCTGCGCCCGGCCAGGGAGCGCACCTCGCTGGCCACCACGGCAAAGCCGCGACCTTGTTCACCGGCACGGGCCGCTTCAACCGCCGCATTCAGCGCCAGGATGTTGGTTTGGAAGGCAATGCCATCAATCACGCTGATGATGTCGGCAATGCGTTTGGACGAGTCGTTGATGTCTTTCATGGTGTGCACCACTTGGCCCACCACCTCGCCACCCGTCACTGCCACGCTGCTGGCGTTTTGCGCCAGCTGGTTGGCTTGGTGCGCGTTGTCGGCGTTTTGCTGCACGGTGCTGCCCAGCTCTTCCATCGAGGCCGAGGTTTGCTCCAGCGCGCTGGCTTGCTCTTCGGTGCGGCCACTGAGGTCGTTGTTGCCTTGGGCAATTTGGGCGCTGGCGGTGGCCACGCTCTCGGCGCCAGTGTGCACCTGGTGCACCACGCGCGCCAAGTTGTCGCGCATGGTGGCCAACGCCTGCATCAGCAGGCCGAGTTCGTTGTCGCCCTGCACATGAACCTTGACACGCAAATCGCCCTCGGCCACGGCTTGTGCCACACCCAGCGCGTCGCTGACCGGGCCGGTGATGCTGCGAATGAACTGCAGTGCCAGCCACAGCGCCGCTGCGGTACCCACCAACAGCAAGGCGGCCACCAGCCACTCCATTTTGTGGTTCTTAGCAATGCGGGCATCCAGTGTGTTGACCAGGGTTTTCATGGCCAGGGCGTTAAATTCAAACAGGCCGTCAATGGTGCGGGTGAAATCGTCAAAGTAGTCCACCGCCACAAATTTAAGCTCTGGCGCGGTGATGACCTCACGCTCGGCCAGCGCCAGGGTTTTGTCTACCGCACTGCGGCTGTTGGCAGCACCAGCCTCCAGGATGGTTTTAAGCTCGGGGTTGGCAGCGCTGGCGCGACCCAGCTGTCGGTACATGCTGAACTCAAGTTCCCGGGCGCGTTTGAGCAAAGCCGCCAAGGTGGCGCGCCCTGCGGGCGGCGCCTCGGCCTTGGTCAGGAAGCCGCTGCCCATGGCACGCATGATGCCCATGTTTTCAGACAGCCAGGGCATGTCGACCATGGTGGCGCGAATCAGGGCAAAGGTGTCGTCGCCCGCGTCTTGGCTTAAATTGAATTCATCCAGCAGCTCCTCGCTCAACTGCAGTTGCTTGGTGATCATGGCGGTGTGCTGAGCCGTGCTTTTGGGGGTGTCAAGGGTTTTGCTGGCCACCCCTTGCTCCAGTTCTACCCAGGTGCGGCGCAGCTCAGACCAGCGGGTTTGCAGCGCGGGCGAGGTGTTGCTGGCTTTGAGCTGGTTTTCGAGCTCGTTCATGGCGGCGTTGAGTTTGTCGCGCAGCGCCGGGCGGCGTGCTTCCAAGGTGGCATTGCCACTGAGCATGCTGGCCGACATGCCGCGGTGCACCTGGCTGTACTGAATGACTTTGTTGATGGCCAGCAGCGGCTGCGTGCCGACAAGTTCACGTTGCGCAAAGCTGATGTCGGCCATGGCACGCTGAAAGTAAAGAGCCGAGGGCACCACCACCAAGATCAGGGCAATCAAGCCAAGAAGCAGAAACTTGGTGGACAGTTTCATGTGGTGCAGGGTCGTCATGCGTGGTTTCCTCAAAGAATAGTTATGTCACTTGATGTTATCGGGAAAATGGCCCAGGGATTCCAGCCGTGCTTTCAGAAAGCCGCCGGTGCCGTAGCGCGTGACTCGGCTGTAAAAACGCCGTTTGAGTTGCTGAACCATGTGGCTGTAGCTGTCCATCAAGCCCGGGGCCAGGGTAAAGCTGTCGTAGTTCACCACCACATCGACCCGGGCGTTGAGGGGCTCCAACAAAGCCACCAGCAGGCTCTGGATGGCTTGCACGTCTTCAAGCTGGTCAATGGCCAAGCCTTCAAAGTTGATGAACAGCAGCCGGTGGGTGGCATCGAGTTCAAAGCGCCGATTCAAAGGCGTGGCTTGCAGGCGTTTGCGCAAGCCCATGGGGTTGGCGGCAAACAAGGCGGCCTCCATGGGTTTGAGGCTGGGGCTGATCAGCGGCACAAAATCCATGTGGGCCAGCACGTCCCGCTGCAGGTCTACGCCTGGGGCGATTTCAATCAGCTCCAGCGCCGGGAGCGCGGGGGTGCCAGTCAAGCGCAGCACACAGCGCTCGGTGATGTAGAGCACTTGCTGGCCGCGCCGCAAGGCCTCGCGTGCGCTGAAGGTGCGATGCTCCACCTGCTGCACAAATTTGCGTGGTGCGCCCTCTGCGGCAATGTGCAGACGTTTGTGCTGAATGTGGCATTGCAAATCACCCGCCGTGAAGGTGCCCACAAACACCACTTTTTTGGCGTTTTGACTGATGTTGATGAAGCCCCCCGCTCCGGCCAAGCGGTTGCCAAACTTGCTCACATTCAAATTGCCCTGGGCATCGGCCTGCGCCAGCCCCAGCACCGCTACGTCGAGCCCGCCACCGTCGTAAAAGTCAAATTGGCTGGGCTGGTCGATCACTGCCTGGGTGTTGACGGCGGCGCCAAAGCTCAAGCCACCAGCGGGCACACCGCCAATCACGCCGGGCTCGGCGGTCAGGGTCAGCAGGTCAAACATGTTTTCTTCAACGGCCACGTTGGCCACGCCTTCGGGCATGCCAATGCCCAGGTTGACCACGCTGTTGGGCTGCAGCTCCAGCGCGGCACGCCGGGCGATGACTTTGCGCGTGGTCAAGGCCATCGGTTCGATCAGGCTCATGGGCACCCGCAACTCGCCTGAATAGGCGGGGTTGTAGGCTTCGCTGAAGGTTTGCATGTGGTTGGCAGGGTCTGTGGCCACCACCACGGCATCCACCAGCACGCCCGGCACTTTGACACTGCGAGAGTGCAACGTGCCGCGCTCGGCCAGCCGCTCCACCTGGGCAATGACAATGCCGCCGCTGTTGCGCGCGGCCATGGCAATGGCCAAGGCTTCCAGCGTCAGGGCTTCGCGCTCCATGCTGAGGTTGCCATCGGCGTCTGCCGTGGTGGCGCGGATGATGCCCACCTGAATGGGAAAGGCCTTGTAAAACAGAAACTCTTGGCCATCGATGGTCAGGCGGCGCACCAGCTCTTCGGTGGTGGCGCTGTTGAGCTTGCCGCCGCCCCACAGTGGGTCGACAAAAGTGTCAAGCCCGACATGCGTCAAAGTGCCGGGCTTGCCAGCAGCAATGTCGCGAAACAGGTGGGTGATCACGCCCTGGGGCAGGTTGTAGGCCTCAATTTGGTTGTCTATGGCCAACTGCTGCAGTTTGGGCACCAAGCCCCAGTGCCCGCCAATGACGCGGCGCACCAGCCCGGCATGGCCTAAGTGATTGAGACCCCGGCGGTCGCCATCGCCTTGGCCAGCGGCATACACCAGGGTCAGGTTTTGGGGGACTCCTTGGCCGGTGTCAGCCAGGGTTTGCAGATAGCGGTGTTCCAGTGCGATGGCAATTTCTTCGGCAAAGCCAATGCCGACAAAACCGCCGGTGGCCACCGTGTCGCCGCTGTGGATGAGGCGCACCGCCTCTTGGGCACTGACCACCTTGTTGCGTCGGGTGGCTTGGGCACGGGTGTCGCTCAGCGGGGTGTGCATGACCAGCAGGGTTAAAAGAAATCAACCTCTTCGGTGTCATCTGCCGGGGCTTGCAAGGCGCCACTGGCCACCAGCTCGGTGTAGCTGCAGACCTGGTTGCGGCCATGTTCTTTGGCGTAATAGACGGCTTTGTCAGCGCGGTCAAACGCACCACTGGGGGTGTCGTTGAGGTTCAGGGGAGTGAAGCCAATGCTGATGGTGATGTGGTTGACCTGGGGAAAGTCGTGCTCGGCAATGTGCGTGCGAAAGCGCTCCAGTGCCGCCTGGGCATCGGCATGGCTGCTGCAGCGCATCAGCACCACAAATTCTTCACCGCCAAAGCGGTACAGCTGGTCGTGAAAACGAAACGATGCGCGCATTTGGCGCGCCAGCAGCAGCAGCACTTCGTCGCCAATCAGGTGGCCAAAGTTGTCGTTGACATGCTTGAAATGGTCAATGTCGATGACGGCCAAAAAGTAATTGACCTCTTGGCTGGGATGGCGGCGCTCGGTTTCAGGCACCGGCTTGACCGCTTCTTGCGCTTGGGCAGCACGCCAGAAGGCGGTGTCAAACGTTTTGCGGTTCAGCAGCTCGGTGAGCGAGTCTTTTTCGCCATAGTCCAGCAAAGACTGCAGGTTTTCGTAAAGGCGCAGCACGCTGTCAATGTGGGGCAGCAGGTCTGCGCCCAGAGCCTGCTCTGAGAGCACCTCCAACACACTGCACACGCTGGCTTGGGTGTTGATGGGGAACACCGTCACAAACGGTGCTGTCAAGGTGCGCTGCACCGATTCGGTCACGATGGCGGCTTCGCGTTTGGGGAAGTCGCCCAGGCTGGGCAGGGTGCTGATGTCAGGCCACACTTGGTCGTGGGTGGGTTCTGCCTGGCTGCAGGTGCTTTGCGCCAGGGTGAGCCAATGTTGGTCATTCAAAGGCCCCACCGCGCGCAGCAGTTTGACGCTGGAGAACTGCCACAACTCGGTCGACAGCATGAGCTTGACCAAGGTGAAATCCATGGTTTGGCGGTCACGCAAACCACTCAGTGTGGCCAAGCCGGCAAGTAAAACATTCATGCTTTGGAGTCTACCCGTTGAAACATACCTGAAGGGTCAGGCTTACCCGTAGGGGGGCGGGCTACAGCCCTAGTGATTTAAGCAAACTGTCATGCTCGCTGGCCTGCGCTGCAGGCTCTGGCTCGGTTTGGGCGGACTGGGCGTTGGTTTGAGCGATGACCTCGTCAGGGGTGAGCACCTCATTGGCCTCGAAGTCATGCAGCTTGATGAATTCGGTGCGGTCAATGGCCAGCTCCAGGTAAAAAATGTTGTTTTGACCGGTGTAGAAGGTCACCCGGCGGGCTTCAGGGTTGTCCAGGTGGGTGTCCACACTCAGCACCACCTGCTTGTTCAGCACCAGCATCTTGGGCTGGTTTTGGGTGATGTGGGTTTGCAGTTCACGGCGCACTTTGCCGGTGAAGTCGCCCACAATTTGGTTCATCAGCTCGCCCATGATGTTGCTCACCTCGTCTGAGGTGTGCGAGTGCGCCAGCTCGCTGGCGGGCATGCCCATGTTGAGCATGTAGCTTTGGTACAGCTCCATGGCGGTTTGGGCTGAAAAGTTGATCACCACCAGCCCCGAGAAGCCCCCATCAAACAGCACAAAGCAGCCAATGTCGGGTTTCAGGCAGGTTTTGGTGATGCGCTGCACCATGCCTGAGTAATGCACCTGGCACTGGGTGGCCACGTTGAGCACGCGGGTGACTGAATTGCACAGGCTGGTGAGCAGGTCTTCGGTGCCATACACCACTTTGGATTCTTGGCTCATGCGGTTCCTCTTGGGTTCATCAAATTTTTTCCACTGTACACCACCGCCCGTGGGGCGTTAGAGGCTTCAAGCTGCCAGGCTGGGCAGCAGCCGCGCCAGGTAGCGCCCGGTGTGGCTGGCTGGGTTGGCGGCCAGGGTTTCGGGCGTGCCCACACCCACCACGGTGCCGCCGCCACTGCCGCCTTCGGGCCCCATGTCGATCAGCCAGTCGGCGGTTTTGATCACGTCCAGGTTGTGCTCAATGACCACAATGGTGTTGCCCGCGTCGCGCAACTGGTGCAGCACTTTGAGCAGCAGGTCGATGTCGGCAAAGTGCAGGCCGGTGGTGGGCTCATCCAGGATGTAAAGCGTGCGCCCGGTGTCGCGTTTGGAGAGTTCCAGCGCCAATTTCACACGCTGCGCCTCGCCGCCTGACAGCGTGGTGGCGGCTTGGCCGAGACGGATGTAGCTCAGACCCACGTCCAGCAGGGTGTGCAGCTTGCGCTCAATCGTCGGCACGGCTTTGAAGAATTCGTGCGCGGCTTCCACTGTCATGTCCAGAATTTGGGCAATGTTTTTGCCCTTGTAAAGCACCTCCAGTGTTTCGCGGTTGTAGCGCTTACCCAAGCACACGTCGCAGGGCACATAGACATCGGGCAAAAAATGCATCTCGACCTTGACCATGCCGTCGCCCTCGCAGGCTTCGCAGCGGCCACCGGCCACGTTGAAGCTGAAGCGCCCGGCGCCGTAGCCGCGTTCGCGTGCGGTTGGCACTTCACTCATCAGGTCACGAATCGGAGTGAACAGGCCGGTATAGGTGGCAGGGTTGCTGCGTGGTGTGCGGCCAATCGGGCTTTGGTCCACGTTGATGACCTTGTCAAAGTACTCAATGCCTTCAATGGCGGTGTGCTCTGCCGCCTCGTCATGCGCGCGGTAAAGGGTGCGCGCCACCGCTTTGTAAAGCGTGTCGTTGACCAGTGTGGACTTGCCTGAGCCCGATACCCCGGTGACACAGGTGAATAGCCCGACCGGGAACGCCACATCGACACCTTTGAGGTTGTGGCCGCTGGCGCCAATAACCTTGAGCGCTTGTAATTCACCCAGCGTGGCAATGTGATGTGCTTCGCGTTCAGCGCGGCGCTGGGCCGCCGGGCTGGGGGCAAAGCGGCTGGGTTTGCCGCCATTGAACGGCTTGGGTGCCACGGTGGGCAGCCAGGCGCTGCGGTGGGTAGGCACGGCTATGCTGCGCGCGCCACTTAAGTACTGGCCCGTGAGTGACTGCGCGTTGGCCTTGACCTGGTCAAATGTGCCCTGCGCCATGATGCGACCGCCGTGCACGCCCGCACCGGGACCCATGTCGATGATCTGGTCGGCGGCGCGCATCATGTCTTCGTCGTGCTCGACCACCAGCACGCTGTTGCCAATGTCGCGCAGGTGCTTCAGGGTGTCGATTAAGCGGTCGTTGTCACGCTGGTGCAGGCCAATGCTGGGTTCATCCAGCACATACATCACGCCCGTCAGGCCAGAGCCAATCTGGCTGGCCAGGCGAATGCGCTGACTCTCGCCACCACTTAAGGTTTCGGCGCTGCGGTCCAGGCTCAGGTAGGTCAGGCCGACATCGTTGAGGAATTTGAGGCGCAGGCTGATCTCACGCACCACCTTGGCGGCAATGTCGCCCTTGGCTCCATGCATCTGCAAGCCATTGAAATACGCCAGGCATTCGGCCAAGGTGTAGTGGCTGAGTTCGAAAATGGCGCGGGCTTGGTCACCTTCGCCCACCCAAACGTGCCGTGCCTCACTTTTCAGGCGGCTGCCATGGCAGTCTGGGCAGGGCTGAATGCTGCGCAGGCGTGCCAGGTCTTCGCGCACCACGGCGGAGTCGGTCTCGCGGTAGCGGCGTTGCATGTTGGGCAAGATGCCTTCAAACGGATGGCTTTTGGTCACTTTTTTGCCTGCCGAGGCGCCTGAACCCAGCTCATAGTTGAACTTGATGTTTTCCGCGCCCGAGCCGTGCAACACCGCTTGCCGCACGTGCTCTGGCAGGGATTCAAAAGGTTGCTCGATGTCAAATTGGTAATGCGCGGCCAGGCTCTCCAGCATGGCAAAGTAATAGGCATTGCGCCGATCCCAGCCCTTGATGGCCCCGCTGGCCAGGCTCAAGGTGGGGAAGGCCACCACCCGCGCTTCATCAAACACCTCAGTGGCACCCAGGCCGTCACAGCTTGGGCAGGCACCTACGGGCGAGTTGAAAGAAAACAGGCGCGGCTCCAGTTCTGCAATGGAATAGCTGCACACTGGGCAGGCAAACTTGGCATTGAATAAATGCTCTTTTGGCCTGTAGACTTTGTCATCATTGCTTGAAGCGCTCTCAATTTCTAGAACAATGGCACGCCCGTTGGCCACCCGCAAAGCGGCCTCAAAGCTCTCGGCCAAGCGTTGTTTGAGGTTGTCAAAGTCACTGCGGTCGGCGTGTGGGTCGGTCGGGGCGTGGCGCACTTTCAGGCGGTCAATGACCACGTCAATGTCGTGCTTTTCGGTTTTTTTCAAGGCGGGCAGTTGGTCAGACTCAAACGTCTGGCCGTTGATGCGAAAGCGCACATAGCCTTGCGCCTGCATGTCGGCAAACAGCTCCAAAAATTCGCCTTTTTTCTCACGCGCCACTGGCGCCAGCACCATCAGCCGGGTGGCTTCGGGCAGCGCCAGTGTGGCGTCGACCATTTGGCTGACGGTTTGCATTTGCAGCGGCAAATGGTGCTGGGGGCAATAGGGTGTGCCAGCGCGGGCAAACAGCAGGCGCAAGTAGTCGTGGATTTCGGTCACTGTGCCGACAGTGGAGCGCGGGTTGTGGCTGGTGGCTTTTTGCTCGATGCTGATGGCCGGGCTCAAGCCCTCGATCATGTCCACATCGGGCTTGTCCATCAGCTGCAAAAACTGGCGTGCGTAGGTGGAGAGGCTTTCTACATAACGGCGCTGACCCTCAGCGTAGAGCGTGTCAAACGCCAGGCTGGACTTGCCCGAGCCGCTCAAACCGGTGATCACCACCAGCTGGTTGCGCGGGATGTCGAGGTCGATGTTTTTCAGGTTGTGCGTGCGCGCACCGCGAATGCTGATGGTTTGCGCAGCCAGGGCTTGGCCAAGGTAACGGCCTTCCAAGGCGGGGCGGGTGTCTGGTGGGTTCAAGGTGTGGAGCTCTGAGTGGGGCGGCAATGGGCAACCTTGAATGATAGTGAAGTTGCTTGGGCTCCGGGATGTGCGGGTGCAATGGATGATGGGCTGGCTTTAAGCAGTGGGTTTGTTGGCGGTTCGGTTGCTGTTGTGTTGGCTTTGCTTGGCTGATGTTGTTTTGGCTCGGGCACGGCGCGGCGGCTGGGTCAGGTGCATGCGGTTTTGGGGGCAAAACACGCGCGGGGCTGATGGTTCAGGTCGCCCAGTAGCACTTGCGCGCGCCTTCGCCCCCAAAGCCCGGTCACCTGACCCAACCACCACGCCTTATCTGTGTGGTTACTGAGCGGGGTGAAAGGCTACACAGGTGGTATCCACAATGAAAATAATAGCTATTTACGCTTGTGATACATGGGCTACAGGTTGTTTTCTTATAAATATCCGAGTCCCGACCACGTGAGGCAGGGTGATTGGGTCAGGGGACCGGGCTTTGGGGTGAAATGCGCGCGAAAGCGGAGCTGGCGTACCAAGGCCGTCAGCCCCGCGCGTGCTTTCACCCCAAAACCGCACGCCCATGACCCAGTCGCCCTGCCGGGTTAAACCCACTAACCCGCTGATAACAACATTTGGAATTCTGCCCCCCAACGAAACGCTAGCAAAAGAATCAGTGACAATTCTCAGCCTGCAGCGCCACCTTGCTGCGCTTGTGTTTTTCGGAGAAGCCTTTGTCTGAAGTGAATGTTCCACCCGTAGCAGCCCGTGCTTCATTGCCTAGCGCGTCCACGGCCATGACAGCGCTGGAGTTGCGTGCCAGTTTTTCGCTGGCCTCCATTTTTGGCTTGCGCATGCTGGGCTTGTTCCTGATTTTGCCGGTGTTTGCCATCGAGGCCGCGCATTACCCCGGCGGTGATGATGCAGCCATGGTGGGTTTCACCATGGGCATTTATGGCCTGACCCAAGCCCTGTTGCAATTTTTGTATGGCTTGGCCTCTGATCGGTTTGGCCGCAAACCGGTGATTGTGTTTGGTCTGGTGGTGTTCGCGGCGGGCAGCCTGGTTGCGGCTTTGGCGCCCAATCTGACCTGGCTGGCGGTGGGTCGGGCGGTGCAGGGCGCCGGGGCGGTGTCGGCCGCGGTGACCGCACTGTTGGCTGACTTGACGCGTGATGAGGTGCGCACCAAGTCCATGGCGCTGGTGGGTGCCAGCATTGGTTTGATGTTTGCTGTGTCGCTGGTGGCGGCGCCGGTGTTGGCGGGTTGGATCGGGTTGGTGGGCATTTTTGCGCTGACGGGTGTGCTGGCACTGCTCGGGGTGCTGGGCGTGGTGTGGTGGGTGCCGACAGAGCCCACCAAGCACAAAGACGCTCCCAAAGGCCGATTGGCCGATGTGCTGCATGCGCCTGCGCTGCTGCGGCTGAACCTGGGCGTGTTTGTGTTGCATGCGGTGCAACTGGCCATGTGGCTGGCCTTGCCGGCCATGCTGGTGCAGGCTGGTTTGAGCCGCGACCTGCATTGGCAGGTCTATTTGCCAGCGGTGCTGGGCTCGTTTGTGGTGATGGGTGGGAGTTTGTTTCAGCTTGAAAAGCGCGGCTACTTGCGCGCTGTCTTTTTGACCTCGATTGGGCTGACGGCTTTGGTGCAGGCGGTGTTGTGGTCGCAAGTGGGTGGCTCACCCAGTGTGCTGCTGTTGGGAGGCTTGTTGTTTGTGTTTTTTTATGGCTTCAACGTGCTCGAAGCCAGCCAGCCGAGCATGGTGTCGCGCTTGGCACCAGCCCACAGCCGAGGTGCCGCCATGGGGGTTTACAACACGCTGCAGTCGCTGGGGTTTTTTGCCGGCGGCATGGGTGGCGGCTGGCTGATGAAGCACTGGGGCGCTGGGGGTTTGTATGCCACCTGCACCGGTTTGATGCTGTTGTGGCTGCTGGTGGCCTGGCCCATGCAGGCGCCCGGGCGGCTAGATGGGGCAGCAAAAGCCGGATAAACTGAAACGCTGAATGTGACCGCGACCCAGCGGCTCACCCACGCATCGACTCAATTGAAAGATACACCATGGCTTCTGTGAATAAAGTGATTTTGCTCGGTAACCTGGGGCGCGACCCCGAAGTGCGCTACCTGCCCAGCGGCGACCCGGTGGCCAACATCACCATTGCCACCAGCAGCCGTTACAAAAGCAAATCGGGCGAGATGGTTGATGAAACCGAGTGGCATCGGGTCACTTTTTTTGGCCGCTTGGCCGAAATTGCCAGCCAATACCTGAAAAAAGGTAACCCGGTGTATGTGGAAGGCCGCATCAAGACCAACAAATACACCGACAAAAATGGTGTGGAGCGCTATTCCACTGATGTGATTGCCAGCGAGATGCAGTTGCTGGGTGGCCGCGAAGGCCGAGGTGAGCCTAGTCACGCCGATGACGACGGTGGCTACAGCCGCCAGGCACCAGCCCCTCGCCCCGCCGCAGCACCCATGCGCCCAGCACCCGTGGCGGCACCGGCACCCATGGCTGCCCCCCGTCCAGCCAGCGGCTTTGACGACATGGATGACGATATTCCATTCTAAAAAATGTATAGCTGACTACGCCCTATTTATATGGGCTAGAGGCCAATTTAATCACTTAATAGATGAGATGATTTTTACAGCGTTTTGACTTCCCGGCGAGTGGCTGGGTGGGCTTGACCGATCTGGCGGACGGCTAAATTTCCCGGTGTATATATTCGTATCCGCTTATAATATGGTTCGTATTTACAGAGGATGTGTCATGCGCTCGTTTTTAAAGTGGGGTGGGTTGAAGGTGCAGTGTCTGCGCAGTGCCGTGGCGCTGTCGTTGTTGACGGGTGCCATGGGCGCGTGGGCACAAGTGAATGTGCCAGTGGCTGCGGCACAGCTCAAGGCAGTAGGCAGCGGCTTTGAGATGGACGCGGTGGTGCAACCCGTCAAGCAAAGCACGGTGTCGTCGCAAGCCTCGGGTCGCATGGTCAGCCTGGCCGTGAAAGCGGGCGACGCGGTGCGAGCCGGGCAACTGTTGGCCACCATTGATGACCGTGAAACCCAAACTGGCGTGCAGCGCAGCCGAGCCCAGTCCGCCCAAGCGCAAGCCGAGTTGCGCAACGCTCAAGCCAACTTTGACCGCACCCGCGACTTGCTGGCCAAAGGCTTCATCAGCGCTGCCGCCATGGACACTGCTGACGCACAGCTCAAATCTGCCCAAGCCATGCGCGAGCAGGCCAGCGCGGGTGAAAAGCAGTCTGGCTTGACCCAAGGTTTCACCCGTGTCACCGCACCGTTTGATGCCCTTGTGCTGCAAACCCTTTCTGAAGCGGGTGACTTGGCGTTTCCGGGCAAGCCCCTGCTCACACTGTATGCACCAGCGCCGTTGCGTGCGGTGGTGCAGGTGCCGGTGTCTCGCTCTGCTTTGTTGACTGCCCAGACGGTGGTTGAGGTTCAAGTGCCAGCGCCAGGCGGCTCCTGGCAGTGGATTCGCCCCAGCCAGACCAGCCATTTGTCCACTGCAGATGCGGTCGCGCAAACGGTTGAATGGCGGCTGGAGTTGCCTGCCGTGGCAGCCAAAGGGCTGCTGCCTGGCCAGCCCCTGCGGGTGCGCTTTGCGGCCGGACAAGCGCAGCGCCTGGTGATTCCCGCAGCAGCAGTGTTGCGCCGTGGTGAGTTGACGGCGGTGTATGTGGTCTCTGGCAAGGGCTTTGCCCTCAAAGCCATTCGCCTGGGGGCAGAGCATGGTGCCCAAGGGGTGGAGGTGGTGGCTGGTTTGACCGAGTCTGACCGTGTTGCCCTTGACCCGGTGCGTGCGGGTTTGGCGGGTGCACAGCCCGCTGCTGCCACAGCGCAGTGAGGTAGCCATGCCAAACACAACCAAACTGGGCATTTCCGGTCGGCTGGCGCTGGCCTTCAAACTCAACGCCATCACCCCCTTGTTGGCCTTGGTGGCGCTGCTGTTGGGGCTGTTTGCCGTGCTGGTGACACCGCGCGAAGAAGAGCCGCAAATCAATGTGACCATGGCCAATGTGCTGATTCCCTTTCCGGGTGCCAGCAGCACCGACGTGCAAAACATGGTGGCACGCCCGGCCGAGCAGGTGCTGAGCCAAATTGCTGGTATTGAACACACTTACTCGGTGGCCCGGCCTGGCTTGGCGGTGATGACGGTGCAATTCAAGGTGGGGGTGCCGCGCACCGAAGCCTTGGTGCGTTTGTATGACGTGCTCAACGCCAACCAAAACTGGTTGCCCCGCGAACTGGGCACCCTGACACCCATCGTCAAACCCAAGGGCATTGACGATGTGCCGGTGTTGGCCGTGACGCTGTGGAGCAAAGAAGCCTTGCCCGCGGAGGAATTGGAACGGGTGGCACACACCGTCGAGGCTGAGCTCAAGCGCGTGCCCGGCACCCGCGAGGTGCAAACCATTGGTGGGCCAGAGCGTGCCGTGCACGTGTGGCTTGACCCGGCGCGCCTGCGCGAGCGGGGTGTGGACGTGTTGGCGCTCAAAGCCACGCTGGCAGCCGCCAACATGAGCATGCCCTCAGGCGCCGTGTTGGATGCCCAAGTGCCAGGCGGTCAAATGCTCAAAGTTGAAACCGGCGAGTTTTTGCGCTCAGCGCAAGACGTAGGCGACCTGGTGGTGGGCGTGAGCAAAGGCTTGCCCGTGTTTTTGCGTGAAGTGGCGCGCATTGAGACGGGGGCCCAATTGCCACAACGTTATGTCTGGCACACCCCAGGCGCGGGCACGACTGCGGGCGGAGCCACGGCAGAGGCTGCAGTGGGCGGTGTCTATCCGGCCTTGACCATGACCGTGACCAAAAAACCCGGCACCAACGCGGTGGACGTGGCCAGTGCGGCCAGGGCGCGCGTGCAAGAGCTTAGCAACTCAGTGATCCCGGCCAACATCGAAACCAGCATCACCCGCGACTACGGCCAGACGGCTGCCGAAAAAGCCAACAAGCTGATCCAAAAACTGGGCTTTGCCACGGGCTCAGTGATTTTGCTGGTGGGGCTGGCGCTGGGGCGGCGCGAGGCCATCATTGTGGGCACTGCTGTTATCTTGACATTAACCGCCACCTTGTTTGCCTCTTGGGCCTGGGGCTTTACGCTCAACCGGGTGTCGTTGTTTGCCTTGATCTTTTCGATTGGTATTTTGGTTGACGATGCCATTGTGGTGGTGGAAAACATCCATCGGCATCAAAACTTATACCCCGAGCGCAGTCTGCGCCAGATCATTCCAGCCGCCGTGGATGAAGTGGGTGGCCCCACCATTTTGGCCACCCTCACGGTGATTGCTGCGTTGTTGCCGATGGCTTTTGTGACGGGGTTGATGGGGCCTTACATGAGCCCGATTCCGATCAACGCCAGCTTGGGCATGGCCATTTCTTTGGTGATTGCTTTCACTGTGACCCCGTGGCTGGCGCTCAAGGTCATGAAAAAGCACGCCCATGTGGCCTCTGCGGCTGAGTCAAGCAAAGGCCTGGGCCCGAAGCTGCAGCGCTTGTTCTCCTGGGTGCTGTTGCCGTTTTTGAACAGTGCCAAAAAGCGTTGGCTGCTGCTGTTGGGTATTTTGGTGGCCTTGATGTTGTCTGTGGGCTTGACGCTGGTGCAGTGGGTGGTGCTGAAGATGCTGCCGTTTGACAACAAAAGCGAATTTCAAGTGGTGGTGGAAATGCCTGCGGGCACGCCGTTGGAGAACACCGCAGCCACACTGCACGAGCTGGGTGCCTTTTTGGCACAGCAGCCTGAGGTGATTGACCTGCAAGCCTACGCTGGCACTGCCTCCCCCATCACTTTCAATGGCTTGGTGCGGCAGTACTACATGCGTGCCGATGCCGAGCAAGGCGACCTGCAGGTGAACCTGGTAGACAAAAAACACCGCTCAGAAAAAAGCCATGCGATTGCGCAACGGCTGCGCCCCGAGCTGGAAAAAATTGGGCTGCGTCATCAGGCTTTGGTCAAGGTGGTAGAAGTGCCGCCGGGGCCACCCGTGATGTCGCCATTGGTGGCTGAGGTTTATGGCCCTGATGAGGCGGGTCGGCAAGCTCTGGCCATGCGGGTGGCGCTGGCTTTTGCCGCCACGCCAGACATTGTGGGCGTCGACACCTCGCTTGAAGAAGACACGCCACGGGCATTCTTGCGGGTGCGGCGTCAACGGGCAGAATCTTTGGGTATTCCGGTGGCGGTGGTAGCACAAACCGCTGCCATGGCACTCACGGGTGTGGATGCCGCCTATTTGCACGACGGCCACACCAAATACCCGGTGCCGGTGCGCTTGCAGCTGCCACTGCGAGACCAAGTGGGGCTGGATGCCGTGCTGGCCATGCCTGTGCGTGCCGCCAACGGGCAGTTGGTGCCGCTCTCAGAGTTGGTGCAGCTTGAAACCGGCGTGATTGACAAACCGCTCTACACCAAAGACCTGCAAGGTGTGAGCTATGTGTTTGGCGACATGGCGGGCAAACTGGACTCCCCGCTGTACGGTTTGTTTGCCATTCGCGGCAAGCTGGCAGACGCCGCCTTGCCGGGCACCGGTGTCTTGGGTGAATACTGGATCAAGCAACCCAGCGACCCCTTCAAGCAATACGCCATCAAGTGGGATGGCGAATGGCAAATCACCTACGACACCTTCCGTGACATGGGGGCAGCTTACGGTGTGGGCTTGGTCTTGATTTACTTGCTGGTGGTGGCGCAGTTCAAGAGCTACCTGACCCCGCTGGTCATCATGGCGCCGATTCCTTTGACCATCATTGGGGTGATGCCTGGGCATGCCTTGCTGGGTTCGCAATTTACTGCTACATCCATGATTGGCATGATTGCGCTGGCTGGCATCATTGTTCGCAACTCCATTTTGTTGGTGGACTTCATTGAGCTGCAGGTCAGCCAAGGGGTAGCGTTCAAAGAGGCGGTGGTGTCTTCAGCGGCAGTGCGCGCGCAGCCCATTGCGCTGACCGGGCTGGCGGCCATGATCGGCGCGCTGTTTATTTTGGATGACCCTATTTTCAACGGCTTGGCCATCTCATTGATTTTCGGAATTTTGGTCTCTACCCTGCTGACGCTGGTGGTGATCCCGGTGCTGTATTACGCGCTCTACTGGCGCCGTAGCAAGACGTGCGCAGATGCGTCAACTTTCCCTCAGTAAAACTGTCTAAAACTTTCTAACTTTTATTTTTGCAGGAGACAAGACATGGCTCACATCGTCATTCTGGGTGCTGGTATTGGCGGCATGCCCGCCGCATATGAATTGCGCGAGGCACTTTCAGCCGAGCACAAAATCACAGTGGTCAACAAAACCGACTACTTCCAATTTGTCCCCAGCAACCCCTGGGTGGGCGTGGGCTGGCGTGACCGTGAAACGGTGACCTTGCCGATTGCACCTTATTTAGAGCGCAAAAAAATTGGCTTCATTGCCAAAGAAGTCACCCAAATTGATGCCCCTGGCAACAAGCTCACCCTGATTGACGGCCAAACGTTACCTTACGACTACCTGATCATTGCCACCGGCCCCCTGCTGGCGTTTGACGAAGTGCCAGGCGCCGGTCCAGTCAAGTCTGGCGGCGGCGGATTTACCCACTCCATTTGCCATGTGGATCACGCGCAAGAGTTTTTTGCCAATTACGAAGAATTTTTGAAAAACCCGGGCCCCATCGTGATTGGTGCCATGCCAGGTGCCAGCTGCTTTGGCCCGGCTTATGAATTTGCCATGGTGGTGGACACCGATTTGCGCCGCCGCAAGCTGCGCAGCAAAGTCCCCATGACGTTTGTCACCAGCGAGCCTTACATTGGCCACCTGGGCTTGGGTGGGGTGGGCGACAGCAAGTCGATGCTGGAGTCTGAAATGCGCAACCGCCACATCAAATGGATCACCAATGCCAAAACCACTAAGGTGGAAGAAGGCAAGATGTTTGTGACCGAAATCACCGACCAGGGTGCTGTGCTCAAAGACCATGAAGTGGCCTTCAAAATGGCCATGATGCTGCCCTCATTCAAAGGCGTGCCGCCAGTGGCCGCCGTGCCCAACCTGTGTAACCCGCGCGGCTTTGTGTTGATTGATGAATTCCAGCGCAGCAAGGCTTACAAAAACATTTTCTCGGCCGGTGTCTGTGTCGCCATCCCGCCGGTCGAAGTGACCCCGGTGGCCACTGGTACGCCAAAAACAGGCTACATGATTGAGAGCATGATGACTGCCATTTGCCACAACATTGCGGCTGAACTTGCTGGCCAGCCAGCCGATGCCAAAGGCACCTGGAACGCGGTGTGCCTGGCCGACATGGGCGACACCGGTGCTGCGTTTGTGGCCTTGCCGCAAATTCCTCCACGCAACGTGAACTGGTTTAAAAAAGGCAAATGGGTGCACCTGGCCAAAATTGCCTACGAAAAATATTTCATGCGCAAGCTGAAAAAGGGCACCTCCGAGCCGATTTATGAGAAATACATCATGGGCCTGCTGGGTGTGAATCGACTCAACAAGTGATTTTTTAACAAGGGGTTTATCTTGACTGTTCAACGTTATATTTTGGTTTTTGCGGGCATGTTCATCATGATCTCATTGGCGCTGGGGGTGGAGGGTAGCCCCTTGTTTGTCAGCAAATGGGCGCTGGCTTTCACCGCGTTTGTGGGGGCTAACCTGTTTCAGTCTGGCTTTACCAATTTTTGCCCGTTGGGCATCATTTTGAAAAAGCTGGGCGTGCCAGAGTCCCAAATCGGCTGCGCCCGGTAACTTTTTCAAGCTCTATGATTGACACACAGGTGAACGCCTGTGTGTCTTTTTTTATTCTGAGCTGATGCGTCATGTCCAACATTCATTCCTGTCCATCGTGTCATGCACCCATGGAAAAGCATTCGCTGCCAAGCGTCTCGGGTGCGCCGGTGCTGTTGGACTTGTGTTTTGCGTGCCATGGCATCTGGTTTGATCCGCTTGAGAATCTGAAACTCACACCGGCTGCAGTGGTTGAGCTGTTTCGGCTGCTGCACGCGCACCGTGACGATGCCCGCCAGGCCTTGGCGCACAAACTGGCTTGCCCGCATTGCACCGCCAGCCTGGCACAGGGGTTTGACGTGGTCAAAAGCGGCCGCTACATCACTTACCGCTGTCCCAAGCGCCACGGGCGCTTCAGCGTGTTCAGCAGTTTCATGATCGAAAAAGGCTTTGTGCGCCAGCTCACGCAACCGGAGGTGGCTGATCTGGCACAGCGGGTGGCGGTGATTTACTGCAACAGTTGCGGCGCACCGGTAGACCTGCGCAAAGACGCCGCATGTCCCTACTGCCGTGCCGCGTTTTCATTGCTCGACCCGCAGGCGGTTGAGCGCGCGTTGCAAGGCTACGCCAAGGCCACCAGTCAGGCGGGTTCGCTTCACATGCCAGAGCTGGCCGATGCACTGGTGATGGTGGAGCGTGATCGCGTGAAAGCCCAGCGTGAAGCCAAAGCAGAGCACCAGTCGTTTCAACTGACCCGCGCCGCAGATGGCGTGGACTTGTGGGCGCTGGGCTTGGCGCTGGTTTGGAAAATGGTGGATTGAGTCGGACCACCGCCGTCTGCTCATACCGTAGCGCTTCGTTGACGTTTGGTTTTGCCTTTTGATGGCTTGGATTTTTGTGAACTTTGCGTCAGTGGGCTGGCCAAGGGTGTCCACTTCAACGTGCCGGTCGATAAGCCTTCCAAGCGGTAACTGGCAGGGCTCAACAGCGCACCATCAGCCTGGGTCACAGTGAAATTGACCCAATGGGCTTGCGCAACATCGAGCCCATCCAGCGGCAAGCTGATGACCGCCGCCACCGGGTTGACCAAGGCCTTGACCACCCGTACATAGGGCTGATGGTTGAGATGGATGCTGGCGAGCACGATGTGGCTGGCGTCCAGCCCCAGTGCGTCAAGTTGCAGCACAGGTTTGCCATCTGCCACCTGAAGACGTGGGTTGACTGCTTGCCACTGCGCCGTTGGGGCATGGGCGTCTTGTGGCAAGAGCACCTGTAACTGGGTCATGGCGTTGAAGCCTTCCAAGGTGTCAGCATCAATGCCGCGCACGCGCAAGTGCCACAGCCCATTGGGCAAACCCGAGAAATCTGCCTGTCCATGGAGAGCCACCACCTGCTCGTGCACGATGTTGCTGAAATCTTGAAAGCCAGAGACCTGCACCCGAAAACGCTGGGCACCGGTCAGGCTGGGCACGGGCCAGCTTGCTTGAGGCTTGTGCACCACTGCAGTGGTGAGCTTAGGGGCTTTGAGCAAGGGCGACACTTTGATGCGCTGCACGCTTGGGTTCAACACCGTGCCAGTGCCTTTGGGCAAGTCTGCGCCAGTTTTTTGAGCCGCGTTGTCAGCCCGAACCAAGCCGTCCAGCACTTCGGTGCGGGCGTTTTGCAGGCTGGGGTCTTCATAGGCCACCCGAAACACGGTGCCGCGCACACCGACCACCGAGGTTGGGGTTTCGACCCTCAGCGGTGTGGTGCGCTTGGGCAACTTGGAGGCCAACACATCCAGTGCGCCGCGGCTGAGGCTGATCAAGCCGGTGAACCAATTGGGGTTGGGCGGGCGGTTGGCGTCAAATTTGCCGAAATCAATCATCTGGCTGGTGGTCAGGCGCGCCGTGGTGTTGGGCATCAGGGTCACGCGGCTTTGGTCGGGCAGCAGCAACTGCGCCGAGGCATTTGCACCAGTTTGCAGCTCTGCCCCTTCCTGGATGAAGCTGCCCGCTGACACCCGTTCACCCGCCACACGCACGTCGCCCGAGCTGCTGACCAGTTGGGCGGGCTGGGCACGTGTTTTCAGCAAACCCATTGGAATTTGCAACACCTGCCCTGGGTGAATCGCGTTGGGGTTTTTCAGTCGATTCACTTCGGCCACCTGTTTCCAACCTTCGACGTTGGTAAAGGAGGCCTCGGCCATTTTGATCAGCTCGTCACCGCTCTTCACGGTGTAGGCAAGCGTGGGTTCTGCGGCAAAGCTGGCCAAGTGGGTGGCCAGCATGGCGCCAAGCAGTGACCACTTGATGGGTGAGATCAGCCTTGAAAGATGCACTGTGTTCATCACAAAACCTTGAAATTATGAGTTGTTCCATTGACTTTCCGAGTCTACGTTTCAAGTGACCTGAACACAATTCATGCACCTCAACAGATCAAACCGTTGCGTTGATTTGTCACACAGATGCTGTAATGTTGCAGTGCAGCACGATAGATGTTCTTCGAGTTTCCACGGGCGATCAGTTCAACAAGGATGTCGCCAGATCAGTCAGCGAAGTGGTCAAACGAGGCAAAGGTGTGGGGCAGGGGTTGGCCTTGGGCGTCCAGCACGCGCAAGCCAGGCGTGGCCTCCATCTGGCCGATGCGGCGCACGGGCGTTTGGCAGCCTGCCGCAGCAGCGGCCACGGCGCTGCGCTGCGCTGGCGAGGCGGTGAACAGCAGTTCGTAGTCATCGCCGCCAGCCAGTGCCAGGTGGTACCAGTAGGACATAGAAAAATTTATATCAAATACGTCTCTAGCGCTTATTGAATTTGCGTAAGCAGCTATTGATTGAATAGCATCATCAGCCCAAACTGTGGCTCCCAAGTGGGACAGTTCCAGCATGTGCCCCAGGTCGCCAAGCAGGCCGTCGCTGATGTCGATGGCCGCACTGGCGATGCCGCGCAGCGCCAGGCCCAGTGCCACGCGTGGGGTAGGGGTTTCGAGTCGCGCGCGCGTTGCAAGCAGCACATCATCCGGCAGGGTGATGCGGCCAAGCAGTGCGTCTAGCGCCAACCGTGCGTCGCCAATGCTGCCACTCACGTACAAATCGTCACCGGCGCAAGCGCCACTGCGCAGCAAGGCCTGGGTGTGACCATGCGCCACCGGCACTTCGCCAAACACGGTGATGCAAATGTTCAGCGGCCCGCGGGTGGTGTCGCCACCGATCAACTCACATGCATGGGCATCTGCTAGGGTAAACAGGCCTTCAGAAAAGGCGGCCAGCCAAGGCTCGTTCACCTCGGGCAGCGCCAGCGCCAGGGTGAACGCCAGGGGTTGGGCGCCGCACGCTGCCAGGTCACTTAAGTTCACCGCCAAGGCTTTGTGGCCCAGGGTGCGAGGGTTGACATCGGCAAAGAAGTGGCGCCCCTGCACCAGCATGTCACTGGAAATGGCCAGTTGGTGGCCTGGGGTGGGCTGCAGCAGGGCGCAGTCGTCACCCACACCCAGCGCGGCGCGGCGGCTTGGGCGCGTGAAATAGCGCTTGATCAGATCAAATTCACCCGCCATGCGTGTCATTTTTTGGGGTTGGCTGGGCCTCGGGAGCCGGCCAGAAGAAGCTGCGCAGCTGGGTGCGCGCGCGCTGGCGAATGGCTTGCCCAATGCGGCGGCGCTCCACCCCCGAGACGTTGTGTGCGCGCAGCGCCAGCACAAACGCCAAGTAAAAACTCACCCCCACATTGAGCACGCCAGTGAGCAAAATGCCCAACACACACCACCAAAAAATGCCTTGCGTCAGCAGTGCAGTGCCCATGTGGCCCGCTGCTGCAGCCAGCTGGCCGGTGGAGAGCGTGACGTGGCGCACCTCAAGATCAAGCCCAAAAAAAGTGGCAAAGGCGGGCACCAGCCCCAGCATCAAACCCAATGAAATGTTGGCTGCCAGGCCAGAGATGTTGTGGCGCATAAAGTTGGCCCAGCGCTGCGCCCGCTCGGGCGCCAGCCAGCGCGTCAAGCGTGGATGAAAGCGAATGGCAGAGTCCAGTTTGTTGAGCACAAACCAGTTTTCTGTCCAACCCGCCAGAATGCTCGATGCAAACAGCAGCACGCCGGTGAGCGCTGCAAACAGCAACGTGGGGCCACGCACATCCAGGCTGTGCAACACATGTTCGGACTCTTTGGCGTCAATCATGGGCGCGCCAAACAGCCACCACATGGCAGCACTGAGCAGCAGCACAGTGGGAGCCACCAGCGCCAAGTTGCCCACCACCGCTGCCACTTGCGAGCGCACCAAGTGCGAGACTTCATCCACAAACCCCTCAATGGCGTGGGCAGAGCCCAGGTCTTTGAGCTTGGCAGCCATGGCCGGCGCTGTCATGGCCGGCTGTTTGGTGGCTACTGTGTAATGCAGCAGCTGAATCAGCACAAAGCTCAAGGCGTAATTCATGCCGGCATAAAAACCGCTCCAAAAAGCCGACAGGCTCAGCGACAGCACGGCAAATTTAAACAGCGTGGTGAGCGACATCACTGCGCCACCGCCTGCCGCATCGCGCAGCATTTGAAAATATTCGCCTCGGGTGCGGGTGATGTAGTGCTCACCCGTTTCCGAGCTGCGCTCGGCTACTTTAGCGGCCAGCATGGATGAGTTGGCGGTGATCAGCGCCCGCACGCTGCGGCGCTCTTGCCCCACCTGCACCAGGTGCGCCAACAACTGGGCGGTGTGGCGCTGCGGGGTGTCAGACAGCAGGCAGTCCAGCAGGGCGCGGATGCGCAACACCCGGGTGCGCAGTTGGCGCAACTGAAACACCAGGTTGATAGAAATGCCGTGAGCCTCCAGGTGGGTATAGACCGATGCCGCCGCATGGCGACAGGCTTCCAGCCGCTCCAAAAACTGCGCCAATGCAGTGGTGCGCTCGGCACTGGCTTGCTGGGGCTGCGCTAAAAAAGCCAACTGCAGGGCATCAAAATCAGCGGCCAAGGCATGAAAAGGTGCAGTTTCCCGTGCTGGTGCGCTCATGCGTTGCCGCAGCTCGGGAGAAAACCCAGTGGCGCGAATTTGACTGGTGCAAAACGTCAAGGCTTCGAGCAAGGTGGCCTGCCAGGGCGTGATGTGGTGCTGCCATTGGGCAGGAATCCAGGCACAGCTGCCGTCTGTCATGCGATTGCAGTCAGCCGCCTGCAGCATCTGTGCCAATCGGTTCAAAGTGGTGTCGTCCAAGGCGTTGAGCCACAGGGCATCAAAGGGGTCGTTCAGCACCAGCGAAAACAGCGCCGCTGCATCGGTGGTTTCCGGGCTGGTAGGCAGCCACTTTTGGCTCAAGCGTCCGGCCAGTTCACTCAAGAAAGCGGTACGAGATGAAAACCCATAGTCGGCCAGCAGGGCAGTGGCATCCACCGTGCCCAGCAGCAGTTGCCACCAGCTTTGCAGTTTCTCAAGCGTGGCCGGGCGTTGCTGCAGTGTGTCGAGCAGCAGCGTCACGCGTGACAGGGTGCGTGGCACCGAGTTGCGGCTGCCACGCACCCAGTTCAACATGTCTATCAGCCACAGGTGGCGATGCGCCAAATCGGCCTGGGGGTCAAGGGCATCCAGCAGTTCAGACAGGTCAGTGTGTGGGGTCATAAGTTCAGTGAAGTGTGGGTTTGTCGCCGTGTTCGCTCAAGCCATCGAGCACAAACATGGGCACATCCACCTCAAATTTGTCAGCGTTTTCACTGACACAAAAGAAACTGCCGTGCATGGTGCCGGTGGGCGTGCGCAGCCGGGTGCCGCTGGTGTATTCAAAAGATTCACCGGGCTGCAGCAACGGCTGATGCCCCACCACACCCAAGCCTTTGACCTTTTCATTGCGGCCATGGGCATCATTGACATTCCAGCTGCGCGAAATCACTTGCGCAGCCAGCTGCCCGGTGTTGCGAATGGTGATGGTGTAGGCAAAAAAATACAAATCTTGCGACGGGTCCGACTGTGCGGCCAGGTAGCGTGGTTTGACTTGTATATGGAGTTGATAAGGTGGGTTGGTGTGCATGGGGGTGATGCTAAAGGGCAATGTGACTTAGACCGTGCCGGTGGTTGCCAGTTGCCACACACGCTCCATGTTTTTGCATGCATGCGCAAGGCAGTGGGTATTGCTTTACAAGCCCTTAGCGTGCAGTGGGCGGCACAGGTAATTTCAGTGTCAGATTTGTCGCGGTGTTGTCGGTAGCACCCAGCTCAACACTGCGGCTGTGTACCGACAAGAGCATCATGTCCGGCGCGACCAGCTCACCCACCCGGTAGGGTTTGGCGGGTTTGTCACCGGTGGCAATCAAGGCCCGCCCATGGTCTTGCCCCTGGGCAATCACGCCCAGTAATTTGAAGGTGCTGCTGGTTTGGGTTGTCGAGGCAGCCAGGCTGGGTGCGTAATCAGATGTGCGCTCCCCCAGCAACTGCGCCAGCTTGGCGGTGTTGATGACGTTTGGCGCTTGCGGTGGGGTGGCAGTTTTCACGGTTGCGCTTGAGTTGCTCATTTTCAACACCCAAAACACAGCACAGGCTGCAGTCAAGGCACAGAGCACAAAAGAGATCAGGCGTGGTGGCCAATGTTCGGCAAGTTTGAGATTCATGCTGACATTATCCAAAATTGGTTGACTGTGGGTTCTGGTTCATCTTCATCTTATGGTACCCAATGGACTGACTTCTATCGGACTAGGGCACAGGTGCGGTTCAAGCTGTTGTGCTGGATGGCGTTCAGGGTGAAACACGGCAGGGCGACTGGGTCAGGGGCGTGCGGTTTTGGGGTTAAAGCACGCGCGGGGCTGACGGATCAGTGTGCCAACACCTTCTTCGCGCGCATTTCACCCCAAAGCCCGGTCCCCTGACCCAATCACCCTACCTCACTTGGTTTGGACTCAGATATTTATAAGAAAACAGCTTGTAGACCATGTATGGCATGCATAAGCAGCTACTATTTTTGTTATGACTGTGACTACGGCATACAGCCCTACCTCGATCAATCAGCCTCCACTGTGGTCTTCAACCCCATGCCGCATCCACACAGATAAGGCGTGGTGGTTGGGTCAGGTGACCGGGCTTTGGGGGTAAATGCGCGCGCAAGTGGTGTTGGGCTTAATGAACCATCAGCCCCGCGCGTGCTTTACCCCCAAAACCGCATGCACCTGACACAGCCGCCGCGCCGTGCCAGAGCCACCAAAACAACAACAGCGTCAGAGTAACCACAACAGCATCCGAGCCAGCATCCCTATAACAAACCGCGACACCAAAGACACCGCACCCTCAGGCGCTGCAACATTCAGTCTCTAACGCGTTTCTGGCTAAACTCAGTCACGCATTTTTAGTGCTCATGCTTATTTGGGGAAGATATCAACACCATGAACTCTGGTTTCACTCACTTTTCTCGCCGCCTGCAACGCGGTTTTACCTTGATCGAACTCATGGTGGTGCTGCTCATCATTGGTGTGCTGGCCGCACTCATCGTGCCCAACGTGCTAGACCGCGCCGACGATGCCCGTGTCACGGCCGCCAAGACCGATGTCACCAACCTGATGCAAGCCCTGAAACTTTACAAGTTAGACAACCAGCGTTACCCCACAGCCGAGCAAGGCCTGCAAGCGCTGCTGGTCAAGCCCACGGCGGCGCCGCTGCCAGGCAACTGGAAAACTTACCTCGATCAACTGCCCAAAGACCCTTGGGGACAGGCCTATGTGTACCTGAACCCTGGCATCAAAGGCGAGGTCGACGTGATGTCTTACGGTGCCGACGGCCAGCCCGGTGGTGACGGCAAAAACGCTGACGTAGGCAGCTGGCAACCCTGATGCAGGTGCGCCCGGCAAGCGGCTTCACGCTGCTTGAATTGCTGGTGGTGCTGGCCATTGTGGCCATCGGCTCTGCCGGTGTTGGTTTTGCCATGCGTGATGGCACACAGAGCCAGCTTGAGCGTGAAGCCTTGCGCTTGTCGGCGCTGCTGGAGTCGGCCAGGGCACGCTCGCAGCTCTCTGGCGTGCCGGTGCGCTGGCTGCCGCAGGCCAACGGTTTTCGCTTTGAAGGCTTGCCCCCTTTGGCCGACCCGCAAGCCAACCTGCCCACCGCCTGGCTGGATGCCGACACCCGTGCCAGTGTCGAAACAGCTGCTTCGTCAATTCGTGGAGAACCTGCACCCCTGCTGCTGGGATCTGACCCCATCATTGCGCCCCAAGTGGTGGTTTTGGCCTCGCGCAGCCAGCCGAGCAAAACCTTGCGTTTGGCCACCGACGGCGTGCGCCCCTTTGCCGTGCAGGTGCTGCCTTGAGCCCCTGGATGGCTGTGCCCATGGTGCGGCGGCAGGCCGGCTTCACGCTGGTTGAAGTGTTGGTGGCGTTGGGCATTGTGGCCATTGCACTGACTGCGGGTCTGCAAGCCACCGGTGCCATGACGCGCCACGCCTTGCGCCAGTCCGACATGCTGCTGGCTCAAATTTGCGCTGAAAACGCCTTGGTCAAGGTGCGACTGGCGCGTCAACTACCGAGCGTGGGTGACAGCACCGCGGCTTGTGAACAAGCTGGCCGCGATTTGACCGTGGCGCAAACCGTGCGCCCCACGCCCAACCCCAACTTTCGCCGAGTGGATGCCCAGGTGTTAGACGGTGAGGTGCCCATTTGGCGCGTCAGCACTGTGGTGGGGCGCTTCTGATGCGTTCTAAATGGCGTGGTTTCACCCTGATAGAACTGCTGGTGGCCATCAGCCTGATGGCGCTGATGGCGGTGCTGAGTTGGCGCGGGCTTGACGGCATCAGCCGGGCGCAAACCCAATTGGAGCAGCGCAGCGACGAGGTGCTGGCGCTGCAGGCCACGCTTGGGCAGTGGGGCGCTGACCTGGATGCCCTGGCCGAGCAGCCTGGCACCCCCAGCCTGGACTGGGATGGCCGCGCGCTGCGCCTGTTGCGCCACAGCAGCTCAGATGCCGGTGGCGGCTTGCAGGTGGTGGCCTGGGCACGTCGGTCAGAGAACGGCGAGGGCTATTGGCTGCGCTGGCATTCGCCCGAGTTGCGTACCCGCGGCGAGCTTGACCTGGCCTGGCAAACCGCCCAAGCTTGGGCGCAAACCCCCAGCGATGCGGATCGCCTGCGTGAAGTGCGCACCGTGGCCTTGGAGGCCTGGCAAATCTTTTTTTACCGTGGCAACGCCTGGACCAACCCGCTGTCCAGCGCCGGGGCAGCCCAAGCCACCGCGGGCAGTGCCGCCGCAGCGCCTGCCGCTGCCACCACCACGCCCGATGGCGTGCGCCTGGTGCTGACATTGCCAGGTGGCCATGCGCTCAGCGGCACGCTCACCCGTGACTGGGTGCGCCCGGTGTTAGGCGGTGCGCCATGAAAGCCCGGTTCAAGCGTTCCCCTGAGCATGGCGCGCATCGCCAGTGCGGCGCGGCCATTTTGATGGCCATGCTGACCGTGGTGCTGGTGGCCACTTTGGCCGCGGGCATGATGTGGCAGCAGTGGCGTGGGGTTGAGCTGGAGTCGGCGCAGCGCACACGGGTGCAATCGGCCTGGATACTGACCGGCGCGTTGGACTGGGCGCGGCTGATTTTGCGTGAAGATGCCCGCCAAGGCGGTGCTGATCACCTCTCTGAGCCCTGGGCTGTGCCACTGGAGTCGGCTCGCTTGTCGACCTTTTTGGCTGCCGAACGTGGCCAGGCGCTGGTGGCAGATGAAAACGACCCCGACCAAGAGGCTTTTTTGTCTGGTGCCATGCAAGACCTGCAAGCCCGCTTGAATGTGACCAACCTGGTCAATGCCAACCAGGTACACGCGCCCAGCCGTGACGCCTTTGTGCGTCTGTTCAAACACCTTCATTTGCCTGAGGCCGAGCTCGATGCCTTGGTGCAAGGCCTGCTGCAAGCCAGGGCGACAAGCCCCACCAGCAAGCCCAACGCCAAAGCCAGCTTGCTGCCGCACAGCGTGGCGCAACTGGCCTGGTTGGGGGTGTCGCCCAACACCTTGCAAGCGCTTGAGCCGTTTGTCACGCTGTTGCCGGTGCGCACCCCGGTCAACCTCAACACCGCGGCACCCGAGGTGCTGGCTGCGAGCGTGGCCGGGCTTGACATGGCGCAAGCCCGCCAGTGGGTGCAGTCGCGTGAGAACAAACCGTTTGACACCCTGATTGATGCCGAGCAGCGCCTGGCCAACCCACAATTGCATCTGGGTGCCGATCTGCACGGCATTGCGTCACGGTTTTTCAGCGTCACCGGGCAGTTGCGCATGGGCGCCACGGTGTTGCAAGAGCGCTCGGTGTTGCAGCGTGATGGGCTCAATGTCACCACTTTGAGCCGCAGCCGCGAAGTGGTGGCCATTGAGAGCACTCCCCTACAATGAAAACCAATCACCCTTCAGGTTTTTCGCCCTTTTTGACTGAGCTTGCAAGCCGCCTAGCCGCTCTGCGCCAGCTTAACCACCCCGTTCAGGGTGCAGCGGGTTCGTTGGGATGCTGAGTTGTGATGAATACTGATTGAAACCATGTCCACCTTGATCGTTTCCCTGCCGCTGGCTCCACTGGATGCAGCCACCCTGTTTGACCATGTGCTCACTGCCGATGGTCAAACGGTGCTGGCGCACGGCTGCGTGCCGTTGGCGCTGCTGCCCAGCGCGCATGACGAGGTGGTGGCCTTGGTGCCCGGCCAGGCGCTGTCGTGGCATGGGCTGCAATTGCCCACCGGCAGCTTGCCGCGCAGCCTGGGCGGCGAGCGCAGCAGTGGGCGCTTGCGCAGCATCTTGGACGGCATGCTTGAAGACCAGTTGCTTGACGAGCCCGCGCACCTGCATTTGGCACTGCAGCCTCAAGCCAGCACCACCGCACCCGTGTGGGTGGCCGCTTGTGACAAAGCTTGGCTCCAAGCGGCCTTGAACGCGTTGGCTCAAGCCGGCCATGCCGTCAACCGCATCGTGCCTGAATTCACCCCGCTAAGCCTGCAAGACACGCTGTGGGTGCTGGGGCAACCTGAGCAGCCGCTGTTGGCGGGTGGGCACCCTGCAGCCCAGGCACCTGACGGCGCCACCCCATTGCCCGCTGCGCCTCTGTTGGTGGGCTTGAACACGCACAGCCTGCTGTGGGTGCAAGGCGCTGGCGCGGCGGCAGATGCGGCCCGCCCGCCAGCGCTGTTGCTGGCTGAACCCGCGGTGGTGGCGCTGGCTGAGCGCCTGTTTCAGCGTCCCGCGCAAGTGGTGGCGCATGCTGAGCGCTTGTTGCAAGCCGCCCAATCCCCCTGGGACATGGCGCAGTTTGAGCTGGCGCACGCCGCCCGCGACCGGCGCTGGGCACGCCTGGCGCAGGGTTGGAGTCAATTTTTGCGTGCGCCGCAGTGGCGGGTGGCACGCCTGGCGCTGGTGGTGGGGTTGTTGGTGAACCTGATCGGCCTGAACGCTTACGCATTGCGTGAGCAAAGCGCCTTGAACGCCAAACGCCAGGCCGTGCGTGCCGTGCTGCAAGACACCTTTCCCAAAGTGCCAGTGGTGGTGGATGCGCCTTTGCAAATGGCACGCGAATTGGCCGCCTTGCAGCGTGCCACGGGGGCGGCAGCAGGCACCGACATGGAGACTATGTTGGCATCATTTTCGGCTGTAGCGCCCGTAGAATATGCACTAACAGCTATTGAATATGAAGCAAATGAATTGCGCTTGAAAGGCGCAGGTGGCAGCGGTGGCGCGCTTGAGCCGCAGCTCAAAGCCTTGGGCTTGCGTGCCACACGCCAAGGCGAGCAATGGCTGATCAGTGCCGGAGGCCAGCCATGAGCGCCTGGGCCGAGGTACAAAACCGCTGGCAAGCCTTGCCGCGGCGCGAGCAACGCCTGCTGTGGCTGGCGTTGGCAGTGGTGGGCTTGGCCATGCTGTGG
>NZ_JAQURE010000037.1 GCF_028715765.1 Rhodoferax sp.
CGAAAGTTGCCCATTTGCTGGCCGTAAATGGTTTCCACCCCAAGGATGCCCACCACAATTTCTGCCGGCACGCCAGTCTGTGCCTGGGCGCGCGCCAGGGTGGCCTGGTGCGTTTGCCAAAACTTCACCCCGGCTTGAATGCGGATGGGCTCCACAAAGCGGCTGCGGTAAGCCTGCCAGTTTTTGGCCACGCCCACCGCGGGAGGCGTCACAGCCTTGGCAATGGCCGGCATGTAGTGCGCCTGCGCCAAGGTTTGGCGCACCCAGGTGGGGTCAAGGTTGCGCCGCTGGGCGATGTCAAGCGCGGCTTGCATGGCGTCACTGCGCTGGCCGTAGCTGGGGCCGGGCAGGGCTGGCGCGGTGGCTTTGGAGGTAGGTTTAGGGTTGGTTTTTTTGTGCTTGTGGGCGTGCGGCTTGGCGGGCGCTGGGCTGGCATTTTGGGGCGCTGCAGCCCCTGCGTTCAGACAAAAAGCAGCAAGAAAAGCACCCCAAAAAATCTTCAAAAGCGTCCCCCTGGTGAACCGATTTAGCCGATCAGCGTTTTCAGAGCGGCTTCGTAATGGCCATACAGGTCAGTCAGCACTTCCAGCGTGCGCTCGCTGGTGGTGCACACGTTCTCCATTGTGGTGGTGTCTGCTTCGCTGGACTTGAGGGCTTGCGCCATCAGGAACCATTGGTTGCCAATGAGTTGCAGCGACTGGTCGATGGGGGCATTTTTCAAAGGGGCGGCCTGCAGCGTGGCGAGGTGGGTGTTGAAGGCGCTGATGCCTTCGGTGAGCAATTTTTGTTGCTCGGCTTGCTCGGTGCCCGCGTGCGACAACATGAAGTGCAGTGCCAGGTGCTGGGTCAGGTGCTGCAAATCGGCGGTGGCGCTGAGGACTTGGGTCACCGGTTTGCCCAGGTCTTTGATCAGTTGCGCTGAGAGTTGGTCAACCTCTGTGCCCAGGGTGTCGGCCTGGTGGCCAAACTTGGCCAAATCGGTTTTTTGGGTGGAGGTGAAGGCCGCACTGGCTTGCAGCAGCGCCTCGTAGCCAGCAGCCATTTTGGTGAACTGGGCTTTGCTGGTGCCTGATAAATTGGCGTTGGCCAGGTCTTGCAGCAGTTTTTTGGCCTCATTGCTGCTGTCTTTGATGATTTTTCCAGAGCGGCTGGACCACACATCGAGCACCCGCTGGCCATGGCCGCGACCGAGCCGGTCGGTCAAGATCGAGAGCCGGGTGACCTTGGTCAGGGCTGCGTGCAACGAGAGGGTGGGGTTAAGGCTGGGGGTGGGCTTGAGCGCCTGCCCCCAGCTCAAGCGGGTGGTGACAGAGAGTGACACCAGAGCCATTGAAGCCACCAAAGTGCGCCGAGAGACATGCATACAACCTCCTTAGGAAGACAAGAACATTAATTTTTTAAAGCATGTGCATTATTCACGGAAATCAGCTCAAAGAGCGACGCAATTGACGCAACAGGCGCAAATGTGTGTGAGGGTTTGCCAAGGTGTTGGGCGCTGGCTTCTGGTAGCGCACGGCTTCCAGCTGCAGCAGCCAGGCGCGCAGCTGCGGGTGGCGCGCTTGCATGCTGGGGTGCTGTTGCCACAGCTCCACCAGCTGGCGCGGTGTGCTGTGTGCGGGCACGGCAATCTTGGCGCGCACAAACAAGGCGCGGGCACGGGCCAGCAGGCGCAGCCAGGGGTCTTGGCGCTGGCGCTGCCAAACACTCCACAGCGCACCCACTGCGCTGGTGGCGGCCAGCACGCCGCCCAGCAGCGCTATCAGGTTTTCCCAGCTGGGGGAGGCAAAGCCCAGTTGTTTGAGCAGGTCGAACTGGCGCTTTTGGGTGTAGTTGAGCACCCATTGGTTCCAACCGTTGTTGACCGCGTCCCAGGCGGCGCGCAAGTTCAGGGCAAACGCTGGGCTGACGCTGCCCAGCAAGGCTTGGGTGAACGCGCCGCGCGGTGTGGTCAAGCGCAGCAAGCTGCCTACGCGCGCCGGGGCGACTGCGGCCGTGGGGTCGACCCGCAGCCAGCCCTGGTCGGCCAGCCAGACCTCGGCCCAGGCATGGGCATCGCTTTGGCGCACGGTCCAAAAGCCATCTAGCGCGTTGCGCTCACCGCCTTGGTAGCCGGTCACCACCCGGGCGGGCACGCCTGCTGCGCGCAGGGCGATCACAAACGCGGCGGCGATGTGCTCGCAAAAGCCGAGCTTGCGGTCAAACCAAAACTCATCGGCACTGTGGCGGCCATACACACCAGGCTCCAGCGTGTAGCGGTAGCCGCCGGTGCGCAGCTGGTTCAGCAGCGCGTCGATCAGATCCGCCGGGTTCGGGTGGCTTTGCCGCAGCTCAAGCGCCCAGAGCTGGGTGCGTGGGTTAAAACCTGGCGGCAGCGCCACATGGCGGCGGCGCTCAACTGGCGGCAGGTCTAGCCCGGCTTGGTAACGGGTGAAGCTGGTGGCTTGGTAGCGCAGCCGTTCGTTGACCGGGCGGGTCAGCACCCACTGGAAGTCGGCGGTCATGCGCGGTGTGTGGCCTGGCACCAAGGGGGCTTGGGGGGTGGCGTCGAGCGTCAGCAGCCAGGGCTGCTGGTTGGGTTCGAGCGTGACTTGGTAGTTCACGGGCACGCCTTGCACGGTGAGGGTGCTGGCGGCCAGTGCAGCGCCCGCTGGGTTCAACAAAGCGGCGTCCAGCTCGGGCAGGGCGCGCCATTGCTGGCCGTCAAACTGGGTCAGCACCGGGCCGCGAAAGTACAGCTGTGCCGATGTTGGCGGTGGGTCTGGAAAGCGCACGCGCATGGCCACGCTGTCGTCCAAGGCCAGGCTGGCAATGTGGCCTACGCTCATGCTGCTAGACAGCCCACTGCGCCCGGCCATGGCATCACTGGGCAGCCCCCACAGCGGTGCCAGCCGCGGAAACAGCATGAACAGCACCAGCATGATGGGCGCGCCCAGCAGCGTCATGCGCCCGGCCAGGCGCGCCGCATGCCACAGCGGTGGCTTGCCAACCGTCATGTGGGTGTTGACCAGTGCCGTGAGCAGCCCCCACAGCGCCAGCAGCATGGCCGCGGCTGTGAGCAATGACTGGGAGTAAAAAAACTGCGTCAGCATCAGGAAAAAGCTCAAGAAAAACACCACAAACGCATCGCGGCGGGCGCGCAGCTCCAGGGTTTTCAGGGTCAGCAGCACCACCACCAGGGTCACGCCAGCATCGCGCCCCAGCAGCGTGTGGTGGGTCAGCCAAGTGGCGGCCACGGCCAGCGCCAGCAAGCCCAAGCGCCACAGCGGGCGCGGCAAGGGCAGGCCATGCCAGGCCAGCCAGCCGCGCCAGGCCACCACGCCAGCAGCCATCAGGCTGCACCACAGCGGCACTTGGCTGGCCATGGGCAGCGCCACCCAGCTGATGACCAGCAGCAAAAACAGCGTGTCGCGGCTGTCGCGGGGCAGGCGGGTCAGGGCGGTGGGCAGCATGGGCTGGGCGCGGGGGGCGTTTTCAAGCCAAGGCCAGCGCTTGCAGGCAGCGCTGCTGGTGCGTGGCGCCACTGGCTGGGGCGATGGTTTGGTGGGGCAGGCGCAAACCGTAGCGCAGGCCTTGTTTTTCTGCCATCAAGACCCAGGCGCACAGGCGGCTGAGTTGTGCCTCGAAGGACGTGAGCTGGGTCAGTTGGGGCTCTAGCAACAGCGTGCGGGCGTGGGTTTGGGTGCGGTCGCGGCTGACCAGTTGGCCGGTTTTGGCGGCTTTTTTCCAGACGATGGTTTTCAGGGCATCACCCGGGCGGTAAGGGCGCAGACCGTCAGGCTCGCCCTGATGCTGCAGCAGTGCGCTGCTTTGCGGGAGGCCGTCGCTGCCGTGGCTGGGCAGGGGCGGCGGGTGTGGCTCAGGTGCGGGGTACACCAGCACCTGTGCCGCTGGCCGCCACAAGGCCCAGACGCGAAACGTGCCCAGTGGAAACAGCGTTTGCAGCGTCAGCGTGGGCAGGCGCTGCAGGCCGCGCTGTGTGGGTTGGAAAGCCAGCTGCACCCGAGCCTGCGCTTGTGCACCCACATCGGTGTCAACACTTTGCTCGGAGCCTTGCAGCGCCACCGCCAGGCCATAGCGAGTGTGCTTTTGCGAGTTTTGAAAATTTATGAAAAATTGGGCTGTAGCGCCCATGAAACAAGCGTGAGTAGCTTCTAAATGCATAGTAAGTCCACGCAGGTTGGCGTGTGCCACGTGCATCGCCACCACGGCACAACCGGCCAGCAAAAAGGTCAGCAGGTAGCCCAGGTTGAGCTGGTAGTTGATGGCCGCCAGCAGCAGCACCAGCAGCGTCACGCCCAGCATCAGCCCGGCGCGGGTCGGCATGATGTAGACGTTGCGCTGGTTCAGGGTCAGGTGGTCGGTGAGCGTCAGGCGGCTTTGCAGCCAGCCGTCAAAGCGCTGGCCTAAAAACCGCCAGGGGTGGGTAAGCCAAGAGCTCATGCGGTGCCAGAGGTGTGTGGAGCCACGGCCTGCGTCAGGGCAGAGCCACGGCTTCGAGCATGGCGGCCACTTGTTCGGCCGCACCACGCTTGGCCTCGCTGGTGGGGGTCAGCCGGTGGGCAATGGTTTGCGGCAGGATGGCACGCACGTCATCGGGTGCCACAAAGTCGCGCCCGGCCAGCAGCGCCCGTGCTTTGGCGGCACGCAGCAGCGCCATGCCGGCGCGGGGGCTCAAACCCTGCTCAAACCAACGCCCGCTGCGGGTCGCTTGCACCAGGTCTTGCACGTAGTCTAAAAGTGGCTCTGAGGCATGTACATCAAGCACAAGTTGCTGCAAAGTTTGTAGCTCTACCGGGGTCAACACGCTGGGCAGCTGGCTGACCAGCTGGCGCCGATCCGTGCCTTGCAGCAGTTGTCGCTCGGCTGCGCGGTTGGGGTAGCCCAGGGTGATGCGCATCAAAAACCGGTCGAGTTGTGACTCAGGCAGCAAATAGGTGCCCAGCTGGTCGTAAGGGTTTTGCGTGGCGATGACAAAAAACGGGCTGGGCAGGGGGCGGGTTTCACCCTCAATGCTGACCTGTTTTTCTTCCATGGCTTCGAGCAGGGCGCTTTGGGTTTTGGGGCTGGCGCGGTTGATTTCGTCTGCCAGCAGCACCTGGGTGAACAGCGGGCCGGGGTGAAAGACAAATTTTTCCTGGGTGCGGTCAAACACCGACACACCAGAGAGGTCGCTGGGCATCAGGTCGGTGGTGAATTGCACGCGCGAAAACTGCAGCCCAAAGGTGCGTGCCAAGGCGTGCGCCAGCGTGGTTTTGCCGACCCCTGGCACGTCTTCAATCAGCAGGTGCCCACCAGCCAGCAGGCAAGCCACACAGTCTTGCGTTTGGTCAAGTTTTCCGACCATCACGGTGTTAAGCTGATTCAGTAAAGCTGTAAGTTTTTCTTGCGTGTTCATGGACTAACCTTACCAAAATTACTGAAGAGGAGACGACTGCAAATGACGATGACCGGATACTTTACTCACCCAAGTTGCCGCAAACACGAGATGAGCCCGGGCCACCCCGAGTGCCCCGAGCGGCTCGATGCCATTGACGACCGCTTGATGGCCTCTGGCCTCTACATTGCCTTGAACCACCGCACAGCCACACCGGCTGCCACCTCAGACATTGAGCTGGCGCATGACCGCATGTACGTGGCTGCTTTGCGGGGCTTGAATGCCGAGCTGAAAGAGCAAATTGAAGCCGGTGGCGCCGACCACCTGCAAATTGACCCCGACACCAGCATCAACATGCACACCTGGACCGCAGCCTTGCACGCCGCTGGCGCCGCCATTGACGCCACCGACGCGGTGATGGCAGGCGAAATGCCCAACGCGTTTTGTGCCATTCGCCCGCCAGGGCACCATGCCACCCACAACGAGTCGATGGGGTTTTGCTTTTTTAACAATGTGGCGATTGCCGCCAAATACGCGCTGGAGCGCCACAACCTGCACCGCGTGGCGATTGTGGACTTTGACGTGCACCACGGCAACGGCACCGAAGACATTGTCAAAAACGACGACCGCATCATGATGGTGAGCTTTTACCAGCACCCGTTTTACCCAATGGACTGGGCGCATTCCAACGCCAAAAACATGGTCAACCTGCCGGTGCCGGCCTACACCAAAGGCATGGACATCCGCGAGATGATTGAGGCCGCCTGGATGCCCCGGCTGGAAGAATTCAAGCCCGAGATGATCTTCATCAGCGCCGGGTTTGATGCCCACCGCGAAGACGACATGGGTCAGCTTGGGCTGGTGGAGCAAGACTACGCCTGGATCACCCACCGCATCATGGATGTGGCGCGCCGCCATGCCAAAGGCCGCATTGTGAGTTGCCTCGAAGGTGGCTACGTGATGAGCCCGCTGGCGCGCAGTGTGGAGGCGCACATTCGGGTGCTGGCCGATGTCTGACCCGGCGGCGCCCGCGCCAGCGTTGCCAGACCTGGAAGGCTGGTTGCAAGCGCTGAGCAAAACCAGTGTGCTGCTGGAGCTGGGGGCGCTGGTGGTGGGCGTGTTGTTGGCTTGGCAGGTGGCCAAACTGATTGCCAAAGCGTTTCCAGAGCGTGAGCTCAACAGCATCATGTTTGGTCGGCGCACGGTCGATGGCGTGCTGTTTCCAGCGTTGCTGCTGAGTTGGGCGTATGGCGCGCACAAGGTGTTGCTGCTCAACCATGTGCCACTGGCTTTGTTCAAGCTGGCCATACCGGTGCTGCTGTCGCTGCTGGTGATTCGGCTGGGGGTCAAGGTGCTGCAGGCCGCTTTCAGCGAAACCCCGGTGGTGCGGCTGCTGGAGCGCACCATTTCATGGCTGGCCTGGCTGGCCATGGTGTTGTGGGTCAGTGGCTTGCTGCCGCTGGTGATGGAGGAGCTTGACCAGATCAGTTGGACGGTGGGCTCCAGCACGCTGTCGGTGCGCAAAATCATTGAGGGCACGCTCACCGCTGGGCTGGTGCTCATCATCACGCTGTGGATTTCTTCGGCCATCGAGTCCAAGCTGCTGCGCCATGCCACCGGCGGCGAGCTGAGCCTGCGCAAGGCGTTCAGCAACGCCACCCGGGCGCTGCTGATGTTTGTGGGCTTGCTGATGGCCTTGTCCGCAGTGGGCATAGACCTGACAGCGTTGTCGGTGCTGGGCGGTGCGATTGGCGTGGGGGTGGGGTTTGGCCTGCAAAAACTGGCGGCCAACTACGTCTCGGGTTTTGTCGTGCTGGCTGAGCGCAGCATGCGCATTGGCGACAGTGTGCAGGTGGACAACTTCAGTGGCGTCATCACCGAGATCAACGCCCGCTACACCGTGATTCGCTCACTGTCGGGGCGCGAATCGATTGTGCCCAACGAGATGCTGATCATCAACCGCGTTGAAAACTTGTCGTTGGCCGACCCCAAAGTGTGGCAGTCCACCAGCGTCTCGGTCGGCTATGACAGCGATGTGGAATTGGTCTCAAGTTTGCTGTTGCAAGCTGCCACGCTGCAGCCGCGGGTGTTGACTGAGCCTGCGCCTTCCGTGGCCTTGATGGCGTTTGGTGCGGATGGGCTTGAGTTCAGGCTGGGTTACTGGATTGGTGACCCGCACAACGGCAGTGACAACCTGCGCTCGGCCATCAATTTGGAAATTTTGCGTTTGCTGCGCGCGCATCAGATTGACATCCCTTACCCGCAACGCGTCATTCACATGGTGGCCAAATAACCCTGTACCCGCTGACTACCCGTGTCTATAATAAAAAGCACGGTCGTTCTTTTATGGGTTTATTTTGGGATTGTCGTCCCAATGACCATGCTGGCAAAGGCTAACGAATAGAATGTTTGATTGACGTGCACGTCAATTAAACAGACCGTGCCAGATGGCAGCAAGTGCTTATTTTTTAACTTTTCTGGAGAGAGTCAGCTATGAAAGTTCTGGTCGCAGTCAAGCGTGTGGTGGACTACAACGTGAAAATCCGGGTCAAGTCGGACAACACCGCGGTTGACACTGCCAACGTCAAAATGAGCATGAACCCGTTTGACGAAATTGCCATTGAAGAGGCTGTGCGCTTGAAAGAAAAGGGTGTGGCCACTGAAATCATTGCGGTGTCGTGCGGCGTGACCCAGTGCCAGGAAACTCTGCGCACCGCCATGGCGATTGGTGCCGACCGCGCCATTTTGGTCGAGACCGCGCAAGAGCTGCAACCGCTGGCGGTGGCCAAGCTGCTCAAAGCCTTGGTTGACAAAGAGCAACCCGGTTTGATTATTTTGGGCAAACAAGCCATTGACGACGATTGCAACCAAACGGGTCAAATGTTGGCTGCACTGGCCAACCTGCCGCAAGTGGCTTTTGCCAGCAAGATTGACATTGCAGACGGCAAAGCCACGGCCTCGCGTGAAGTGGATGGCGGCTCTGAAACCTTGTCGGTCACGCTGCCGGCGGTGGTCACCGCTGACCTGCGCCTGAACGAGCCACGTTACGTGACGCTGCCCAACATCATGAAGGCCAAGAAAAAACCTTTGGAGGTGGTCAAGCCTGAAGACTTGGGCGTGGATGTGGCGCCGCGCATTAAAACCCTCAAGGTCAATGAGCCGCCCAAGCGCAGCGCTGGCATCAAAGTGCCAGACGTGGCCACCTTGGTGGCCAAACTCAAGACCGAAGCCAAGGTGATTTGAGCTGTCACAAGCCTTTCACATAGCAGCCTCATCCTTTAGATTGAACAGAACAGTAAGGAACACACCATGACAACTTTGGTCATTGCAGAACACGACAACGTTTCCCTGAAACCCGCCACGCTGAACACCGTCACGGCTGCGCTGCAGTGCGGCGGTGAGGTGCATGTGTTGGTAGCTGGTTTGGCTGCAGGCGCTGCTGCTGCCAGTGCCGCACAAATGGCCGGCGTGAGTAAAGTGCTGCTGGTTGAAGCAGACACTTTGGCTCACGCTGTGGCTGAAAACATGGCGGCGCAAATAGTGGCTCTGGCGCCAGGCTACAGCCACTTGCTGTTTGCTGCCACAGCAGCTGGCAAAAACATGGCACCGCGCGTGGCCGCCATGCTGGATGTGGCGCAAGTCTCTGACATTTCCAAGGTCATCAGCTTGGATACCTTTGAGCGCCCCATTTATGCCGGCAACGCCATTGCCACGGTGCAAAGCCTGGATGGCATCAAGGTGCTGACTGTGCGTTCTACAGGTTTTGATGCTGTAGCGCTTACCAATCAAGCGCAAGCAGCTATTGAAAATGTAGCTGCTGTGGCGGTGCCAGGCTACACCCAATACCTGGGCAGTGAAATAGCAAAGAACGACCGCCCCGAGCTGACTGCCGCCAAGATCATCGTCAGCGGTGGCCGCGCTTTGGGCTCGCAAGAAAAATTCAACGAGGTGATGACCCCGCTGGCAGACAAACTGGGTGCCGCCATTGGCGCCAGCCGCGCAGCCGTAGACGCCGGTTATGCCGCCAACGACTTGCAAGTGGGTCAAACTGGCAAGATTGTGGCGCCCCAGCTCTACATTGCTGCGGGCATCAGTGGTGCCATTCAGCACTTGGCCGGCATGAAGGACAGCAAGGTCATTGTGGCCATCAACAAAGACCCTGAGGCACCCATTTTCAGTGTGGCTGACTATGGCCTGGAAGCTGATTTGTTCACCGCTGTGCCTGAATTGACCGCGGCACTTTGAACTTTTGCCCCCGTTTTTAAGGTGACAGGGCATCCCGTGTGGTGCCCTTTTTTATGTTTATCAAGGAGAAATCATGAGCTACATCGCACCCGTCAAAGACATGCTGTTCAACATCGCGCACCTGGCCAAGATTGACCAGATTGCGCAACTGCCTGGCATGGAAGATGCTGGTTTTGAAACAGCCCAGGCCGTGCTGGAAGAAGCCGCCAAATTTTCTGAAGGCGTGTTGGCGCCGCTGAACTGGGAAGGCGACAAAAATCCTACCTCTTGGAAAGACGGCGCAGTCACCGCCACACCGGGGTTCAAAGAGGCTTTCAAGCAATACGCCGAGGCTGGCTGGCAAGGCTTGCAGCACCCGCTGGCTTTTGGTGGCCAGGGTTTGCCCAAAACCATTGGCTCGGCGGTGACTGAAATGATCAACAGCGCCAACCTCAGCTTTGCGCTGTGCCCGCTGCTGACCGACGGTGCCATTGAAGCCCTGCTGACCGCCGGTAGCGACGAGCTCAACGCCCGTTACCTGGAAAAATTGGTCAGTGGCGAGTGGACTGGCACCATGAACCTGACCGAGCCCCAAGCGGGCAGCGACCTGGCGGCAGTGCGCACCAAAGCCGAGCCCCAACCCGACGGTACTTACAAAATCTCTGGCACCAAGATTTACATCACTTGGGGCGAGCACAACATGGCGGACAACATCATTCACCTGGTGTTGGCGCGGGTCAACGGCGCGCCCGAAGGTGTCAAGGGCATCAGCTTGTTTGTGGTACCCAAGTTCATGGTGAACCCGGACGGCTCGGTGGGCGCACGCAACGATGTGCAATGCGTCAGCATCGAACACAAAATGGGCATCAAGGCCAGCCCCACCTGCGTGCTGCAGTTTGGCGACCAAGGCGGCGCCACCGGGTTTTTGGTGGGGCAGGAAAACCGTGGTTTGGAATACATGTTCATCATGATGAACGCCGCCCGCTACGCTGTGGGTGTGCAAGGCATTGCGATTGCAGACCGGGCTTACCAAAAAGCTGCCGAGTTTGCCAAAGAGCGCGTGCAAAGCCGCCCAGTGGACGGCTCGCTGCCAGCGGCAGGCCCCATCATTCACCACCCAGATGTGAAGCGCATGCTGATGACCATGCGCGCCTACACCGAGGGTTGCCGCGCGCTGGCCAGTGTGGCTGCGGCCGCCTACGACGCGGCGCACCACCACGCTGACGCCCAGACGCGCAAGGAAAACCAGAGTTTTTACGAATTCATGGTGCCGCTGGTCAAGGGCTTCAGCACCGAGATGAGCCTGGAAGTGACCAGCCTGGGTGTGCAAGTGCATGGTGGCATGGGCTTTATTGAAGAAACCGGCTGTGCCCAGTATTACCGTGATGCCAAGATTTTGACCATTTACGAAGGCACTACCGCCATCCAGTCGAACGACTTGGTGGGGCGCAAAACTGCGCGTGACGGTGGCCAAACCGCCAAGGCGTTGGCAGGCCAGGTGCAAGCCACTGAGGCCGCCCTGCTTGCTACCGGCACGGCTGATGCTGCAGCCATGGCCAAACGCCTGGCGGCAGCACGGTTGGCGTTCATTGATGTGGTGGACTTTGTCGCTGGCAACACCAAAGCCAAGCCCAACGATGTGTTTGCCGGCAGCGTGCCGTATTTGATGCTCACCGGCAACCTGATGGCGGGCTGGCAAATGGCGCGCGCCATGGTGGTGGCGCAAGAGCAGATCGCCCAAGGGAACGACGTGGCCTTTATGCAAGCCAAAGTGATCACTGCCCGCTTTTACGCAGACCACATTTTGACCAAAGTGCCTGGTCTGCGAGACAGCATTGTGGATGGTGCAGTCTGCGTGACAGCGCTGCCGCTGGAAGCTTTCTAAGCCTGGTCACGGCCACCGATAGGTGGCTTGAAACGCTATTTATTACATAGCTGCTTACGCTTTAATCATAAGCGTTAGTGGCTATTTTTATGTATGAAATTGAGCGTTTCAGGTGGGCCAGGTTGAGCCATGTTCGGGCACCATGGCGCGCCAGCCCAGTTCGCGCTTGATGCGGCTGCGCAAGGTGTCGGCAGGGCCGGGTTCACCGTGCACCACATAAACCTGTGAAGGTGCCTCGGGCATGGTGCGCAACCAAACCAGCAACTGGTTGGCATCGGCATGGGCAGAGGCTGACTGCAGCTGCACAACCTCCGCATTCACACTGACATCGCGGCCGTGGATGCGCACCGATTGCGCTGCGTGGGCCAAGGTGTCGCCGCGCGTGCCTGGCGCTTGGTAACCGGTGAGCACAATCATGTTGCGGTGGTCACCCGCGTAATGCGCCAGGTGATGCAACACGCGCCCACCGGTGGCCATGCCACTGGCCGACAAAATCACCATGGGGCCATGACGGCTGGCCAGCGCACGGGACTCATCGGTGCTGTTGACCATGGTGGCACTGTGGGTGAGGGCGTAGGTGTCTTGGCGGCTCAAGCGGTGTTCACCGGGGTGGTTTTCGAACAAATGGGTGGTGTGAACCGCCATCGGGCTGTCCAGGAAAATGGGCAAAGAGGAAGGGATTTCACCTTTCATCTTGAGCAAATGGATAGCGTGCAGCAGCGCTTGGGCGCGACCTACGGCAAACACGGGCACCACGGCCACACCACCGCGCTTGGCCACCCGTGCCAACGCCGGTGCGAGTTCACTGAGCAGGTTGTCTTGTGGGTGAATGCGGTCGCCGTAGGTGGACTCAATCAACACCGTGTCGGCTTGCGGGGCTGCGTCTGGGGGGTTCATGATGAGGTCGTCAGGGCGCCCCAGGTCTCCTGAGAACAAAATACGCCGCCCCGCCACTTCAAGCAAGATGCTCGACGCTCCCAAAATATGCCCCGCCGCGCTGAAGGTGGCCTTCCAGCCGGGCAGGGGTGTGATGACCTTGCCAAAGTCCACCGCTTTGATCAGCGGCAAGGCCTGTTGCGCATCTTGCCGGGTGTACAAAGGCAGCGCCGGGCTGTGCTTGCTCAAGGCGTGGCGGTTGGCAAACAGCGCATCTTCTTCCTGAATGTGACCACTGTCTGGCCACAAAATCTGGCACAGGTCTTTGGTGCCCCGGCTGGCCCAGACATGGCCTGAAAACCCTTCTTTGGCCAGCAGTGGCAGGTAGCCGCTGTGGTCCAGGTGCGCGTGGGTGAGCAGCACCGCATCGACTTGATCGGGTGCCAAGGGCAGCGGGCTCCAGTTGCGCAAGCGCAGCTGCTTGTAGCCTTGAAACAAGCCGCAGTCCACCAGCACGCATTGGTCAGCATGGCGCACCAGGTACTTGGAGCCGGTGACGGTACCGCTGCCGCCCAGAAAGGTGATGTTGACACTCATGCACAAGTCTCCCAAAGGTTGTTTCACAAAAAAGCCGCGCAGTTGTTTATAAACTGTGCGGCTGATTTTGAGTGAGTATTTACTTTAAACGGGTTTAGCTGAAGAAGCTTTTGAGGCGGTCTGTCCAGCTGTCACCGGTGGGGGAGTGTTTGCCACCCCCTTTTTTCAAAGATTCATCCAGCTCGCGCAGCAGTTTGCGCTGGTGCTCGGTGAGTTTGACCGGTGTTTCAACCAAGATGTGGCAGTACAGGTCTCCGGGATAGCTGGAGCGAACGCCTTTGATGCCCTTGCCACGCAGACGGAACTGTTTGCCAGTTTGCGTGCCTTCAGGAATGTCAATGGCCGCTTTGCCAGCCAGTGTGGGCACATCAATCTCACCACCCAAGGTGGCCGTGACGATGCTGATGGGCACCGAGCAGTGCAAGTCGTCGCCATCACGCTCAAAAATGTCGTGCTTTTTGAGGCGGATTTCAATGTAAAGGTCACCGGGTGGGCCGCCGTTGGTGCCGGGCTCGCCATTGCCGGCGCTGCGAATGCGCATACCACCGTCAATGCCTGATGGAATTTTGACTTCAAGCGTTTTTTGTTTTTTGATCTTGCCTTGACCGCTGCAGGCCGTGCAGGGCTCTGGGATGACCTTGCCCGTACCGCGGCAGGTGGGGCAGGTTTGCTGCACGCTGAAAAAGCCTTGGCGCATTTGCACCGAGCCCGTGCCGCTGCAAGTACCGCAGGTTTTGGCTTGGGTGCCAGGCTTGGCACCGCTGCCGTGACAGACATCGCAGTTGTCCCAGCTGGGTATGCGGATTTGGGCGTCTTTGCCCTTGGCCGCCTCTTCCAGGGTCACTTCCATGGCATAGCTCAGGTCGCTGCCGCGGTAAACCTGGCGGCCCCCCCCTGCACGGCCACGCTGCTGGCCAAACATGTCGCCAAAAATATCACCAAAGGCTTCGGCAAACCCGCCGTAGGCTTCGGCCCCACCTGGGCCGCCGCGCATGTTGGGATCAACACCCGCAAAACCATGCTGGTCGTAGGCCGCACGTTTTTGCGGGTCTGACAGCATTTCGTAGGCTTCTTTGGACTCTTTGAACTTTTCTTCAGCCACTTTGGCCTGGTCACCTTGATTGCGATCGGGGTGGTGCTTCATCGCATGTTTGCGATAGGCTTTTTTAATTTCTTCGTCTGAAGCGTTTTTGGGAACGCCCAAAACCTCGTAGTAATCTCTTTTTGCCATGGTGTTCTGTGCCTGGTTTCAATGCAAACGCCGCATTGAACGTTTGGGGTTCAACGCGGCGCGAGTCAGCTGCTGGGTAAGCCGTTGTGAAACAAGAGCTTAAGGTTTTTTGACTTCTTTCACTTCTGCGTCAACCACATTGTCGTCGGCTGCCTGGTGGCTGGCTGCACCAGGGTTGGCGTCACCTGCCGGGGCGGCTTCAGCGGCTTGTTTGGCTTGCATGTCGGCGTACATTTTTTCTCCTAGCTTTTGGCTGACGGTCATCAATGCAGCGCTCTTGTCGTCAATGGCAGCTTTGTCATCAGACTTGAGGGCGGTTTCAAGGTCTTTCAACGCGGCTTCAATCTTTTCTTTTTCAGCGGCATCAATTTTGTCGCCGTATTCAGTCAAGCTCTTCTTGACGCTGTGCACCGACGCTTCGGCCTGGTTTTTGGCTTGCACCAGCTCTAGTTTTTTCTTGTCTTCAGCGGCATTGAGCTCAGCATCTTTGACCATTTGCTGAATCTCAGACTCTGACAAGCCAGAATTGGCCTTGATGGTGATTTTGTTTTCTTTGCCAGTGCCTTTGTCTTTGGCACCCACGTGCAAGATGCCGTTGGCATCAATGTCAAACGACACTTCAATTTGAGGAATGCCACGGGCAGCAGGTGGAATGCCTTCCAGGTTGAACTCACCCAGCATCTTGTTGCCTGATGCGATTTCACGTTCGCCTTGGAAAACCTTGATGGTGACGGCCGGTTGGTTGTCGTCAGCGGTTGAGAAGGTCTGGGCAAACTTGGTTGGGATGGTGGTGTTTTTGGCAATCATTTTGGTCATCACACCACCCAAGGTTTCAATGCCCAAGGACAGGGGAGTCACGTCCAACAACAGCACGTCGCTACGGTCGCCCGAGAGCACTTGGCCTTGAATGGCAGCACCCACAGCCACTGCTTCGTCAGGGTTCACGTCTTTGCGGGGTTCACGGCCAAACAGTTCTTTGACTTTTTCTTGCACCTTGGGCATGCGGGTCATGCCGCCGACCAAGATCACGTCATGAATGTCACCGGCTGAGACGCCAGCATCTTTCATGGCTGTGCGGCATGGAGCAATGGTGCGCTCAATCAGCTCTTCAACCAAAGATTCCAGTTTGGAGCGGGTCAGCTTGATGTTGAGGTGTTTGGGACCTGTGGCATCAGCGGTGATGTAAGGCAAATTGATGTCGGTTTGGGCGCTGCTGGAGAGTTCAATCTTGGCTTTTTCTGCCGATTCTTTCAAGCGCTGCAAGGCCAGCACATCTTTGGACAGGTCAACGCCTTGCTCTTTTTTGAATTCAGCAATGATGAAATCGATGATGCGCTGGTCAAAGTCTTCACCACCCAGGAAAGTGTCTCCGTTGGTGGAAAGCACTTCAAACTGTTTTTCACCATCGACATCGGCGATTTCGATGATGGACACGTCGAACGTACCGCCACCCAGGTCATACACCACAATTTTTCGGTCGCCCTTTTCATTTTTATCCATGCCGAACGCCAAAGCGGCAGCTGTGGGCTCGTTGATGATGCGCTTGACTTCTAAACCGGCAATGCGACCTGCATCTTTGGTGGCCTGGCGTTGGGCGTCGTTGAAGTAGGCCGGCACGGTGATCACCGCTTCGGTGACGGCTTCACCCAAGTAATCTTCAGCCGTTTTCTTCATTTTGCGCAGCACGTCGGCACTGATTTGCTGAGGTGCCATGCGGTTGCCACGCACTTCAACCCAAGCGTCACCGTTGTCGGCGGCGGCAATTTTGTAAGGCATCAGGTCGATGTCTTTTTGGACTTCTTTTTCAGTGAATTTGCGACCGATCAAGCGTTTGACCGCATAGAGCGTGTTTTTGGGATTGGTGACAGCTTGACGTTTTGCAGATGCGCCCACCAGCACTTCGCCATCTTCTTGGTAGGCAATGATGGAGGGTGTGGTGCGTGCGCCTTCTGCGTTTTCAATCACTTTGGGCACGTTGCCTTCCATGACGGCAACGCAGCTGTTGGTGGTGCCCAGATCGATACCGATGATTCTTCCCATGATGGTTCCTTAAAAATAAAAGATTGCTGCGAGCGAATCACGCCACAAGCAAGTCTTGAGAGGGTTTAAATTCCGATGAATGAGAGATGGCGCTGGCAGCAGTTTTTTCAAGCGCCAACGCACAATTTATTTGGCCGCAGCGACCGTGACCAATGCTGGGCGCAAGATGCGATCATTGATCAAATAGCCTTTTTGTAGCACTGTGACCACTGTGTTGGCTTCTTGCTCGCTGGGCACCATGCTGATGGCTTGGTGCAGGTGGGGGTCAAATTTTTCACCTGCTGCCGGGTTGATGGCCACCACTTTGTTGCGCTCCATGGCTGCAATCAGCTGTCTGAGCGTTGCTTGGGCACCTTCACGAATGTGTTCGAGTGTGGCGTCTGTGTGGTTAAGTCCGGCTTCCAGGCTGTCAATGACTGGTAGCAGGCTGTCTGCAAAGCCTTCAACCGCAAATTTGCGCGCTTTTGAAATTTCATCTTCAGCACGGCGACGCGCGTTTTCAGATTCGGCTTTGGCGCGCAAATACTGGTCTGCCAATTCAGCACTTTTGGCTTGCAGGTTGGCTAGGTCAGCTTGGCATTTGGCCAACACGTCGGCTTCGATTTGATTGGCAATGGACGCTGTGCCGCCTGCAGATTCAGGCGGTTGAACTTGAGAAGAGGCGGGAGGGGCTTGGGTTTGATCAGTCATGAGCGAGGTGGAATGAAATAAACAGTTGAACTATGAACTGGGGGTGTTCCCACCCAATTCAAGATTTCAAAGCCGAATTTTTTTACCATCAGTGAGGTCAACTGATTTGACAGGCAAAAAAAAGCGGACGCAATGGTTGTCCGCTTGGATGGGGGAAAACGTCTGACGCTTGGTTGCGCTACTTCACTGCCAGCAACTCAACTTCGAATTTCAAGGTGGCATTGGGTGGTATGACGCCACCGGCACCGCGGGCACCATAGCCCAGCGCCGGGGGAATGATCAACACACGAGTTCCACCGACGCGCATGCCTGCCACGCCTTCGTCCCAACCTTTGATGACCATGCCAGCACCCAAAGAAAAAACAAAAGGGTCGCGCCGATCTTTGCTGGAGTCAAATTTGCCACCTTGTTGACCGTCTTGGTAAAGCCAGCCGGTGTAATGAACAGTGACGCTTTGGCCTTTAGAGGCTAATTCGCCTTCGCCTACAAGGGTGTCTTCGTATGTGAGTCCAGATGCAGTTGTTGTCATGGGGTGAAGGGAAGAGTTGGAAACAATCAGGCGGATTTTTTGGCTTGGCTTGCTGCCCATTTGGTAGCAAAGGCAGACAAGTCACCCATGCGTTTGAGTAAATCTGCGCCCATGGGGGTGACGTGGTAACCGGTGTTGCCATGATCAAGCAGGCCAGCTTCGCGTAAATCTTTGAGACGGGTATTGAGGGTGTTGGGTGTGATTTTGCCTACGCTGTCTTGCAGCAAGCGAAACGTTTGTGGGTGACCGTCCTTCAACGCCCATAGCACACGTATGGCGTAGCGTGACTCCAGTAGACTCAACAACGAGCCAATAGCGACATTTTCTTTGGTACTCATGAACAGGTGTCTCCTAAAAAACTTGAAACTGGTGCTTGTAAATGGTTTGACGCTGCTTCACATCAGTCCACCAGCAAGCTCTACTATGACGTTGCAGACTATAAACCAAATTGATCTTGTGCTACATGTTTCATAGCTTCGAGTGTTAAAAAATCAATAAAAAAACTTGTGATGTGTTTGAGCTTCAAGTCTAAACTTGTTGCAGTATTCCATTTTCTTCCACTTCATACGTAACACCATGGTGATCAATTTTGAACAAGTTCATAACTACTATGAACGACTTGTTTTTACGGCTGTTGCCAGTCAGGCCAGCATGCACCCTAACTACAGCGCAGATAACTTGGCAGATGTGGCCTGCGTCATGCTCAATCGTTTACCGGCTCGATACGTCCGTCATGATGTTGATTTGATGTTTTACCTGACTGAGAAAGAGCGCTACCACATAGAAGAGTCTCTGACTGAGGCGCTTGCTTATGCATTTGAGTTTGTGGGTCAACGCATGGTCAAGCAAGACAATGTGAACTAATTTTCATGCTTTGGGTTGTTTAGCGGCCCACTTCTTCGACCAGGGTTCTAAAGTCGTTCATGTCTTCAAAGCTGCGATAAACACTTGCAAATCGGACGTAGGCAACTTTGTCTAGCTTCTTGAGCTCTTGCATCACGAGCTCACCAAGTTGTGCTGATGGAACCTCGCGTAACCCTAGGTTGAGCAACTTTTCTTCAATGCGCTCAATGGCCGCATCTACCTGCTCTGTGCTGACAGGGCGTTTGCGCAAGGCTAACTTCATTGAGGCAATCAACTTGCCTTTTTCATACTCAATGCGCCTGCCGTCTTTTTTGACGATGGCAGGGAAATTGACATCAGGCCGCTCATAGGTTGTGAAGCGCTTGTCACATGACGCACAACGGCGGCGGCGGCGAATGAATCCCCCATCTTCAGAAACCCTGGTCTCCACCACTTGAGTATCAGGGTGACTGCAGTAGGGGCATTTCATGTTGACTTGTTCATGTTGTGGATTCCGGCAGATTGCGCTTCATCCAGCCCCATAAAATTTCAACCATAAACGGGAAAACGTGTGGTCAAGGCGTGCACCTTGGCGCGCACCGTTGCAAGGTTGGCTTCATCATGAGGGTTGTCAAGTACGTCAGCAATGAGATGGGCAGTTTGGCGCGCTTCTTCGTCTTTGAAACCACGGGTGGTCATGGCAGGTGTGCCAACGCGCACGCCACTGGTGACCATGGGTTTTTCGGGGTCGTTGGGGATGGCGTTTTTATTGATGGTCATGTGGGCGCTGCCCAGCACAGCTTCGGCCTCTTTGCCTGTGATGTTTTTGGAACGTAGATCGACCAGCATCACATGGCTCTCAGTGCGGCCACTCACGATGCGAAGGCCGCGGCTTGTGAGGGTTTCTGCCACGATACGGGCGTTTGTCACCACCTGTTGTTGATAAATTTTGAACTCAGGTTGCAATGCTTCTTTGAAGGCCACCGCTTTGGCTGCAATGACATGCATCAATGGTCCACCTTGCAGACCAGGGAAGATGGCGCTGTTGATGGCTCGCTCGTACTGTGATTTCATCAAAATGATGCCGCCGCGTGGGCCGCGCAAACTTTTGTGTGTGGTGCTGGTCACAATGTCAGCGTAGGGTACTGGGTTAGGGTAAACACCTGCGGCCACCAGCCCGGCGTAATGCGCCATGTCAACCATGAAAATTGCACCGACATCTTTGGCAACTTTGGCAAATCTTTCAAAATCTATAGCTAAAGAGTAAGCACTGGCGCCAGCAATGATTAATTTAGGTTTGGATTCATACGCCTTGCGTTCCATCGCGTCGTAATCAATTGCTTCGTTGGCATCCAGACCATAGCTCACTACGTTAAACCACTTACCGCTCATGTTCAGAGGCATGCCATGGGTCAAGTGCCCACCTTCGGCCAAGCTCATGCCCATGATGGTGTCGCCGGGCTTTAAAAAAGCCAAAAAGACAGCTTCATTGGCTGACGCGCCGCAATGCGGTTGCACGTTCGCGGCTTCTGCCCCAAAGATTTTTTTGACACGGTCTATCGCCAGTTGCTCAGCAATGTCGACAAATTCACAACCCCCGTAGTAACGTTTGCCGGGGTAGCCTTCAGCGTATTTGTTGGTGAGTTGGGTGCCCTGTGCCGCCATGACGGCAGGTGATGCATAGTTTTCACTGGCGATCAGCTCAATATGGTCTTGTTGGCGCTGGTTTTCAGACTGAATTGCGGCAAAAAGTTCGGGGTCGGTTTGCTCGATGAGGATATTGCGGTCAAACATATGGGTTCCTTAATGACGATCGGCTAAGTGGTTAAGGTGCCCAGGCGAACGGCTGAACACAAATCTAGGTCAGAGTTTGTGGCACGCTCCCTTGTGGTGAACCACTTTGGCACCTCACTCAAAGAGTGGTTTGCCTATCGCCAGTCGCGTAACTATTTGATTTTAACTGAGGCGGTTATTGCAGAGCCAACACATCTTCGTTGTTGGTTATTGCACCTTGAATCGACAAGTTGGAAGTTGGAGCCACGTCTTTTTCCGGTTGCGTGCTGAGTGGTTGAACTTTCACAGTGGTATTCGATGCGGTGTTGATGATTTCCCACGTCGGAATCTGTTTTCCTTGACCAACCCATTGCAATTTGGCTTGCTCGGCCAAGACCTTGGCTGCATAACCGCCATCATCATCTAAATTGGCTGCCCCTACATAATATTTAAGCCCGCCTTCTACAGACCCAGCAGAGCTGATGCAATCTTTGAGCACTTTAATGCCCACACTTAAATTAGCCAAAGGGTCAAAGGCGGCAAATTTGCCGCCAAAACTTTGGTATTTGTCGCTGTGGATTTGTGTCATGACTTGCATCAAACCCTGAGCACCCACATGGCTTTGTGCAAATGGATTGAAGCCGGATTCAATGGCCACTACTGCCAAGATCAAGGTGGGTTCGAGTTTGACACGCTGACCAATGTCATACGCCTCGGCCACAATGGCACTGACAGGTTCTGGTGCCACGCTGTATTTTTTACTTAACCAGGCAGCCATCGCTGCTTGTTGTTTGGGAAGTTCTTTGGGGTCGGTTGCTGTGGCACGGTCACTGGCGAGCAGGTCACTGACCAAGCCCGTGACTTCAAATTGACGAGCCTGCAACCAACTGAAAAGTTGAATTTCCCCAAGCTGGCGAAGTTCAGGCCGTGCGATAAGGGTCACTGCGGCAAACAAAACAACCAAGCCAATCAAAGCAAAGCTGTTGTGTGTGATTTCCATAAAGCCTTTGGTGAGGGCGGCCGCAAAGCGCCTTGGGCTGAGAGTCATGTTTGTAGATGCTGACATAGCTTCTCCTTCTTGTGCTGCGTTCTGGTCAGATCATTCGCATTAAGAATGAGCACGCCAGATCGCGCTTAGGTTGGTACGCTATCAATATCCTGCTTAAATTTGCTCCAGTGAATGCAGTGATTTGATGTTGCCGATGTGGCAGCGAGTTAAGGGTAATCCCTGACGTTCGTCAAGATTGGCGGATTCTAGGTGGCTTATATATACCAAGTCAACCATATAAAAAAGCTTATTTATATAATTAAACTATTAAGCAATGGCCTGGCTCAACTTTTACAATCGCACAAAGTTGCGCTTAACCTTGGGCTATTTCAGCCCAATGACGTTTGAGCAACGCTGGACATCGACCCAGTCCCAAGACAGTAAGCCTGCTGAATGGGAAGCTTAGGGAGTCCGGAAAACAGGAGTCCAAATCAATTTGGCTCCAACACATTGCATCAATACATGAAAAAAATTCAATTAGGTTTAAGTGACTTGCGTGTCACGCCAGTTTGTTTGGGCACCATGACCTTTGGTGAACAGGTTGATGAGGTTCAAGCTTTCGATATTTTGGATTGCTCGTTGGAGCGGGGCGTGAACTTTATCGACACGGCCGAGATGTATGCCGTGCCGCCACGCGCGGAAACTTTCAACGTCACTGAGAAAATCATTGGGAACTGGCTTTCAAAACGACCTGCTGCACGAGAAAAATTGGTACTGGCTACCAAAGTGGCAGGGCCCTCACGCAGCATGCCTTGGATTCGGTCTGGGAGCTCCGATCTCACTGGTGCAGACATTCAGGCGGCTTGTGAAGGCAGCTTGAAACGGCTCAAGACTGATGTGATTGATCTCTATCAAATTCACTGGCCTGTTCGCAGTGTGCCCGCCTTTGGTGGCATTTACTACCAGCCCACGGCGGAGCAGGGCACATTGCCTCACGCCCAACTGGAAGCTTTGGGTCAATTGGTACGAGCGGGCAAGGTGCGTGCGGTAGGGCTCTCTAACGAAACACCTTATGGGGTGCACGAATTTGTTCGCTTGGCTGAACAATATGGTTTGCCACGTGTAGCAACGGTGCAGAACCCCTACTGTCTACTGAATCGCTCTGTTGAGAATGGCTTAGATGAGACCATGCACCGGTTACAAGTTTCTTTACTGGCCTATTCCCCGCTTGCTTTTGGTTTGCTCACTGGCAAATACGATGAACAGGGGTTGACGGGGGCAGATGTTTCTGAGCAAGCCCGGTTGAAAAAGTTTGAATCTTCGCGCAAGCAGCGCTGGGGTCGCCCTGAAGCCTTGGTGGCTGCCAAACGTTACAACGCATTGGCTTGTCAACATGGTTTGACACCTATACAAATGGCACTGGCGTTTTGCTACACCAAGTGGCAGGTGGCCAGCACCATCATTGGAGTCACCTCCGTTGCCCAACTGAATCAATGCCTGGATGCCTGGGGCACCACGCTTGCCCCTGATTTACTCAAAGCCATCGACGCCATTCGCTGGGAAATGCGTGATCCGGCGCAGTGAAGTCGCACGGATTTAAGACGTCTGTACCGTGAAAATTTACGAAAGTGTCTCTGTTGAGTCTGTGACACAGATGCTGCAAGTGTGCAGAAACTTGCCTTGCTATAAACATTATTTCGCTCACCACGCTGGGCATTGAGGAGTTGGTATGGATTTCATGCAGAGTTTGTTGCCGGTTATAGCGCTCTTGGCGGCTTATGTGGTGGGTTCGTTGTCGTTCGCGGTCATTGTCAGTCGGCTCATGGGGTTGAGCGATCCCCGCACGTTTGGCAGTAAAAACCCTGGCGCAACCAACGTGTTGCGCTCTGGCAGCAAGGCTGCGGCGATTCTGACTTTGTTGCTGGATGCGGCCAAAGGCTGGTTGCCAGTGGTGTTGGTGAAATGGTATGGGCAGCCGTACGGTCTGGGTGATGGCACGGTGGCCTTGGTTGGACTGGCGGCATTTCTGGGGCATGTATTCCCGGTATTTTTCAAGTTTGCCGGTGGCAAGGGGGTTGCGACGGCTTTGGGCGTGCTGCTGGGTGTGAGTGCCTGGTTGGGGGTAGCGACAGCGTTGCTCTGGTTGCTGTTGGCAGTGGTTTTTCGTTATTCGTCTTTGGCCTCCATCATGGCAGCGGTGCTGGCACCGGTGCTGTATGTGCTGGGCGATGGCAGTTTTTGGTATTTGAACAAAAGTATCACTTTGGCGATCACTGTGATGGCTGCATTTTTGATGTACCGGCACGCTGAAAACATCCAACGACTGATCAAAGGCACCGAGTCAAAATTGGGCAAAAAATCGGCACCCTCAGCAGGACACCAGTTGCATTCACACGGCGCTGCCAAACACGGACATCGTCATCCGCCTGCTGTCAATGAGACCAACCTCATTCAAAAGGACACGCTGTGAAACTTTGTATTTTGGAAAACGACACGCTTGACCCGGCTGTAGAGGCCACTTACACAGGTTATGGGAGCATGTTCAAACGGCTGCTGCAACAAGCCGGGGCAACGGGCGAGTTTGAAATTTTCAACACCACGCGTGGCGAGTATCCTGCATCTTTCGATCATTACGATGCCATTCTCCTGACTGGCAGCAAAGCCGACTCTTTTTCCCAAGAGCCTTGGGTGCTGGCGCTCAAAGACAAGGTCATGGGGTTGTTGAAGGAAAAGAAAAAACTCATTGGCGTGTGCTTTGGTCATCAGCTGATTGCTTTGTGTTTAGGGGCCAAGGTTGGGCGGGCGCCCAATGGCTGGGGTGCTGGCCGAATGCAGTATGAATGGACTGTGCCAGATTTTTCACAAGCCAATGGACGCACTGAAGTGGCTTTGTTGGCCAGTCACCAAGATCAGGTGTTTGAACTACCCCAAGGCACTCAGTTGCTCGCGACCAGTACATTTTGTCCTGTGGCAGCGTTCGGGGTGGAGGGACAGCTGTTTTGTATTCAGCCGCATCCTGAGTTTGTTGAAGACTACAGCGCCTACATTTTGAACAAACGCCGAGCGTTGTTTGGTGAAGAAAAATACCACGCCTTCACCAAGAGCCTGAGCCAAGGCCATGATGGCTTGGCTGTGGCACGCATGATGGTGGCGTTCATCAATGGCAAGTGATTCCGGGATGCCAGGGACTTGCCTCACGGCAGGCGCAGTAAACGAACGATGTCTTCAGTTTCAAGGGGTCTGGCACTGCCAAAGCCTGCCACGTGCCGCGCACAAGAAGGAAAAAAGGCCATGAAACTGAAGTCACCTAACTGCATCATGGGCTCAGCCTCAGGAAAACGTTCCAAATAGACTTGCTGCGCAGCAACCCAACTTGAACTGTCAGGCAGCAGCCGCTTAATGGTACCGTCGATGGATACGCGAGGCAGCGCATGCACGGGTTCATCTGACCGCTCGGGTTGCATGACCATCACGGACACCTCTGGATGACTCAACATGTTTCGAGTGTGAGGTGCCAGCAGACTGACGTGCATGATCAGACAGCCAGCAGCCGGCTCAATGGCGTAAGGCACCATGGAGACAAAAGGCTCGCCATGGACGCCCAGCGTGCCCAAGCTGGCTATGCGTTGGGTGTGAAGCAGACCTCGGAGTGCTTGGTTCAAACGGGATTCATGAGGCGTTGACATCAGATCAGTTCAATCGTTGCTTAAAAAATAGGCGGCACGCGCAGCGGTAAGGCTGGCGCGGCTTGCAGCGTTTGTGAACAAGCTTATCCACAGGCTAACCCACAGAACTCAGAGGAAAGTGGGTCTGAAAAACCATTGCCTCAATCTCATTGAGAGCGCTGCGGGGCAGAGGGTGAATCAAATTCATAGGAGACTTCCTCGCTATCGACCATGTCCAGGAATTCGTTCAATTGGGTTTCATCTTCCGTACTGACCCAGGTGTCCTCGGGGTCAGTGGCAAACAAAGGCTCAATGGCCAAGTCGAGAAATTGACCATTGGGTAATTTCAGCACGGGAGTGCCTTCGGAGGTTTCAACCAGTTCCCATTGAGCGGGAACAGTCATTTCAAGTTTCAGTGTGACGAAGAGTTTTTTCATGGTGTGTTTGGGGCAAGTGGTGGGCAAGGTGCTTAGGCTGCGCCTGGGGAAGCTTGGGCAATCAAATCACTTCAGTGACAAACTGCGCGCGTGGACGGCGTACCTTTTTCAGGTGGACCAACCAGTCTGCATCTTCATCACGGTAACCCAGCGGCATGATGGCGACGCTGCGCAGGCCACGTTGATCTAATTTCAACAGCTGGTCCAGGGCTGATGGGTCAAAACCTTCCATGGGCGTGCTATCCACCTCTTCAAAGGCCGCTGCAATCAGCGCAGCACCAAGACCGATATAGGCTTGGCGTGCAGCGTGTTCAAAGTTGGTTTGGGCATTTCTTGCGGGGTAGCTGGCAAGCAGCATCTGCCGGTAATTTTCCCAACCTTCATTGGTGCCGCCACGCTGGGCATTGGTCAGGTCAAACATCATATTGATGCGCTCAGCCGTGTAGGTGTCCCAAGCGGCGAAGACCAGCAAGTGAGAGCAGTCAGTGATTTGACTTTGATTGAAAGCAATCGGTTTGATTTGTTCACGCACGCTGGCGCTGCTCACCATGATGATTTCATAGGGCTGCAAGCCGCTGGACGTGGGAGCCAAGCGAGCTGCTTCCAAAATGCGTTCAACTTTGTCTTGGGGAACCGATTTGTTGGGGTTCATCTTTTTGGTGGCATACCGCCATGCTAGCTTTTGCTGAAGTACTGACATGAATAACTTTCTAGGGTGAAAAATGAATTTGTTTGTGACTGAACGCAATGGTGTAGCGTGTGGTGAAGCACTCACAAGTGTTGGAGCTTCTCGATGGCGCGTTCCAGCGTGTGTGACTTTTTGGCAAAACAAAAGCGCACGATGTGTTGGTCAAAGCCATTGCCGTAAAAGGCTGAGGTTGGGATGGCTGCTACACCAACCTCGCGGGTGAGCCATGTGCAGAATTCTGCTTCGCTCAATGCGCTGACCTGCGAAATATCCACGCTCTGAAAATAACTGCCCTCACATGGAAGCAGCCTCAGCCGAGAGCTCGCCAGACCGGCACGAAACATGTCGCGCTTTTGTTGGTAAAAATCGGGCAGCGTCAGGTAAGGGCTTGGGTTGCTGAGGTAGTGCGCCAGGGCGTGTTGCATGGGGGTGTTGACGGTGAACACGTTGAACTGGTGGACTTTGCGGAACTCTTGTGTGAGCGCATGCGGTGCTGCCACGTAACCCACTTTCCAGCCTGTCACATGGAAGGTTTTTCCAAAACTTGAAACGATGAAGGCCCGTTCGGCCAGCCCGGGGTAGCGGCTGGCGCTGAGGTGGGACTTGCCATCAAACACCATGTGTTCGTAGACTTCATCGCTGATGAGCAAGATGTCAGTAGGGCGGAGCAGGGCTTGCAGCTGCAACATTTCAGCATCTGTCCACACGGTGGCACTGGGATTGTGTGGTGAGTTGACGATGATGGCACGGGTTTTAGGGCTGATGGCAGAACCGATCAACTTGAAGTCTGGCCGGAATGTGCCTGGTGTCAAAGGCACACGCACAGCCATACCGCCAGCGAGTTCAATATTGGGTACGTAGCTGTCGTAGCATGGCTCCAACACAATCACTTCGTCCCCGGGGTGCACTACCGCCAAAATGGTTGTCAGAATGGCTTGGGTTGCACCTGCTGTGATGGTTATTTCGCTGTTGTGGCAGTATTCATAAGCGTAAAGCGCTCTTATTTTTGTTGCAACGGCTTCGCGTAACAGGGCTACCCCAGCCATTGGTGGGTATTGGTTGTGGCCATTTTGCATGGCTTGAGTGACCGCTGCGATGAGTGCTGGGTCACAGTCAAAGTCTGGAAAACCTTGCCCTAAATTGACGGCATGGTGCTCAAGTGCCAATGCCGACATGACTGTGAAAATGGTGGTGCCCACCTGTGGGAGTTTGCTGATAAGTTGGGGTGTGCTCATGGTTTGGGGCGTTGATGAAGGGCAAAGGTTTTTCAGCTTGGGTCACAGCTCATAGTCGTTGACGTGCCCGCTCAAGGCGCGCTCGACCAAGTGTCGCTCAAGCCGACTGCTGACAAGCTCCGCAAATTTGTAGACAAAATTGCGCAGGTAAGCACCACGCTTGAAGGCAACGCGCGCCACGTTTTGACCAAACAGGTGACCCGCTGGGCGCACCACCAAACCCGTTTGCGCTTCATTGCCCACAACATCTCGCACCGACATCTCGGCCGCAATGCCAATACCTAAGCCCAGTTTCACATAGGTTTTGATCACATCCGAGTCAATGGCTTCCAGTGCAATGCGTGGGTTGAGATTACGGGTGGCAAAAGCCTGGTCAATTTTGGTTCGACCTGTGTACGAAGGGTGATAAGTAATAATAGGCTCTAGACCAATATCTTCAAGCGTGAGGTGCTCTTTTTTACATAGCATGTGATGAGCTGGTAGCACCAGCACATGCTGCCACTCATAGCAGGGCAAGGTCACCAGTTCCTCAAAGCCTGAAATGGATTCAGTGGCAATACCAATTTCGGCCACTTCATCAATCAGCATGCGTGCCACTTGGTCAGGTGAGCCCTGGTGCAGGCTGATATTGACTTTGGGGTAAGCGCTGCGCAACTTGGCCACAGGCTCTGGCAGCACATAGCGCGCTTGGGTGTGGGTGGTGGCAATCGACAGTGTGCCACTGTCTTGCGCGCTGTATTGTTCGCCAATGCGCTTGAGGTTATTGACCTCACGCATGATCACCGCAATGCTTTGAATGATGTGCTGGCCAGGCTCAGTGATGCGTTTGAGGCGCTTGCCGTGACGAGCAAAAATCTCAATGCCCAGCTCTTCTTCCAACTCAATGATGGCTTTGGACACGCCGGGTTGCGAGGTGTGAAGCGCTTTGGCTGCCTCAGTCAAATTCAGCTCGCGGCGAACGGCTTCTTGAATGAATTTGAATTGGTGAAGGTTCATGCCTGTCAGCCGGGTTCAATTGGCAGCAAGCCGCAGGGGTTTAGGCACAGCTTCACACTGCGTCCAAAGAGAGTTGTGCCAGCATTTGAATCACCCTTGGGTCTTCGCCCACCGAGGGGCGCAATTCAATCTGAAGGGCAGGGTAGGTGGCCTGCAAGTCTTTCACCAAAACCGGTAAATCCTCGCGCGCATGTCGACCCACGCCCAAAAACATAGGCACGATGGTGAGGCGCTGGACACCTATGCCCGTCAACTCAGCCGCTACGCTGGGTAAGTCTGGTGTGGTCAACTCCAAAAAAGCGCAACGCACATGGCCATCAGGATTTAACTCACGCATGCGTTGGGCAATGGTGTCGATGGGTTGGCGCCAAAGCGGGTCTCGGGAGCCATGGCCAAAAAGTATGGTTGCGTGCATCTGTTGCCTTTCAATCATTGGGTGAATTGAGTCTGTTTGGACAAAATCTAGCGCCTAAGCACCAGCCAGCCAAACGCGGTAAGAGAAATCAATGTGTAAATCATGCCTGGCAAGGCCGCTGTCAGCCAAGGTTGCCAGTTTTGCAAGTTGCCCATGTAACCAAAGACGTTGTTCATCAAAAAAAAGCTGATGCCAGCCATGACCCCGCCAAACACATAGGTGGTGATGCTGCCAGAGCGAAAGTGCAGGTAGGCAAATGGCAGTGCCAACACCACCATCACCAAACAGCTCAATGGGTAAAAAACTTTTTTCCAAAATTCAATTTCGTAGCGCTGGGCAGATTGAGCATTGTTTTGCAGGTGTTGAATGTATTGAAACAAGTCATAGGTGCTCATCCGCTCCGGCTTCAGCAGTGCGGCTGAGACCATGTCAGCACTGATGCGGTTAGGCCAGTGCAGCGTGTCTAGCTTGCTGCGGGTGACTTCTGCAGTGGGTTGGTCTTGATCTGGAAATTCAGTGCGTTGAGCGCGCTGTAACTCCCAGGCTTCGGTTTCTGCTATCGCAGCACTCTCAGCCAGTGTCATGGCGCGTAACAGGCCGCGGTTGTCAAATTCAAAAATCCTGATGCCTTTGAGGTTGCCATCGGCGGTGAGCTCGCCCACATTCACTGCAAATTGCCCATAAGTTTGTTTTTCTTTCAGCCAGGCACCGGTCTGCCCAACCGTGATGCGCCCGGTGTAACGCACTTTCAGCAGTTGCGCTGTGCGGTCTGCGACGGGAGAAAGGTAGTCCCCCAATGAGAAGGTCAATGCGACAAAAGCCAATCCGAGTGTGAGCAAGGTTTTCAAAGCTCGCCAGGGGTCAAGGCCACTGGTGCGCAAAATGGTGTATTCAGAACTCTGTGCCAACCTGGCCATGACAAAAATAGTGCCAATCAACACGGCAATCGGCATCAGCTCGTACAAATGGCTAGGTACCATCAACGTCACGTAAGCCAGGGCGTGGACCAGGCGGTAGCCTTGCGCGTAGTGCCGACCTACTGACTGAACTTCAGCCACAAAGTCGAAGAAGAAAAACAGAGCGAGAAAACCACACGTGACAAAGCCCACGGAACGAATCACTTCGCCATAAATGAGCCGGCGCATGGTTTTCATGCTTTTACCTCGGGTTGCATTTGAGAGCGTACAGAGAAAAAATTTCGCCAATGCCAGTTGTTATGGCCTTTGGCCAACCAAAACGAAGCCAATGCAAAAACGCTGCCGTGAAGCGCCACCATGAAAGACGCAAAGTTGGCTTTGCCCGCAAAAATCCAACTTTGTCCAAGGTTCAATAAATTGAAATAGACCACAAAGGCGAACAAGGCAAAGATCAAATTCAGGCTTTTACCCACTCGTGGATTGACGCTGGAGAGTGCAACGCCAATGATGACGAAATTAAACGCCGCCAAAATCAAACCAAAACGCCAGGAAAGTTCGCCCCATGCAGCGGGAGTCGCCATTTGAAACAAGTCCAGCGTGGTGTGTGTGTTGACAAACAATGAGCTCGACTCCACCAACGGGTTGGCGGCAAGGTGAGTGCCGTAAGTGACAAATTGGCTGATTTTTAAATCGGTCGTGCCCACCGCTGTTTCCAGCCGTTGCCCACCATCGAGCATCAGGTATTGGCCTTGAGGCGTGCGCTCAATTCGGCCACTATGCGCTGTGGTGATAGTTTCCTTGCCAAACTCGGTGGTCGCAATAAACACATTGGTGCCGTTGGTTTGACCCGGTTGATTTTTTTCAATAAAAAATACCCTGGCGCCATTGGCGGACTCCTGAAATTGCCCGGGTTCAATGCGCTCCAAGTCTCCGCGCTGCTCGTACTGGTTTTGCAGATCATTGATGCGCAGGTTGGTCCAAGGCAACACCAGCAGCGCCAACGCGGCAATGACAGCAAAGATGGGCCAAGAGAATCTGAACAATGGGCCAAGCAGCGCTGCCAGCCCCTTGCCACTGCAAAACCAAATCACCATTTCGCTGTCTCGGTACATGCGAGACAAGGTCGCAATGATGGCAATGAACAGGCTCATGCTCAGCAGCGTGGGAGTGTATGCAAGCACGGTATAACCCATGACAAGCGTCACATCTGAGGGGTTGAAGCTGCCGCGAGAAGCCAGACCCAAGGTGCGAATCAAGGTCATGGTCATCACCACGGTAATGAGCACAACCAGCGTGGCCCCAAAACTGCGCGAAAGCTCTTTGCGTAAAGAGGAATGGAATAACATTGCTTGAAAGGAAACCGGTAATTATGAACTTTGAACTCCACTCTTTTAACCCATCGAGCGTATCCACTGAAAAAACTGATGTTTCTTTGGTGTTTGTTCCTCACGATTTTCAGCCCGCAAAAGACGCGCTGTCAGTGCTGGTAGCCAAGGCATTGAAGTCGGGCGATTTGTCTGCCAAAGCGGGGCAGGTCTTGCACATTTACAGACCCGTTGGTTTTGCGGCTACGCATCTGGTGCTGGTGTTTGCAGCCGCCGGGGCAGCCAATGATGTGCGCCAAGGCATTGGTGCGGCTTGGGCGTGCGTCAAAGCCAGCAGACCCAAGCAGCTCAGCCTTCATTTTTTGCAGCAACCCAGCGCACCGGGGTTGCGTGCTGCCATTGCCGGTTTGGCCGAACAGACCTACACCTACACCACCACCAAAAGCGATGAACCTGGTCGAACGCTGGCCCAAGTGGTTGTGGCTGTGCCGGATGATCTGGCCGTTTCTACCCTGTTCAAACGTGCAGTAGCAGCAGTGCATGGCGTAGAGTTGGCTAAAGAGTGGGGCAACCGCCCAGCCAATTACGCCACCCCCACCCATTTGGCTGGTGTGGCCAAGGCATTGGCCAAGTTTGACCGTATCAAAGTGAACATCCTGGGTCCCAAAGAAGTGGCGCAATTGGGCATGGGAGCCTTTCAGGCGGTGGCACAAGGCTCTGACGAGCCTCTGCGTTTCATTGAGTTGCGCTACCAGGGGGCGGGCAAAGCAGTGGCTCCCTGCGTGCTGGTGGGCAAAGGCATCACATTTGACAGTGGTGGCATTTCCATCAAACCCGCGGCCGAAATGGATGAAATGAAATACGACATGTGTGGTGCGGCCAGCGTGTTGGGGGTGTTTCGCGCGTTGGCAGAACTTCAGCCCGAAATCAATGTTGTGGGTTTGATCGCTTCTTGTGAAAACCTCCCCAGTAGCCGCTCTGTCAAACCTGGAGATGTGGTTACCAGCATGAGCGGGCAAACCATTGAGGTGCTTAATACAGATGCTGAAGGCCGATTGGTACTGTGTGACGCGCTCACTTATGCAGAGCGTTTCAAACCGCAAGCGGTGGTGGATATTGCCACTTTGACGGGCGCTTGTGTGATTGCGTTAGGTGGCGTGCGCAGCGGCGTTTTTTCAGCTCATGACCCTTTGTCTAAGGCGCTTGTGGCTGCTGGCGAATCTTCGCAAGACCTGTGTTGGCCTATGCCGTTGGACGATGCCTATGCAGAAGGCTTGAAAACCAGTTTTGCCGATGTGGCCAATGTGGCTGGGCGCGCTGGTGGTGCCATCACTGCCGCCAAATTTTTGCAGCGCTTTACCGCTCAATACCCTTGGGCGCACCTGGATGTGGCAGGCACCGCTTGGAAAAGTGGAGCCACCAAAGGTGCCACAGGCCGACCGGTCAGCTTGCTGCTTGATTGGTTGCTTGATGCATCCATGCCCGGGTCTGCAACTTGACTGCCGTAGCGTTTCATTTCAACGTTTCCGACCGATTGAACTATGTGTGCCGTTTGCTGCGCAAAGCAGTCGCGAGTGGTTCAAGAATAGTGGTCACGGGATCTACGGCGGATTTGGTCGCTGTAGATGTTGCGCTTTGGGCCGTATCACCCACTGACTTTGTCACGCATTGCCTACAGGATGCCAGTGCAACTGCTTTGGCTGTTTCTTCCGTGGTGTTGGTTGAAGACTGCCGCCCCCATGTTGATTGCACCGTGTTGCTTAATTTGGGCCCAAACGTGCCCACTGGGTTTGATGTGTTTGAGCGTGTGATTGAGGTCGTCAGTCATGATGATGATGAGCGGCGTTTGGCACGTGCCAAATGGCGGTTTTACGCGCAAGCGGGGTGCCCTTTGACGCAATACGATCTGCAGAAAGCCAAATCATGAGCACCGACATGCCCCGACAGCTGCCGCGATTTATTCCAACCTTGACCGAGGTGGTTGATCCCGCCAGTTTGAAACTTCATGTGGCAGCTGCACCGCCGAATGAGGCTGCCATCGTGGCGCAGGTCATGCAAAACCTTGAACCCATGGTTGAACGCCACATTCAAGACACGACGCAGGCCATGCAGCGTGTGCTGGCGCATCAGTGCACAGAGCTTGGTCAGCAATGGCATGAAGAGCTTTCACGACTTGTGCAGCAAGCAGTTTGTACAGAGCTCAAAAAACAAGATTCGGATAAATTTCAAAAATAAGCGCTTTTCATACGACATAAGTCAATCGTCTCAGTGTCTACCCTAACTGTCATGAATCCAAGCCGACGCCCCGGATGATGAAAGAAACTCTAGGGTGGAGGTGACGGGGTCGATGCCGAGAAAATTCTTTGGGAGCGAGCATCCCGATAACTAACTTGGCACGCCTACA
>NZ_JAQURE010000038.1 GCF_028715765.1 Rhodoferax sp.
CGCATGCGCTACATGCTGGAATATGTGCGGCCCGAAATTCGCCAGTATTTTCTGGAAAGCGACACCGAAGCCACCCCCTTTTCCCGCGCCCAGCGCTCACTGGTGTACCAACGCGCCAAGGGCGAGTCTGACAAGCATCCGTTTGGCACCCAGCTCAACGTCTACGCTGAAGGCTATGAGTGGATGAACCATGCCATGCAGCCCACCCAGCTGGCCTCGCACGACTTTCGCATCACCATTGGCGCAGACCGCGCCCAGCCTTACAGCGCCAGCGTGTTCAACATCTCGGCCATGAGCTTTGGGGCGCTAAGCGCCCACGCCATCTTGGCGCTGAACGCCGGGGCCAAACGCGGCGGCTTTGCACATGACACAGGAGAAGGCTCGATCTCAAAACACCACTGGCAAAATGGCGGTGATTTGATCTGGGAAATTGGCTCTGGCTACTTTGGCTGCCGCAACGCAGACGGCAGCTTCAGCGCCGACAAATTCATCACCAACGCGCGCGACCCGCAGGTCAAGATGGTGGAGCTCAAACTCAGCCAGGGTGCCAAGCCTGGCCACGGCGGCATGCTGCCCGGCCCCAAGGTCACACCTGAGATTGCCACCGCGCGCGGTGTGCCGGTGGGTGTGGACTGCGTCTCGCCCGCCGCCCACAGTGCGTTCAGTAGCCCGGTCGAGATGATGCAGTTCATTGAACATCTGCGCGAACTCTCGGGTGGCAAACCAACCGGCTTTAAGCTGTGCATTGGCCACCCGTGGGAGTGGTTTGGCATCGTCAAAGCGATGCTGCAAACCGGCATCACGCCCGACTTTATTGTGGTGGATGGGGCTGAGGGCGGAACCGGCGCCGCACCGCTGGAGTTCACCGACCATGTGGGCTCGCCACTGCAAGAAGGCCTGCTGCTGGTGCACAACACGCTGCGTGGTGCGGGCTTGCGCAGCCGCATCCGCGTCGGCTGCGCCGGCAAAGTAACCAGCGCATTTGACATCGCCCGCCTGATGGCGCTGGGGGCCGACTGGTGCAACGCCGCGCGCGGCTTCATGTTTGCGCTGGGCTGCATCCAGTCGCAACACTGCCACACCGATGCCTGCCCCACTGGCGTGGCCACGCAAGACCCCCACCGGCAAAAAGCACTGGTGGTGCCAGACAAGGCCGAGCGGGTGTTCAACTACCACCAGCAAACCCTGCACGCGTTGAAAGAGCTGGTGCAAGCCGCCGGCTTGCAGCACCCCAGGGAGATCACCGCACACCACATCGTGCGCCGCACGGCCGACCGGCGAGTGCTGTCTCTGGCGCAATTGATCTTGACGCAGTTGCCTGAAGGGGCTCTGCTCAAAGACGACTTGAGCAGCTTGCCGCTGATCTACCAACACAGTTGGCCGCAGGCCAGTGCCCAGAGCTTTGCGCTACCGGCTTGTCATGAATGAGTTTTGCTCACAGCGGGGTCGGCCAAGCTATTTTCCGACCAGCTGATTGAGTTTGTCTGCCTCAAAGTGCTCTTGCCGCGCCGCATCTTGCGGCACGATGGTGACCACCTGACGTGGGCAGTTGAGTTTTTCAATGGCTTGCCACAGCATGGCAATTTGATGCTCTTGGCCTGCGGCACTGTCAATCAGGCCGCGCATGGCTTGGCTCAAGGGGTCGTCACTTTGCGTGATGCCATAAGCTGAAAAACCCATTTTGGCGGCTACTTCTTCGCGTTTCACATCTTGCTCTGCCTGGATGATGCGCGCTGGGTTGCCTACCGCCGTGGCACCGGCGGGCACGGGTTTGGTGACCACCGCGTTAGAGCCCACCTTGGCACCGTCACCCACGGCAAAGCCGCCCAACACCTGCGCACCCGCCCCTACCACCACGCCTTTGCCCAACGTGGGGTGGCGCTTGGTGCCCTTGTAGAGCGAGGTGCCGCCCAGCGTCACACCCTGGTAAATGGTGCAGTCATCGCCAATCTCGGCAGTTTCACCCACCACCACGCCCATGGCATGGTCAAAAAACACCCGCTCACCAATTTTGGCACCCGGATGAATTTCAATGCCAGTCAAAAACCGAGCCACGTGAGAGGTGTAGCGCCCCAACCACTTGAAGCCATGCGTCCAAAACGCATGTGCCATGCGGTGCAAGATGACGGCGTGCAAGCCGGGGTAACAGGTCAACACCTCCCAGGTGCTGCGCGCCGCCGGGTCGCGCTCCAAGATACATTGAACGTCAGATTTGATTCGTGAAAACATACTTTAGAGTCTAACTTTGACGGTCTGCCACTGCTTCTGCCATGGGAAATGGCTCATCTGGCGCTTGGGCTGCGCCACTGTCAGCCCTTGGGGCAGGATTAGCATGGGTGCTGGGTTTAAGCATCATCTTGGCCATGCCACGCAAAATGTGAATTTCTTCCTGGGTGAGTTGCGCGCGGTTGAACAACTGATTCAACCGGGGCATGAGCTTCTTGGGCGAGGCCGGGTCTAAAAAGCCGATGTGGGTCAAGGCCTGCTCAAGGTGCGTCAACATGCCTGACACTTGCGCCGCATCGGCCAACACCGCTTGCACGGTGGCCGACTGCACCGGGTAAGCGGCCAGCGCCTCGCGCCAGTCATAGGCAATCACTTGCAACGCCGCACCCAGGTTGAGTGAGCCAAACTTGGGGTTGCTGGGAATGCTCAGGCACACATGGCAGCGGTAAACGTCTTCATTGCGCATGCCAAAACGTTCTGAACCAAACAAAAACGCCACGCCAGTATTTTGAGCATTTTCAGGCTCTAACGCTTGATTTGATTGCTTGAGTAGCTCTTTTTTCAGGAGTTCATCAAAGTGCTTGCGAGGCGTGGTGGTGGGTGGACCAAAGTCACGCGGGGTCATGGCGGTGGCGCACAGGTGGGTCATGCCGTCCAAGGCATCGTCCAGTGTGGCGACAATGCGAGCATTTTTCAGCACATCCAGCGCACCACTGGATCGCTGGATGGTTTCTTCGCGGCGCAGCACATTGGGCCAGCGCGGTGCCACCAGCACCAGGTCATCAAAGCCCATGGTTTTCATGGCGCGCGCGGCAGCGCCCACATTGCCCGCGTGGCTGGTGTTGATCAGGATGAATCGGGTCTTCATGGCGGTACAGCTTAAAATCGCACGATTGTCGCTGACCGCATCGCCGCGCAGCGTGTCCGTTCATCCCTCACTACACAATCCATGACACCATCCAACTTGCACCCCATGATCAATGTGGCCGTGAAGGCCGCTCGCGCTGCTGGCGCCATCATCAACCGCGCCGCCCTTGACGTGGAATCGGTTCGCGTGTCACAAAAACAAGTCAACGACTTTGTCACCGAAGTCGATCAGGCCTCTGAAGCACTCATCATTGAAACCCTGCTGGGTGCCTACCCCGGCCACGCCATCTGGGCCGAAGAATCAGGCCGTGAGCACGGGGCGCAAGACTCTGACTATGTCTGGATCATTGATCCGCTCGACGGCACCACCAACTTCATCCACGGGCTGCCCACCTACTGCGTCAGCATTGCGCTGGCCGTCAAAGGCAAGGTTGAGCAAGCGGTCATTTACGACCCCACCCGCAACGACCTCTTTACCGCCACCAAAGGGCGCGGTGCCTACATGAACAACCGCCGCATTCGTGTGGCCAAGCGCACACGCCTGCAAGAATGCCTGATTGCCACCGGCTTTCCTTACCGCCCAGAAGATGACATCAACACCTACCTGCGCTTGATGGGTGACATGATGGCCCGCACCGCCGGGTTGCGCCGCCCAGGTGCCGCAGCGCTGGACTTGGCCTACGTGGCTGCGGGCTTTACCGATGGCTTTTTTGAGCTGGGTTTGCAGCCTTGGGATGTGGCCGCTGGCTCGCTCCTGATCACCGAGGCGGGTGGCTTGGTGGGCAATTTCTCGGGCGATGCCAACTTTTTGGAACAACGTGAGTGCATGGCCGGCAACCCGCGCATCTATGGTCAGATGGTGGCTATTTTGGGCAAATACAGCAAATTTGCCGTGGCAGGTGACAAAGCTGCGGTACGCGCTGCAGTGGCCGAACTGGCGCAATCTGCCCCAGCTACACCAACCGCGCCGGCCACACCCAGCCCGGAAGAAGCCGACTTTTAAACGGCGTCAAGCCTCGGCAAGCCGCCAGCGGACGCCTTGTGTGCCTTGCGTCTCACTTTATGCGCCATGTGCACTTCATGTTGGGCGCTGCCAGAAAGCTTTTGAAGTGTGGGAGGCGTGAGTTGCAAACGGTGTGTGATCACTTGCAGTTGTTGTGCAGTTTCCATTTTTCTTCATGTCCCATCGCTTTGGCAAAGTCAGGAACCTTGCAGCGCTCGGCTTCTGCGGGGTCAATAGGAGCAGCAGGCTGGGTCGCGACAGACTTCTCAAAATCAGCAACCCGATTGGGCGGCGTGCTGTAAACCCACTGCGAGATGATGCCAACCACCACCGCGAAAACGATGACAATGGCCGTTTGTGCGAGTGAGGTGGTTGGCGTTTGGTCTGCAGGCATCTCACATACGCCACCGGGACAAAGCTGCGCCTTTTCCTTGTTAAAGAAGTTGTAAATTTTGCAGCCAATGCAAATGCCAAACGCCGTCTCAAAAAATAGCAGGGTCAAGCACATCGAGCAAACAATCAGGTTGATCGGCCCAATGACATGGTTGAGCACCACCAGGTAAAGCATGCTGGCTGCCAGCACGAACCCAATAGCCCATGCGAAACGCTTTTGTGGCGCGCCACTCCATTCTGGTTGCTGCTTTCGCACCATCCACTGCCCCAAAATCATGATCGGCGCAAAGCGTGGATTCACCAAAATTCGAATGGTGAACTCGATCAAAAAGCTGACCACAAACACCCGTGTAGGCTGAAAGTTTCCGGTGAGCCAGGCATTCATGAAACTGATCAACCCGAGAAAAAACAACACCCCTGCAGCGGCACGAACTGCTCTCTCGTTGAGAACCGGCATCGGGTATTCGGGGCGCATTTCGCCAAATTGAAACAAGGCACTGGACATATAAACCTCTCATGAATCGTTGCAGTGAGTATGGGTCACGCATTGATAAATATCATATGATTAAAATCATATGGATGAGAGCTTTACCCATGTTTACAAATACCTCAGAAGAGCTTCACCAACTGCTGCCGAGGGGCTTGGTCGCCTTCTGCGCAGCGCTTGAATCACCCAAGGGAACGTGTCTTTTCAAGGCAGGTGATAGACCCGAGCACATGTTTTTTGTGGTCAGCGGCGAGGTGGTTTTGGAGCGCCCTGACCGGCAAGGCGCTTCGGTCATCTTGCAACGCACACGCCGAGGCTTCGTGAGCGAAGCAAGCCTTCAATCTGCGATCTATCACTGCACCGGCCAGGTTGTGGCCAACACCAAAATGATCCAGATACCCATTCGCCAAGTCCGCGACGCGTTGGACAACGATCCAGCCTTTGCCGGGCGTTGGATTGGCATGCTCAACAAAGAGGTCAAACGCTTGCGATTGCAATGCGAGCGGCTCTCTCTTACCAGGGTGCAAGACCGCTTTGTCCACCTTTTGGAGACCGAGGGCGACAAAGGATGTTTTCCAATCAGCTCTGGCATCAAATCACTGGCCGCCGAACTTGGGGTTACCCACGAGGCGCTTTATCGCTGCATTTACGCCATGGAAAAGGCGGGAAAACTACAGCGCACTGCAACCCATGTGACACTATCACAAGGGTAATTTTTTAGACTGGACGTCATCCATTGATTTCAAAAGACAAGACACAAAGCTCAGACGAAGCGATCGTGAACACAGCGCACACCCCCATGATGGCCCAGTATTTGGGTCTGAAGGCAGACTACCCCAACACCCTGCTGTTTTACCGCATGGGCGATTTTTACGAGCTGTTTTATGCCGATGCGGAAAAAGCAGCGCGTTTGCTCAACATCACCCTGACGCAGCGCGGCCAAAGTGCGGGCCAACCCGTCAGCATGGCGGGGGTGCCCTTTCATTCGGTCGATACCTACCTGGCGCGGCTGATCAAACTGGGTGAATCGGTGGCCATTTGTGAGCAGATGGGCGATGCAGCCAACACCAAAGGGCCGCTGGAACGCAAAGTGGTGCGAGTGGTCACGCCCGGCACCTTGACCGACCTGGAGCTGATGGCCGACAAAGCCGAATCCATGTTGCTGGCCCTGCACCAGGGCGCGCGCAACTGCTGCGGCTTGGCCTGGCTCAGTGTCACCCAAGGGGAAGTGGTGCTGGCGGAGTGCAGCCCTGACGAACTGCCGGACTGGGTGCAACGCATTGGCGCGGGCGAGGTCATTTTCAGTGCCGGTGCCACACCCGCCTTTGAAGCCAGTGTGCGCGGGCTGGGTACCCAGCTGTCTGTGAGCATGCGGCCAGACTGGCAGTTTGACGCGGGTCTAGGCCAGCGCACGCTGCTGGCGCACCTGAATGCCGCCAGCCTGGCCGCCTGGGGTGCCCAAGACCTGCCCCATGCCCACGCCGCCGCCGCCGCCCTGCTGGCCTACGCCGAGCACACCCAAGGCCGCCCCTTGACCCATATTCACAGCCTGCGGGTGCAGCGTGCCAACGAGCTGATTGACCTGCCACCCAGCACCCGGCGCAACCTGGAGCTGGTGCAAACCCTGCGCGGAGAAGACACGCCCACGCTGTTTTCATTGCTCGACACCTGCATGACCGGCATGGGCAGCCGCTTGCTGAAAAGTTGGCTGTTGCAGCCCAAACGCGACCGCACACACGCCAAAGAGCGCCTGAACGCCATTGCCATCCTGCGCCAACCCACCGCTACGGCGGTGACGGGCTTGTGGCAAGCGCTGCGCGGCCAGCTCAAAGGCTGCACCGATGTGGAGCGCATCACCGCGCGCCTGGCGTTGCGCCAAGTGCGCCCACGTGAACTGATGGGCTTGCTTAAAACGCTTCAAAAAACAGAGCTACTTGCGCCATTTCTACAGGGTCTAGAGCCTTTTTTAACTCAAATTTCTGAGCATCTTTGCGCTCCTACCGAGTGCCTGGACTTGCTGGCCCGCACCCTGGCCCCCGAGCCTGCCGTACTGGTGCGCGACGGCGGGGTGATTGCCAACGGCTGGGATGCCGAACTCGACGATCTGCGCGCCATTCAAACCAACTGCGACAGTTTTTTACTGGATCTTGAAACACGCGAAAAACAGCGCACCGGCATTGCCAACCTGCGGGTGCAGTTCAACCGGGTGCATGGCTTTTTTATCGAAGTGTCACAAGGTCAGCTTGACAAAGTGCCCGACGACTACCGCCGCCGCCAGACGCTGAAAAATGCCGAGCGTTTCATCACCCCTGAGCTCAAAGCCTTTGAAGACAAAGCCCTGAGCGCCTCAGAGCGTGCCTTGGCACGCGAAAAATGGCTCTATGAGCAACTGCTTGACGCCCTGCAGCCGCATGTGCCCGCCCTCACCCGCTTGGCGCGCGCCCTGGCCACCCAGGATGCCCTGTGTGCGCTGGCCGAGCGCAGCCTGACGCTGGAATGGTGCGCACCACAATTTGCCATCGAACCCTGCCTGGACATCGTGCAAGGCCGTCACCCGGTGGTGCAAGCACGCCTGAATGAAACCAATGGACAAGGCCACACCACTGGCTCGGGCACTTTCATTGCCAATGACACGCACCTCAGCCACAAGCAGCGCATGCAAATCATCACCGGCCCCAACATGGGTGGTAAATCCACCTACATGCGGCAAATTGCGGTGATCACGCTGCTGGCCAGCATGGGCAGCTATGTGCCCGCAGCCAGTTGCCGCCTTGGCCCCATCGACGCCATCTACACCCGCATTGGCGCGGCTGATGACCTGGCCAATGCGCAGTCCACCTTCATGCTGGAAATGCTGGAAGCTGCGCAGATATTGAACACCGCCACGCCCCAGTCACTGGTGCTGATGGATGAAATTGGCCGCGGCACCAGCACCTTTGACGGGCTGGCGCTGGCCAGTGCCATTGCCACCCAGTTGCACGACAAAACCCAAGCCTACACGCTGTTTGCCACGCATTATTTTGAGCTGACCGAGTTTCCAGCCAGCCACCACAGCGCCATCAATGTGCATGTGAGCGCCGCCGAGAGTGGCCGTGACATTGTGTTTTTGCATGAAATCCAGCCTGGTCCGGCCAGCAAAAGCTACGGCATTCAGGTGGCACGGCTGGCGGGCATGCCCGCGGCTGTGCTCAACCATGCCCGCCACACACTGGACGCACTAGAGGCACAAGCCAGCCAGTCGCAGGCACAAGTGGACTTGTTCAGCGCACCTATTGCTACAGAAAATAGAGCTGCTAGCGCAATAGATACATGGGCTAGAGCCCTAAATCCTGATGAATTAAGCCCGCGTGAAGCGCTGCAGGCCTTGTACCAGCTCAAGCAGCTGTGCCAAGCTGAAAAGACTGACCTGGCGTAATGAAGTTTGAAAAGTCAACCCAGAGCTGACTCAAAACATCCGCACGCGTACCAACACCTGCATGGCCAACAGCCCCAGCACGAAGCCCATGCCGCCATAGATCAGGGTTTGGAGCAGGCGGTTGGTGCGTTTTTGTTCTTGCAGCAAGGCGCGCAACTCGGCCGATTGGCCACCGCTGGGCGGGTGTTTCAAAAATTCAAACAGCAGGCGCGGCAGCTCTGGCAGCAGTTTGGCGTAATGCGGCGCCTCGTTGCGCAACTCGTCAAGCAATTTTTTCGGGCCAATTTGGTCAACCATCCATTTTTCGAGGAACGGCTTGGCGGTGTGCCACAAGTCCAGGTCGGGGTCGAGGTCGCGCCCCAGGCCTTCGATGTTGAGCAAGGTTTTTTGCAACAGCACCAGTTGCGGCTGAATTTCAACCTGAAACCGGCGTGAGGTTTGAAACAAGCGCATCAGCACCATGCCCAACGACAGTTCTTTCAAGGGCCGGTCAAAGTAAGGCTCGCACACGGCACGCACTGCGGCTTCAAGCTCGTCGACGCGGGTGGTTGCGGGCACCCAACCTGATTCAATGTGCAGTTCTGCCACGCGTTTGTAATCACGCCGGAAAAAAGCGGTGAAATTCTGCGCCAGGTATTCTTTGTCGATGGCGGTCAGCGTGCCCACAATGCCAAAGTCGAGCGAGATGTAACGCCCAAACGTAGCTGGGTCAATGCTGACTTGAATGTTGCCAGGGTGCATGTCGGCATGAAAAAAACCATCGCGAAAGACCTGCGTGAAGAATATGGTGACACCGTCACGCGCCAGTTTGGGTATATCGACCCCAGCCGCACGCAAACGCTCAACCTGGTTAATGGGCAAGCCTTTCATGCGCTCCATCACCATCACCTCAGGCATGCAGTAGTCCCAAAACATTTCAGGAATCAGCACCAGATCCAGGTCAGCCATGTTGCGACGCAACTGAGCGGCGCTGGAGGCTTCGCGCACCAGGTCAAGCTCGTCGTGCAGGTATTTGTCAAACTCGGCCACCACCTCACGCGGCTTCAAGCGTTTACCATCGTCTGAGAACGACTCCACCCAGCCCGCCATCATGCGCAGCAAATCCAGGTCTTTGTCGATCACGGTCAACATGCCTGGGCGCAACACCTTCACGGCCACCTCGCGCTCGATGCCTTGCTTGGTTTTGAGCACCGCAAAGTGCACCTGGGCAATGGATGCACTGGCCACTGGCTGACGTTCAAACGACACAAAGATGCTGTCTACCGGCTTTTTAAAAGCGCGCTCAATGATCTCAATGGCCACTTCACTGGGAAACGGTGGCACACGATCTTGCAGCCGGGCCAATTCGTCAGCAATGTCCACCGGCAGCAAGTCACGCCGGGTGGAGAGCACTTGCCCGAATTTGACAAAAATAGGTCCCAAACTCTCAAGCGCTTCCCGAATGCGCTGGCCACGCGGCGCGTCTAGCTTGCGCCCTAACGTCAGCAACCGTGCCAAGCGCAACAACCATGGCTTGTTGAAACTGGTCAGCACCAGCTCATCCAGGCCATGACGCAGCATCACCCAAAGGATGAACGCCCCACGAAAAAGGCGCGTCATAGGCTTGACTTGCCAGGCACAAACGTAGCCGCTTTGGCCATGAATTCGCGCAACGAGGTGGCCAGTGTGGTGGCGATTTTGCTCAAGGTATGCGCCGGCACATCGCCCATGACACGCGCCAAGTCATCTTCCATGTCCCAGCGCACATGCTCCACCAGCCAATTGACCTCTGCGGCCAGTTGCACATCACCCTCGATGCGGACTGCAGGTTTTTCGCCACGCAAGGTGGCCTGTGCCAAAGACCAAGGTGATTCGTCAGTCAAGGTCATCACCAAGTCGGCTGGTGTTTCAGCGCTGGCCAAGTCGAGCAAACCCGCTGGGGTGGCTTGCAACTTGAAATTAAAAGTGCGCCACTGAACCAGCATCACCTGGTTTTTTTGCCGAGCCAGCCGTGCCATGGCTTCGGGCTCTTGCATCAACACATGGTTCAGCAACAAAACCATGCGGCGCTGCGCTTCGTTGACCGCCCAGGCGGGTGGTTGAATTTGAGAAAGTGGGAATTTTTGGAGGAGACCCTCCAGAAATGAAAAAGGGGACTGTGTGCTCATAGTCCCCGATTATTCCCCGAAAAATAAGCCTCGGCCTTACTGCAGGGCTTGAACCCCTGCAACCAACCAACCATTGTTGCCATTTTTGGATTTGACCATGTTCCAGACTTCTCGGAAGGGGCTCGGTGAGCTGGCCGCATCTTCACGAATCATGCCTGAGAACTCCACGCTGGCCATGTAATCGTTGCCCAAATCTTCAATCCCCAACAAATGGGCTTCGATCATGACCACTTCAGTCATGTTTTGTGGGCCTCCCGGATGGGTTTCACGCTCAGCGAGTTGCGCCTGAATTTCTTTCAGCATGGTGTCTGTCATCATCACACGCAAGGCAGGAATGTCTGATTTGTCCCAAGCCGCCTGCAAAGAGACGAAATTAGCTTTGGCAGAGTTCAAAAAGCCGTCAGAGTCAAAACCTGCAGGAATTCCCCAAGTCTGTGCACCCAACAAACCAGAGCCAATCATCGAACCCGACGTAGCGGTGCTGGCCGGGGTGCTGGCTTCAAAAGCGGTGGTGTTGCGCTCCCAAGGCCGGGCAGAGGCATCGTTACCCACATTTTCAGGCCGATAGCCAGCCGACAATGGTGTTGAGGCAGACGCTGCGCCAGCGCCGGCAGCCGCACCTTGAAACGCAAACGGTGAAGTTGCAGCTTGAGCCCCTTGGTTTTTACGCCGCATGAACCAGCCCACCGCCACCATGATGACCAGCGCCAACAACGCAAACATCATGAACTGCCCCATGGCCGCCCCCAGCCCAAGCGAGCTGGCCAACCAAGCCAAGCCCAAACCCGCCGCTAAACCGCCCAACATAGCGCCCCAAGGTTTCTTGGGTGCCGCTGCAGCAGGTGCTGCAGCCGGTGCTTTGGCAGCGTTGTTGGCTGCTTGCGAAGGTGCAGGTGTAGCCTGACGCTGCGTGACGTTGCTGGACTGTTGACCGAAAGACTTGCCGCCGCCAAAACGCTTGGCGGCTTCAGCATGCCCCGCAACCAGAGCCAAACAGATGCTCAAAACCGATAGCCAACGTTTCATGATTTCTCCTGATTAGATTTGATTCTCAACAGCATTGGGCGAAAAATCCGCTCAACACTTGATACCCACATGCAAGGCTACCAGACCACCCGTCATGTTGTGGTAATCCACATGGCCAAAACCATTAGCCTTCATCAGGGATTTGAGCTCTTCTTGACTTGGGTGCATGCGAATCGACTCAGCCAGATATTGGTAACTGGAGGCATCACCCGCCACCCATTGACCTAATTTGGGCAACACCTTGAACGAATACCAGTCATAGGCTTTTTCTAGCGGCTTGGCAACTTTGGAAAACTCCAGCACCAACAGCTTGCCACCCGGTTTAAGCACCCGGTTCATCTCAGCCAAGGCCACGTCCTTGTGCGTCATGTTGCGCAGACCAAAAGCCACCGTGACCAGGTTGAAATGGGCATCAGGAAACGGCAGGTGTTCAGCATCACACACCAGCGTGGGCAACACCACACCGGCATCCACCAAGCGGTCGCGCCCGGTGCGCAACATGGCTTCATTGATGTCGGTGTGCACCACCTGGCCGGATTTACCCACCTTTTTGGCAAACGCCAAGGCCAGGTCGCCGGTGCCACCCGCAATGTCGAGCACTTTGTCCCCCTCATGCACATTCGCCACCAGCACGGTGTAGGCCTTCCAGGCGCGGTGCAAGCCCATGGACATGAGGTCGTTCATCAGGTCGTATTTGGGTGCGACCGAGTCAAAAACACCTTTGACGTGCTGGGCTTTTTCTGTCTCTGGAACGGTCTTGAAACCGAAGTGTGTGGTGCTCATGGGAATAAAAAGTGAAAGGGTTCAATGGTGGCCACAGCTGCCACCGGCTTTTTCTGGCATGGGGGCATCGCGGTCTGCGCCAGCCGCCGCCAGCCGTGCGGTGTAGTCGGCCCACAATTTGTCTTGCTGTGAACCCAGAAAATACAGGTAGTCCCACGAGAAAATGCCCGTGTCGTGACCGTCAGAAAACGCTGGCTGCACCGCGTAGTTACCCACCGGCTCCAAGCCTGTCAAAGTGACTTCGCGCTTGCCAGTTTGCAGGGTCTCTTGCCCGGGTCCGTGGCCGGCCACCTCGGCCGACGGGCTGTAGACCCGCATCAGTTCAAACGGTATGCGAAAAGACGCCCCGTCAGAAAAACTCACCTCCAGCACACGCGACTGGCTGTGAACCGTGATGTCTTGTGGCGCGGGAGCGCCATTTTGTAAACCTGCCATGACTTGTCACCTCATTTATTTCAGTTTTAAGAACCACCTGCCAATCAAACCAGCACGCGCTCGATGCCGCCAGCGTTGGCCACCTTGACGTAGTCGGGCATCCACTGCTCGCCCAAAATCTGTCTGGCCATTTCAACCACAATGTAATCGGCTTCCAGCAAACCGTTTTGCAGGTCTTCGCCAAACCGGCTCAAGCCCTGCAAACAGGCGGGGCAGGAGGTCAGCATCTTTATGTTGTCTTTGGCACCGACACCGGGCATTTGACGCAACTGAGCTTCGCCCTTGAGAATTTCCTCTTCCTTGCGAAAGCGGATTTGTGTCGCGACATCCGGCCGATTCAAGGCCAGCGTGCCAGCCTCGCCACAGCAGCGTTCCGACTGGATCACGTTATCCCCCAGCAAAGCCTTGACGGTTTTGAGCGGTTCCTGCAGCTTCATCGGGCTGTGGCACGGGTCGTGGAACAAAAATGCCCCGGCATTGGCCAGCGTGATGCCTTTGCTCAGCAAATATTCGTGGATGTCGATGATGCGGCAACCCGGAAAAATTTTCTCAAACTCATAGCTCTGCAACTGGTCATAACAGGTACCGCAACTCACCACCACGGTTTTGATGTCGAGGTAATTGAGCGTGTTGGCCACCCGGTGGAACAGCACCCGGTTGTCGGTGATCATTTTTTCAGCTTTGTCAAATTGACCGCCGCCACGCTGCGGGTAACCACAGCACAAATAACCCGGCGGCAACACGGTTTGCACCCCGGCGTGCCACAACATGGCCTGCGTCGCCAAGCCAACCTGGCTGAACAGGCGCTCCGAGCCACAACCGGGAAAATAGAACACCGCTTCGGTCTCGGCCGTGGTGGTTTTCGGGTTGCGGATGATCGGCACATAGTCCCGGTCTTCAATGTCAAGCAAGGCGCGCGCGGTTTTCTTGGGCAAACCGCCCGGCAGCTTCTTGTTGATGAAGTGAATCACCTGCTCTTTGATCGGCGCCGCGCCCAGGGTGGCAGGCGGCGCCTTGGTCTGTTTGCGGGCAATGACCTTGAGCAGGTCAGCGGCCAGGCGCTGCGATTTGATGGCCAGATTGACCATCACCGAGCGTGCCATTTTGATGGTTTCGGGGTTGCTGGCATTGAGCAGAAACATGGCAGCCGCGCCGGCCGGTCTGAACGTTTTTTTGCCCATCTTGCGCAACAGGTTACGCATGTTCATCGACACGTCGCCAAAGTCGATGTTGACCGGGCAGGGCTGAAGGCACTTGTGGCACACCGTGCAGTGATCGGCCACGTCTTCAAACTCTTGCCAATGCTTGATGCTGACACCGCGGCGGGTTTGCTCTTCGTACAAAAAGGCTTCCACCAGAAGCGAGGTGGCCAGAATCTTGTTGCGCGGGCTGTACAGCAAATTGGCGCGCGGCACATGCGTGGAGCACACCGGCTTGCACTTGCCGCAGCGCAGGCAGTCTTTCACGCTGTCGGCAATGGCGCCAATGTCACTCTGCTGCATGATGAGCGATTCATGCCCCATCAGGCCAAAACTGGGGGTGTAGGCGTTGGTCAGATCAGCATATAATAAATCAGGCTCTAGCCCTTTATTTATATGCGTTAGTGGCTCTTTATTTCGTAGCAACTTGCCTTTGTTGAAACGCCCTTCCGGGTCCACCCTGGCCTTGTAGTCGGTGAACGGCTGCAGCTCGGCATCGCTCAAAAACTCCAGTTTGGTGATGCCAATGCCGTGTTCGCCCGAGATCACGCCGTCCAGACTGCGGGCCAGCGCCATGATGCGTTTGACAGCGCCGTGAGCCGCCTGCAGCATGTCGTAGTCATCGCTGTTGACCGGAATGTTGGTGTGCACATTGCCGTCACCGGCGTGCATGTGCAGGGCCACCCAGACCCTGCTTTTGAGCACCTGCTGGTGAATGGCGTTGCAGGCTTTGAGAACCGGCTCAAATGCCACGCCGCTGAAAATTTGCTGCAGCGGCTGGCGAATTTGCGTCTTCCAGCTGGCGCGCAAAGAATGGTCTTGCAGTTGCGTGAACAGCGGCTCCACATCCCGCAGCCAACCCACCCACAGGGCACGCACATCGGCCAGCAGCGCCAGCGCTTGTGCGACCCGGTCTTCCAGCATTTCAGTGGCAGAAATCTCGCTGGCATCATCTTGGCGCCCCAGTGGTAAGTTGCCTTGGGTAAAAAAGTCTTCCAGCGCATCGCACAAAGCCAGCTTGTTATGCAGGCTCAGCTCAATGTTGATGCGCTCAATGCCGTCGGTGTATTCAGCCATGCGCGGCAGCGGAATCACCACGTCTTCATTGATCTTGAAAGCGTTGGTGTGGCGGCTGATGGCTGCCGTGCGTTTGCGGTCTAGCCAGAATTTTTTACGCGCCTCGGGGCTGATGGCAATGAAACCCTCGCCGCTGCGCGAGTTGGCAATGCGCACCACCTCGCTGGTGACGCGTGCCACGTCGTCGGCGTTGTCACCAGCAATATCGCCAAACAGCACCATTTTGGGCACGCCACCGTGGACAGCGCCTTTTTTCGACTTGGTGGCATAGCCCACCGCTTTCAAATACCGATCATCCAGGTGCTCCAACCCCGCCAGCAGCACGCCGGAGCGTTTTTGCTCGGCAAACATGAAGTCTTTGATTTCAACAATGCTCGGCACCGCATCTTTGGCATTGCCAAAAAACTCCAGGCACACGGTGCGCGTGTGGGCGGGCATTTTGTGCACCACCCAGCGCGCGCTGGTGATCAGGCCATCGCAACCTTCTTTTTGAATACCCGGCAAACCGCTCAAAAACTTGTCGGTCACGTCTTTGCCCAACCCTTCTTTGCGGAAGGTTTTGCCAGGTATGTCAAGCCGTTCGGTGCGGACGTGCGTTTTGCCGTCTGCCTCAAAATACTTGAGCTCGAAGCTAGCCACTTCGGCATCATGAATCTTGCCCATGTTGTGGTTCAGGCGCGTCACCTCCAGCCACTGGGCTTGGGGCGTGACCATGCGCCAGCTGGCCAGGTTGTCCAGCGCCGTGCCCCAAAGCACCGCTTTCTTGCCACCGGCATTCATGGCAATGTTGCCGCCAATACAAGATGCTTCGGCGGAGGTGGGGTCAACGGCAAACACAAACCCGGCGCGCTCGGCCGCGTGTGAGACACGGTTGGTCACCACCCCGGCTTCAGTCCAGACGGTGCCCACTTCATGGTTCAGGCCAGGCAGCAGACGCATCTCTACCTCGGTCATGGCCTCCAACTTTTCGGTGTTGATGACCACACTTTTCCAAGTCAGGGGAATGACACCGCCGGTGTAACCGGTGCCGCCGCCGCGCGGGATGATCGTCAGGCCCAGCTCAATACAGCCTTTGACCAAGTGCGCCATCTCGGCCTCGGTGTCGGGCGTGATCACCACAAACGGGTATTCCACGCGCCAGTCGGTGGCGTCGGTCACATGGCTGACGCGGCTCAAACCATCAAACTTGATGTTGTCTTTGGCCGTGAGCTTGGCCAGCACTTTGTGCGTTTTGCGGCGCAGCAACGAAGTTTCAACAAAAGTGGCATCGAACTTGTGAACGGCCTGGCCAGCCGCGTCAAGCAAATGCCCCACCAAGGTGTCACGCGCAGGGTCAACGGCTGGCGTGCGGCGTTTTTGGACTTCGTTCAAGCGGTGCTGCAAGGCCTCTACCAGCAACAGGCGGCGTTTAGGGTTGTCTAGCAGGTCGTCTTGCAAGTAGGGGTTGCGCTGCACCACCCAAATGTCGCCCAGCACTTCGTAAAGCATGCGCGCCGAGCGACCGGTGTGACGCTCTTCGCGCAGAGCGTTGAGCCAACCCCAGGCCGCGTCGCCCAGCAGCCGAATCACGATTTCCCGGTCAGAAAACGAGGTGTAGTTGTAGGGAATTTCGCGAATGCGCTCAGGCGTGTGGGGCACAAAGGCACCAGCGGGCAACAAAGATTTAAGCGGGAGGGGTGCGTTCATCGGGTAAGGTCGGTGCAGCCGCAAGCGGGTCAATCAGCACCCGCGCGGCTGGCTTTTTGGGAAGGGTTTGATGTTACCGCAGTGCACCATTGCCCTACTGGGGTGATGGTGTCCCGGCAAACCAAAGCCAACGACAAGCCCGTTCGCAACACCTGGCGCAGCCACCGCATGGATACGCGCTAAACCGGGCGCAACATTTCCAGATGGGCAATCCCGTCTTCCATGTAAGTTTTACCCACATCCACAAACCCATGCTTGCCATAGAAAGCCGCCAGCTGCAATTGCGCGCCAATGCGTATGGCTTGCGGCCCCCAGACCTGGTTGATGGCGGAGACAGCTTGGTCTATCAGGGCGTGACCCAGCCCGGTGCCACGGGCACTGGCGCGGGTCAATACCCGGCCAAAGCTGGCCTCGGGGAATTTGACCCCAGCTTCAAAACAACGGGCGTAGGCCTGCAATGCGCCATGCTGCACACCGAGCAGGTGCATGGCTTGGTGATCGGCACCGTCTATGTCTTGAAACACGCACTGCTGTTCCACCACAAACACCTCGCTGCGCAGGCGCAGCACTTCGTAAAGCTCGGCCACGCGCAGGTCGTCAAAGGCCAGTAGCCGCCACACGGGCGCATTGGGGGGCGTATTGACTGCGTTGGCGCGACTGCCAATGGACCAAAGTTTGAATGTCATAGCACCTCCTTTGTCAGGCTCACATCATTGCGAAATAAATACATGTAAAAAAGCCTTTATACCCTTATATCATAGGCGTGAGCAGCTATATTTTTTATACTAATCCAAGCAGCACACAACACCAGTTAAACCAACTTCACCAGTTGCTTGCCAAAATTTTTGCCCTTGAGCAGCCCCAGAAACGCCTCGGGTGCGGCGGCGATGCCTTGCGCCACCGATTCGCGCGGGCGCAATTTGCCTGAAGCCACCAGTGTGCCCAGTTCTTTCAGGGCTTCGGGCCAGACTTCCATGTGCTCGCTGACGATGAAGCCCTGCACCTTGAGGCGGCTCACCAGAATCAACGCCGGGTTGGTCATGGGCAGCGGCTCGCCGTTGTAGCCGGCAATCATGCCGCACACCGTAATACGGCCAAAGGCGTTCATGCGCAGCAGCACCGCGTCCAGAATCATGCCGCCCACATTTTCAAAATAGCCGTCAATGCCGTTCGGGCACGCCACCTTGAGCGCTTTGGCCAATGAGCCCACATGCGGGTGCTGCTTGTAGTCAATGCAGTCGTCAAAACCCAGTTCATCAACGGCGTATTTGCACTTGTCCGGCCCACCGGCAATGCCCACCACACGGCAGCCGCGCGCTTTGGCCAGCGCGCCAAACGCACTGCCCACCGCGCCGGTCGCGGCACTCACCACCATGGTTTCACCGGCTTTTGGCTCAATGATCTTGACCAGCCCGTACCAGGCCGTCACGCCGGGCATACCCACCGCACCCAGATAGGCGCTCAAAGGAATGTGTGTGGCATCGACCTTGCCGACCTTGCGTAAGGCGCCCACATCGTTGCCGTTGACCACGCTGTACTCTTGCCAGCCGCCCATGCCGACCACCTGGTCACCCACGACAAACTTGGCGTGACGGCTCTCAACCACCTCGCCCACCGTGCCGCCAATCATCACCTCACCCAGCGGCTGTGGCGCGGCGTAGCTTTTGCCGTCATTCATGCGGCCGCGCATGTAAGGGTCCAGGCTCAGGTAGTGGTGACGAACCAGCACCTGGCCGTCTGTCAATGCAGGTGTGGGGCTGCTCACCAATTTGAAATTGCTGGCCACGGCTTCGCCGGTGGGACGATTGTCGAGCACGATTTGTTGATTCATGGGCATGGTGATATTTTCTTGACTTACTATGAATAAAGAAGCTGCTAGCACTTATTCAATAAGGGCTAGCAGCATATTTTGTTATGCATCTGCGGCCAAACTTGGGCGATTCCAGTCTTGCACACTGCGTGCGCTGGTGGGCAATCGCTTGATGGTTTTGAAGGTGCCAGTAGCGTGCGCGCAGGCTTTGCCGTCTTGATCAAACACGGTGGCCTCGGTGAAGGCCAGGGTGGCGGTGCGGTGCAGCAGTTTGCCGCGAGCTACCAGCGGGCCATGCGATGGACGCATGAAGCTGGTCTTCATCTCGATCGTCACCACGCCCACCTGTGGCATATCGGCACGCGCGGCCATCGCCATGGTCACGTCCAGCAGCGTCATCAGCGCACCGCCGTGCGTGACACCATACGAGTTGAGATGCTCGGGGCGCGCTGTGAAAGTGATTTCGGACTGCCCATCAGCAAAGCGCGTGAGCACAAAGCCCAGGTGGCTGACAAACGGAATCTGCACGCCAAAGTCAAGCCCCGCAGGCACTTGAGTGGCAGCTTCGGGCTCTGTTTTTGGCATGCTCAGCCCCCTACCCTGGCGCTCACGCCGCCGTCCACCGCCAGCCACTGCCCGGTGATGTGTTTGCCCGCATCGCTGGCAAAAAGCAGTGTGATGCCTTTCAAATCTTCTTCGTCGCCCAGGCGTTGCAGCGGAGCGCTGCCAGCAATACGCTCTTCACCCAGCGCGGCCAGCGTGCCGGCGGTCATCTTGCTGGGGAAAAAGCCCGGGCAAATGGCGTTGACGTTGATGCCGTAGCGCCCCCATTCACACGCCAGCGCACGGGTGAAGTTGATCACCGCGCCTTTGCTGGTGTTGTAGGCCAGGGTGTGCATGCCCGCCGGGTTGCCGCCCAGACCGGCAATGGAAGCCACGTTGATGATGCGCCCGCCACGCTCAATCATGCTGTGTTTGCCCACCAGTTGGCTGAGCAAAAAGTAGCCGCGCACGTTGAGCGCCATCACTTTGTCCCAGGCTTCTATGGGGTGGTCTTGCGCGGGTGCGCCCCAAGTGGCACCCGCGTTGTTGACCAGAATGTCGATGTCGCCCATGCGCTGCAAGGTCTCAGACACCAGTTTGTCCAGGTCGGGTTCGACCGCGCAGTCGGCCGCCACCCAACGCGCGTCGATGCCAGCGGCTTGCAAGTCGGCGGTGGCGGCTTCCAGCTCATCGGCCTTGCGCGCGGCCAACATCACGCGCGCGCCCGCTTCACCCAGCGCGTGCGCCATTTGCAGCCCCAGCCCGCGCGAGCCGCCGGTGATGAGAGCGGTTTTGCCGGTCAGGTTAAAAAGTTGGTGAACGGTTTGGCGCATAAAAAATCCCGGGTTTAATGGATGGGAAAGAAATATGTCAATTTTGGCAGCAATAGCTTTGTTTTTAGGCTAAAAACTGTCCGGACGCTAAACGCCACACCACAGAAGGTTGAGGCCATCATCAAACCCAATTTTTTGCACCTCAAGGGCAAACACGAAAGAGCAGACGAGGCAGTAGGTAGCAGATCAATCAAAATATATTGATAAAAGCAAATTGATTTCAATCAAGAAATAAAGCCATGCGTTCCAATTTACCAGTCACCAACACTGAAGTTGTCCTCAGCGACACGTTTTCCATCGTCTCTACCACCGACTTGCACGGCAACATCACCTATGCCAACCCGTACTTTGTAGAAATCAGCGGGTATTCGGTGCAAGAGCTGTTGGGGGCGCCACAAAACATCTTGCGCCACCCCGACATGCCGGTTGAGGCCTTTGCGGATTTATGGGCCACCATCAAATCGGGGCGTCCCTGGACAGGTATGGTGAAAAATCGCACCAAATCGGGTGACTTTTATTGGGTTTTGGCCAACATCACGCCGGTATATGACCGCGACCAGCCTGTGGGCTACATGTCGGTTCGAACCAAACCCAGCCGGGACCAAGTCCAAAACGCCGAAACTGCCTACCAGGAAATCCGCAACGGCAATCCACGCCATCTGCGCATTCAAGACGGTGGCGTGGTCAGCCGGAGCCTCTGGGAAAAGCTGGCGCGCGTTGGGTTGAAGCCTCGGCTTCAATTAAGCTTGGCGGTTGCCGTGCTGGCCTTTGTGCTACTGGCATTGCCGGTGCTTTTGCCCAACGTGCTCCCCACCACCCATGCTTTTGTATTGGGAGTGAGTGGGCTGGGGCTGTTGGCGGTGATATCCATTGCCTTGAGCTTGCAGCGCAACGTGCTAACACCCTTGCAGCGCATTACCCACGCGGCACAAACCATGGCTGGTGGCGACTTGACGCGTCAGATAGCCGCGGCCGACCAGTCTGAGCTGGGGCAATTGCAAAACGCTTTGCGTCAAACCAACGTCAACTTGCGCAGCATCATTGGTGATGTGCGCAGCAACTTCAGCAGCATCCACCTGGCCACACAAGAAATTGCCACGGGCAACATGGATTTATCTAACCGCACCGAATCCCAAGCCGCCAGCCTGGAAGAAACATCGGCCAGTATGGCCGAACTCTCCAGCGCTGTGCAGCTAAGCGCCAGCAATGCAGCACATGCAGATGAATCAGCTCAAAGTGCCGCTGCAGTGGTGAAAGAAAGCGGTCAAATCGTGGCGCAGATGGTGCACACCATGCAGGACATCAACTCAGCGTCACGCAAAATTGTGGACATCATTGGCTTGATCGACGGCATTGCGTTTCAAACCAATATCTTGGCCCTGAACGCCGCTGTGGAAGCGGCTCGCGCGGGGGAACAAGGCCGTGGCTTTGCCGTGGTGGCAGCAGAAGTGCGCAGCCTGGCTGGGCGCAGTGCAGCTGCTGCCAAAGACATCAAGCAGCTCATTGACGCCTCCATCACACAGGTAGACAACGGCATGTCTCTAACGGCCGAGGCCGGTGTCAGCATGCAAAAAGCCATCGAGTCGGTTGAAAAGGTCACCACCATCATGGCCGACATCACCAGCGCCACATGCACCCAGGGCGGCAACATTGGGCAGATCAGTGAAGCCATTCGCTCATTGGACGATGTCACGCAACAAAACGCGGCGTTGGTGGAGGAAGCGGCCGCGGCCGCAGGTAACTTGTCTAGTCAAACAGACAATCTGACTCAAGCACTCCAAGTGTTCAAACTGCCCAACCATGCCAGCTAACTAGAAAAAACCGTTAAACCACATCGTCAGTCATCTCCGCACAGGTCAAATCAACCGCCTTCACCACATGCAGCCAAGCGCCGATCTTGGACGATTTTTATTGATAAAAATAGGCTGTAGCGCTTATTTCACATGCTTAAGAAGCTATTTATATAGTAGCAATATGTCGCAGGGTTTACAACGTCATATCCAACCAAAGCCAGGCCAGCACGTAGGCAACGGTGTTGGCCATCGCCTGAGCCTGGTTGCCGCTCGCCCAGGCGGCTTGGGTGGCAGCACCAGGGTGTCTTGCTCAAAAATATAGTCACCCGCGCTGCCTGGCAGGGGCACACCCAGCAGTTGGCACAAGTCAATGAAGTGGGGCTGCGCGCTCTGGCGCTCGTTGAGCGTGTAGGCCGGGCCGCCGGAGCCCCATTTGGTGATGAAGTCTTGGGGGGTCATGGGGGGGCATGGGGTAGTTTTTTGCGTTAGGCCAACCACTGTGAGGCAAAGGCGGCGGGGGTGATCACGCGGGCTTGCATAGTCGCATCTTGCAGCAACAACTTGTCACCCGTGACCAGCACCAAATCTTGGCGACTGGCCAGCAAATCCCATAAAAACTGATCCCCAGGGTCTGGCGCAACCCGCTTGGCCGCGTTGCCGTCAACGGCCAGCACAATGGCGTGCTGGGCCAGATCAACCAGAATCGAATCAACTTCGGCCTCTGACAGCCCATGAAGCTTGCGCAAATGGGGCCGAAGCAACACAGCGCGGTATTCGGCCAACAAAGCTTCAGACAACACATAAGCAAAAGCCGAAGCCAGCATGCCGTCCGAAATACGTGCGACCGGTGAATCCGGATGTGCCGTCAGCAAGCCCGCCACCAACACATTGGTGTCGATGATGAAAAATTGCTTCACGTGGTCTGCCGCATGGCGTGTTGCGCGTCCAAAGCCAGCGCCATGGCTTGCTCGTCACTCAAACCGCTCTTGGTCCGCGCCCGGCGCACCAGGTCTTGGGCTTGCGCGCGCGATTTGATGCCAAAAAAATCAAGACTTTCATCAATCAACTGCCCGATGGTCTTGTTGCGCTGCACGGCCGCTTCTTTCAGCGCCCGGTAGCGGGATTCGTCCAGCGTGATGGTGAGTCGGCTCATGGTGATACCTCACTTTGGTGTTAAAGCACCAATATGCTAACCGACAAAACACTTGTTCGGTCACACGTCAAGTCTCGACACCGTTGGCACTGGGGCGGATGGTGCAGCGGCATCAAGGAGGATGCCGAAGGCCGGGGGACAGCCGCGGAAGCATTCGCCCCAGTGTCAGCGGTGTACACCGCAAAGTGGACATCCAACAAAATGTTGGGGTCAGAGTACTTCAAACACCCCGCAAGCCCCCATGCCGCCGCCAATGCACATGGTGACCGCCACACGTTTCGCACCACGGCGCTTGCCTTCAATCAAGGCGTGCGCTGTCAGGCGCTGGCCACTCACACCATAGGGGTGGCCCACGGCAATCGCGCCGCCATTCACGTTCAGGCGCGCGTTGTCGATGCCGAGTCGGTCGCGGCAATAGATCACCTGCACCGCAAAGGCTTCGTTGAGTTCCCACAGGTCAATGTCGTCCACCTTCAGACCCAGGCGGCCCAGCACTTTGGGGATGGCAAACACCGGGCCAATGCCCATCTCGTCAGGCTCACACCCGGCCACGGCAAAGCCCAAGAAACGCCCCAGCGGCTGCAAGCCCTTGCGCTGCGCCACCACCTCGTCCATGACCACCACGGCACCCGCGCCATCGGAGAATTGGCTGGCGTTACCGGCTGTGACTACACCGCCTGGCACCGCAGGGCGCAAGCCTTTGATGCCGTCATAAGTGGTGCCAGGGCGAATGCCCTCGTCTTGGCTGACCGTGACCTGCTTGGTCATCAAGCCGCGCACTTTGTCGGCCACGCCCATGGTGACGGTGATGGGGGCAATCTCGGCAGTGAACAAGCCCGCAGCTTGCGCGGCGGCCGCTTTTTGCTGGCTGGCGGCGCCAAATTCGTCCATCGCCTCTCTGGTGATGCCATAGCGCCTGGCCACAATTTCAGCCGTTTCCAGCATGCTCATGTAGACCTCTGGCTTGTGCTGTATCAGCTCGGGGTCGCGCAGCATGTGGTTGTTCATTTCTTGCTGCACGCACGAGATGCTCTCCACCCCACCAGCCACATAAATGTTGCCTTCGCCGGTCATGATGCGTTGCGATGCCAGGGCGATGGACTGCAAACCCGAGGAACAAAAGCGGTTGATGGTCATGCCCGGCACGCTGACCGGGCAGCCTGCGCGCAGGGCGATTTGACGGGCTATGTTGGAGCCGGTTGCGCCTTCAGGAAAGGCGCAGCCCATGATCACGTCTTCAATTTCTGCGGCATCAATGCCGGCACGTGCCATGGCGTGCTGCACCACATGGCCGCCGAGCGTGGCGCCATGGGTCATGTTGAAAGAGCCTTTCCAGCTTTTGGCCAAAGGGGTGCGGGCGGCTGAAACAACAACGGCTGAGGTCATGATTTATTCCTAAAAGTAGAGCTACTTACGCTTATTTCATATGGTCTAGAGGCCATTTTTATCAAAATGTTTGACCTTCGGATGCCAAGCGTGCCAAGAGCGGCGCGGGTTGCCAAAAGCGGGCATCATCGAGCGGGTTTTGGGCAAAGCGCTGCATCGCTTGCACCACGTTGAACAGACCCACCTCGTTGGCGTAGTTGAGCGGCCCGCCGCGATAGACCGGAAAGCCATAGCCAAAGATGTAAACCACGTCAATGTCGCTGGCCTTGTTGGCAATGCCTTCTTCAAGAATATGCGCCGCTTCGTTGACCAGACTGAACACCAGGCGCTGGACGATTTCTTCGTCTGAAATCTTGCGCGGGGTTAGGCCCAGCGCAGCGCGGTGGTCTTCGATCATTTTGACCACCTCAGCGTTGACAATGGCATCGCGCTTGCCCGGCACGTAGTCATACCAACCAGCACCCGTCTTCTGGCCAAAACGCCCCATCTCACACAGCAGGTCTGCGGTTTTGCTGTATTTCATATCAGGCTTTTCCACATAGCGGCGCTTGCGGATGGCCCAGCCAATGTCGTTGCCCGCCAGGTCACTCATGCGAAACGGCCCCATGGCAAAGCCAAAAGCTTCCATGGCGGCGTCCACTTGCGCGGGGGTGCAGCCTTCGTCAAGCAAGAAACCCGCCTGACGACCATATTGCTCAATCATGCGGTTGCCAATGAAGCCGTCACACACGCCCGAGACCACCGCTGTTTTCTTGATGCGCTTGGCCAGCGCCATGACAGTGACCAACACATCGGGGGCGGTTTGGGTGCCGCGCACCACTTCCAGCAGCTTCATCACATTGGCCGGGCTGAAAAAGTGCGTGCCCAACACGTCTTGCGGGCGCTGGGTAAAAGCAGCGATCTGGTTCACGTCTAGCGTGGAGGTGTTGCTGGCCAGAATGGCACCGGGTTTCAGCACCCGGTCGAGCTCCTTGAACACGGCCTGCTTCACGCTCAGTTCTTCAAATACAGCCTCAATCACCAGGTCAGCATCTTTGAGGTCGTCATAACTCAGTGTGGTGCTGAGCTGCGCCATGCGCTGCTCATATTTATCTTGTTTGAGCTTGCCTTTTTTGACCTGCGCCTCGTAGTTTTTGCGGATGGTGGCGATGCCACGGTCTAAGGCCTCTTGCTTCATCTCCAGCATCTTCACCGGCAAACCGGCGTTAAGGAAGTTCATGGCAATGCCGCCACCCATCGTGCCAGCCCCAATAATTGCTACTGAGTTGATAGCTCGTTGCGCAGTATTGGCGGGCACATCAGGCACTTTTGATGCTGATCTTTCGGCCATGAACAAATGCCGCAGGGCACGGCTCTCGGGCGTCCACATCAGGTTAAGGAACGTGTCGCGCTCCAAGCGCATGCCGTCGTCAAACTTGCGTTGGGTGGCCGCCTCGACTGCGTCCACACACTTCAGGGGTGCGGGGAAGTTTTTGGCCATGCTGCCCACCATGTTGCGGGCAAACTGAAAGTAGGCATCGCCTTGCGGGTGCTGGGCTGGCAGGTGGCGCACCAGTGGCAGGGGGCGCAACGACGCCACCTCAGCCGCAAAGGCCAGCGCCTGCGCCAGCAGTGTGACGGGGGAGTCAGCCATTCTTTGAAACAACTGCTGGCCAGGCACCTGCATCAGCAGCTCGCTGTTGACCGATTCGCCGCTCACAATCATGTTCAACGCGGCCTCCACACCCAGTGCGCGCGGCAGGCGCTGGGTACCACCGGCACCGGGCAACAAGCCGAGTTTGACCTCAGGCAGCGCCACTTTGCAACCAGGCGCGGCTAACCGATAGTGGCAGCCCAGCGCCAGCTCCAGCCCGCCGCCCATGCACACGCTGTGCACTGCGGCCACGATGGGTTTGGTAGCGGCTTCAAGCGCCAAGATCACACTCAGCAAGTTGGGCTCTTGCAGGGCGATGGGCGAGCCAAATTCTTTGATGTCGGCGCCACCAGAGAAGGCGTTGCCAGCCCCAGTGATGACGATGGCTTTGACCGCAGGGTCGGCTTGAGCCGCACCCAGGGCAGCCGTCAGGGCACGGCGGGTGGCCAAACCCAACCCATTCACAGGCGGGTTGTCCAGGGTGATGACGGCGATGCCGTCAGTCACAGCGAGATGGGCAGTCATGGCGCTTTCCTTTAAAAATAGAACGATCGTTCTATATTTTAGAGAGCCAATATCACCCAAGCTTCAAGGGTATGTCCTACTCCACCCGTGTGATTTTGCTGGGCTTGAAGCCCAGGTCGGCCAGCTTGCCTTTGCGCGCCCGCAGGCCACGGGCGTTGTTCAAGCTGCGAATTTCAAGTGTTTCATCACGCACCTTGCCACCGCGGCCAATGCCGTCAATGCGCACGCTGCGGGTGTAAGCCGCTGCACCAGCCAAGGTGTCTTTGTCTTCAAGAGCCAGCAGCATCAGGCCACGGCCACCGCTGGGCATGGCCTTGAGTTCAGTCAACTCAAAGGTCAAAATCCGCCCACCTGTTGACGCGCATGCCACATGGCTGGCAGGGCTCACGCCGGTGCCAGGGTTGGCAATGACGGACGGCAGACACAGCGCCTCGCCCGCATTGACCGTGACAAACGCCTTGCCCGCCTTTTGTCTTGAAATCATGTGCGCCACCGTGGCGGTAAAGCCGTAGCCACCACTGCTGCACAGCAGCAAGCTGGCCTGCGTCGGCCCGGCAAAGTAAGACACCAGCGTGCTGCCCGCTTCCAGCTCAATCAAGCTGGTGATGGGTTGGCCGTCGCCCCGCCCGCCGGGTAGCAGTGACACCGCCACCGAGTACACGCGACCATTGGCACCAAAGGCCAGCAAGGTGTCTACCGTGCGGCATTCAAAGGTGGCAAACAGCGCGTCACCGGCTTTGAAGGTGTACTCGGGCGCGGCGCCGCCACTGAGGCGGTCTCTGGCCCAGCCTTTTTGCGCCCGCACCCAGCCCATTTGACTGACCACCACGGTCACCGGCTCGTCCACCACCTTGACCTCCAGTACGACTTTTTTCTCAGCTTGAATCAGGGTGCGGCGGGGGTCAGCAAAGGCTTTGGCATCGGCTTCAATCTCTTTGACCATCAGGCGGCGCAGGCTGGCGGGGTTGGCCAAGATGTCTTCGAGCTTGTGCTGGTCTTCACGCAGGCCAGCCAGCTCTTGCTCGATTTTGATGGCTTCCAGCCGGGCCAGCTGGCGCAGGCGGATTTCCAAAATATCTTCGGCTTGCCGGTCAGACAAGTGAAAACGCGTCATCAGCGCAGCCTTAGGCTCGTCGCTCTGGCGAATGATGGCAATCACTTCATCAATGTTGAGCAGCACCATTTGCCGCCCTTCCAGAATATGAATGCGGTCTAGCACCTTGCCCAGCCGGTGACGGGTGCGCCGCTCAATGGTGGTTTGCCGAAACGCAATCCATTCGGTGAACATCTGCCGCAAAGACTTTTGCGTGGGCCGGCCGTCGAGCCCGATCATGGTCAGGTTGATCGGGCTGGAGGTCTCTAGGCTGGTGTGCGCGAGCAGCGTGTGGATGAAATCCTGGTGGGCAATTTTGCTGGTTTTGGGCTCGCACACCAGGCGCACGGCGGCATCTTTGCTGGACTCATCGCGCACCCCGTCAAGCACGGCCAGCACGGTGGCCTTGAGCTGTGTTTGCTCCAAGCTGAGGGCTTTTTTACCGGCCTTGACCTTGGGGTTGGTGAGCTCTTCAATCTCTTCCAGCACGCGCTGAGTGCTCACGCCTGGCGGCAGCTCGGTCACCACCAGTTGCCATTGGCCACGCGCGAGCTCTTCAATCTTCCAACGGGCACGGCATTTGAGCGAACCGCGACCGCTGCGGTAAATGTCGGCAATGTCGACTGCGCTGTTGATGATTTGGCCGCCACCGGGAAAGTCTGGGCCTGGCAGCAAGGCATAAAGATCGTCGTCCGCCAGCTCTGGAGACTTGATCAGCGCCACGCACACATCGGCCACTTCGCGCAGGTTGTGGCTGGGAATTTCGGTGGCCAACCCTACCGCAATGCCGCTGGCTCCGTTGAGCAGGGCAAACGGCAGGCGCGCGGGCAACTGGTTGGGCTCTTCGGTGGAGCCGTCGTAGTTGGGCGAAAAATCGACCGTGCCTTCGTCAATTTCATCAAGCAGCAGGTTCGAGATTTTGGCCAGCCGGGCCTCGGTGTAGCGCATGGCCGCAGCGCCATCGCCATCACGGCTACCAAAGTTGCCGTGGCCATCAACCAGCGGGTAGCGCAGCGAAAAGTCTTGCGCCATGCGCACTGCCGCGTCATACACCGATGAATCGCCGTGGGGGTGAAACCGCCCCAGTACATCACCCACCACGCGCGCACACTTGACCGGCTTGGCACCCACATTGCCATTGGTGCCGCCAAAGCCCAGCCCCATGCGGCTCATGGCGTACAAAATGCGCCGCTGCACCGGTTTTTGGCCATCGGTCACGTCAGGCAAAGCCCGGCCTTTGACCACGCTCAAAGCGTATTCGAGGTAGGCACGCTGGGCATAGCTGGCCAGGTTCAGCGCGTCATCGCTCTCGGGCTGAATCGGTGCTGGCGTGTCGAAAATCAGTTCATCAGTCATAAAAAATGCAAAACGGGTTTATATCTTCAAAAAATCACAGGGGATTCAGCATCGGCGAGGGGTAGCGGTGTTACCCGCCTCGCTAGACGCCTCGGAAAGTCCAACAGATCAATGACGTTCGGGGCGCACAGCGCATGCAACGTCCAATCGGATTGGATCAGGCTCAAGCGTCTGTACCCTGCCACCTTGGGTGATGACCAACTTCGTACCCGTTCGAGCCGCAATCTCGCGTGCCCGGCACGCTGCACGACTCATGGCTGCCACGGTGAAACGCAGGTCTTCATCACGCGCCTGGCCGATAGGTTGCTGATTCATGGTTTTTCACTCCAATCTGAAAGTGTTGGTTGTTCACCGGAATTGTCATAGAGCGCCCAAGCGTCAACTTTAGGCGCGTAAAGCTGATGAAAATTAACCAAGCCCTGCTGAAAACGGCGTCGAACCACATCTTCGGCAATGTGATGCCCACCTTGCCGAACACGCTGGGCAACACGAGCCACTGCTTGATCCGCGCTGGCCAACTGCAGAAATACAAGCTTGACCCGGTAACCTGCAGCTTGCCATTGATCAATCATGCGCAAATAGCCACGACCGGCCAAGGTGGTCTCCAAGGCAAAAGACCGATGGGCTGCGAAGTGTTGGTCTAGCGCTTCGAGCATAAGCCGACCCGCTTGCAGCGCTGCTGCCTCAGGCGAAAAAGGCGACAACCCGGCCGCGATCAAATCCGCATTTACAAACACGGGGCAATTCGCCTCGTTGGGCAAAAACTCACGCGCAAAAGTGGTCTTACCAGCGCCATTCGGGCCAGCAATGATCAGGACTTTCAATCCACCGGCGTTCATGCCTCCAGGCTTCCCATTTGCAGGTCAAACGCCTGACGGATCAGCCCAGTCACATAGGGCAATTGATCGTGGCTTGACAATCCGACCTCCACGTTGCCATTGCCCCAACGGCCAATGCTTGATATGTCGCGGCACATGCCCTTGGGGTCTTCAATGTCGCCAATGTTCACGTTCAGCACCAACAGCAAACGTTTGGACTGAGGCACCACATCCACAAAATTGGTTTCAGCCTTGTAGGCCACATAAAGCTTCAAATAGTCTTCGCTCACGCAAGGGTCAAGCGCCAACACAGCTTGACGCAAGCCTTCAAACAACGCACGCATCGGCCCACTGACAAGATGCGGATGGTCACTGACGGTGTAATGCTGAGTCATCTTGGTTACACAGGAGCCATAAGCCGCCAGCACATCAGCTGGCAATTTTGGGGCGTTCCAGACCTTGAGTGCTTCAGTGGCCAGACGTTCTGCGCGTGCTTCAATGGCCGCCTCGTCCCACTTCTCGAGCTGTCCTAGGCCGTCATTGAGGTTCAAGGCGCTGAACTTGAAACCAATTTTTTTGCCGTCTCTGCTGGTGATCTGGTCACGTTTGAAAGCAAAAGCGTGGTCGCTGTATTCGCTGTTGTAACCCGTCAGGGTGAGATTGCCCAAGGTGTGCAGCCAGGTTTGATGAATACGCGACCAATCTGAGCCCAACTCAGCCTGCCATTGCGGGGACAAAGCCTCGTTTTGTGGCAGGATGTGCTCAATGGAATAGTCCTCCACGACCACTGGCTCTTTGCGGCCATGGTTTTCAAGGCGGCGCAGCCAATAGCTGCGGCTGCGAAAGTTGTAAAGGTCTCGACGCTTGATGTCGCGCCGGAACTCTTCATCGGCAGGAAAGCGGCGGTAAGAAGGCAGCATGAGAAAGGCCGCCTTCACGCTTTCAAGGTAGTGCTCTTTTTGCAGGGTGCGACTCAAAGCTGCAAATGTTTTATTCAGTGAGTTGGTGGGAATGGCGCAGATGGCACGACGAAACACGTAGCTCTCCACCCATCGTGTGATAGTCAACACCTCATCAGCAGTCAAACACCCTTGCTTGAAATCGTGGTAAATGTCCAGCAAGAATGGGTATGCCACGTCAACTTTGAGTTCACGCAGATCGTGGAAGGCTTGCTTCAAGGCAGCGTCATTTTCTGCACCCAATGCCATGGCACAGTAATGCGTGGCGTAGCCATGAATGTCCGCCACCAGGCTTTTGATGTCATCTTTGAAACTTGCTGAAAAGGCTTTGAAAGCCGTGTAGACCTCACGTACGTTCGGAATCTCGCCGGTTTTGGCTGTCAAGTAGTGGCGCATGAAGGGGTCAAAATGCACCCCATAACCGGTCTGACCAAACGCTTTTTCCATGGGCCGCCAATAAGCCATGTAAAGCTCAGTCTGCAGCTTCGGCTCAAGCCCCATCAGGATGTAGTTGCGAATCAAGTCAGCCTGACTGAGTTCAAGGCCGGTTGAGTTCATGCTTTCAAAAATTAACTGCGGATTGTCTTGAGATCGATCCAGGGAGACATCCACAATGACCAGCTTGGCAAGGCCCTGGCAGATGGCCTCCAACTCAGCTTGGTGTGCCTCAATCAAGCCTTGGAAAAGTTCATAGTTCTCAATGATTCTGAGACTCGCATCAGCCGGTAGGGGCGTGCCGTTGATGATCGCCAACCACGTGTTTTTGTCAGTGTCCGACAAGATTAGTTTGTAGTGACGCTCACCCTCCTCATAAGGGTTCAAAAGATAGTAGTTGCGCAATTTCTTTGCCGAAAAAGCTTCAAGCAGCTCAGCATGACCCTTGATTTCAAAGTGCTTGGCCAATGCAGCAATCAGAAGTGTACCGGTGGTTAAGCGCTGTTGACCGTCAATGACCATCAGCGGTTCTTGCGCCACCACGTTGTCCTGCCCACGCTTCACATAAACCACTGCCCCGATGAAATGGGCCTTAATGGCGGTACTTCTGCCTGCTCGCAACAGGTCAGACCATAGCTGTCGGCACTGTATAGCCGTCCAGGAATAGTTCCGCTGGTAAATGGGAATAGCGAACTGCGGCGACTTCTGTAAAAACGTCAGCAGATTGGCTTCTGTGGCTTTCATGTGATTATCCTGTCATGTGACACTTAGTAGGTTGGAAAAGCTGGCTTTGACAGCGGTTTTCCAGCTGAAGAGTTAACTTTAACGTGAAAGAACGGCGTATCCGGGCGAGTGTTACCCTGACCCCGCCCTGGTCAAAAGCAACGCGACAACAGTGATTCGGTCAGCGACTCAGACAGGAGTCGGTACAAACCCGTATTTGGTCA
>NZ_JAQURE010000039.1 GCF_028715765.1 Rhodoferax sp.
AGAAACGAATCGGGAGGTAAAACCAGATCAGCCAGAACAGTGATGTTCCTTGTTTTTTGTCTATGCTGAGGTGGAGGTCATCAAACCTGGCATCCAGCAACGAATGCGCCAGGTAAAAGCAAGACACAGGGTTGATGTGACCGCCAGTCGTGTGCAAGGCACTTTCACGGGCGTGCAAGGGGCCAAACAGGTTGTAAAACCCATAGACAAAAAAACGGATCCGCGATTTGAGATTCAAAATGTTCGGTGTGCTCAGTACCACTCGACCACCGGGTTTCAAAACACGATGAATCTCTCTCAAGGTTTCCCGGTAATGCTCCAAATGTTCAATGACTTCGGTACATGTCACCAAGTCAAAGGACTGGTCTGCAAAAGGCAGCGGTTGATGATTGAGGTCGGCCACATGTACCTCGACATCCGGCAACTGCATCAGTGTGTGGGTGTAATCACAGGCATCGGAGTGGTTGACCAGTTGTTTTTCTCGTAGTAACACAATCAGGTCGCCGTGCCCTGAGCCAATGTCCAAATGCCGGGCGTAGAGCGAGTTCGTCGGTTGAATCTCCTTAGCCATCTTGGCAGCTGCCAAAAGAATGCTTGATGTGCTCAATCCCATGGTGGTCTTTCTGAATTTGATCTGTGTGGTTAACGGGCTTGTCTGAAAAGTGGTTGGTCAGGTGTGATCGATAGAAGAGGCCAACCACTGCCCGCCACTGCAGCGCTCAATGCTTGCCAAATCCCGGCGCGACTGCACGTGCGCAAAACCAGCTTGGCGAAGCAGCTGTCGCACCGCTGGGGCTTGATCGTAACCGTGCTCCAGCAGTAACCAGCCGTCTGCAGCCAAGTGCTTGGGCGCTTGCGAAATGATGTCGCGAATATCGTCCAAACCCTCTGCGCCACTGGTCAGAGCTTGGGTCGGCTCAAAAGTCAAGGCGGGCAAATGGGGGTCATTTGCGGCAATGTAGGGCGGGTTGGAGACGATGCAGTCAAAGGGGGCGTAATCACAAGTCAAGCCATCAAACCAGGCACCTTGGCCAAACGTCACCGCCAACTGCAACCGCTGGGCATTGGCTTGAGCCACGTGCAGGGCATCGGCACTGAGGTCGATGGCGTGAACCTGTAGCGCAGGCTGGCTGGCCTTGAGGGCCAGGGCAATGGCGCCACTGCCGGTGCCCAAGTCCAGCACACGTTGGGCGCCGTGCAGCAGCTCCAGCGCCCAATGCACCAGCGTTTCCGTGTCAGGCCGGGGCACCAACACACGGGCATCCACCTGCAGATCAAGGCCAAAAAATTCCTTGTGGCCGCTCAGGTAAGCCAGCGGTTCGCCCGCCAGACGGCGCTGTGCCAACTGATGCAACTCGCTCGCCAGTTTGGCGGGCAGCACACTGGTGTCATGTGCCAGCAGCCAGCCGCGCTGGTTGGGCGCTTGCCCAAGCACGTGCAGCAGCAGCAACTGCGCGTCCAAACGCTCTAGCCCAGCCGTTTGCAGGGCGGTCAAGGCCTGGGCGAGCGTTGGCAGCAAAGTTTCAGGAAGGGGCATGGGGATGAAATGCTATTTAATAAATAGCTGCTAGCGCTTTATTTATAAGCGCTAGAGGCCAATTTGACATATAAAAGTCAGACGTTCAGTTCCAGCGCTGCCAGTTGTTCGGCTGCCTCGTGCGCCTGCAGGGCACCCACCACGTCGTCCAAATCGCCTTCCATGATGGCCAGCAGCTTGTACAGCGTGAGGTTGATGCGGTGGTCGGTCAGGCGGCCTTGGGGAAAGTTGTAGGTGCGAATGCGGTCGCTGCGGTCGCCGCTGCCAACCAGGCTTTTGCGCTCGGCTGCATCTTTGGCGGCGCGCTCAGAGCGGTCTTTTTCTTGAATGCGGGCGGTCAGCACACGCAGCGCTTGCGCCTTGTTGCTGTGCTGACTGCGCCCGTCCTGGCATTCGGCCACGATGCCGGTGGGCAGGTGGGTGATGCGCACCGCCGAGTCGGTTTTGTTGATGTGCTGGCCACCCGCACCGCTGGCGCGGTAGGTGTCAATGCGCAAATCAGACGGGTTGATTTTGATGGCTTCCGCCTCGTCGGGCTCGGCCAGCACCGCCACCGTGGCCGCGCTGGTGTGGATGCGGCCTTGGGTTTCAGTCACCGGCACGCGCTGCACCCGGTGGCCGCCAGACTCGAACTTGAGCGCGCCATACACCCCACTGCCCAGCGCGTCACTGCCTTGGCTTTCAATGCGCAGCACCACCTCTTTGTAGCCACCCAGCTCGCTGGCAGATTCGCTCATCACTTCATGCTTCCAGCCCTTGCGGTCGGCATAGCGCAGGTACATGCGCGCCAGGTCGGCGGCAAACAGGGCTGACTCGTCGCCACCCGTGCCAGCGCGAATTTCAACAAACGCCGGGCGCACGTCGTCCGGGTCTTTGGGCAGCAACATGCGCTGCAATTCAGCCTCCAGCTGGGTCAGCTCAGCGCTGGCACTGGCGCATTCATCTTGCGCCATGCTGGTCATCTCCAGGTCGTCAGCCGCGTCTTTGAGCAGGTCTTGGGCGGCAGCCAGGTCAGACTCGCGCTGTTGGTAGCGCAGCCAGCGCCCAGCCACGGCCACCACGTCAGTGTGCTCACGCGAGAGTTTTAAAAACTGCGCCATGTCGCTCATGATGTCGGGGCGCGACAGCAAAAACTCCAGCTCCCCCAGGCGGTCAGCGTAGCGGGCTAGTTGTTGGCGAAGAAAAGGTTTCATGGGGAGTGATGGAGAAAATCTTGGTTGAAACAGAGCGTTTCAGATGCTATAAAAACCGCAGAAGGCGCTTGACACGGCCTGAGCCAAATCCCTTTGACCCTAAAACCATGCCGTTAACACACGCCAGCTAACGCTCTTTGCGTAAAAAGAAGTGTTTTACCGCGTGGCTGGCATTGGCACGGGCATCGGCATCGCCACCGCGCAGTTCGGCCATGGCACCATGCAGCATTTTTTGCGTCAGGCCACGGCTCAAGGCTTCCAGCACGGCATCGACCGACTCACCTTTGGCCAGCAACTTGCGGGCACGGGCAATTTCCATGCTGCGCCATTCATCGGCCTGGGCGTTGAGCTGTTGAATCAGGGGCACGGTGTTGCGCTGCTCAACCCAGTGCAAAAAGCTCTGCACCCCCGCGTCCACTATGGCTTCAGCCTGTGCCACTGCTGCTTGGCGGTTGGCTTGGGCGGTTTGCACCACACTGGCCAGGTCATCCACGGTGTAGAGGTAAACATCTTCCAGCGCTTTGACTTCCTGCTCAATGTCGCGTGGCACTGCCAGGTCGACCATGAACATGGGGCGACGGCGACGTTTTTTCAGGGCGCGTTCCACAGAGCCCAGGCCAATCAGCGGCAGCGTGCTGGCGGTGCAGCTGACCACCGCATCAAATTCGTGCAAGCGGTCAGGCATGTCACTCAAATGCATGGTGGTGGCGCCAAACTTGGCGGCCAGCTCTTCACCGCGCGAGAGGGTGCGGTTGGCAATGACGATGCTCTTCGGGTTTTTGGCGGCAAAGTGGGTGGCGCACAGGTCAATCATTTCACCGGCACCCACAAACAAAATTTTGACTTCACTCAAATCTTCAAACAACTGCCCAGCCAGTCGCACCGCTGCAGCCGCCATGCTGATGGAGTGCGCGCCAATCTCAGTAGAGGTGCGCACCTCTTTGGCCACGGCAAACGAGCGCTGAAACAGCTGGCTGAGCGTGGTGCCCAAGGCTCCGGCGGCTTCTGCAGCACGCACCGCGTCTTTGATTTGCCCCAAAATTTGCGGCTCTCCCAGCACCATGGAGTCCAGCCCGCTGGCCACCCGAAAGGCGTGGCGCGCGGCCAGGCCGTCGTGCATGATGTAAGAGTGGGCGCGCAGCAACTCGGGCGACACACCGCCGCTTTGAGCCAGCCACTCTAATGTGTGTTCAAGCTGCGGCTGTTCACAGGCGCAATAAATTTCGGTGCGGTTGCAGGTGGAGATGAGTGCGGCTTCGGGCTGGCGGTTTAAAGCGCTGCGCAGGGCACGCAGCGTGGGGTCGATTTGATCGATGGCGAACGCAAACCGACCGCGCAGATCGAGCGGTGCGGTCGTGTGATTGATGCCTAATGCCCAGACTGCCATGGTCGAATTATAAAATCACCGCTTATGCGCATTGACTTGCATCATTTTTTCTTTTTGACTGGACGGCGTTGATGGGTGCCCTGACGCTGTTGAACCATGTGCTGAACTTTTTGGCGCCAGCCTTGTGGTTGGCCTTCATGCTGCCAGGGCTGAGCCGGTTTTTTATGAAAAAAAGACCTCTAGCCCATAGCTACATTGCGCAAGCAGCTCTTATTTTCATTGTGCTTTTGGTGGCATCGGTGGCTGGGTTGATGCTGTTTGGCCGCGACGGCAAGATGTTGACCTATGTGGCCTTGGCGCTGCTGGGTGCCAGCACGCAGTGGGCTATGCACAAGGGCTGGCAGGGTTGAAGGTGTCCACCCGGTCGGTGATGAGGGCATCCAGCCCCAAAGCCCACAGCCGCTGGGCATCATCTTCAGCGTTGACTGTGTAGCTGGCGCAGTGCAAACCGGCACTGTGCGCCTGGGTCACGCTGGCGCCGTCCCATAACGACTGGTCGGCAATCACCGCACTGCAGTCAAGATTGAGCGCGGTTTCAAGCCAGCCGCTCCACAGGTGCTCCAGCAGCAAGCCGCGTGGCAATTCGGGTTGGGCGTGATGCGCGCCTTCAAGGGAGTCGACATCAAACGAGCTAAGCAAGGGGGGCACGGCTGCCCCATGCCACAGCCGCGCTGCGTGGCGCGCCACCACTTCGCCAGTGTGGCGCTCGGTGCCAGGCGTGGCCTTGATCTCAATGTTGAGGTGAAAGTTGTTGTGCCGGCAATAGCTGGCAATGGCTTCCAGCGTGGGCAAGGTTTCACCGGTGAAGCTGGCCGAGTGCCAGCTGCCGGCATCCAGCAGCGACAAGGTGCTCCAAGGGTGGTCGCCCGCCACCGCGCTCAAGCCGCGCCCCAAGGCCTTGACGGCGTTGGTGGTGCGCTGCAAGGTGGCGTCGTGCAGCAAAAACGGAATGCCATCGGCACTGAGTTTCACGTCGCATTCAAACATGCGATAGCCATGGCTGGCACCGCGTCGAAACGCGGCCAAGGTGTTCTCAGGCGCAAGTTGCCCAGCGCCACGGTGGGCAATCCAGCGCGGGTATGGCCAAGAATGGGTTGCGACGGCGTGCATGGCTGAAAGTGGGAGAGTTGAAGTGGGTAAAAATAAACCAGATTCACCAAATTAGACCCGCAAAGTCAGCCGTTTCACATCAGGGTTTGCACAGGGCTAGGGCAAGCCCTGATATGAACCAGAGACTTGCGCCTAGCAGCACATCCCAACGCCTTGCAGCAAACCTGGGTGTTATTCCTTGCCACTTCCTAATTGCGCCAGTAAGGCCTGGCAGGACATGGGTTTGAAAAAATAAAACCCCTGAATGGTGTGACAACCCGCTTGTGCCAAGGCGTGCAGCTGGGTGCTGGTTTCAACACCCTCGGCCACCAAGTGCAGGTTCAGCCCTTTGGCCACCGAGATGATGGCCAGCACCACCGGCGGCAGTTCGCCACTGAGGGGGATGGTCATGACAAACGAGCGGTCAATTTTCAGGGTGTCGAGCGGCAATTGCTGCAAATACGACAGTGACGAATACCCCGTGCCAAAGTCATCAATGGCCACCCGCACGCCCGTGTGGCGCAAGGCGTTGAGTTGCTCAATGGCATTCAATGGGTTACGAATGCAAATGTTTTCAGTCACTTCCACTTCAAATTGCGCGGCCAACAGGTCGTGGCTGAGCAAGGCAGCGTGCAGGTTGTGGGTGAAATTGCTGCGATCCAGGTACTGTGGTGGCAGGTTGATGGACATGCGCAGGGGTACCTCACTCACATGGTTGAAAGCGCACAGGTCAGTGGTCACGGCCTGCAACAGCCAGTCGGTCATGGGAATGATCAAGCCAGTTTCTTCAGCCAAGGGCAAAAATGCGGCGGGGCTAAGCAAGCCGCGTTGCGGGTGGTTCCAGCGCATCAGGGCTTCCGCGCCCACGATGCGTTGGCTGGCCGCATCGACCTGCGGCTGGTAAAACATTTCAAGTTCACCTTGGCGCAAGGCCTCGTGCAACTCATGTTCCAACGTCATGAGCTGTTGATCTAGGGGCAGCATGGCAGCCTCAAACACCACATAGCCATCTTTGCCATGGGTTTTTTTGTGCGTCATGGCGGCGTTGGCACGTTGGATCAATAGCTCGGTTTCGTTGCCGTGGGTGGGGTACAGCGCCAGCCCCATGCTGACTGACACATGCGCCACCTGGCTTTGCAAGGTAAAGGGCTGGCGCAGGCTGGCCTGGCACTTTTCGGCCAGTTGCGCTGCTTCTTCGGGTGCGCCCAGATCGGTTAGCAAAATGGTGAACTCGTCAGCCCCCAGGCGTGAGAGTGTGTCGCTGGCGCGCAAACAGCCTTTGAGGCGTTGGGCAATTTGCACCAGCAAAGCATCACCCAGGTCATGTCCGAGCGCGTCGTTGATCAATTTGAAGCGGTCAATGTCAAGCACCAGCACGGCAGCGACCTGACCATGGCGCTGGGCGCGCTGCAAGGTCAGATTCAACCGGTCTTTGAACAAGGCACGGTTGGGCAACCCGGTCAGCAAGTCATGGGTGGTTTGGTAGCTGATCAGCGCGTCAACACGTTTGCGCTCCGTCAGGTCGTGGGCAATGCCATAAGTGCGCCAGCCCGGTTGCGTCAACAGCGCATCAGCGCAGACGCCAGGCTGCGCCACCCGCATCAGCTCATGGCTGAACAATCGCACGCCACCGTCTGGCTGGCGCGCGCGCATGTGCAGCTCTACCAAGCGGGTGATCTGAAAATTGTGCCCGCAGTGGTTCAGCACATAGTCTGCCCGGCTCAAGTCGTCAGGGTGAATCAGCACGCTGTAGTGTTGCCCGATGAGTTCTTGCGCGGTCCAGCCCAGTAGCGGCAACACCCGCGGGTTGACATCGGTGAAAAGGCCTTGTTCGTTCAAGGTGTAAATGATGTCTGGCGAGTTTTCAATCAGATAGTTGTGCACTTTTTCTGAGGTCAATAGCTGAGCACTCAAGCGCTGGTTGTCTTGCACCAGCCAACGCCGCTGCAGCGCATGGTCAATGGTTTTGAGCAACTCGGCGGCAGGAAAAGATTTGCGCAAAAAATCAAAGGCGCCACGCTGCAGGGCGCCAATCGCGTGGTCAATGTCAGACAAGCCGCTGATCACTACCACGGTGGTGTCGATGTGCTGCTGCTGCAGGTAGTCCATCACCTCCAGGCCGCTGATGTCGGGCAGCAGCAGGTCAAGCAACACCAGGTCAAACGGGCTGTCATTGAGTTGGCGCACGGCTTCCAGGCCACTCTCGGCGGTTGTGATCTGATGGCCAGTGAGTTCGACCATGGTCACCAACCCGGCCAGCACCAAGGGGTGGTCGTCCACAATCAAAATGCGCGCAAGTCGGGGCTGAAGGTTGGGTGAGTGGGGCAAAACTTCAGCCTTTCATGGTGCGGGTAGAGGTGGCGTCAGCGCTCAGCCGCTGGGAGCAAGACCTCAAAGCGCACGCCCTTGGGGCTGCTGAGGTAACGAATTTGACCGTTCATTTTTTTTACCAATTCATTGACCACACTCAAGCCCAAGCCCCGGTGTGCACCGGTTTTGGCGCTGGTCACGGGTTCAAACATATGGCTTTGCTGGTAAGCGCTCAAGCCCGGTCCGCTGTCACGCACACTGAGCAAAATGTAGCGCTGCCCAGCGTGGTCAACCCGCGTGCCACCGCTGATGCCAATCAAGCCGCCTTCGGGCAGGCTTTCGCGGGCGTTTTTGATCAGGTTGATCAAAATTTGTTTCACCATGTCAGACGAGCCCAGCACCCAGCTGGCGCTGGCCGGCCAACTGCATTGCAGTTGAATGTGTTCGGGGAAAAACCGGCTGGCTTGCAGCACCAGCACCAGCTCACGCACCACCTGCGCCAGATCCATGGGTGCCAGCACATGAGCCTCTTTGCCTTGAGAAAACTGTTCAATGATGTGCCCGACACGCTGCACTTCATCACTGATCACGGCCACCTCAGCATGCTCTGGGTGGCTGGGGTCGAGCTTGCGCTCTAGCAGGCTGAGGTAGTTTTGGATGATGCTCAGGGGGTTTTGCACCTCGTGCGCCAGTTGGCGGGCGCTGATGAGCTGCTCGCGCTTGAGTCTGGCAATGTGGGCATCCAGCGCGCTGGCACCTTCGAGCTGGCGCGCCAGCGCCACGCCAGCGCGCAACCCAAAGGCAAGTAAAAAACGGCTTTCGCTTTGCAGCCGAGTCAGTTGCGCGGGCGTAATGGCACCCAACAACACGCCTTGCACCGCTTTGGCGGTGAACAGCGGCACCGCCACCAGCTGGTGGGTGCCCAGCTGGTGGCACAGGCTGGCATTGGCCTCAATCTGGTCATTGGCCATCGACAGGCTGTGCTGCTGCAGGCAGTGCTGCAACACCGGGTGTTGACGGCTGTCCAGGGTCAGCACAGCCAGGTCATAGTGCCGGGCAGAGACCGACACACAGCTCAGCGTGTGGCCGTCTTCACCCAGCAGCAGCACCAGCACATCGTCTAGCGCCAGCAGCAGGGCGGCATGCTCACGCACTACGCCCAGCAGGCCATGCGCCGTGGGTTGGTTGGCCAGTTGCAGGCTCATTTCAGACAACAAAGCGCGGTGCTGCACTTCCAGCGCCAGCTGCAGGTGTGCCGGGTCGGTGGCGGTAGGTTGCAGCTCGGTGGGTGCTGCAGGGGCAGACTCGGAAATATCAAGCCCCAAGTCTTGCGCTGTCCGGCTGAGCTGGTGTTGGGCATCTTCAGCCAGCTGGCGCAGGGTTTCTGCATCAAACGGCGCTGGGGCATTCAGCTCGGGCAGGTCTTCAGCACTTGCGGGTGTCCACGCTGAGAGCTGCTCAGCCAAGACCAGCCATTGGGTCAATGGGGCTAGGGCATCAAGTGCCACCCCCGCGGGGTGGTGCGCCGCCACTGCTTGCACTACGGGTTCGGCCAGGTGCCATTGCGTCAGCAGCCAGGCTCCCGCTTGGGTATGTGAAAAACCCAAGCTTTGCTGCTCTGTAGCGCACAAATCAGCATTGTCTGGTGCCAAAAAATGCGCCTTGGCTTGCTCTGGAGCGCACACCAAGAGCGCCAAGCGACCCACATCGTGCAGTAAACCGGTCAGGTAGGCCTGGTCGGCCAGGGCGGGTTGCGCAAGCAGTGCCAGCGCCTTGGCCAGCAAGGCCACGCCCAGGCTGTGTTTCCAAAAAGCCTTCAAATCCATCGATTGCCCGGCTTTGAAGGCGCCCAGCGTTTGCACCACAGATTCTGAAATGGCCAGCACCTTGATCATGTCGGTGCCCAGGGTGTTGGCGGCTTGCTGCAAAGTCAGCGCCCCGTCGCCCCGGTGGTAGGCGGCACTGTGGGCCACTTTCAGCAGCCGGGCGCTCAAGGCGGGCTCGGTGGCAATCACGGCGGTCAGCTCGTGCATGCCGGCATCGTCAGACTGGCACAGTGCCAGCAATTGCAACAGTGCTTGCGGCAAGGCCGGCAGTTGCGCCGCTTGAAGCTTCTCAAACAGGGGGTAGGGTGGGGTTGTCACGAAAATGATTATGGCAAACTCAATGCTTGTTTTGACCCTCAAGCCCTGAACCGCAGGGCTGTTTTTTGACCTATGCCCAAAATTACGGCGCAAATTGCGCAAGAACTTCGCGTGCACGTGCACCAAGTGGCCGCCGCAGTGGCATTGCTCGACGGCGGAGCCACCGTGCCCTTTGTGGCGCGCTACCGCAAAGAGGCCACCGGCGGCCTGGACGACATTCAACTGCGTGAGCTCGAAGCCCGCTTAAGCTACCTGCGAGAGTTGCACGAGCGGCTGCAAACCGTCATCAAAGCCATTGATGAGCAAGGCAAACTCACGCCCACCCTGCTGGCCGCATTGCACTCGGCAGCCACCAAGCAAGAGCTGGAAGACCTGTATTTGCCCTTCAAGCTCAAGCGCCGTACCAAAGGCCAGTTGGCACGCGAGGCCGGGCTGGAGCCGCTGGCCGATGCGCTGCTGACCAACCCCCACCTGGTGCCTGCCGACGAGGCTCAAAAATATGTGTTGCCGTTTGTGGAAGCCGCACCCGGTGAAGACAAAAAACCCGACTTTTCCAACGTGCCCGCGGTGCTTGATGGCGTGCGCGACTTGCTTAGCGAGCGCTGGGCCGAAACCCCGGCGCTGGTGCAAAACCTGCGCGAATGGCTGTGGGCCAATGGCCTGCTGCAGTCGCGCCGGTTAGATGGCAAAAACGAGTCTGACCCCGATGTGGCCAAGTTTCGGGATTACTTTGACTACGACGAGCCCATTGGCCGGGTGCCCTCGCACCGCGCGCTGGCGGTCTTCAGAGGCCGCAGCCTGGACATATTGGAGGTCAAACTGGTGCTGCCAGAAGCCCCCTCAGCGCCAGAAAAAAATATGCCAAATCAGGCTCTAGCGCCTGTCAATACTGCTCAAGCAGCTACAAAAGCAAAAGCACCTGCGGTGTCGCTGGCTGAAGCCCGCATGGCCTTGCAACTGGGCTGGAGCCACCAAGGCCGTGCGGCGGATGATTTTCTGCGCAAATGCGTGGCCTGGACCTGGCGCGTGAAACTCAGTCTGTCGACCGAGCGCGACCTGTTTGCCCGCCTGCGTGAGGCAGCTGAAGGCGTGGCCATCAAGGTGTTTGCCGACAACCTGCGCGACCTGCTGCTGGCGGCTCCGGCTGGGCCGCGTGTGGTGCTGGGGCTTGACCCCGGCATTCGCACCGGTGTCAAAGTGGCGGTGGTGGATGCCACCGGCAAACTGGTCGACACCGCCACCGTGTACCCGCACGAGCCGCGCAAAGACTGGGACGGCGCGCTGCACACCCTGGGCGCACTGTGCCAAAAACACGGTGTGAACCTGATCGCCATCGGCAACGGCACCGCCAGCCGCGAGACTGACAAGTTGGCCGCTGATCTCATCAAATTAATGTCAAAACAGCCTGTAGAGCAATCAGGACAAGCGCAAGCAGCTATAGAAAAAGCAGTTGTTTCAGAAGCTGGCGCCTCTGTCTACTCGGCCAGCGAGTTCGCCAGCCAGGAAATGCCCGATGTCGACGTGAGCCTGCGTGGCGCCGCCAGCATTGCGCGGCGGCTGCAAGACCCACTGGCCGAGCTGGTGAAGATTGACCCCAAAAGCATTGGTGTGGGCCAGTACCAGCACGATGTGAATCAGAGCGAGTTGGCCAAGTCGCTGGAAGCGGTGGTGGAAGACTGCGTCAACTCGGTCGGGGTTGACCTGAACATGGCCAGCGTGCCGCTGCTCAGCCGCGTGTCAGGCCTTTCCGCCAGCGTGGCCAAGGCCGTGGTGCGCTGGCGCGAGGCCCATGGCGCTTTTGGCAGCCGCCAAGACCTGCTCAAAGTCACCGGGCTGGGCCCCAAAGCGTTTGAGCAAAGTGCCGGTTTTTTGCGCATCCGTGGCGGCACCAACCCGCTGGACATGACCGGCGTACACCCCGAAACCTACCCGGTGGTGGAGCGGATCATGGCGCATACGGCCAAGCCGGTGGCCGAGCTAATGGGGCGTGCCGACATGCTCAAAACCCTGCGCCCGGAGCTGTTTGCCAACGACACGTTTGGTGTCATCACCGTGCGCGACATCTTGACCGAGCTGGAAAAACCCGGTCGCGACCCGCGTGGCCACTTCAAAGTGGCGCGTTTCAACGACGGTGTGGAAGACATTCGCGACCTTAAAGAGGGCATGGTGTTGGAAGGCACCGTCAGCAACGTGGCGGCCTTTGGCGCCTTCATCGACCTGGGCGTGCACCAAGACGGCCTGGTGCATGTGAGCCAGCTGGCGCACAAATTTGTGTCTGATGCGCGTGAGGTGGTCAAGACCGGTGACATTGTCAAAGTGCAGGTGGTTGAGGTCGATGTGGCACGCAAACGCATTGCCTTGACCATGAAGCTAGGCGCACCACCGGCTCGCAGCGCGGGTGACAACCGCTTTCAGGCAGCCGCCCCGCAACGCGGCCAAGCCAGCGGGCGTGCCCCACAGAGCGCGCCTGCCGCCAGCGCCATGGCTTCGGCCTTTGCCAAACTCAAGGGCTTGTAGAGCCCAGCCCCCATGGAACTGGCCACACTGCTTGAACAGCGCTTTGCCATGCCCAGCATCCCCAAGGTGATGGCCTTGCTGATGAGCGAGCTGGTGGGCAACCGGCAAGATTTGCGCCGCATTGACCTGCTGCTGGGCAGCGACCCCGCCTTGGCCACCCGGGTGCTGCAAGCGGCCAACGCGCCCATGTTCAAGCTGGCCGGGCAGATACACAGCGTGGCTGAAGCGCTGGTGGTGTTGCGCCTGGGGCAGGTGCAAGCCATGGTCAGCCAAGCCACCAGCCAGGCCTCGTTCAAAGCCGTGCCGGGCTTGCTGTTGCCCAAGTTTTGGGCTTACAGCCAAGACACCGCGCGGGTGTCACGCTCGCTGGCCGGGCTGTTGCGGCTCAACCAGCAAGCGGCTACCAGCTGTGGTTTGATTCACGCTGTGGGCGAGCTGGCCATGCGCTTGGCCATGCCGCAAGCGGTGGCGTTAGATGCCACTTGCCCGGTGTTTGAGTTGAAAAGAGAGCGGCTTGAAATCCAGACCTTTGGTTTTGGTTACACCCAGGTCAGCGCCGGGCTGGCCGCACAATGGCATTTTCCGGCGCTGCTGGTGAACGCCTTGGCGTTTGCCCATGTGCCGTTTGACAACAACGCCTACGAACCCCTGGCGGGCGTGCTGCACCTGGCCATTTGGCGCGCCCGCGCCAAGCAACTGGGGCTGGCACCGAATGCCCTGGCGGTGAGCTTTCCGTCGCCGGTGGCCGAGGTGCTGGGGCTGGACATTGACATGGTGTTGCAGCAAGACCCCATCGATTGGTCCAAGCAAGTGCCTGGCAGCCGCTTTGCCGAGCTACCCTGATTCACCCCAAAAAACCTTCTATCAACGCTGCCACTGCGTGTGGCTGGTCGTGGTGCAGCATGTGGCCGCAGTCGGGCACTTGGGTGATCTCCACCTGGGGTACAGACTTCAGTCGGGCATGGTGCTGCGCCAGCGTGAAGCTGCCTTTCCACCACTGCGCCATGCTGTCGTCTGAGGCTTCCAGCATCAACACCGGGGCGCGTATGGCGCGGAAGACGGCCAGCACTTCGTCCTCGCGGTAGAGCTGGGCAGAGGTGATTTTGTGGGCGGATTCGCCCAATATCGACCATTGCCCGGGCTTGAGTTCAGCCGACCAGTGGCCAGCCAGCCAGTGCGCTTTGTCGGCGCCCAAGCGGCGGTTGGTCTTCATCAAGCGCTCGGCCACGGCAGCTAAAGTGGGGTAGGTTTTGAGCGCCATCTGGCCTTGCGCATGCGCCTTGAGCTCGCCCAGCCACTGCGCGTACCGGCCGGGCGCTTGCTCGGGCTGGCTGGCGGGCAGGCCAAAGCCTTCCAGGTTGATGAGTTTTGCCACCCGCTCAGGGCGAATGCCGGCGTACAGCATGGCCACGTTGCCACCCATGCTGTGCCCAACCAGGTGCACCACTTGACCCGGGGCGTAATGGTCTAGCAGTGCTTCCAGGTCGGCCAGGTAATCGGGGTACCAAAAGCAATCTGCCCCGCCCGAGGCCGTCAGGCCAAAGCCACGCCAGTCAGGGGCGATGATGAAGTGGTCTTGCTTGAGTGCGTCCACCACAAACTGAAAACTGGCCGCGACGTCCATCCAGCCGTGCAGCAGCACCAGCGGGGTGGTGCCAGGGTTGGGCTCACCCCAGCGGCGAACGTGGTAGTTAAGGGAACGAATCGGGACAAACTCGCTGTTGGAAATGCGTTGGGCTTGGTACATTTGCCCATCATAAGGAGTCATGCACATGCCAGTCAGTCAAACCCGTGACAAGGTACCCACCGCCGACACTTCACATCTGGCGCCACATTTAGCGCCCTCTCTTGCGCCTGATTGGCAATTTCCCCCAAGTTACGCCCAGTTGCACCAGGGCCTGAACTGGCAAGTGCCCGAGTGGTTCAACATGGCGCAGGCCTGCAGCGTGCGCTGGGCAGGTTTGCCAGATGCTACGCAAAGAATAGCTGTCCGCGCTTATAAATCAAGCGCTGAAAGCACTTTTTATACTTATTCAGAGCTGCAACAGCAGGCCAACCGCTTGAGCCACGTGCTGCGCGGTTTGGGGGTGCAGCCGGGCGACCGGGTGGCGATTGTCTTACCGCAAAGCTTTGAGGTGGCGGTGGCTTTCATGGCGGTGCTGCAAATGGGGGCGGTGGCGGTGCCGCTGTCGCAGTTGTTTGGCCCCGAGGCGCTTGAGTTTCGGCTGCAAGACAGCCAGGCGGTGGTGGCGCTGGGCGACGCCCAAACCCTGCCCCATCTGGCGCTGGTGCGCGCGCGTTGCCCTGATTTGCGTTGCCTGATGGGCTTTGGGGGTGAACGGGGTGAGGTGGCTGACGTGGCCGATGTGGACGCCGCCCAGGCCATGCGCCAAGCCCCAAGCGCGTTCACCCTGGTGGCCACCCGGGCGGATGCCGCCGCCATCTTGATCTACACCAGCGGCACCACTGGCAACCCCAAAGGCGCGCTCATTCCGCACCAGGCTTTGCTGGGCAATCTGAGTGGCTTTTTGAGCAGCCAAAACTTTTTTGGTTTGAACCAAAATCAGCCTCTCACGCACGAATACATTGCACAAGCTGCTCTGATTTTAGAGAGTGCTCAAGCGCCAGACTGGCAACCACAGCCCGGCTCGGCGGCGGTTTTTTGGTCACCGGCAGACTGGGCCTGGACCGGTGGGCTGATGGACGCGCTGTTGCCCACGCTTTACTTTGGTCGCCCCATCGTGGCCTATGCCGGCCGCTTTAGCGCCCAAACCGCGCTGGAGCTGGTGCGCGACTGCGGCGTGACCCACACCTTTTTGTTCCCCACCGCGCTCAAAGCCATCATGAAAGCCTACCCCGGCCGCCCTGGTTGCAGCGTGCAGCAGCAGTTTGGCCTGCAGTTGCAAGCCATCATGAGCGCTGGAGAGGCGGTCGGCGACGCGGTGTTTGACTACTGCCGCAGCCAATTGGGCGTGACGGTGAACGAGATGTTTGGCCAAACCGAGATCAACTACATCGTGGGCAACTGTGCGGCAGTGTGGCCGGCCAAACCCGGCAGCATGGGCATGGCCTACCCCGGCCACCGCCTGGCCGTGATTGACGAGGCCGGTTGTGAGTGCGCTGTGGATGAAGTCGGCGATGTGGCCGTGCACCGCTGCGACGTGCATGGCCAGCCCGACCCGATTTTCTTTTTGGGCTACTGGCGCAACGCCGCTGCCACCCAAGCCAAATTCACCGGCGACTGGTGCCGCACCGGTGACCTGGCCAGCCGCGACGCCCAAGGCTACCTGTGGTATCAAGGCCGCAGCGACGACGTGTTCAAGGCCGCGGGCTACCGCATTGGCCCGGGCGAGATCGAGAACTGCCTGGTCAAACACCCCGCCGTGGCCAACGTGGCGGTGGTGCCCAAGCCCGATGCCGAGCGCGGTGCGGTGGTCAAGGCTTATGTCGTACTTGCACCAGATTTTGTAGCTGCTCGAGCAAGCTATACGGGCGCTAGAGGCCAATTTGATGCCCAACTGGTGGCCGAGCTGCAAGCCCACGTCAAGGGCAAACTGGCGCCTTATGAATACCCCAAAGAGATTGAGTTTCTGGATGCTCTGCCCATGACCACCACCGGCAAAGTGCAGCGCCGTGTGTTGCGCTTGCAAGAGCAGGTGCGGGCGCAAGTGCACCCTTGAGTGAGCTCATTGCTTTGTGCAGCTTGGGTGAGAGACTCCAGATTGATGGTGTGCGTTAGGGTCAGTTGACTCATTGAGGTGACAGCACGGGCTGCCACCAGGCGCAGCATCAAACGCGGTTGTTTTTCATGACCCGCTGCACCTCGCGCTTGCCTTCGCGGTCTTTGATGGTGTCGCGCTTGTCATGCTCGGCCTTGCCTTTGGCCAGGGCAATTTCGCATTTGATCTTGCCGGCTTTCCAATGTAAATTGATGGGCACCAAGGTGTGGCCTTTTTGCTCGACCTTGCCAATCAAGCGTTTGATTTCAGCCTTGTGCATCAGCAACTTGCGGGTGCGTTGGCGGTCTGGTGTGATGTGGGTCGAGGCCGTGCCCAATGGCTGAATCTGCAGACCAATGATGAACAGCTCGCCATTTCGAATGACCACATAGCCGTCAGTGAGCTGCACCTTGCCTTCGCGCAATGACTTGACCTCCCAGCCCTCAAGCACAATGCCAGCCTCAAAACGCTCTTCAAAAAAATAGTTGAAAGCGGCTTTTTTGTTGTCAGCAATGCGGGTGGATGTGTCGGGTTTTTTGGCCATGGGGTGGTGGGTGGTTGTTGGGAGTGCGAGCCAGGCTTGTCTACAATCTCTCGCACCCCTCTATTCTATGAAAACAGTTAAAAAATCCGTTTTGATTTGGTACAGCCCGGCTGAGATGTACCGTTTGGTGATTGACGTGGATGCTTATCCGCAGTTTTTGCCCTGGTGCGACAAGGCGCGGGTGGTGTCGCATGAAGAAAACGGCATGCTGGCTGAAATTGGCATCGCTTTTTCAGGCATTCATCAAACCTTTAGCACGCGCAACACGCATGTGCCAGATCGCCAGGTCATCATCAACTTGGTCAATGGCCCGTTTTCCAAGCTCGAAGGCGACTGGAAGTTCTTGCCGTTGGGCGATGAAACGCAGCGTGCCTGCAAAGTGGAGTTGACCCTGACTTATGGGTTTGACAATGCCTTGGGGCGCTTGATCAGCCCGGTGTTTGACAAAATTGCAGGCAGCATGGTGGACGCTTTTGTGAAGCGTGCCAAGCAGGTTTACGGTGAGTGAAACCCGCTTGCATGTGACCGTGGTGTATGCCCCAGCGTCCAGGGTGGTTGAAGAAGTCCCGTTGACTTTGAACGGAAATTCAACGGTGCTGCAAGCGCTGCAGGCCAGTGGCTTGCTGGCGCGCTACCCTGACATCGACCACGTGCACACGGTCGTGGGCATTTGGGGACGCAAAGTCTCGCTGGATCAAACCTTACGGGAACATGATCGCATCGAAATTTACCGCCCCTTGCGGGTTGACCCCAAAGTGGCGCGGCGCGAGCGCTTTGTGCGCCAAGGCAGTCGGGGTGCAGGGTTGTTTGAGAAAAAACGCCCTGGCGCCAAAGCTGGCTATTGAATTCTGAAAGTGCTCAGGCGGAAGTTGCTTTTTTGATGCTTACAGGCATTCGCTGGCAGCCAGCCCTTCAAGTCTTTTGGCTTCGACTGCGCGTGCCGCATCATCCAAAATTTCACGCTCGCCTTGCGCATTGGTGCGGGCAATGCGCTGCCCCGAGGCCAGGTTTTTTTGCGCCAGCTGAATGCGTTTGCAATTTTCAGCCTTGGCCATGCGAATGCGCTCTTCTTCGGCTTTGCGGCGTGCTGCCAATGCCATTTCTTCTTTTTTGATGCGTTCAGCCAAAACCGGGTCAACCCCCGCTTTGGCTGATGGGGTAGCCGCTGTTGCGCTGGTATTTGCGGGCGTTTGAGCGGCTGAAACTTTTTCAGCGGTGCTTGTTAGTGCTGGCGGCGCTGACGGACGCTTAAAGATGTTTTTGTCTGGCACATCTGGGGTGGGAGGGCGGTCGCTGAAGACCTTTCGACCGCTTTGATCGGTCCATGCCCATTGCGCCTGACCCAGCAAGGGCAGCAGCCCCAAGCAAAAAAACAATAAACGAAGGGTGTGATTCATGGTTTGAGTTTATGCCAGCGGTGAGTACCTTGGCAGATACAATCGAGAATTTGGAGCTCACACTTATGCGCCTGATTGGTAAAGCGCTCACCTTTGACGACGTGTTATTGGTGCCAGCCTACTCCCAAGTCCTGCCCAAGGACACATCTCTTGCCACCCGCTTGACCCGCAACATCGCCTTGAACCTGCCCCTGGTTTCAGCGGCCATGGACACCGTGACTGAATCACGTCTGGCCATTGCCATTGCCCAAGAAGGTGGCATGGGCATTGTGCACAAAAACATGACGGCACAGCAGCAAGCTGCCAAAGTGGCCAAGGTCAAGCGTTATGAGTCCGGCGTGTTGCGTGACCCGGTAGTCATCACGCCCCTGCACACGGTGCGCCAAGTGATGGACTTGTCGGCACAGTTGGGGGTGTCGGGTTTCCCGGTGTGCGACGGCGGCAAAGTGGTGGGCCTGGTCACCGGCCGTGACTTGCGGTTTGAGACCCGCTATGACCTGCCGGTGAGCCACATCATGACCCCGCGTGAAAAACTGGTGACCGTGCCTGAGGGCACCACCATCACCCAGGCCAAGGTGCTGCTCAACCAGCACAAAATTGAACGCCTGTTGGTGGTCAATGATGCGTTTGAACTCAAAGGCCTGATCACGGTGAAAGACATCACCAAGCAGACCAGCTTTCCCAATGCCGCGCGCGATGCCCAGGGCAAATTGCGTGTGGGCGCGGCGGTAGGCGTGGGCGAGGGCACCGAAGAACGCGTCGAGCTGCTGGCGCGAGCCGGTGTGGACGCCATTGTGGTGGACACCGCGCATGGTCACAGCAAAGGTGTGCTGGATCGGGTGCGCTGGGTCAAGCAAAACTTTCCACAAGTGGAAGTGATTGGCGGCAACATTGCTACCGGCGCTGCGGCTTTGGCTTTGGTAGAGGCGGGTGCAGATGCGGTCAAGGTCGGTATTGGGCCAGGTTCTATTTGCACCACACGCATTGTGGCGGGCGTGGGCGTGCCGCAAATCATGGCCATTGACAGCGTGGCCACGGCGCTCAAGGGCACCGGCGTGCCTTTGATTGCCGACGGCGGCATTCGCTTCAGCGGCGACATCTCCAAAGCCATTGCCGCTGGCGCCAGCACGGTGATGATGGGTGGCATGTTTGCTGGCACCGAAGAGGCACCGGGCGAGGTCATTTTGTTCCAGGGGCGCAGTTACAAAAGCTACCGCGGCATGGGCTCGATTGGGGCCATGCAGCAAGGCAGTGCCGACCGCTATTTTCAAGAGTCCAGCACCGCCAACCCCAACGCCGACAAACTGGTGCCCGAAGGCATTGAAGGCCGTGTGCCTTACAAAGGCTCTATGGTGGCCATCATTTACCAAATGGCCGGTGGCTTGCGCGCCAGCATGGGCTACTGTGGTTGCGCCACCATTGAAGAGATGCAAAACAAGGCCGAGTTTGTAGAAATTACCACGGCAGGCATCCGCGAAAGCCATGTGCACGACGTGCAAATCACCAAAGAAGCGCCTAACTACCGGGCTGAATAAAGGTTTTAGTCAAAAGTCACCGGTTCATTTCGCATGCTGCTCGAACAACTTCGCCAATTGAAAGACCCGCTGAACCATTTGGCTCATCAATACGGTGCCAGTGACCTGCGGGTGTTTGGTTCGGTCGTGCGAGGTGAAGAAACCGCTGACAGTGATGTCGATTTTTTGGTTCGGTTTCCTCGAGGTTATGACCTGTTTTTGCAGCGCCTGCCGCTGGCACAGCAACTTGCTGCATTGCTGCAGCGCCGGGTTGACTTGGTGCCGGAACATGAATTGAACCCGCACATTCGCCCGTATGTTCTACGGGAGGCGGTTGAACTATGAGCAAGTTCGATGCATCAAGTTCGATGCCAACTCCCTTCCTTGATTTGTTTTGATTTCTATGTTCCACCAAAAAATCCTCATCCTCGACTTTGGTTCACAAGTCACTCAGTTGATTGCCCGGCGCATTCGCGAAGCCCATGTGTTTTGCGAAGTGCATCCCTGTGATGTGACAGACGACTGGGTGCGTGCCTATGCCCGTGACGGCAAGCTCAAAGGCGTCATTCTGTCTGGCAGTCACGCCAGCGTGTACGAAGACACCACTGACAAAGCGCCGCAAGCGGTGTTTGAGCTGGGGCTGCCTGTGCTGGGCATTTGCTATGGCATGCAAACCATGGCGCACCAGTTGGGCGGTTTGGTGACCAGCGGGCATCAGCGTGAGTTTGGCCATGCCAACGTGCGCGCCCATGGGCACACCGCACTGCTCAACGGCATTGCAGACTTCACCACGCCTGAAGGCCATGGCATGCTGCAGGTGTGGATGAGCCACGGCGACAAGGTCACTGAGCTGCCCCCCGGCTTCAAGCTCATGGCCAGCACCGACAGTTGCCCGATAGCGGGCATGGCTGATGAAGAACGACGTTTTTACGCTGTGCAATTTCACCCTGAAGTGACCCACACCAAGCGTGGCGCGGCCATTTTGGAGCGTTTTGTGCTCGACATTTGCGCTGCCCGTGCCGACTGGATCATGGGTGACTACATCAGCGAGGCGGTGGCGCACATTAAAGCGCAGGTGGGTGATGAAGAGGTTATTTTGGGCTTGTCTGGTGGCGTTGATTCGTCCGTGGCGGCGGCTCTGATTCACCGTGCCATTGGTGACCAACTCACCTGTGTGTTTGTGGACCACGGCCTGCTGCGCCTGAACGAAGGCGACATGGTGATGGACATGTTTGTTGGCAAGCTGCACGCCAAGGTGATTGGGGTGGATGCGGCTGACCAGTTTTTGGGGCATCTTGCAGGTGTCAGCGACCCAGAAGCCAAGCGCAAGATCATTGGCCGTGAATTTGTAGAGGTTTTTAAGGCTCAAGCCCTTGCATTGACTGTGCAAGATGCTAGTGCTAAAGGAGCAAAGTGGCTGGCTCAAGGCACCATTTACCCTGATGTCATTGAGTCTGGCGGTGCTAAAAACAAGAAGGCCGTGGTCATCAAGAGCCACCACAACGTGGGCGGTTTGCCAGAACAATTGGGCTTGAAACTGCTGGAGCCCTTGCGCGAATTGTTCAAAGATGAAGTGCGTGAACTGGGCGTGGCGCTGGGCTTGCCCTACCACATGGTCTACCGCCACCCGTTTCCTGGCCCCGGCTTGGGGGTGCGGATTTTGGGTGAAGTCAAGAAAGAATACGCCGACCTGCTGCGCCGCGCCGACGACATCTTCATGCAAGAGCTCAACAACTTTGTCGACGAAGCCAGCGGCAAAACCTGGTACGAGCTCACCAGCCAAGCTTTCACCGTGTTTCTGCCTGTGAAAAGCGTCGGCGTGATGGGCGATGGCCGCACTTATGACTACGTGGTGGCGCTGCGTGCCGTGCAAACCAGCGACTTCATGACCGCAGACTGGGCTGAACTGCCCTACGCGCTGCTGAAAAAAGTGTCGAGCCGCATCATCAACGAAGTACGTGGCATTAACCGCGTGACCTACGACGTGAGCAGCAAGCCACCGGCCACAATTGAGTGGGAATAGTCATGGTATTGGGAAAGCATTTCGAATGTGAATGTGCGAATGCTTTGGCCTCATGAAGCTTGCAACTGACTACCAGGCATGAGGTCATCACCTCTTGTGAGTTGCGTTGTATCAACTCACCCGACTTCATCACCAACCTAAACCTAGGGCTTGCACCCCGGGCACCTGAGGCCAGAAGACCCGTGACAGCGCCCAGCTACCACCCCGATACGCACTGGATGCGTGCTGCTTTGGCGCAGGCGCAACTGGCTCAGTCGCTGGGTGAAGTGCCGGTGGGCGCGGTGCTGGTTTGTGGCGAGCAAATCATCGCCACCGGGCACAACGCTTCTATCTGCCACCATGATCCGACCGCGCACGCCGAAATGCTGGCCTTGCGCATGGCAGCGGCTCATTTGCAAAACTATCGGCTCGAAGACTGCGAGATGTTTGTCACGCTGGAGCCCTGCGCCATGTGCGCGGGTGCCATGCTGCATGCCCGCTTGAAACGGGTGGTGTTTGGTGCGGTAGACCCCAAAACGGGTGCGGCGGGCTCGGTACTGAATGTGTTCGCGCACCCGCAGCTCAACCATCAGACCCAAGTTCAAGGTGGGCTGCTGGCTAATGAGTGCGGGGCAATGCTGCAAGCATTTTTCAAGTCCAAACGCCAACAGCAGCGTGCGCTGGCCAACCCCTTGCGTGACGATGCCTTGCGCACGCCTCTGCGGTGTTTTGAAGGCTTGGCAGCCATGCCTGGTACCGCAATCATGCTGGCAGATTTACCCGCCTTGCAAGGCTTGCATTTGCACTATGTGGATGCCGGGCCACCGCAAGCTGACGCCGTGGTGGTGTTCCTGCATGGTCAACACAGCTGGTCGCAGCTTTGGCGCAGCGCGATGTTGACGCGGGTGGCGCAAGGTGCCCGGGTGCTGGCGTTGGACATGCCGGGCTTTGGTAGAAGTGACAAACCCAAAAAACCCGCATGGCACACTCAAACCCGCCATGCGCAAGTGCTTTGGCAGTGGTTGCGGCGGTTGAATGTGTCCATGGTGCTGCTGTTGGAGCCGCAAGGCGACGAGCTTTGCTTCCCGGCCGATACGCCTGCCGAAGCAACTCAACCAGCGCCGGGTGAGCGGTTCAAACTGCACCGCGTGGGCTCAGTCAGTGATGCGTTGCTGGACATGGCGCAGGGCATCACAATTGAAAGAGAATCTTGTGCTTGGCAGGCCATGCCCCTTGTTGAAGCCAATGCCCCTTATCCACATGCAGGCTACCGAGCCGCCATGCGTGTTGTGCGACAGTTTGACGAGAAAAAATCATGAAAAAACACATCTATATCTATTCGCCTTCTGGTGCAGTTAGGGACAAAGCGGCTTTCAAACGCGGTCTGGAGCGGTTGCAGGCCTTAGGCCATGAGGTGGAGGTCGATGCCGCTGCGTTGGCCAGTCACCAGCGGTTTGCCGGTGACGATGCCACCCGACTGAACGCCATTCACCGTGCGGCTGACAGTGGCGCCGATGTGGCTTTGATTTCGCGAGGTGGCTACGGTTTGACGCGCTTGCTGCCTGGCATTGACTATGCCAAAGTGACCCGTGCCATTGAAAAAGGCACTGCTTTTGTGGGGTTGAGCGATTTCACCGCTTTTCAATGCGCGGTGCTGGCGCAAACCGGTGCCGTCACCTGGGCGGGGCCTGCGCTGTGCGAAGGCTTTGGTGCCAGCCCCGCCCCGGACGAGATCATGGAAGCCTGCTTTGATGATTTGTTGCAAGGCCAGGGGGAGGGCAGTGGGTGGAGGCAAACCTTGGAGAAACGCCAAAAAGATATTAAAAACATAGCTGCTAGCGCTTATAAATCAAGCTCAGAAGGCATATTTGGTGTTGAAAATGCTGTTCTCTGGGGGGGGAACTTGACGGTGCTGACCGGGCTGCTGGGCACACCGTATTTCCCAAACATCGAGGGTGGTATGTTGTTTTTGGAAGACGTCGCAGAGCATCCTTACCGGATTGAGCGCATGTTGACGCAGCTTGTGTATGCCGGTGTGTTGGGGCGTCAAAAAGCCATTTTGCTGGGGCAGTTCACGGGCTACAGCCTGGTGGGCCACGACCGGGGTTTCAAATTTCAAACGGTGGTAGACCACTTGCGCGAGCAGCTTCAAACCCCAGTGGTGACCAATGTGCCGTTTGGCCATGTACCCACCAAAGTCTTGCTGCCAGTGGGTGCCAAAGCCGATCTGGCTGTGGACGGGCGTGATGTCATGCTGGTCTGGGGGCATGTTTAATGCCTACGCGCGCGCACTTCCTCTAAACTCACGCCAAATCATTTTCAAATCATGCTCATGGGCGTTCAATCCACCGTTGTTTTTGCTGATCTGTTTGGCAGCACAGCCGTGTTTGAGTCGTTGGGCAACGCCAAAGCCACTGCCGCGGTGACCGAGATCACCACCTGGCTAGGGGCGGAATTCAAGGCCGGTGGTGGCCGTGTGGTGAAGTTTTTGGGTGACGGGGTGCTGGTCACGTTCAAAGAAAAAACGCACGCCTTGGCTGCCGTGGTGAACGTTCAACGTGACTACGCCAAAAAGTTGGCACACACACCACCTGCTATCTACATGCCACTGCGCATAGGGGTCGCCTTCGGTGAAATTGAATTGGTTGACGAGGATTGTTATGGGGACGCCGTCAACATTGCTGCCAGGTTGAGCGAGTTGACCGGGGCGCATCAGATTTGGGTCAGCAGCCAGGTGTTGGACGATGTCAAGTTGCCCACTGGCGTGCGCACCCGTTTCCTGGGTCCCATCCATGTCAAAGGCCGCACCGAGGCCTGCACTGTCTACCAAGTGGAATGGCAAGAAGATGTGGACTCAGATTTGTTCACCATACATTCGCCTGACTTTGACGCTGACCAAGAAGCTTCTTTGTCCAACCTAGCCGTGCGGATTGAATTGTCTTGGCTCACCGAGCACAAAACATTCAAAACCTTTGAGTTGCCTATCCACATTGGACGCATCCGCCAGGCCGACTTTGTGGTGAGCGATTTGCATGTGTCGCGGCGCCACGCCCGGCTGGATTGGCGCAATGGCAATGTGGTGTTGACCGATGTCAGCACCTATGGTTCTTGGGTGCGATTTGCCGGGGGGGGCTCAGACCTGCTGCTGCGCCGGGAAGAGTGTGTGTTGCACGGCAAGGGTGAGGTGGCTCTGGGCACCACGTTCAACGATCTCAGCGCACCGGTGGTGAGTTTCTGGATTCATTCACCAAGCTGACGGGGTCGGGTTCAGGGCTCAACGTCAAAATTCGACGGGCGCCATCAAACCGTTTGCGCCAGTAAGCTATGTCCATGCTTTCAACCCGCACTTGAGCGCCAGGCTTGGGCGAATGCACAAATTGACCATCGCCCAAATAGATGCCCACATGGCTGAAGGCGCGGCGCATGGTGTTGAAAAACACCAAGTCACCGGGTTGAAGTTCGGTTTTGTCGATTTTTTCAGTGACTGCAGCTTGCTGTTCGGCTCTGCGCGGCAAGATCAAACCCAAAGTTTGTTCAAACGTGGCTTTGACGAAGCCGCTGCAGTCAAACCCGGTGTCAGCTGAACTGCCACCGCGCTTGTAGGGCACGCCTAAAAACCCAAGGGCATTGGCCAGCAAGGCGGTAGATTTGTCCGTGACGCTGACGCGCATTTGGTCAATTTGGGTGATCAAGCCCTTGCCTGCAGTCAGCAAAATCGGCTCTTCAGGGGTTTCTGGCGGTGCTGCGTGGGCAGCAAGTGCCAACAGAAAGCACATTGAAATTGCAAGGGTTCGCAAGGGTTGTAGCATTGCCAGAGTTTAACGGGTTTGTATTTTTCAGAATCGTCCTGGAAAGCTGTTGTAACCCATTGATTTCAATACTTTGAGGATTTTTATGTTCACTGCACTTGTGTTGCAAAACACGCCAAATTTTCATGCGGAACTGGCTCAGCTCGACGAGTCCAGCTTGCCTGAGGGTGATGTCACGCTGGCCGTGGCTTACTCCACGTTGAATTACAAGGATGGCTTGGCCATCACCAACAAAAGTCCGGTGGTGCGCCAGTGGCCCATGGTGGCGGGCATTGACGGTGCGGGCACGGTCATTGCGTCAAGCCATCCGAACTGGCAAGTGGGCGATTTGGTGGTGCACAACGGCTGGGGTTTGGGTGAAACCCGCTGGGGTTGTTTGGCCGAAAAAGCGCGGCTCAAAGGCGACTGGCTGGTGCGATTGCCGGCCGCCTTCACTCCCCGCCAAGCCATGGCCATTGGCACGGCGGGCTACACCGCCATGCTATGTGTGCTGGCGCTGGAAGACCACGGCGTGCGGCCCGATCAGGGCGAAATTTTGGTGACGGGCGCCACCGGTGGTGTGGGCAGTGTGGCCATTGCGCTGCTGGCCAAGTTGGGCTTCAACGTGGTGGCTGCGACCGGCAAAGCCAGTGAAGAGGCTTACCTGAAAGCACTGGGTGCCCGCAGCATCATCGACCGTGCCAGCTTGTCTGCGCCGGGTAAACCGTTTCAAAAGGAACGCTGGGCCGGGGTGGTGGACGCAGTGGGTTCGCACACGCTGGCCAATGCGCTGGCGCAAACCCGTTATGGCGGCGTGGTGGCAGCTTGCGGCCTGGCACAAGGCATGGATTTGCCAAGCTCGGTGATGCCATTCATTTTGCGTGGAGTGACCCTGGCCGGGGTGGATTCGGTGATGGCGCCGCTGCCCAAGCGGCAACGTGCTTGGGCACGCCTGGCGCAAGACCTGGATGTGTCTGTGCTGGAGCGCATGGTTCAAGAGGTGCCTTTGGCAGACTGCGTGGCGCATGCGCACGCCTTGATGGCCGGCCAAGTGCGTGGACGGGTGGTGGTGAAGATACCAGCTATTTCATGATCAAATCACCCTCTAGCACTTATGGAATAAGCGTAAGCAGCTATTGATAATGTAGTATTCTCTTCACCGCTTGGCTTTTGCTGCCACCTACTTTTTCACTGAACTACTTTGACTTAAGGCAAAACATGTTGCTTGACGCTGAACTCTCCCAATTGGTGCTGGTGGATTACCAAACCCGCTTGATGCCCGCTATGTTTGAAGCCCCTTTGGTGCTGGCCAATGCGCTGCGTCTGGCACAAGCTGCCAAGTTGTTGCAGGTGCCGGTGTGGGGCACTGAGCAAAACCCATCCAAATTGGGCGAAAACCCGCCAGACTTGCGCGCTCTGTGCCAGCGCACCCTGGCCAAAATGCAGTTCAGCGCGGTAGAAGAGGGCTTGGGTGAATGGCTGCGCCCGCCGCTCAAAGCCCCAGCTGGCAATGCGCGCAGTTTGCCCAAGCATTTGCAAAAACCTTCCAACACACCTGCAGAACGCCTGAGCATTGTGGTTGCTGGCTGTGAAACCCATGTGTGTTTGCTGCAAACCGCCTTGCACCTTTTAGAAGATGAATTTGAAGTGTGGGTGGTGACCGATGCCTGCAGTTCGCGCACTGAGCGCAACCGCGACGCCGCCTTTGACCGCTTGGCGGGTGCCGGTGCAGAGCTGGTCACTACTGAAATGGTGTGTTTTGAGTGGCTGCGCAGTGCCGAGCATGCGCAGTTCAAGGCGGTTCAGGCCTTGATCAAATAAGGCGCACTGAAAACAGTCAGGGTGTTGCAAGTTCTCCCTCCATAATTATGAATTCAGTTTATTTATAACCACCGGAGACAGCCTATGACAACTTATGCCGCATTTCACCAACGTTCCCTTACCGACCGCGACGGTTTTTGGGGTGAACAAGCCCAGTTGGTAGACTGGAAAGTACAGCCACAGCAAGTGTGCGACTACAGCAATCCTCCGTTTGCCAAGTGGTTTGTCGGTGGTGTCACTAACCTGTGCCATAACGCGGTAGACCGTCACCTGAAAGACCGTGCCGATCAAGCTGCGCTGATTTTTGTCTCGACCGAGACAAACCAAGAAAAAATCTATTCCTTCCGCGAACTCCATGCTGAAGTGCAGCGCATGGCCGCTGTGCTGAAAGAGCTGGGGGTGCAAAAGGGCGACCGGGTGCTGATTTACATGCCCATGATTGCTGAGGCCGCCTTTGCCATGCTGGCCTGTACCCGCATTGGCGCCATTCACTCGGTGGTGTTTGGTGGCTTTGCCTCGGGCTCGTTGGCCTCTCGCATTGAAGATGCCGAGCCCAAAGTCATCATCAGCGCCGATGCTGGTTCGCGTGGTGGCAAGCCAGTGGCTTACAAGCCACTGCTTGATGAGGCCATCAACCTGTCTAAATACAAACCTGAATCGGTGCTGCTGGTCGACCGTGGCTTGGTGCCGATGGCTTTGGTTGAAGGCCGCGACAAGTTGTGGGGCGCGTTGCGCGAGAAAAATCTCAACACCGTGGTGGAATGCGAATGGGTCGATGCCACGCATCCCAGCTACACGCTCTACACCAGCGGCACCACCGGCAAACCCAAAGGCGTGCAGCGCGACACCGGTGGCTACTGCGTGGCACTGGCGGCCAGCATGAAGCACATCTATGCGGGCAACGCGGGCGAAACCTACTTCTCAACCAGCGACATCGGCTGGGTGGTGGGTCACAGCTACATCATTTATGGCCCGCTGATTGCTGGCATGGCCACCATCATGTACGAAGGCCTGCCCACTCGCCCCGATGGTGGCATTTGGTGGAGCTTGGTTGAAAAATACAAGGTCACGGTGATGTTCAGCGCACCCACGGCCATTCGGGTGCTCAAGAAACAAGACCCGGCACTGCTGACCAAATACGATTTGTCGAGCTTGCGCGCCTTGTTCCTGGCGGGTGAGCCGCTCGATGAGCCCACCGCGCAGTGGATCAGCGACGGCCTGGGCAAGCCGATCATCGACAACTATTGGCAAACCGAGACCGGTTGGCCAATTTTGGCGCTGTGCAATGGCGTGGAAAAAGCCGTGTCCAAGTTTGGTTCACCCGGCAAAGCGGTGTATGGCTACAACGTCAAGCTGTTGGATGACCAAACCGGTGAAGAGCTGACTGGCGCCAACCAAAAAGGTGTGGTCGCTGTCGAAGGCCCCTTGCCACCCGGCTGCATGCAAACCGTGTGGCGTGATGACGAGCGGTTTGTCAACACCTACTGGAAGAGCGTGCCGGGCAAGTTGGTTTACAGCACCTTTGACTGGGGTGTGCGCGATGCAGACGGCTACTACTTCATTTTGGGGCGCACCGATGACGTGATCAATGTGGCCGGCCACCGCTTGGGCACCCGCGAGATCGAGGAAAGCATTGCCGCCCACCCCAACATTGCCGAGGTGGCTGTGGTGGGTGTAGCCGACCAGCTCAAAGGGCAGGTGGCCATGGCGTTTGCCGTGGTGAAAGATACCAGTTTGGTGGCTGATGAGGCCGGTGCAGCCAAACAAGAAGCTGAAATCTTCAAGTTGGTTGACCGCGACTTGGGTGCGGTGGCGCGTCCGGCGCGGGTGCGTTTTGTGACTGTGTTGCCCAAAACGCGCAGTGGCAAATGCTTGCGCCGTGCCATCACGGCGGTGTGCGAAGGCCGTGACCCGGGTGACTTGACCACCATGGACGACCCCGCAGCGTTGCAGCAAATCAAAGATTTGATCAGCGCGAAGTAATTTTCAAGGTTTAATTTTTCTTGTAAGGATTGTGCTGCCTTTGGGTGGCACAATCTTTTTTTCGATTCGGCCCTTCCAACGCCACTGTCGCATCCGCCAAACGGTCAAGCCGTGACGCGGGAGGTTAATCAACCAGCAGCTTTAACCAGCTAAAGTTTCCCAAAGGGAAATGAAAGTCAGCGAAATATGAGTGAGACAAACACGGTTTATCAAGCCTACCAGGCGAACACCTACCTTTTTGGTGGGAACGCCCCGTACGTCGAAGAGATGTACGAAAACTACCTGGCTAACCCAGGCAGCGTGCCAGACACCTGGCGTGA
>NZ_JAQURE010000040.1 GCF_028715765.1 Rhodoferax sp.
GCACCCCCAGCACCAGCGCGTGCCACAAATCGGCATCTGCAGTCTGCTCAGGCACAATGTTTGCACTCAAAAACATAGCATCTTGCGCTTGATTAACGTGCACTAGAAGCTGATTTTCTATAAAACCGGGGGCACGCGCCGCAACCGTGCCATCGGCATTCAAGGCAAATGAACGCCCTTCAAACACCACCTCGTCTTGCCCGCCCACCAGGTGTGCATAAACCAGCGGCAAGCCGCAGGCCAGCACCCGCTCACGCATCATTTGCTCGCGCTCAAGCCCTTTACCCACATGAAAAGGTGAGGCATTGATGACCGCCAGCAGCTGCGCACCGGCTTGTGCGGCATCACGCGCAGGGGCTTCAAACCAGGCATCTTCGCAAATCAGCACGCCCACCTTGACGCGCACACCCGACGCACCGGCTTCAAACACGCACACACCTTGCCCGGGGCTGAAATAGCGCCGCTCATCGAACACTTGGTAGTTAGGCAGCTCACGCTTGTCGTAGCGGGCAATCACCTTACCCTCGCGCAGCACACTGGCGCTGTTGAAGCGGCCAGGCACCGCCACCGAGCGGGTACGCACATCGCCGCCCGTCGGGTGCCCCACCACCACACACAGGTCGTTGAAGCCTGCCAACGCTTTGGCCACATCAGCCACCGCCGCATCACACGCAGCAATGAACGCTGCCCGCAAAAACAAGTCTTCCGCGGCGTAGCCGCAGATCGACAACTCTGGCGTCAGCACCAAGCGCGCGCCATCATGGTAGGCACTGGTGGCCGCAGTGATGATTTTTTGGGCGTTGCCAGCCAAGTCCCCCACCACCAGATTGAGTTGAGCGATACAAATGTTGAGTGTCATAAAAAACCGTGAATAAACGCAGGAGAAACACCGCATCTCCCCATGCAAACCATTATCCAGGGGAAACGTGGGCCGGGCGGGCTTTCGCCGCAGCCAGCCGAGCACCACCCGCTCAAGCCTGCACCGTGGTTTGGGTTTGCACCCCCAGCCCTTGCACACCCAGGCGCATGGTTTGCCCCGCACGCAGGTACACCGGTGGCTTGTGCCCCATGCCCACGCCCGGCGGTGTGCCGGTAGAGATCACATCGCCCGGTTGCAGGCTCATGAACTGACTCAAGTAACTGATCAAAAACGGCACTTGGTAGACCATGGTGGAGGTGTGGCCGCTTTGCATGCGCTGGCCATCTAGCTCCAGCCACAAGGCCAAATCTTGCGGGTTGGGCACCTCATCGGCGGTCACCAGCCACGGCCCCAGCGGACCAAATGAATCATGGCCTTTGCCTTTGTCCCAGGTGCCACTGCGGTTGAGCTGAAAGTCGCGTTCAGACACATCGTTCATCACACAGTAACCCGCCACATGGCGCATGGCATCCGCCTGGGCAATGTAGCGCCCGCCTTGGCCAATGACCACGGCCAGTTCGACCTCCAAGTCAGTTTTGAGCGAATCACGCGGAATCTGCACGGCATCATCTGGCCCACACAAAGCGCTTGTCCACTTGCCAAACACCACCGGCTCGGGCGGCACTGACAGACCGGACTCGGCAGCATGGTCAGCATAATTCAGCCCAATGCAAATACACTTGCCCACCTGCCCCACGCAGGCGCCCAGGCGCAAGTCTTGCTGCGCCACCCCTGGCACGCGGGGTAAATCGTTCAAATTGAGCTGCTTGAGCCGGTTCAAACTCTCAGGCAACAGCACGGCACCCGCAATGTCTGGCACCACGCCACTGAGGTCACGCACGCAGCCTTCTGGGTCTAACACACCCGGTTTTTCATGCCCCATGGGGCCATAGCGCAAAAGTTTCATGACAACCTTCTTTAGAAAAGAAAACGCCTGCCAATGCGAACACTGGCAGGCGCTATATTATAAATAGCTGCTTAAGCACTATCTATGAGCTCTAGAGCACAAAAACAGTGTTATTTATTCTCAGCAGCGTTGTAGTTGGCAATGCCATCCATGATCTCTTTCTTGGCAGCCTCTGGGCCTTCCCAGCCCATCACCTTGACCCACTTGTTGGCTTCTAGGTCTTTGTAGTGCTCAAAGAAGTGGGCGATGGTTTTCAGGCGCACCGGGCTCAAATCTTCCGGCTTTTGCCAGCGGTCATAGAGCGACAAAATCTTGGTGACCGGCACGGCCAGCAGTTTGTTGTCAATGCCCGCTTCGTCTTCCATGCGCATCATGCCAATGGCGCGGCAAGTCACCACCACGCCCGGAATCAACGGCACCGGGGTCACCACCAGCACATCCACCGGGTCGCCGTCACCGCTGATGGTGCGCGGCACATAGCCGTAGTTGGTGGGGTAATGCATGGCCGTGCTCATGAAACGGTCCACAAAAATGGCATGGGTCTCGTGGTCGACTTCGTACTTGACAGGGTCGGCGTTCATCGGGATTTCGATGATCACATTGAATTCTTCAGGACATTTCTTACCGGGGGTAACGTTATCTAAGGACATGGTGTGTCGCCTTGGTTTGGAGTTGGAATTTGAGTTAAATCAGGAACGGGTGGGATTAACCCTGATTTTACTTACTTGCCACTTGCTAGCCTGCAAATTGTCACATTTCAGCGCTACAGTTCAGTCGTTGGCCAATCGCTTTTGTCATGCCCCGCAACGGGTCAGGCAGCGAGGAAGCAACGCAGCGGTAGTGCCCAATGCGTTGCACCACCACCTCGCGAAACAACAGACAGGAGATTTTTTATGACTGGCAACTCAGCGCTGATCTTGGCGCTTATCTGCGGCTTGATCGCCGTCGGCTACGGCTTTTGGGCGCGTAGCTGGATTCTTTCCCAAGACGCGGGCAACGCCCGAATGCAAGAGATTGCGGCCGCCATTCAAACCGGTGCGGCCGCTTATCTGGCGCGGCAATACAAAACCATTGCCATGGTCGGCGTGGTGCTGGCCATACTCATTGGCATCTTTCTTGATGGCTTGAGTGCGGTGGGTTTTGTGGTGGGTGCGGTGCTCTCAGGCGCTTGCGGCTTCATTGGCATGAATGTGTCGGTGCGCGCCAACGTGCGCACGGCGCAGGCCGCCACCAAAGGCATTGGCCCGGCGCTTGACGTGGCCTTTCGCGGTGGTGCCATCACCGGCATGTTGGTGGTGGGTCTGGGGCTGCTGGGTGTCACCGGTTTCTTCTGGTTCCTGATCGGTAATGGCAACCTGACGCCTGACAAAAACCTGGCGCATTTGCTTAACCCGTTGATCGGTTTCGCCTTCGGCTCGTCCTTGATCTCGATCTTTGCCCGTTTGGGCGGCGGCATTTTCACCAAAGGTGCGGACGTGGGCGCTGACCTGGTCGGCAAGGTCGAAGCCGGCATTCCCGAAGACGACCCACGCAACCCGGCGGTGATTGCCGACAACGTGGGCGACAACGTGGGCGATTGCGCTGGCATGGCCGCTGACTTGTTTGAGACCTATGCCGTCACGCTGATCGCCACCATGGTGCTGGGAGCCTTGCTGATCACCGGTGCGGGCATGAGCGCAGTGGTCTATCCGCTGGCACTCGGTGCGGTGTCGATCGTGGCATCCATCATCGGCTGCTTCTTTGTCAAGGCCACACCGGGCATGAAAAACGTGATGCCCGCGCTGTACAAGGGCTTGGCCGTGGCCGGTGTCTTGTCGCTGATTGCGTTTTTCTTCGTGACCCAATGGCTGATTCCTGACAATGCCATTGCTGCCAGCGGCAGCCAGATGAAGCTGTTTTTCTCTTGCGCTGTTGGCTTGATTCTGACCGCTGGCCTGGTGGTCATCACCGAGTACTACACCGGCACGCAATACCCGCCGGTGAAGCACATCGCACAAGCCTCCACCACCGGCCACGGCACCAACATCATTGCGGGCTTGGGTGTGTCGATGCGCTCCACCGCCTGGCCGGTGATGTTTGTGTGCATCGCCATCTACACCGCTTATGCGTTGGCGGGCTTATACGGCATTGCCATTGCCGCCACGGCCATGCTCAGCATGGCCGGTATTGTGGTGGCACTGGACGCTTACGGCCCCATCACCGACAACGCCGGCGGCATTGCCGAAATGAGCGAAATGCCAAAAAGCGTGCGCGACATCACCGACCCACTGGACGCGGTGGGCAACACCACCAAGGCGGTCACCAAGGGCTATGCCATTGGTTCTGCCGGTCTGGCTGCGCTGGTGCTGTTTGCCGACTACACCCACAAGCTGGATGCTTATGGCACGCACATCACGTTCGATTTGAGCAACCCGATGGTCATCATTGGCCTGTTCATTGGTGGCCTGATTCCCTACCTGTTTGGTGCCATGGCGATGGAGGCCGTGGGCCGCGCCGCCGGTGCGGTGGTGGTGGAAGTGCGCCGCCAGTTCCGCGACATCAAAGGCATCATGGAAGGCACCGGCAAGCCGGAATACGACACCGCCGTGGACATGCTGACCACAGCGGCCATCAAGGAGATGATGATTCCGTCCTTGTTGCCCGTGGTCGTGCCGATTCTGGTGGGGCTGCTGCTGGGCCCGGCCGCCTTGGGCGGTTTGCTGATGGGCACCATCGTGACCGGCTTGTTTGTGGCCATCTCCATGTGCACCGGCGGCGGCGCCTGGGACAACGCCAAGAAGTACATTGAAGACGGCAACTTTGGCGGCAAAGGCTCTGAAGCGCACAAAGCCGCCGTGACCGGTGACACCGTGGGCGACCCCTACAAAGACACCGCCGGCCCGGCCATCAACCCGCTGATCAAGATCATCAACATCGTGGCCCTGCTGATCGTGCCGGTGATGATGAAAATTCACGGCGCTTGACCTGGTTCAAGTCCTGATCAAACCCGCTTCGGCGGGTTTTTTCATTCATGCCAAAATCAATCTGCACTTAGGCAAACACCTGCATAACTCTAATGACCAATCGAGACACCCATCGCGTGATTCCCCTGATGGACTTGCGCCCCAGCGGCTTGGCCGTGCCCGCTGCGGCATTCCATGCAGACACGCGGCTGGCCGCCAATGGCCTGATTGCAGACCTCCGAGGCCGCGCCTTGCGCGACCTGCGCATCAGCGTCACCGACCGTTGCAACTTCAGGTGCAATTACTGCATGCCGAAAGAGATTTTTGACAAAGACTACGCCTACCTCAAGCACACCGACCTGCTCACGTTTGAGGAAATCACCCGCCTGGCGCATGTGTTTGTGGCGCATGGTGTGGAAAAAATCCGCCTCACCGGGGGCGAACCGCTGCTGCGCAAAAACCTGGAGCAACTCATTGAACAATTGGCCGCGCTGCGCACCCCGGCGGGCAAACCGCTGGACATCACCCTCACCACCAATGGCGCGCTGCTGGCGCGCAAAGCCCAAAGCCTGAAAGACGCTGGCCTGAAGCGCGTGACGGTGAGCCTGGATGGGCTGGATGACGCGGTGTTCCGCAGCATGAACGACGTGGACTTTCCGGTGGCCAACGTGCTGGCAGGCATTGAAGCCGCCCGCGCTGTCGGCCTGGGGCCGATCAAGATCAACATGGTGGTGAAACGCGGTACCAATGCACAAGAAATTTTGCCGATGGCGCGGCACTTCAAAGGCTCTGGCATGGTGCTGCGCTTCATTGAATACATGGACGTGGGCGCCACCAATGGCTGGCGCATGAACGAGGTGATGCCTTCTGCGGAGGTGATTGCGCTGCTGCAGTCCGAGCTGCCGCTGGTGCCGCTTGAGCCCAGCGCGCCGGGTGAAACCGCGCAGCGCTGGGGTTACGCCAATGCCCATGGTCAGCACGACCCAGCCTTGGGTGAAATTGGTGTCATCAGCAGTGTCACGCAAGCTTTTTGCGGCAGCTGCAACCGCGCCCGCCTGTCCACCGAAGGCCAGCTCTACCTGTGCCTGTTTGCAGAAAAAGGTTACGACCTGCGCAGCCTGGTGCGCGGCAGCGCCTCTGAGGCCGATGTGCAAAGCGCCATAGCCCACATCTGGCAAGGCCGCACAGACAACTATTCCGAGCAGCGCAGCACCCTGCCCGCCGACCAGGGCGCCCCGGTCAAGCGCGTCGAGATGAGTTATATAGGCGGCTAACTTGATCCTGCAAAGCCAAACAGCCAGCCCCCACCCCTGCCCTCCCCCAAAGGGGGCGGGAGAAAAGCCAACCCCCGTCACCTGCTGCCCAACTGACTTCACCGCTTTCCCTACTGGGAATGGTCTGGCTCCAATGCTTTTCCGCACTGGGAACAGGTTGGCATACTGGCTGGCATTGGCTCCTTCCCCCTCTGGGGGAAGGCTGGGATGGGGGCTTGCCCCCTGCACTTCTTCTTATTTTGAAACGGTCAAACACGCATGAACGCCAATTTGATACAAGCCAACGACATCACCGCCATCATCCTGGCCGGCGGGCGCGGCAGCCGCATGGGCGGGGTGGACAAAGGTCTGCAAAACTTCAATGGCATGCCGCTGGCGTTGCACACCTTGACGCGCCTGCAAATGGGTGGCGGCGTGGGTGAAATTTTGCTCAATGCCAACCGCAACCTGGCCGCTTACGAGTCGTTTGGGGTGTCGGTTTGGCCGGATGCGCAGGCCGATTACGCCGGGCCCTTGTCTGGTTTTTTGAGCGGGCTGGAGCATTGCGAAACCCCCTACCTGCTCATCGTGCCGTGCGACACGCCGCTGCTGCCGCTGGATTTGGCGCAGCGCCTGGCCGCCGCGCTGGCAGCACAAGATGCCGACATTGCCATGGCCGCCGCCCCAGAGGCCGGCAAAGACGGCCACATGCAGCTGCGCACCCAGCCGGTGTTTTGCCTGCTGCGCGTGGCGTTGCTGGAAAGCCTGGTGCGCTTCACCCAAGACGGTGGCCGCAAAATTGACGCCTGGACGGCGCTGCACAAAACCGCGGTGGTGCCCTTTGATGCGCCCGGCGACAACCCCCAAGCCTTTTTCAACGCCAACACCTTGGCAGAGTTGCAACACCTGGAAAGCCACGCCGCATGAAAACCCTGGAGCAAATTGCCAGCGAACTGGCCGGCTACGACCCCCAAGCCTTGAGCGCGGACATGGTGGGCAGTTTTCTGGCCAAACTGGTCGAGCCTGTCACCGACGTTGAAGACACAGCCATTTTTGCCGCACTGGGTCGCGTGCTGGCCAGCGATGTCATCAGCCCAGTCAGCGTGCCGCCGCACGACAACTCGGCCATGGACGGCTACGCTTTTGATGGCGCTCAGCTCAAGCCTGATGAGACTTTGACGCTCAAAGTGGTTGGCACCGCGCTGGCGGGCAAGGCCTGGGCCGGCAGCGTGGCGCAGGGTGAATGCGTCAAGATCATGACCGGCGCCATCATGCCCGCGGGCTTGAACACCGTGGCACCGCAAGAACTTGTCAGCGTCCAAGCCCAAGGCATCACCGTGCCAGCCAATGTGCTCAGCCTGGGTGACAACCGCCGCTTCAAGGGCGAAGACCTCATGCAAGGTCAACCCGCGCTACGCAAAGGAGAGCTGCTCACGCCCGCTGCACTTGGGCTAGTGGCCAGTTTGGGGCTTAAAACTGTGCCCGTGCTGAGGCGACTGAAAGTGGCCTACTTTTCCACCGGCGACGAAATTTTGAGCCTGGGCGAGCCACCGCGCGAAGGCGCTGTGTTTGATAGCAACCGCTACACCGTGTTTGGCCTGCTGACCCGCTTGGGGGTTGAGGTGATTGACCTGGGAGTGGTGCGCGATGCACCTGAGGCACTTGAGGTGGCGTTTGTGCAGGCTGCGTTGCAGGCTGACGCCATCATCACCAGCGGCGGGGTCAGCGTGGGCGAGGCCGACTACACCAAGGCCATGATGAAAAAACTCGGTGACGTGGCCTTTTGGAAGATTGCCATGCGCCCTGGCCGGCCCATGGCCGTGGGTCGAATTTCATATGACAAATTGGCCTCTAGCGCATATCAATCAAGCGTAAGTAGCTCTCAAAATCATACTAAATCAACCCCGCACGATGCCATTTTGTTTGGCCTGCCCGGCAACCCGGTGGCGGTGATGGTGACGTTTTTGGCCTTTGTCCGCCCCGCCTTGCTGCGCATGATGGGCGCCACCGCCAGCGCGCCGCCGCTGCTCAAAGCCCAAAGCTTGGAGCCCATTCGCAAAAAACCGGGCCGCACCGAATACCAGCGCGGCGTGGTCAGCACTGCGCCAGACGGCTCGTTGCAAGTCAAAACCACCGGCAACCAAGGCTCAGGCGTGCTCAGCTCCATGGTGCAAGCCAACGGCTTGATCGTGCTGCACCACGCTCAGGGTCATGTTACCCCCGGTGATGCGGTCGATGTGATGATGTTTGACGGGGTGGTTTAGCTGTGACTTGGGCCGTGACTTGGGCTGGGGCTCAACTGGCCTGATCCGCCAGCCGCACCGCGTTGCGGCCAGCGGCTTTGGCTTGGTACATGGCGGCGTCGGCGCTTTTCAGCACCGCTTCGGGCTCACAGTGCACGCTGGCCACCATCGCCACGCCAATGCTGGCCGACAGCTCCCAGCCCACCCGTGACAAGGTGAACGGCTTGGCCACCGTGAGCAGTATTTTTTGCGCCACCGCCAGCGCACTGGCCTGCGCCACCGCCGCGTCTTCGCCCAACTGCGCCAGTGCCACCACAAATTCATCGCCACCCAAGCGCGCCACGCTGTCAACCTCTCGCACGCAGGCCAGCAAGCGCTGCGCCAGCTCCATCAGCAGCTCGTCGCCCTGGTCGTGGCCATGGGTGTCATTGAGTTGTTTGAAATGATCCAGGTCAATGAACAGCACCGCGGCCTGCTGGTTGTTGCGGGCGTGCGCAGCACACAGCTGCTGCAGCCGGTCATGCAGCAAGCGGCGGTTGGGCAGCTGGGTCAAGGGGTCAAAAAAGGCCAGTTGGCGCACCTCTTCTTCGGTGCGCTTGCGCAGGGTGATGTCGCTGTGCACGGCCACATAGTGGGTGGTTTGGCCTTGGGCATTTTTGACCACGGTGATGGAGAGCCAGTCTAAAAACACCTCGCCATCTTTGCGCCGGTTCCAGATTTCGCCTTCCCAGTGGCCGGTTTGCGCCATGCTCTGCCACAAGGCTGCGTAAAAAGGCTTGCCATGGCGGCCAGATTTCAGCAGCTGGCTGGGGCGCCCCACCGACTCGGCCACGCTGTAGCCCGTCAACAACACAAACGCTTGGTTGACGCGCAAGATGACCTGATTGACATCACTGACCATCATGGCCGCGCTGGACTCAAAGGCCACCGCAGCCACGTCACGGGCGGCGTCTTCAAGCTTTTGCTGGGTGCGGTCTACATCGGTGCCCACCATCAAGGTGGCGCGCCCCTGGGCATTGCGCTGCACCACCTGGCCACGCGCCATCAGCCAGACCCAATGACCGTCTTTGTGTTTGAGTCGGTGGTCCAACACCAATTGACGGGTTTGCCCCTTCAGCACCGCTGGCAGCTGCTGGCGCAGGGTGTGCACATCGTCCGGGTGCAGGTGGCGCATGAAATGGGCGTTGTTAGCCTCCAGCTCACCGGGCTGGAAGCCCAAGATGGCATGCAGCCGTGCGTCTGCCTCAAACATGCCTTGCGCCAAATCCCAACGCCAAAGCCCGAGCCCGCCGCCTTGCAGCGCCAAGTCCATTTGCGCATGGCTGGCCTGCAGTGCCTGCACCTGGCGCTGCTCGCGCCAGCGGTGCCAGTTGAACAGCGCCGCCAGCAGCACCAGCGGCACACACAAGCCACCAGCAAGCACCCAGCGGGTGTGCTGCTCGGCGGCTGTTGCGCTTTGGTAGTCGTCCGTGCCATAGGCCACGGTCACATAAAAGGGCAAGTCGTTGAGCTGGCGAAAGTGGTGCAAGCGCATGATGCCATCAATGGCCGAGGTGTTCTCATAAAAACCTTCCTTTTGACCGCGCGCCAGCAGCGCCAGCGCAGGCGACTGGGTCAACGTGGCGCCCAAACCCTGCGCCAATGTGCTGCGCCGGGCACGCACCACGCCGTCAAGCCCCACCAAACTGGCCGCACCCTGCGCGCCCAGGTTCAGGCTGGCGTAAAAGCGGTTGAAATAATCTGCATCCAACGACACCACCGCCACACCAGCGAAGCTGCCATTGGGCTGGTACATGGCACGGGTGAGCTGCACCGTCCACTTGCCTGACACCCGCCCCAGCACGGGCTTGGAGATGAACAGCCGGTCTTGGGTGCTGCCCACATGCACCCGAAAATGCTCACGGTCTGCCAGGTTCACCGGCGGTGTGTGGGGCAAATTGCTCAGCCGGTAAATGCCCTGGGCATCCATGATGCCGACCTGATGCAGCACACTCAGGTCAATCGCGCCTTGGCGCGCCAGCAGCCCCAAATCAAGTTTTTCCCCATCGCGCAGGTACAGCAGGCGAATCAACTGCAAGGCCTGGTCGGCCGCGTGCAGGGTGCGGCTGGCGTGCTCTTGCGTCAGGCGCGACAGGTTGGCCAGCTCGACCCGGGTGTTTTTCTCGTTCAGCTGCCAGTCCTCGGTGGTCTGGTACCGCGTGAGCGTCAACACCGCCAGCACGGCCAGCGCAGCAGCCAACCATGCGGCCACATAAGGCTGAACATTTTTCCAACTTAAATTCAATTCAACAACCTCATTTCAGGGTGATTAGTTCTCCGCCTTCATAAGACGGTGTGACAGAGAAAAGACTTTAGACATGTGATATTTAAAACCCTTGATTCTGAGATGCGTTGCCTTAGGTCAAACTTACGCCCCTCTGTGCGCACAGGCCTTGGTTCAGTGGCCAATCTGCTACGCTAATAGCATGTTAAGCACGCCATTCACCCCTTGATGAACCGCCCCATGAGCCCTGCAGTGACTGTGCTGCTGTTGTCGCTGCTGCTGGGCTTGCAGCCCGTCACCACAGACCTGTATTTGCCCGCCTTGCCGGTGCTGACCCAGAGTTTTGATGCGCCCATGCCCCAGGCGCAGTTGACCCTGACGGCGCTGCTGCTGGCGTTTGGCGTGTCGCAACTGGTGTGGGGGCCGCTGTCTGACCGCTGGGGTCGCAAGCCGGTGCTATTGATGGGCTTGGCCGCTTATGTGCTGGCGGCATTGGCTTGCACGCAGGCGGGCAGCATGGCGGCGCTGATTGCGTGGCGGGCCGTGCAAGGCGCGGCCATGGGTGCGGCGGTGATGTGCGCCCGCGCCATGGTGCGCGATCTGTACGCCCCCACGTTGGGTGCGCGGGTGATGAGCAAAGCGTTGAGCGGGCTGGGGGTGATTGCGCTGCTCAGTGCACCGCTGGGTGGGCTGGTGACAGAGGCCTTCAACTGGCGCGCCGCCTTGCTGCCGCTGGCGCTGTTTGGCGCGGCCACGCTGGCCATGGTGGTGTGGCGCTTTGAGGAAACCATTCCCCACAAAAACACCAACGCTTTGCAGCTGCGCACGCTGCTGGCCACCTGGAGGCTGATCTTGCGCCACCCCACGTTTTTGGCGTTTTCAGCCTTGTCGGCAGCGTCATACGCGGGCTTGTTCACCTTTTTGGCTGCCTCGTCGTTTGTTTTCATGAACGTGCTGGGCTTGAGCAAAACCCAGTATGGCGCGCTGATGGCGCTGAACTCACTGGCCTACATCGCCGGCACTTTTGTGTGCCGCCACTGGCTGGCACGCTGGGGTGTGCGCCGCAGCCTGAAATGGGCGGGGGTGCTGTCGTTGAGCGGCGGCACGCTGATGGCGCTGCCCAGCCTGTGGGGCGTGCAAAGCGTGTGGGCCATCATGCCCGCGCAACTGCTGTTTGCCGTGGGACACGGCATTCACCAACCCTGCGGACAAAGCGGTGCAGTGGGGCCGTTTCCGCAAGCTGCCGGTGCGGCCTCGGCCATGAATGGTTTTTTGATGATGCTGGCCGCCTTTGCCATGGGCAGCTGGCTGGGCGGGCACATGGACGGCTCGGTGCGTCCGCTCACGCTGGGGGTGTGGTTTTGGAGCGCGCTGATTGCGCTGGCAGCCTGGACGCTTGTGCAAAAACATGGTGAGCCCAGCGCATGAGGGCGGCCAAAGCCATGGCGGTACATTTTTTTAGCTGTTTCAGCCCCAAATCACAGACATTGCGATGACATCACCCACAGCGCCCCACCCCGTTCAGCCGCTGACACCCGCCCGCCCTGCCCTGCCCTGCCACGTGGCCATTGTGGGGCCCACCGCCTCGGGCAAAACTGCTGCGGCGCTGGCCATTGCCGCGCGCTGGCCGGTGGAGGTGATCAGCGTCGACTCAGCCTTGGTTTACCGCGGCATGGACATTGGCACGGCCAAACCCACGGCCGCCGAGCTGGCTGCCGTGCCGCACCACCTGATCAACATCCGCGACCCCCTGCAGGCCTACAGCGCGGCCGAATTTGCGGTTGATGCGCGGCGTTTGATGCTTGACATCACCGCGCGCGGCAAGCTGCCGCTGCTGGTGGGCGGCACCATGCTGTACCTGAAAGCGCTGACAGAGGGGCTGGACGACATGCCCCACGCCAACCCGGCCATTCGCGCCGAGTTGCAGCGCCAAGCCGAGCTTGTCGGCTGGCCGGCCTTACACGCCGAGTTGGCGCAGGTGGACCCCATCACTGCGGCACGCCTGGCACCGGCAGATTCCCAACGCATCTCCCGCGCGCTGGAGGTGTACCGTGCCACCGGGCAACCGCTATCAGCCTTTCAAACTATAAAAAACAGAGCTACTCAAGCAATATCCACGGGTGCTACAGGCCCATTTGATGTAAATCTTTCAACCGGTTCGGAAAACGCCTCAGTCGCTACGTATTCAATAGCTGCTAACGCTTTATCCATAAGCGCTACAGGCCTAAAAGGCTTAAAAAATTCAGACAGTCTGCTGATCTCGTTAGAGCCGCAAGACCGCGCCTGGCTGCACCAACGCATTGCCCAGCGCTTTGATGCCATGCTGGCCAGCGGTTTTTTGGACGAGGTCAAAGCTCTGCGTGCACGCGGCGACCTGCACCCGGACTTGCCCGCCATGCGCTGCGTGGGCTACCGCCAAGCCTGGGACTACCTGGACGCGCTGGCCGCGCAGCGCCTGCCAGCTGCCGGAGCTGGCGTGCCCCCCCGGTCCAACACCCTGCTGTGGGCAGAACTGCGTGACACCGGCATAGCCGCCACCCGCCAGCTGGCCAAGCGCCAAATCACCTGGCTGCGCAGCACGCCCGAGCGTCAGGTGGTGGCCTGCGATGCGCCCGATGCGCTGGCGCAGGTGCTGGAGCGGGTGGCGGCTTTTGTCAAAGACATTGCATAGCCAAGTGATTGCACATTTCTTAGAATGCCATCATTGAAAACCTCTTGATCGAAGGAGCACCCATGTCATCCTTGACCATTCGCAACTTGCCCGATGAGACGCACCGCGCTTTGCGAGCGCGTGCGGCGCTGGCTGGCCGCAGCACCGAGGCTGAGGTTCGCGCCATTCTGGAAAGCGTTGCCCGCCCCAAGGAACGCATCAAACTGGGCTCCTTGCTGGCAGAAATCGGCCAACTGGCGGGCGGCGTTGACCTTGAAATTGCGCGCGATAAAACTGCCGCAGAACCGATGAGTTTTGAATGATTTTGATCGACACCAACGTGATCTCTGAGCCCTTGAAGGTCTCAGGCGATGTGGGTGTGCTGCATTGGCTGGACGCACAAGCCATTGACACCCTGTTTCTGTCAGCCATCAGCTTGGCTGAATTGCGCTTTGGCATTGCGGCTCTGCCGCCTGGCAAACGCCGGAACACGCTGCACACCCAACTTGAGCAGCGCGTTTTGCCGCTGTTTGCAGATCGGATTTTGCCTTTTGACGCAGCCGCATCACAAACCTATGCACAACTTCGCGCCCAGGCGCGCGCCAACGGGTTTGCCATTGCAGCAGCAGACGGCTACATTGCCGCCACCGCCAAGGCGCATGGTTTCATGGTGGCTACGCGTGACACATCGCCCTTTGAAGCCGCAGGCTTGACCGTCATCAACCCGTGGCTGGCTCAGCACTGAGCGTCACAACAGCTTTGGATCGGTGTGGTCAATTGTTGTATAAACACGTATCAACATTTTGAAAGCAATCACCATGTCAGCCTTCATCTGTACCGAGCAAACCGTGCAAGTTTGGGGAAATGGGTTGGCCGTGCGCATCACCGCGCCCGTGGCCAAAGCGGCACACCTGGCGCAGGGTTCCCCCATCCGGGTGGAAGTGGTTGAAGGCGGCATTCTGTTGCGTCTGGTCGGTGCGCCCAAGCTCACCCTGACGCAAAAGCTCAATGCCTTTGACCCAGCCCTTCACGGCGGCGAAGCCATGGCTACCGGACTTGTTGGCCACGAGGTGTTTTGATGCCTACCGCCAAACTCTGGATACCCGACCGGCGCGACATGATTTGGATTGATTTCAATCCGCAAGTCGGCTCCGAGATGAAAAACGAACACCCCATGCTGGTGCTGTCGCCCAGGGCTTTCAATGACCGCACGGGCATCGTGATCGGCCTGCCCATGACACACGCCGCATCCAACGAGACCAACCCTTTTGCCGTCAAATTCACCGCCGCCGACGGCGAGGTGTGCTATGTGCTAACGCACCAACCCAAGTCATTTGATTGGCGCAAACGCAGCGCGCGGCCACACCCCTGGAAACAAGTGCCAGCGCCTTTGTTTGAAGCCGCGCGCGAGTCACTCAACGACATCATTGCCATCGGATAAGCATGAGCCTCTACAGCCTACTACAACAAGTCAAAAGCGAAGAAGACGTCAAAGACGCTTACATCAAAGCCCTGGGACTCAAGGGTTACACCAAAGGCCTGATCGACATCCAAACTGACGAAATCTGGTTTGAAGCCAAAGACACCGGCCGCTATTCCAGCTACGCCATGTTCACCCAGCTGCTGCATTACGTGCAGGTGGCGCTCAACCAGGGTGAAGCCGTGCCACCCTTGCTGGCGGTGATCGACACCGAAAAAGCCGCGCTCATGAAAAGCGCCGACGTGTTGCCGTTTCTGGCCAAGAAAACCGTCAAATGGGGTAAATCTGCCAGCCAATACACCCAAGAAGCACTGGACGAAATATCTGCCCACATTGGCACACACTTTGTGTCGTTTCGCATCGCCACGCATGAAGACGAATTCATCAGCACCGTCAAAGCTGCCATTGCCAGTGGCGACATCATCCGCACCCAGATCACGCCCGACAACCTGAAGCAGGTGTTTGACAAATGGGTCACGATGATTGGGCGAGAAATTTTGGGTGTGCCAGAAGATGACTACGCCTTGCTGTTTTTTGCCGATGTGATGCACGACGGCACTGTTTCTACCCACGCCAACCTACCTGCTGAGCTGCTGCACAAAAATGGCGCCCCGGTGTTCAGCTTGGGCGGCAAAATTTTTGAACTTGGCAACAAGGAAGGCTACCGCCAGTTTTGGGTCATCTACCACCGGCCTCCCCAATCTGAATACCGCGACTACTTGCTGGAACGCCGTGACAGCCTGATACCGCTGGATGAGCGCAGCTTCAAAGGCGCGTATTACACGCCACTGCACGTGGTGGACAAAGCCTATGACAAACTGACTGAGACACTGGGCAAGAACTGGCAAAAAGACTACATCGTGTGGGATATGTGCTGCGGTGTCGGTAACCTGGAGGTCAAACACAGCAATCCGCGCAATATTTACATGAGCACGCTAGATCAAGCTGACGTGGACGTGATGAAAGCCACCAAAACCTGTGTGGCGGCGCATCGTTTTCAGTACGATTTCTTGAACGACGACATCACCGAAGACGGCCAGATTGATTACAGCCTGAGCAACAAACTGCCTGCTGGACTGCGTCAAGCCATTGCCGAAGGTCAAAAGATTTTGGTGCTGATCAACCCGCCGTATGCTGAGGCCGCCAACTCGCAGGGCAATGCGGGCAAAACTGACGTAGCCAACACCCACATGAGCGCCTTGATGAACAACGCCGACTACGGCTACGCTGCACGCGAGTTGTTTGTGCAATTTATGGCACGCATAGCCAATGAGTTGCCACAGGCCACGCTGGCCATGTTCAGCACATTGAAATACATCAACGCGCCAAATTTTGAAAAATTCAGGAATGTCTGGAACGCGAAGTATCTGGGCGGTTTTATGGTGCACAGCAAAGCATTTGATGGCTTGAATGGGGACTTTCCCATCGGTTTTTTGGTCTGGGAAACTCGCAACAAAAAGACCTCCAGGCGATTGCCACTGCACAGCATCAGTGCCGAGGTGATAGACAGAAAAGCGCAGCCAATGGGTGAAAAATCGATTGTCAATCTGCCAAAACAGATGCACCTGAATTCATGGCTGGTAAGACTCGCGACAAATAGCATCAATGTGCCATTGAAAAATGCTGTTCAACCCCAAACCGGCCATGCAAAAGTTTCAACTTGGGTCTGTGGTGCCTTGGGCTATTTGTATTGCAACAGCAATGACTTGCAAAATTCGGGTCAGCAAACTGCACTTTTTTCATCCGTCAATAGCGGTGGTAACGGTTTTTACGTTGTGCCTGAGAATTTGTGGCAAGTCGCCATGGTGTTTGCGGTGCGACTGTTGGTGAAACACACATGGGTGAACCACAACGACCAGTTTTTACAACCCACTCAAACGCTGTCAGCCAAATTTCAGACGGATTGTTTGATCTGGATGCTGTTTCATGGCAAAAACCTCACCGCTAGCGCCAATGGTCTTGAATGGAACGGCACAACATGGTCTATCGTCAACCACTTCATTCCATTTACCGAATCCGAAGTGGGTGCGCCAGACCGGTTTGAGTCTGACTTCATGGTGCAGTACCTGGCCAACAAAACCCTGTCAATAGAAGCACAAGCTGTGCTCGACGCTGGCAGAAAATTGTGGCAAAGCTACTTTGCCTACACCGACGTGCGCACCGTGCGTGACCAATACAAGTTGAATCGGCCTGACGTGGGCTGGTACCAAGTGCGCAATGCACTGGCCGCGCGCAATGCCAGTGCAGACACCCCACCCGTCAACTTTGGCCAGTTCGAGGCGGCCTACCAGCTTCTGAGCGACAAGCTACGCCCACAAGTGTTCACACTCGGTTTTCTGCGTTAATTGCCCCAACTTCACAAGTATTTTTAAACCATGGATCAACTTGATCGTAGTCAGCCACTTAGAATGTGGCAAGGAATAACACCCCGGTTTGCTGCAAGGAGTTGGTCGTGCGGCTAGGCGCACGACGCGCGGTTTGGCGAGCCAAACAAGCGACTTGCAACGACGCAGCACGCCCAAATCCGCCGCAGCAAATTGGGGAAGTTGTTTCTCGCCACATCCTTTCCACATGGCCATGAGCTTGATTCTCCAAAACCTGTCTAAACACTACGGCGACGTGCCGGTGTTCAGTAACGTGTCGCTGAAGGTAGCGCCCGGTGAATTTGTCGCCATCATTGGCGAGTCGGGCGTGGGCAAGTCCACCCTGCTCAACTGCATGGCCGGACTTGACACCTGGCAAACAGGCAGCGTGCTGCTGGACGGCCAAGACCTGAGCACTTTGAACGACGCGCAGCTGGCGCACCTGCGCCGCGCTAAAACTGGCTTTGTGTTTCAGGCGTTTCATGTGTTGCCGCACCTCAGCGTGGCGCAAAACGTGGCTTTACCGCTGATGCTGCTGGGTCGCCAAGACAATGCCCGCGTGCAAGCCATGCTGGCGGCTGTGGGGCTGGATGGCTTGGGCGAGCGTCTGCCGCAGCAACTCAGCGGTGGCCAGTTGCAGCGCGTGGCGATTGCCCGCGCCCTCATCCACGCCCCGCAACTGCTGCTGGCCGACGAGCCCACTGGCAACCTGGATCCGCGCACTGCCGAGCGCGTGATGGACGCGCTGATCAACCAAACGCGCCTGAGTGGTGCAGCCATGATGCTGGTGACCCACTCAGCCGCCGCTGCCCAGCGCGCCGACCGGGTGCTGACGCTGACCGCCACCGGGCTGATAACACACCACACCAGCGCAGACTCGCCCGATGCTGATGTGCCAAACACCAGCCACGCCACGCCACGCCAGCTTGAAGCCGTTTCATGCAAGTTCTGATTGATTTTTGCGACCCACACGGTGGTCACGACCAGCTGCGCTGCGCCTTTGATGCGCCTCTGCACACGCTGGTGGCACACACGCCAGATCAGGTCAAACCACTGCTGGACCAAGTAGAGGCGTTCAGCCAACAGGGCTTTTGGTGCGTCGGCTACATGCGTTATGAAGCCGCGCCAGCCTTTGATGCCGCTTTTGCCGTGCATGACGCAGACGGCCCGCTGGCCTGGTTTAGCGTCTATGCCCAAGCCCTGCCTTGGCCGGATGACGCCTCTCAAAGCTTGTCTGACGCTGATGGCGCAGCCCTGAAAGCTGGCAACCACACTCTGGTAGCCGTCCCTGCTGCACAGGCGTGTGTGCCTGACCCCACGCCCCTAACGTGGCACAGCACGCTGAGCCGCGCTGACTTTGACGTCCGCATGTCCTACATCCATGAATCGATTGCAGCAGGTGAGTTTTACCAGGTCAACTACACCGCCGCCTTGCATGGCACGCTCACTGGTGAACCGGTGGCGCTTTTCAAACGCCTGCAACGCGCCCAGCCCGACGGTTATGCGGCTTTCATCGACACCGGCTTTGAGCAACTGCTATCGGTCTCACCCGAGCTGTTTTTTGACTGGAAGCCCGGCCTGACAGGCGCCAGTGGCCAGCTCCTGACGCGCCCCATGAAAGGCACCGCGCCACGCGGTAACACGGCCACAGAAGACAAATCCCTGGTCAAAGCGCTGCTGGCATCCCCCAAGGAACGCGCTGAAAACGTGATGATCGTCGACCTGCTGCGCAACGACGTGTCGCGCATCGCCGATCCGTTTTCAGTGCAAACACCCGCCTTGTTCACGGTACAAACCTTGCCCACAGTGTTTCAAATGGTGTCAGACGTGACCGCCCGCACCCGGCCTGGCACGCGCTTGAGCGAGGTGTTTGGCGCGCTGTTTCCGTGTGGCTCCATCACCGGTGCGCCCAAAGTCCAGGCCATGCGTGCCATCAAAACACTGGAGCCGCAAGCCCGCGGCGTGTACTGCGGCGCCATCGGCGTGGTGCGCCCAGGTGGCCACGCCACCTTCAACGTGGCAATTCGCACCGTCACTTTGCGCGGTAACCTGTCCACCTGCGGCATTGGCAGTGGCATCACGTTTGACGCCACGGCAGACGCTGAATGGCAAGAATGGCAGCACAAACGCGGCTTTCTAGAGCGCGCCAGCGAGCCCTTTGACCTGCTGGAAACGCTGCGGCTGGAAAACGGCGTTTATGTTAATTTGATAGCTCATCTTGCACGTTTATCAAGGGCTGCAAGGCATTTTGGCTATGTATTTGAGGAAGCTCGTGTGCGGCAGACGCTGGACACTCTGGCAGCAGAGGTGACGACCGAGGCTGGATTGGCTGGTCGTGGGTGTGACTACAGTGACCCAGGCCGACTTAAGTCGCCCCTACAGGACAACCAAGAACCAGCCACCAACACCAACACAAATGCAAACACCTACGCAAACGCCTATCCCAGCGCCTGGCGCGTGCGCCTGCTGCTGGGGGCAAATGACCAGCCACGTGCCGAGAAATTTATATTAAATCAGCCTCTAGAGCCCGTTATTATTGAGCTAGCAGCTACATATTTTGAATCATCCCAAAGTGAGTTCACACGCTTCAAAACCACCCGCCGAAGCCACTACGATGCCTTCACCCCGACTGACCCCGCCGTGTTTGACACCCTGCTCTACAACGCTGCAGGCGAGCTGACCGAATGCACCCGCGGCAACATTGCCCTGCTGCTGGACGGCCGCTGGGTCACGCCGCCGCTGCACTGTGGACTGCTGGACGGCATTGGGCGCGAGGTGTTTTTGAAAGAAGGCCGCCTAGTGGAGGCCGTTGTGCATGTGGACGACTTGCCGCACGTGCAGGCGCTGGCGTTTGTCAACAGCTTGCGTGGCTGGATGGATGCGCGGCTGAAGATACAGAAGTAACTTTCAAGGAACAACCATGTTCGTCGTCATTTTTCGCGCCAAGGTTCGCCAAACCGACAACGAATACGCCCAAGTGGCTGCCCGCATGCGCGAACTGGCGCTGGGGCAATTCGGCTGTCTTGAATTCACTGCCGTCACCGAAGGACAGGACGAAATTGCCCTGTCTTACTGGCCGTCTGAGGGCCACATCCGCGCCTGGAAAGCACATTCCGAACATGTGTTGGCGCAGCAGCTCGGACGCGAACGCTGGTACGAGTCGTACACCGTGCAGGTGGCTGAAGTGACGCGGGAATACCGCGTTGAGCTTTGATAGATCACTTCTTCTCGCTCACCCAGATTCGTGTTGTGTGATAAGGTAATACCAAGTCATCCCACAGGAGTTCAGCATGACCGCCGCCACCACCCGCCCCATGACCATCAAGATCGACCAGGACACCCGAGAACGGGTGCAGCGCCTGGCCGACGCGCGCAAACGTACATCGCACTGGGTCATGCGTGAAGCCATCAGCCAATATGTAGCTCGTGAAGAAAAGCGTGAGGCCTACCGCCAGGACGGCATCAAGGCATGGAACGCCTATCAAGAGAACGGCTTGCACGTCACCGGCGAAGAAGCCGATGCCTGGCTGGGCAAGCTCGAAGCTGGACAAGATGCTGAGCCGCCTGAATGTCACATCTGATCTGGGCGCCACCTGCGTTGCTGGATGTGCAGCGCCTGTATCGTTTTCTGGTCGGCCAAAATGCGCATGCGGCTGGCAAAGCAGTGAAGGCCATCAGGGAAGGTGTCAAGGTTCTCGCGCTGCAACCTGGCATTGGTCGGCCAGCAGAAAACATGGCGCCAGAGTTTCGCGAATGGCTGATTGACTTTGGCCACAGTGGCTATGTCACCTTGTACCGTCATGAAGGTGATTCGGTGACCATTCTGGCCGTCCGACACCAAAGGGAAGTGGGCTACCAGGATTGAATATGCGCGCTGAACATCTGTACCCGCCGATGTTGACACGCGCCTACCCGATGCTTGACCTGCTCAAAACCTTCTCGTGGCAAGAGCTCAAACAGCACCCGTGGCGCAATGCTGCTGCCGTGGTGGCAGTGATGCTAGGCGTGGCGCTGGCGTTTTCAGTGCATTTGATCAATGCCAGTGCGCTCGATGAGTTCTCGCAAGCTGCCCGCTCAGTGGGTGGTCAGCCAGACCTGGAGTTGCGTGGCGTACAAGGCCAGTTTGACGAGGCGTTGTTTGGCCAAGTGGCACGCATGGCGGATGTAGCCGTGGCCTCGCCCGTGCTGGAAGTGGTGACTTATGCCCTCACGCCCAGTGGCAAGCGAAGTTTGCAAGTGCTGGGGGTAGACGCTCTGGTAGTGGCCCGGGTAGCGCCCGACCTGATGCCGCTGCCAGACACCCCACCCGGCCAGAGCCAGCCCGCGCGCGATGTGCTGTTTGCTCCTGGTCTGGTGTTTTTGAATGCCACTGCCCAGGCGCTGCTAACCACTGCGACTGCGGCCACATCGGGCACTAGCCCGGCAGCTGATCCTGTGCCTTTGCAATTGCAAAGCGGCACCTCACAGGTCACGGCCAAGGTGGCCGGCCAGGTGCGCAGCAGCGGGCGAGCGCTGGCGGTGATGGACATTGGCGCTGCGCAAGAGCTGTTTGGCAAGCAAGGGCTGTTAAGCCGCATTGATGTGCGACTGCAACCTGGGGTGGATCGGGATGCGTTCATCCGCACCTTGCGCAGTCTGCCCAACTGGCCAGAGCAAGTGAGCGTGGCGTTGCCGGGTGATGCGCAGTCGCAAATTGACAACTTATCGCGCGCCTACCGCGTCAACCTGACGGTGCTGGCGCTGATTGCGCTGTTTACCGGGGCGTTTTTGGTGTTTTCGGTGCTGTCTTTGAGCGTGGCCAAACGGGCGCAGCAGTTTGCCTTGCTGGGCGTGCTGGGCTTGAGTGGGCGCGAACGCTTGACGCTGGTGCTGTGGGAGTCTTTGGCGCTGGGCGTGCTCGGCAGTGCGTGCGGCTTGGCGCTGGGCTTGGGGTTGGCGGCGCTGGCGTTACAGCTTTTGGGCGGCGATTTGGGGGGTGGTTTTTTTGCCGGTGCAGCGCCTAAGCTGCAGTTCAGTACCGGGGCGGCTGCGCTGTACGGCGCGTTAGGCGTGGCCGCAGCGTTGGTGGGTGGCTGGTGGCCAGCGCGCGCCGCACAACACCTGCCACCCGCACACACATTGAAGGGGCTGGGCGACTTGAATGAATCACCATCAGCCTACCAAATGAGTCTGTTTTTAATAGCTGCTGGCGCAATGTTGACAAGCGCGCCAGCCATTTTTGGCATACCTGTGGCGGCTTACGTATCGGTTGCTTTGCTGCTGGTGGGCGGCATCACGGCGCTGCCTTGGCTGATTGGCTTGTTGCTGGCGCGGCTGACACCCTGGGTGGCTGGGCACACTTTGCCGCTGCTAGCCGTAGCGCGTGCCCGCCATCAGCGCGAAACCGCAGCAGTGGCGGTCAGTGGTGTGGTGGCCTCGTTGAGCTTGGCGGTGGCGCTCACGGTGATGGTGGCCAGCTTCAGAACCTCGGTCACGCAGTGGCTTGACCAGGTGTTGCCCGCTGATTTGTATGTGCGCAGCGCCGCCAGCTTGAGCGCGGCCGACACGGTGTATTTCAGCCCCGACTTCATTCAGGCAGCAGCCCGACTGCCGGGTGTGGCGCAGTTGCAGGCGCAGCGCCAGGTGGCGCTGCAGCTTGACCCCCAGCTGCCACCGGTGGCGCTGATTGCGCGCGAGCTGCCCAACCCCGCGCAAAATTTGCCCTTGGTGGGTACGGCTTTGGCGGTGCCAGCTGGGCACATTGGCATTTACGTCAGTGAAGCGGTGCGCGACCTGCATGGCGCAAGCCTGGGTCAGACGTTTGCCCCACTCTCTAAGGCATTTAGGCCTCTAGCCCTTGATTCAAAAGCACAGGCAGCTCCATTTTTTGTAGCTGGTGTGTGGCGTGACTATGCGCGCCAAAGCGGTGCCATCGCCATTGACCGTGCGGTGTTTGTGCAGCTCACCGGCGACGAACGCGCCAACGACCTGGCGCTGTGGCTGGCCGCGCCACCGGATGCTGCCCAGGTGCAACAAGCGCTGCGCAGTTTGAGCCAAGCTCAGGGCATGGCCGCGGCAGACTTGATGGACTTTGGCACGCCGGGGCAGATTCGAGCCACTTCGCTGCGGATTTTTGACCGCAGTTTTGCCGTCACCTACTGGCTGCAGGCAGTGGCCATTGGCATTGGATTGTTTGGCATTGCGGCAAGCTTCAGCGCCCAGGTGTTGGCGCGGCGCAAAGAGTTTGGGCTGTTGGCGCACTTGGGGCTGACGCGCCGGCAAATTCTGACCGTTGTGGCGCTAGAAGGCGCCGCCTGGACCGTGCTGGGCGCACTGGCCGGGCTGGGCTTGGGGCTGGTGGTGTCGGCAGTGCTGGTGCATGTGGTCAACCCGCAAAGCTTTCATTGGACGATGGACCTGATGCTGCCCTGGCTGCACCTGGGCGGCTTGTGTGTGGCGGTGGTGCTGGCCGGCACACTGACCGCTTGGGTAGCCGCCCGGACTGCGGCCAGTCAAAACGCAGTGCTGGCCGTCAAAGAAGATTGGTAAAAAAGCCTGAGGGGTTACTGTTGCCACCAGCGTTTGCCATTGGGGTTGGCTGGTGCGCTGTTGTTGGCGTTGTTGTCCCCTTGGTTGCCGTTGCCCCAGCCACCATCTTTGTCGCCACCGTTGCCATTGCGGTTGCCGTGACTTTCGCCACCGCGGTTACCACGGTTACCACGCTCACCGCCGTTGTTGCGCCATTCGTTGTTGCCACCCTCGTTGTTGCTGCCTTGGTAGTAACGCCCACCATTGCGACCACCGTCATCGTCAGCCATGGCTTGGGTTGGTAATGTGGCCAGTGCGGCAAAAGAAGAGGCTAACAAAGCCAGCAAGAGATGTTTTTTCATGATGTGTTTCCTTGGTGCAAGTGGTTGGGATGGCATGAAGTATCCAAACCGCGGCTTAAACCTTTCTTAACCTGCATCAAAACGGAATTTCAAACGCCAACCGGCTAAATTTGACTGATTTTTTGACCAAACCTCAATTCAAAAGACCGTGTTTTTGTTGACATGTCACGAGTCGATCGAAAACACCTGAGACAACAAAAAACCCACTTTCCCTATGAGAGAAGCGGGTTTTGCTATGGTTTGAGACTGTCTGAAACTACTTAATGGTGCCGAGACCGGAACCGCGTTGAGCTTTCAAGTTGTTGATTTGATTGAATAAAAAAATTAATCAAAAAATAAGTACCGTCAAAAGTACCGTCATTTTTCAATCCGTCTCATTTATGCGACACCGTGAATCGGTATGAGTTGACCTGATGATAACCCGTCATGAAAAAGTTGCGAAGGTGTGCAGCGCCTCCAGATCAGCGCGGTCTTGCACGGCCATGGAGTTTCGTAACAGTCATGAAAATGGCGGGCATAAAAAAACCCAGCGGGATATGGCTGGGTTCGGTCTGGGTTTCTATTTGGTGCGGTCAGTGAATTACCCCGGCCTAGTCGTACTTGTCTGCCTCCCGGTTGATTTTCAGCAGCCGCCCCATCATCTTGTCCAGTGAAGCACTTGACGCGCCAATAGCTTGATTGGCCAGGCGGTCGTAAACCGTCAACCAGCGCCAATAGGTCTGTTGGTGCATTCCCTTGGGCTTGTCACCCGGCGGGTGTGCAATGCCAGCCACCCAGCCAAGCCGCCTGCGCAGTTTGTTTGCCCTCTCGAACGGCTTGCTTGATGTGGTGGTGCGGGTCGATTCGTAGTTGATATGTTGGCAATGCCTGCACGCATAGGTGCTATCGCCCCACAGTACCGCAACACGCCGCCCACAGCACGGACACAGCCACCACGGTCTTTTGCCGCCATAGTTGCAGGGTGTCCAGTCAATCGCCACTTGATAACGCTTATCTTGCCAGTCGCCGCCATGATGCCGGGTGCGGTAATACAGCGTCACCGCGTTGGTGGTGTCCACGTTGATGCCGATGCTTGCCACCGTAGCGCCGCGCCGTGTCCACTGCCAGGTGAATGATGCGCCGGGGTTCAGCAAACCCTTGCCTTGGATGGTGCGCACGTCCAGACGGTGAAGGTTGTTGGTGCTGCGTTTTGTCATGGCCAACCCTTTTCTATGCGCCTAAATCATCAGGCAAGTTTGTTAAGTACCTGTTGAAAGTTACAAGCCAAATAAGCCTCTAGAGCTTGTTTTATATGCGCAAGCAGCTATTTATTATGTAGCGTCTGCCTGTTGCAACTTTTCATGCAATTCAGTGGCCAATTGCGCCCGGATACTGGCCTTGTCCGCCGCGTTCGTGTCAGGGAAAGTGGCTTGCATGTAGGTGTCCTGCACCAGCGTGTCCAGCACTTTGTCCTTACCCTGCAACTGCCCCACGATCACATTCACCGCCGTGGGTGCTCTGTTGCCGGGTTGCCCGATCAGATACTGCCCCAGCCAGGCTCGCGCCTGAGCGTTGCCGCCCTTGGCTTCCTGCACCGTGGCTTTGATCACCTCGCGCCAGGTGTCGGTATCCACTTCGTCCAGTAACACCGCCATGTAATCGCGTTCGGTGCGGGTGTGTGTGGCACTGCCAGATAACAGTCGCGTGGTGCGTTTTTGTGTGGCCATGATTTATCGTCACTGTTACGTTAATTGGATTTTGTAACGCTCACACAATTCCCGAATCACGGGTGCTGCCAGCCGCCGGGCAATGTCAGCATGATCTGGGTCGGTGTCGATGCTGTTGCAGTGGTGTTTGATGTTGGCCAGCAGCGCCGCCGTGGTTGCGTCTTTGGGCTTGAGCATGGCCGACTGCACCAGCCGCTCACGGTAAGCCCGCTGGCGCATTGCTGGGGTCTTTGCAGCGCCCTGCTTTGGTGGTCGACCGGGTCGCTTTGGGGTGCTATCCATGCCAATGTCCTATTCTCGTAACTGTTACGTTAATTGATTATGTCACTGTTACGAAACTACAGCACGCATGAAAAACCCGGTCATTGCCGGGTCTGGGTGTCCTGATTTTCAGGCAACTATCGCCTAACCTTGCTGCGCAGTGTGGTGAATAGCTCTGTAATGGCCTTGTCACCAGCCGCTGCGCACGCCTGCACCGCCATGGTCTTGACGCGCTGCGAGACTTCGCCACGGACAAGCAAGGTCATGAGAATGTCGCCTTGAACGAATCCGCCTGCACTTGCGGCCTTGAACAGTTTGGCTAGCGCTTCGGATATGAGATTGAACCCGGCCTGCGATATGTGATCATTGTCTTCGCCATAAAGATGATCAGCAAGAATCAGCAGCACGCCAGGTGCGCTTATGTCATATGCGCCGTCTGGCCTTGGGGTGAAAAGTGGGGCTTGAGTGTTCATTACGAAACTTTCGTTGTGGGGTTGCTCAACGGCTTGTCGCTGCCAGCTTGGATTTCACCCAATCGTCAGCCGCCTGTTTTTGTTGACGTGCTGGCACTTTGGGTCTTGCAATAAATTCGCCCGTGTCGGGGTCGTAGCTGGCAGGGTCGAGGTCGCTCTCACGCACCCGCTGGGTCTGGCTTCCAACATCTTCAACCCAGATAGTCCATTAGGATTTTCAAAAGAAAAGTGGTGCAAACCTCCCAGTGCAGATTTCTAATGGATACCATTAGAAATTCCGTTTGAAATCATACGGTTATCCAACAGTCTGGAGGT
>NZ_JAQURE010000041.1 GCF_028715765.1 Rhodoferax sp.
AGGCGTGCCAAGTTAGTTATCGGGATGCTCGCTCCCAAAGAATTTTCTCGGCATCGACCCCGTCACCTCCACCCTAGAGTTTCTTTCATCATCCGGGGCGTCGGCTTGGATTCATGACAGTTAGTGAGTATCTGCGCAATTACTCAAAAGGTTATTTGATGAAAAAGCTACTTGCTGCGCTGGCTCTGGCCGTGGTTGCCGCAACATCCGCCACCGCCAATCCGATGAAAGACGGCCCCGTGGTCGATGCTTCGTTGTCGTGGCTCTCGGGTGAACATCGCTTAAATTTTCATTTCTGGTGCGGTTCTGGTCGGCTTTGCCGGGAATATCCCAATCAGTCGGCATCGTTCAAAGTTGACGGCGCGACGGTTGCCACCATCGACATGAAACACCGTAACGATCACCACGCCGTCACTGGCGGGCTGTTCTTGCTGGCCCCACTGGATGAATGGAACACGGGCGACAAGCGCCAGAATCATCGACTGTCGGAAGGCACGCACACCATCAGCGTGACCTACAACCCGGAACGATTGACGCGAACCATGAAACTACGGGTCGAATGTGGTCGCAACCCACAAGCCAAAAACGGGCGCGAGTGCATCATTGTCGAACCCAAAAACGCGCTGTGATGCTTGCCCTGCCCTACTCCGCGCCTTGGCGCTGCGCGGCCCGTGGATAAGTCGTGCCGACTTACCCACCGTCCTTGCGGGCTACTCGTGTTTGATTAAACACTTAGCTACTTGAAAACGCAAAAACTCAGTTACTCAAGTAATTAATTCATCTTTGCGCGTTCAATGACGGCGGCCACCAGTGCCGCCGTTTTTTCGTTGTCCTCTTCTCTCCCCCACCATATCGCCCGGTCGGCCAGTGCCTGCAAGGTGTTGACGTGCCACTTAACGATGGTTTCGTCTGGCAGTCCGCGCAACAGGTCGGGCAGTAGTTCCGCCACGGCGCGAATCTCCCCGGCCAAATCTTGGTAATCGTCTGAGGTTGCCATCACTGTTTCACCTTTTCAATTTGGACTTTTCACACTGGATAACGTGTTACGTTATGATAACGTAACACGTTATGATGTTACTAATAAATTTGGGAGATATTCATGCAACAAAAAGTCACTCAGTCGTCCATAGATGCCGCCGCTGATGCCATCGTTGCGGCAGGCGGCAAGCCAACCTTTCGACTCATTCAGCAGCGAGTGGGTGGTTCTTTCACGACCATCAAGCCCATGCTGGCCGACTGGGAGTCCCGTCGAGAAAATGGTGAAGCAACCCCTGTTGATGTGCCGGATGCCTTGCTTGCCAAGGGTGCTGATCTGGTGCGAGTGATCTTCGCCGAAGTGGCTCAGCAGGCCCGTGTTGAGGCTGATGCTGTGCGAAAAGATGCTGTCGCCCAGATTGCCACGATGAAAGACGAACTCAGTGAGGCCACGGAAGAGATAGCTCGCCTTGAGACGCAGGGATCAGCCAAAGACGAAGAGATTGCCGCGCTCAAAAGTGCGAATCGCGACTTTGAATTGAAGGTCGGTCGGCTTGAAGAGCGCGTGCAACGAGCTACTGAAACCGAAGTCAACTTGACCGAAGCCCGGTCTGCGCTGGCAAAAGCTGAACAACAGGTGGTTGATCTACAAGCTCAACTCAGCAAAGCTGGTGACGTTCAGCAGCAGCTCGCCAATCTGGAAAAACGGCTGCTTCCCGGCGCAGAAACAGTGAAGTCTAAGCGCTGAAATTTTCTTAGTCTATTTGCTTGATCAACCGGATGTTGGGAGGCCCCTTGTGGGCCAGGCGAAGCCCTGAGCCAGCAACCAGCGTCGTCTTGCCTTAGTTTTCCACAAAAAACATGCCTCTAACTATCGGTAAAAAGTTACAGGAAGCCTTAAAGGCAAACCTTATAGGTTTAGGGGGGGGCTGATTTATCGGACAAAGGGGGGGCGATTTATCGGAAAAAGTAGCTTGAAGGGGGGGGGGATTTATCGGACAGAGGGGGGGCGATTTATCGTGGATAACTTGCCTCATTCACAGCCTTGTCAACAGATACATCTCTCTGGGTGAAAAATACTAATCCAACTTCTTAGCGAGGTCTTCGGCGCGTGGATGGTAGTAGCGTTTCAGCATACGCAAGTCTTTGTGCCCCGTCACCGCTGACAGCTCCAACACGTTCGACAATTTCTCAGCCAGTCTTGATGCGGCCTCGTGCCGCGTATCGTGAAAATGCACATCTTCCAAAAACCCAGCCACTGGACGTACCCCTGCCATCTCGCACTCTTGTATATATTTCTCTCTCGCACGCTCCAGCGATCGCTTAAAGCCCATGCGCAAAGCCATCGCTGATGTGGGGAAGACCGCCCCGCTTGCATGTGACTCATTTGCACCCTCTTCGTCTCCAGACTTTGATAGCTTCAGCCCCTTGAATATCTCAACGGCTTTCGACGACAAAGGTACTGTTCTGGAATCCCCATTCTTCGTATCCGGCAAATGCGCAGTCCGCCGTGTTAAATCGACGTGCTCCCATTGCAGCGACAACAATTCACCCCGCCGCATGGCTGTCTCTAAAGCCAGCCTGACAAGTGGTGCCAACCATGGGTTGCGTGCGCCCTTACTAAAAGTCCCATTGGCTTGCCGGACTCCCCCGCTCAATGCCTCAAACAGATACTTCTCTTCCTCGACCGAAAAACGGCGCTCCCGTGCCCGTGACTTCGGAGGGCGCTTTACATACGGTATCGGGTTTTCGACATGCATTTCCCATTCGCGTCTGGCATGGTTGAGGGCCGCTGACAAAACATCAATTTCTCTATTCACCGAACCGCCAGTCACCTGCTTCAATCGGCGGTCGCGCCACGCTGCAACAGCCGCGCTTGTGATTGCGGACATTTTCAAATCAGGCAGTACCGCGTCTTTTAGAATCACACCGATCAGGATTGACTCGATCTCGGCAGATTTTTTCGAAGGAGTAACTTCTTTACGATAGCGTTCAAGCATTTCCCGCAGAGAATTTTTTTCGGCTTCGCGCCGATCAATGAAGCCGGATGTCTCAAGCTCACGCTCAAGTGCCCGCGCCCATTTTTCTGCATCTTCACGGTACATGAAAGTGCGGGACTGCATCGGGTATCCTTTGCGGCGCACCTTAGCTTGCCATTGCAGATCCCCTCGTCGTGTAATAGTTGCCATATTCCATTCATTGTCCCAAATTTGTCCCAAAAAATGGTATTCTTCGGAAAATTACCTTTAAATACCGATAATTCAGCATTCGTTCGGGACGAAGGGGTCGGAGGTTCGAATCCTCTCATTCCGACCAATTAAATCAATGGGTTAGCAGTTTTTAGCTGCTAACCCATTTTGATTTGCGGCTCTGAATCACCAGATTGCCCCCACAATTGCCCCCACAGTTTGTAAACCTTGCTCTGCGGGGCGCAGGCACCCTTCCATTTGGTTTACCCCAGTGAGTTATATGCTATTTACGCCTCTAGAGCTTATGGAATAAGCGTAAGCAGCTATTAATAACATAGTAAATATGACGACAAAAGTAAGCCAGCGTGACCGCTGCTTTCCGTGCCTGAAACTTCCAAACTCGTAGCGAAGACAAACCAACAGCGCGGTTCTGAGGGAGCCCCCTCGGTGGCGGACGGGCAGACCGCGCTTGCGCTGCTGCGAAGCAAGCAAGCCCCAGGGGTGGGCGGGAGCCAACACAATATGACCGGCGAAGCCGCTGACTAAAACCATGCGCGCAGCGCCTGACTAATGCCACAGCGCCTGCACACCAAAAGGGCGACGGCCGCCTGCACGTAAGACGCGAAGCGGCTGGGGAGTGCAGGCGGCTGACGCGCCCGCGCCAGCGTAGGCAATTTTGCATAGTGTCTATTGCTTTCACCCGCAGGGCGCGAAGCGGTGGCCGCCACAAAAGGAGCTTGCGACTGACTGGCGGACACTGAGGGCAATGGGACGCTATGTAATTTTGCCGTAGCGTGCGAACACGAAACCGCTCCGAACTGAGATGCCAGCTACGATGCGCAGCGAGCCGTGGCCACACCCAGCGCCACAGAGCTCTGACTGCCATGTTGCGAAGCACTGACGATGTGGTCTGACTCTGCAAGGGCGGTACCCCGCCTTTGCGGCTGGCTGGCCCCAGATGGACTCACAAGCTGGCGACAAGTGACGATGTGCCACTGTGACAAAGCGAAGCGACTCACGGGGGCACATGGTCACGCTGGTGGATAACGCGCTGCCAGCACGATGCGTCAGCGAGCCGTGACCCAACGCTTTGGCATAGCGCGCCAGCGCTGTGCCAACTGGCTGGAGACACCGAACTTTGCCTGCCGAAAAAGCAGTGGTGTCGCTTGCCCTGCCGTTGGCGCGCCAGCGCCAGGGGTGGGGTAAGCGGCACGACTGAGCTGCCTGTTTAACCCAAGCGACAGCCTCGTGTTGGCTGGCAAGGGCTGTACTCAGCCTTTGACACTGGCTGGCGACACAGGCCGTCGATCTACGGCAAGCAGTGGTGTTGCTTGCCTTGCCCGTGGCGCGCAGCGCCCTTATGGGGGCACGGTAAACGACACGACTGCGCTGGTGGCCATCGCAGACGACGTCTCGGCCATATCCGCGCCGCAGCGCGCTGACCATCACTTGCGAAGCACTGGCATTGATTGCGTGGCATCCAACTATTCACCAATAGCTGTGCTATGCCAACCCTGTTGATTTGTACACAAGTTGGTTGCCCAACCGAAAGTATGAAATACGCGTGCGCTTTTCGCGGATTGTTACAGCACTGCTGGCGGCAGGAAGACAGCAAACTGCATTAGCGACTCACTCGCCCACGCGCGATTGAATTTCGTGTAAAAGTTTTCGCTGGTACGTTCAATTGTGTAGGTGGCGACAACAGACTTGCAACTGGTTCAGCGAGCGCCTTCGCCAACGCATGTATGACTGTCAATGAGGGGTTAGCTAGTCCTGTCTCAATGCGACTGATGTATGTCCGAAACAAGTCGGCACCATCAGCCAAGTCCTCTTGAGTCATGCCCTTGCCATCGCGCAATTCTTTGACGCGCAATCCAAAGCATTTTTGTAGTGGGATGTCTTGATCGTTTTTCACGACAAGACTTATCGCTAATGTGCTTTAATTCGTACACACACGAATTCGTGCATTGCGCCCCCTGGGTTGCTAACACGACAAAAATTGTGAAGTTGGTAACCTGTGCATTTGATGGCGGTCAGGTAGAAAAACAAATCAAGACCATCAAACTTAGCTTTTTGGAGGGATCATGCACATCAGAAATTTTTTGGCCATCACGATGCTGTCAACGGCTTTTTTGGCTGGTTGTGGGGGCGGTGGGGGTGGCGGAACATCACCTACTCCTGTATCTGTTGCGTCAACAGCAACATTTCCATTTTTTTCGATCGCTGCCGGGCGATTCAATGAAGCAAAGACACGATCATTCACTGTTTCGCTCCATTTAAGCACGGGCCAAGTACTGACAGGTACAGGTACAGACAGCAGCAGCGCACCTGCTAGCAGTAGCTTTGAAGGGCGACCGAGCTTAGTAAAAAACTTTACAACAACCTATTCATACACAAATGGCAGCGTTAGTTTTCCAATTTTTGAAACATCATCTGCCCACTACGATTCAAACTACACTTTATTAGGTGGCATAGGTTCAAATTATTACGGTGTCGTAACGAATAGTTTTCCAGAGCCACAATCAGCAAAAATTGGTGACACCGGGCCATTAGCAATTGCAACAACTTACAGCAATTCCACTAAAACCACAATTTTAGGCTCTTCAAAATTATCATATGTTTTTGAACCTGACACAAATTCAACTGCGATTCTGAAACTTATCAGTGAAAACTTTGACAAAACAAACACTCGTCAGAGTTACTCAACTATCGCCTACCGCGTTAGTACAGATGGTAGTTATACGTTACTATCAGATACAAATTCATATCTTAGTGGCGAGCTAAGACTAAAAACTTTAATCTATCAATAATAACTAATATTAAACTACCTTTGGCTTATATAATGAAAAATTATAAATATTTTAAAATTTTTATTCCCGTCTTCTTGTTGAGTGGGTGTTTGGCAACAACAAATCTGTTAACTGACGGCACATTAGATTATAACGATCAGAATATTGCAAATATGATGGCCGAAAGAGCTGTCAAATACTGTGTAACCTTTAGTGAAAATAGTTCAGATGGAAATAGATCCGGCGATATGCCCATATCGAAATTACCAGAATTTAAAGCATTTTATACGGCAAATGACAATTGGTATAAAGCTGATGTTTTAACAACTGGCAATGTTTGGTTTAGCATATATTTTAATAGCAAGACAAATAGATTTACATGCGGAAAAAGCTGGGAGAAATATAGCGAGTCAAGAACAGTTCAATTTATTAGAAAAGATGTAAAAGAGAAATCAATTAATGATATCGCGCTTCGGTCAATACCTAAACCTCAGCAAAATAAGTCGACAGAAAACAAGCTTATTGAAGCCAAGTCACTGTTTGACAAAAATCTAATTACATCGCAACAATACGATGAACAGGTGAAGCGAATTCTGGCGAACCAATAAAATGAACAAACTCAGTGGATTTGTACTGTTCATGCTTTGCGCTGGCAGCAGCATGGCGGAGGTGGCGTTGCCCTATGGCATTACGCCGCTTAATGGTGAGGTCAGATTGCTTTACCGACCTGGGTTTGAGTCAACATGTCTAGCTAGAAATGAGTCAGATCCAAATGACAAACCTTCAGAAACCATCATAAAACTATTTCTTGACTCTACAGGTCGGTTTAAGTTTGAAATGAAAATGGATAAATTTTCTGCTGTTGCTGATATAAATTATGATGGCTCGAAAATTCTTGACGGGAGTTTTAAATTTGCGACTGAAGATCAGACCGTCAATGATTTTTTTAACAAGTTCACCAAAGATTTAGAAAAAGCAATGATTGATTACAGCCCCATTGGAAAAAAATTAAGGCAGAATAGTGAGGTAACAGCATCCAATATATGTGAATTATTTCCAGGCGGTAAATCAAGTTTCTTTTCATCATTTACAAGAAAGGTCTCTGGTATAACACAAATTCAGGGACGTCCGAGTCTAATATTAAAATCAGATATCAATACCACTTGCACACTAGATACACTTGGGCAAGTGGCAATAAGTGGTTCTGCTTGGGAATCAATCGATCTGCAATCTGGTTTAAATAGCAATAGCGGTGGCCACATACTCCTCAAAGTCGGCAATACCCCTCAAATAGCTATGAACACGGTCTCATCATGTGTTATTTCCGACACTTCGCAAACGACTGCTAACAAAAATGACAAGTCTTTAGAAGCACGACTTACTGAATTGAAGGGTTTGATGGATAAGGGCTTGATAACGCAAGAGCAGTACGAGCAGAAGCGTGCTGATATTCTCAAAGCTCTTTGATGTGTTGTCGTAGAAAGTCTAGACAAGACCTGGAATTTTGTATATCAGCAACCCCGCGGGGGGCGTGAGGCACACGATTAAAATATCGTGACAGTTACGAAATAGGCGCACACCATGAAATCAGCTTGTTCCCTGTGCGGAAGCAAGGTCGAAGTCACCGGTTGCGGTGACGATCATGTGTGTGACGCCTGCGCCGAGACCAACCGCGTTGGCCGTGACCAAGCCACTCGCCAAGCCAAAGCAGAGCAAAGAACCCTGCAACTGAAAGCTGATGAACTGCGCACCGTGGCCACCGGCGGCAACACTGCGCGCGAAGTGCCTCGGCAGCGTCGGCTTGAACCTTGAGTTTGGCAACCTCCAAGCAGCCTCAAGTTTTAACTTTACAAGATCAGCTTGGTCCCGCTGCGCTTGCTTGGAAGCCTCTTTTTCAGCAATCAGGTCTTTACGATCTTTGGCTTGCACTTGCGCCTTGAACGCATCACGCTGGCGGCGAATGTCTCCCAGCGACAGCTTGGGCCAGGTGCCAACACGGACTTGCCGAGTATTACTGTCAAACCGGTAACGCCACTCAAAATCGACCGATACCTTTGCGTTCTTGCTGACCCGCATCGTGCCAAACATGGACTCACCATCAGGGGTGCTGTGGTTTATTGAACAACAACCTCGGCGCGTCGGTTTTTGGGCTCGGCCACCTCATCGGCGGTAGGCACCAAGGGGCTGCGTTCACCACGCCCCACCGCATCAATCAAATCCGGCCTGAAACCTTGATCAAGAAAAAGTTGCCGAATGGCTATGGCACGCTGCAGCGATAAGGCATCGTTTGCGCTGACTGTGCCAACCCGATCAGTATGCCCGATCACGATGATTTCGCCCCCTTGGCGTGTGCGAGCACGCGTCAAGATAGAGGGTAGCAGCGTCTGTGATTCAGCTGTCAAGTCTGAGCTACCCGTTTCAAAATTCAACACAAATTGCTCCGCAGCATCAGGTATTTTTGTTAACAAACTTCCATAGCGCTCCATCACAACAAGAGGATCTGTGGTGGTGAGTTCAAGTTGACCTTTTTGGCTGACGTTTGCGGTTTGGTAAGGCGCAGCCAGTCTGACCGTGCCACCCGTGCCTTTGACGTCGACCGCACTCGTTGTGTTGCTCCCTTGCGGCAATAAAATCACCCGGGTTGAGGGCGCACAGGCCGACAAAACGACTAGCGTGACACACACGCAACCCCATTGCATTAGCTTTTTCATGGCACCTCCACAATAAAGTCGGTTCCCCGCACACCTACCACGGTGGTGGGCGTGATCACTTTGACTTGCTCAGGGTGGAGCTTGCCTAGCCAACCCGTCACAACTCGAATGGTGCCCTGCGTGAGGTGCAGCAACACACTGCCTTCTTGGGTGGTGGTGTCAAACTTGACATCGGCCAATGCCAAGTTTGTGTTAGGTCCTAGCATGACCACGGTGCCATCTTTGAGTGTGAGCGCTGCGCTACCTTGGCGACCAGTGACAATTTTGTCAGAGCCCAAAATGCCCACACCCGCATCTGCCACACGCTCGCGTTGCGCTTGGCTCAAACTTACTTGTCCTTCCACAGATTTCAACACGCCAACCGTTTGTGAATATGCGGGCAGTGTGGCCAAACCAGCCAGCAACAACGTGTATATGAGTTTGTAAGTCATTTTTTCTTTCAGAAAGTTTAGCGATGAATGCTATCGCTTCACCATGGGAAGATCATGCTTTTTTGGCGATGCGTTTGCTGGGCTCATCTTCTTGCAAGAGTTCATCTGCCCAAAGCGTTAGTTTTTCGGTGTCGGCGCGCAAGACTTCTTGCTTGACTGACAATATTTGCGCCGGGTGCATGGAGAAGCTGCGCAAGCCCAAGCCCAACAGCAACCGGGTCATGGTGGTGTCGCCGGCCATTTCACCGCACACACTCACTGGCTTGTTTTGCGCTTGAGCTTGCTCGATGGTTTGTGCCACCAAACGCAGCACGGCCGGGTGCATGGGGTCATAGAGGTGGGCTACGGACTCGTCCGCACGGTCAATGGCCAACGTGTACTGAATCAGGTCATTGGTGCCAATCGACAGAAAATCAAAATATCTCAAAAACACCTTGAGCGTCAAGGCTGCAGCAGGGATTTCGATCATGGCACCAATTTTGAGTGGGCCGTATGCCACGCCGCGGTTGTCAAGCTGAACCCGTGCATGGTCAACCAAAGCCATGGTTTGACGGATCTCGCTGGCATGCACCAGCATGGGAATCAACAAGTTGACTTGGCCAAACGCCGCCGCCCGCAAAATGGCGCGCAGTTGGGTCAAAAACATGGCCGGGTCTGCCAGGCTCCAGCGAATAGCGCGCAAGCCTAACGCGGGGTTCAGATGGGCATCATCGCGCAAAGTGTCATCCAGCGGTTTGTCAGCGCCTACATCAACGGTGCGAATGGTCACAGGCAAGCCCTGCATGCCTTCCACGGCACGTTTGTAAGCCTGGAATTGCTCGTCTTCGTTGGGTAACTTGCCATGACGCCCCATGAACAAAAATTCGCTGCGGAACAACCCCACGCCAACCGCACCGGCTTTGAGTGCGCTGTCAGCATCTTCGGGCATCTCAATGTTGGCCAGTAACTCGATTTTTTGGCCATCCAAGGTGACCGAAGGTGTATGTAAAAGGCGCATCAAGCGCCCCCGCTGCAGCTCGCCCTGGCGCTGTTTAAAGCCGTATTCAGCCAAGATGATGGGGGATGGGTCAACCACCACCACACCTGCATCGCCATCGATCACCACCCAGTCGTCTTGCCGGATCAAATGACTGGCCAGACGTGCGCCCACTACGGCCGGAATATCCAAACTGCGCGCCACAATGGCTGTATGTGAGGTTTTGCCCCCCACGTCTGTGACAAACCCGGCAAAGACACTTTGCTTGAATTGCAACATGTCTGAGGGAGAGAGATCATGCGCAATCAGTATCAAAGGAACATCCACAGTGTCGTCGAGCAGCAAATCTTGTTGTGTCAACTTGCGGCCATTGCGACCCAGCGGCTGCATCAAAGGCGATGAAACACCGCGCATGGCGCGCAATATTTTTTCGGTAATTTGCTCCAAGTCAGCTTTGCGTTCACGCAAGTACTCATCTTCCATGTCGTCAAATTGGCGCGCAATGACTTCAAGTTGGGTTGTCAAGGCCCATTCAGCGTTGTAAAGGCGGTCTTTAATCCAGTGGCGCACCCCGTTACTGAGTTCTTCGTCTTGCAGCAGCATCAAATGCACATCCAGCAAGGCAGCCAGTTCATGGGGGGTGTCTTTGGGATTCATTTGCGCAATGCTGGCAAGCAAGCGGTGAATTTCCGCCACCACTGCGTCACGGCCTTCACGGACTCGGCTAATTTCAGCGGCGACCTGGCTGGGCTCAATGAAGTAATGCGCAACATCCAGGCGGGTAGATGCCACCAGCACTGCTCGCCCAATGGAAATGCCGCGTGCGACCGCCAGGCCATGGATGCTGAAGGTCATTCACCTTCTCCAAACTTGTCAGCAATCAATGCCAACAGCGCGTCCATGGCTTCTTGCTCTTGCGTACCATCTGTCTCCACCTCAACCTGTGTCCCCATGCCTGCTGCGAGCATCATCACGCCCATAATGCTTTTGGCATTGACGCGTCGGTCACCACGGGTCATCCATACCTCGCACGGGAAACTCCCGGAAATCTTGGTCAATTTGGCTGATGCACGGGCATGCAAGCCTAATTTATTGCTGATGGTCGTGGTAGTTTTGATCATTGGCTTTACGTAGTTGGTTTTGTGGTGCAGTCACAGCCACCTGCATGATGCCCTGCGAACCGCCCGCAAGAACGCGCGCCATCAAGGCGTCAAGCGGTTCATGCCTGTAGGTGACGGCACGCATCAGCATAGGTAAATTGACACCTGCAACCATGCGTGTACGCGCACCATCAATCAGCTTCAAGGCGACATTGCATGGTGTGGCGCCAAACATGTCAGTCAGGACCAAGGTATGTTCTGTTTTTAAGGATGCCATGACAATTTTCGCCATAGCCAATGTTTCATCAGTGGATGTGTTGGGCTGCACATCAAGCACAGCAACAGTGTTGCAAACCTCTGGAAACACATGCAACACGCATTGACGCAGGGCACTGGCCAAGGGTGCGTGTGCCATGATGAAAATACCGTTGTTCATAAATGAGGGGAGGGCAATATTTTGCAACACTCACTGCTGGCACAGCATGCGCCTAGTGGTTTGGAAGATGAATGGTTCTCTGAGATTCATTCAGAGCAATGTGGATGTACATGCAAAGTGAATAGACAAGAGCTGAACGTTTACGAATTTTTTAACGCACCAAAGACTTTGTTCAAAATTGCACTGCCTGTTCCAACAGGGTCTTGCCGAATTTTCTTTTCTTCTTCACTTATTATGAAATACAAACCATCTAAAGCTTTTTCAGTGACATAGTTTTGGATGGTAGATTGGTCGCTTTTAATCAAACCCAGTCCAGCCGCACGAGCCGCTATTTGGTTGTATTTTTCAGACAAGTTGGCACGTGCAGTGGTTTGGGTGACGATGGGTAAGAACTTCAAATGCAAAGGTTGACGCGTTTTCTCTGCGAAAAATTGCGTCACAGCGGTGTCAGAGCCCATGAGAATCTTTTTCGCATCTTGGACATTGATGCTTTTCACCGCACCAATCAACGTATCACGCGCCAAAGGGACGGCCTTTTCTGCTGCCTGATTCATGGCTGTGACAAGTTCATCTAACTTGGCACCTTGTCCAAAAGTTCGCATCAATTTAGCGGCATCTTCCAGGTAGCCGGGCAACGGGATACGAACTTGCTCATTTCCCATGAAACCATTGACTTGACCCAAAATATTTACAGCTGAAAGTGCTCCCTTTTCTAGAGCCACCTTCAATCCAGAAGATGCCTGAGCATTGGTGATATCACTCAGAGTCAATGACTGCGCCAAACCATGAAAGCCGACCCCATAGGTCAAAGAAAGAACTATGGGGGCACAACAAAATGAACGACGATTCATGAAGGCAGCTTTCAAGTTTGCAAGTTAAATCATCTTAACCTCTGATCATCGTTCATGGTTCGCGACTCAAGCATCCGCGAACGTAACGGGTATCACAGATGCAAGTTCATTTGGCGCGAAAATCATCGTGACAAGATTTGCACGTTCCGGCTGTCGCATTGACGGCTTGTTTGATGTTGTCTAAATTCCCAGTTTTTGCTGCGGCTGACAGCTTCGTCATTTCGGCTTGCATCTTGCTGGCGTAGTCATCAAATTTGGCCTTGTCTGTCCAGATTTCAGGCTTGGCTTTGGTTTCACCCATATCAGTGCCAACACCGAAACCCGCCCAGGGAAGCTTGGCAACGAAATCAGCCACAGCCGCGCTGTTGGCAGCTACTTTCGGATCAAAAGGAATTTTTCCAGCCGCCATGCCAGCCACACGCCCAAAATTTTGTTGCATCACAAATAGTGCGTTTTTGCGGTACTTGATCGCATCGTCTGGTTTGGCAAATTGCGCGGACGCTGTCATTGACACGGTAAAAAGCGCACCAGCAAGTAGCAAATTGGAGTACTTCATCATAAAAACCTTTCGTCGTTAAACTCAAACAGTGATTGGGGAGCTTAAGTGTATAAGCTGTAAGTTAATTGTTGTTTCTTGAAGGACTCTATGAGTTTCATTGTTCGGGTATGGGATGCACCTACGCGTTTATTCCATTGGTTATTGGTCTTTGCAGTCGTAAGCTTGGTGGTGACCGCTAATCTGGGGGGGGCAGCCATGGTTTGGCACTTTCGCTTGGGCTATGGCGTTTTATCGCTGCTCTTGTTCAGAATAACGTGGGGCTTTGTAGGTGGCTATTGGTCTAGGTTTAAAACTTTCACATTTCACCCATCAGTCGTTTTCAATTACCTCAAAGGCAAAGGTACTAGCCTTGAGTCAATTGGACACAATCCCATAGGATCACTGTCGGTCATGGCTATGCTACTGTTTTTGACTCTTCAAGTGACGACCGGTTTGATGAGTGACGATGAAATTCTCAACAGCGGCCCGTTGACCCGATTTGTATCAAGCGAATGGGTTGTGCTCTCAACGACATACCATAAAAATATTGGCAAAGTTGTCTTACTTTTTTTAATAGTGACCCACATCATCGCGATTGCTTTGTACTACTTCAAAAAACAAATAAATTTAGTCAAACCAATGATCACGGGCGACAAGACACTTGATGTTGAGGTTACTCAATCCAATGACACACATGCAGACCATCTCAAAAGTGTGCTTATTTTGGCTGTATGTGTGCTAATCGTGTTTTTTTCAGTGTCGTATCTTGAAAGATGACAGATGTAAATCAAGCCTTGACTTGAGAAAGCAAAGTTTCAGCGTTGCTGACTTCAAATTTACCAGGAGCTTCTACATTCAAACGAACCACTCGACCGTCACGAACTAACATTGAATAACGATTACTACGCAACCCCATGCCCTTGCCAGTCAAATCCAGTGTTAAGCCCGTCGCTTTGGTGAAGACGGCATCACCATCTGCCAACATCCGAACTGATTCGCCTGTTTTTTGATCAAGTGCCCAAGCGCCCATCACGAACGCGTCATTCACGCTGATGCACCAAATTTCGTCCACGCCAGCTGCCTTTAAGGCAGCGCTGTTTTGAACAAAACCAGGCACATGTTTAGCTGAACATGTCGGTGTAAACGCACCAGGCAATGCAAACAAAGCAATGGTTTTCCCAGCACATGCAGCACGCACATCCACAGGATGTGGGCCTAGACTACAACCAGCAGTTTCCTCAGAATGGAACTCCATCAAGGTTGCAACTGGCAACATATCTCCAACTTGAATCATTTCAAACTCCTAAACTTATGCACAAATGAAAAAGGCTCACAACAGTGAGCCTTTAATTGAGAGTTCAATTTCTGAACCCTTTAACATCAAACCAATGATGCTTTCTGTACCAATCGTGTCGCAACCCAATTTTTGGTTTTTGAAATTGGACGACTTTCCGTGATTTCAATCACGTCACCCAGCTTGAATTCACCTTTTTCATCGTGTGCATGGTATTTGCTGGATTTACCAACAATCTTTCCATACAACTCGTGCTTGACACGGCGCTCAATCAGCACAGTGACTGTCTTGCTACGCTTGTCACTGACAACCTTGCCAATCAAGGTGCGCTTGAGGGATGTTTTAGCTTCCGTCATTTGTCGCTCCTTATTTGGCGGATTGATCAGCAGCAAGCTTTTCAACCAAAATGGTCTTAGCGCGAGCAATGTCACGACGCGCAATGCGCAAAGTGGCTGTGTTATTAAGTTGTTGCGTGGCTTTTTGCATACGTAAACCAAAATGAGCTTTTTGCAACTCTTTGACTTCAGTTTTCAAAGCTGCCACGTCTTTTTTGCGTAATTCAGTCGTTTTCATATCATTTTCTCCTGATTACTGACCAATCATGCGAGACACAAAGGTCGTGCGCAGTGGTAATTTGGCAGCAGCAAGGCGGAATGCTTCACGGGCGAGTTCTTCAGTCACACCCACAATTTCAAACACAATCTTGCCGGGCTGAATTTCAGCCACATAATATTCAGGATTACCCTTGCCATTACCCATGCGAACCTCAGCTGGCTTTTGGGAAATGGGTTTATCAGGAAACACACGAATCCAAATACGACCACCACGTTTGACGTGACGAGAAACTGCACGACGTGCAGCCTCAATTTGACGCGCAGTCAAGCGACCACGATCAATACACTTCAGGCCAAAGTCACCAAATGCCACAGAGCTTCCGCGTGTGGCGATACCGGTGTTACGGCCTTTTTGCTCTTTGCGGTATTTGCGACGAGCGGGTTGCAACATAGTTATTCTCCTTTACCGTCAGCTGCTGCAGCGGCTGGCGCGGCTACCTTGCGGACGCGCTGAACGGTGGGTTTATTGGCATCAGCCCCTGATGCTTCAGCTGGTTTGTCACTGCCATCAGCAGGCGCATTATTGCCACCAAGAGGGCGACGTGCACCACGTGATGTGGGACGGTCAGATCCAGGACGGCCACCACGATCATCACGACGTGGGCCGCGTGGGCGACGCTCATCATCCGGACGAGGTGTTTCAACAGCTGGCAGATCATTGCGCCCCAAGGTATCACCCTTGTAGACCCAGACTTTGACACCAATGATGCCGTATGTTGTCTTGGCCTCAGAAGTGCCATAGTCAATGTCAGCGCGCAGTGTATGAAGCGGCACACGACCTTCGCGATACCACTCGCAACGAGCAATTTCAATACCGTTCAAGCGGCCAGACGACATGATCTTGATGCCCAAAGCACCCAGACGCATCGCATTTTGCATCGCACGTTTCATAGCGCGACGGAACATGATGCGCTTTTCAAGCTGTTGGGTAATTGAGTCAGCGATCAGTTTCGCATCGATTTCAGGCTTGCGCACTTCTTCAATGTTGACTGCCACAGGCACGCCCAATTGCTTGGACAGATCACGCTTGAGGTTTTCAATGTCTTCGCCTTTTTTGCCAATCACCACACCCGGACGAGCCGAGTAAATGGTAATGCGGGCATTTTTGGCCGGGCGTTCAATCAGAACACGCGACACAGAAGCATTTTTAAGCTTGGCTTTCAGGTACTCACGCACCTTGATGTCTTCAGCCAGCATGCCAGCAAAATCACGGTCGCTGGCATACCAACGAGAGGACCAATTGCGACTAATAGCTAAACGAAAACCGGTTGGATGGATTTTTTGTCCCATAACTTCCTGGCCTCTTTCAGTTTCCAACCGTCACGTACACATGGCACGTGGGTTTTCTGATTTGATTGCCACGGCCTTTTGCACGAGCCGTGAAGCGACGCAGCGATGCGCCTTGCTCGACATAGATGGTTTTCACCTTCAATTCATCGATATCAGCACCATCGTTGTGCTCAGCATTGGCAATGGCAGACTCCAAAACTTTTTTGATGATTCCAGCAGCTTTTTTCTGCGTAAATTGCAAAATGTTCAAAGCCTGATCTACTTTTTTGCCGCGGATCAAATCCGCAACAAGCCGGCCTTTATCGACCGATAAGCGAACGCCACGAAGGGTTGCACGTGTTTCCATGGTCAACTCCTTATTTCTTTTGGACTTTTTTGTCCGCAGGATGACCCTTGAAAGTACGGGTCAGTGCGAACTCACCCAACTTGTGGCCAACCATTTGGTCAGTGATATAAACAGGCACATGCTGCTTGCCATTGTGCACAGCAATAGTCAACCCAATGAAATCAGGCAGAACCATTGAACGACGCGACCAAGTTTTGATCGGCTTCTTGTCCTTCGTTGCCACGGCTTTTTCAGTCTTGGCAATGAGGTGTTGGTCTACAAAAGGACCTTTTTTGAGAGAACGAGTCATTTACCTACCCCTTACTTCTTGCGACGCGACACGATCATGACCTGCGTGCGCTTGTTGTTACGGGTACGGTAGCCCTTGGTCAGATTACCCCAAGGATCGACTGGATGGCGACCCTCACCGGTCTTACCTTCACCACCACCATGCGGGTGATCCACAGGATTCATAACCACACCACGAACTGTCGGGCGAATACCTAACCAACGTGTTGCACCAGCTTTACCCAAACGGCGTAAGCTATGTTCTTCATTAGCCACTTGACCCAAGGTAGCTCTGCATTCAATGTGAATCTTACGGACTTCACCTGAGCGCATGCGGACTTGCGCGTAAATGCCTTCACGAGCCAGCAATGTAGCGGAAGCACCAGCCGAACGTACAACCTGTGCACCTTTGCCAATTTGCAACTCAATGCAATGGATGATTGAACCCACTGGGATATTGCGGATCGGTAGCGTATTGCCTACACGAATTGGAGCTTCAGCCCCACTCATGATTGAGCTGCCGACTTCCAGACCACGTGGGGCAATGATATAGCGACGTTCACCATCGGCATAGCACACCAAAGCAATATGGGCAGAACGGTTGGGGTCGTATTCAATACGCTCAACCTTGGCTGCAATACCATCTTTGTTACGCAAAAAGTCAACAACACGGTAGTGATGCTTATGACCACCGCCTTTGTGACGTGTAGTGATATGTCCGTTGTTATTGCGCCCAGCCAATTGAAACTGAGGCTCTAACAATGGCGCATATGCATCACCTTTATGAAGGTGATCACGCGAAATCTTCACCATGCCGCGACGGCCTGGTGAAGTTGGTTTCATTTTCAAAACAGCCATGATTACGCAGACTCCCCACCAAGGTTAATCTCTTGACCAGCTTTGAGCATCACATACGCTTTACGCACGTTATCACGACGCCCGACGGACTTGCCAAAACGTTTGGTTTTACCTTTGGTGTTGACAACAGACACGCCCTTGACTTCAACCTTGAACATCAATTCCACAGCGGCCTTGATTTCATATTTGGTTGCATCTTGAAGCACTTTGAAGGTCACAGCATTGCTCTTTTCTGCAGCCATCGTTGCCTTTTCAGACACGATGGGCGAAACCAGAACCTGCATCAAACGACCTTCATCAAATTTAGTTAAATTTGGACCGTGGCTCATGCGAACATCTCCTCGAGTTTGCCCATGGCAGCTTTGGTGACCAACACCTTGCGGTAGTGCACCAACGACACGGGATCAGCATACCGAGGCTCTACAACCAGCACATTAACCAAGTTGCGAGATGCAAGATAAAGATTCTCATCAATCTCATCTGCAATCACCAACACGGACTCAAGATTCATGGCCTTGAACTTCGCAGCCAAAGATTTGGTCTTTGGAGAGTCAACCGTTAATGCCTCAACAACTGCGAGACGATTTTCACGTGCCAGCTGCGACAGGATAGAAGCCATACCAGCGCGGTACATCTTCTTGTTGATTTTTTGTGTGAAATTTTCATTGGGCATGTTCGGAAAAATCCGACCGCCCCCACGCCACAAAGGCGAAGAAGTCATACCTGCACGCGCGCGACCTGTACCCTTTTGTTTAAAAGGTTTCTTAGTCGAGTGACGGACTTGTTCACGATCTTTCTGGGCGCGCGTACCTTGCCGTGCATTGGCTTGAAAAGCCACAACAACTTGGTGAACCAAGTCTTCGTTGTAACTACGACCAAAAACTGCCTCAGGCGCTTCAAGTTTAGAGGCCACTTGGCCTTGATCATTCAGGAGTTCGAGCTGCATCAGTTCGCCCCTTTCGCTTGAGCAGGTTGAGATTTAATGGCAGGACGCACTGTAACGAAGCCACCAGCAGAACCAGGAATAGCACCTTTGATCAAAAGCAATTGACGAGCTTCATCAACACGAATGACATCAAGGTTTTGCGTAGTCACCAAGTCATCACCCAGATGCCCAGTCATGCGTTTACCCGGAAACACACGACCTGGATCTTGCGCCATACCGATGGACCCTGGAACATTGTGCGAGCGGCTATTGCCGTGCGACGCACGTTGTGAACTCATGTGATGACGCTTGATTGTTCCTGCGTAACCTTTACCAATGGATGTGCCCTGTACGTCAACTTTTTGACCTACAGAAAACACATTGACTACAGGAACAACTGAACCAGCTTGATATTGAGCTGCTGTTTCAGCGGCAACACGGAATTCCCTGATAATTTCACCAGCTTCAACACCGGCCTTCGCCAAGTGCCCAGCTGCAGGCTTATTGACACGCGAAGCTTTTCGCACACCAAATGTCACTTGCAAAGCGACATAGCCGTCGTTCTCTTGGGTTTTAACTTGAGTCACTCGGTTGTTTGACACATCAATCACGGTCACAGGAATTGCATTCCCATCATCCGTAAAAAGACGTGTCATACCAACTTTGCGCCCAAGCAACCCTAAGTGATTGCTAAGACTCATTGTTTTCTCCGTAACTTTCACCGGTGCAACTTCAATTGGCTGCACACGTTGTGTTGTGAAAGACTGTTAATAAAACTCCGCCCAATCAGTTTCCCGATTAAGCGAAGCCTGTGAGTATAGCGCAGACCTGTCTATTAGACAAGCACACGCACTGCTCTTCTTCATGCTTTGTACGCGTTGTCACGCAAAAAGCACAAAAACTTATTGCAACTTGATTTCGACATCCACACCCGCTGGCAAATCTAACTTCATCAGTGCATCTACCGTTTTGTCTGTAGGATCAACAATGTCCATCAATCGTTGGTGTGTTCGGATTTCAAACTGATCGCGGCTGGTCTTGTTCACGTGGGGTGAACGCAGAATGTCAAAGCGCTTCATGCGTGTTGGCAAAGGAACTGGGCCTTTGACAATCGCACCAGTGCGTTTTGCAGTGTCGACAATTTCTGCTGCTGACTGATCGATCAACTTGTAGTCAAACGCTTTCAGGCGGATACGGATTTTTTGTTTCGTTGCCATGCTTGTTCCTTACGCAATCACCTTAGCCACCACACCCGCGCCAACGGTACGACCACCTTCGCGAATAGCGAAGCGCAGGCCTTCTTCCATGGCGATTGGGGCAATCAACTTCACTGTGATTGACACGTTGTCACCAGGCATCACCATTTCTTTGCCTTCTGGCAACTCGATGGCACCGGTCACGTCCGTGGTACGGAAGTAGAACTGAGGACGGTAGTTGTTAAAGAAGGGGGTGTGACGGCCACCTTCATCTTTGGACAACACATAGATTTCGCCCGTGAAGTGGGTGTGCGGTTTGATTGAACCGGGTTTGCACAGCACTTGGCCACGTTGCACGTCTTCGCGTTTGGTGCCGCGCAGCAAGATGCCGACGTTGTCGCCTGCTTGACCTTGGTCGAGCAGTTTGCGGAACATTTCCACGCCGGTGCAGGTGGTTTTTTGGGTGTCATGGATGCCGACGATTTCGATTTCTTCGCCGACTTTGATGATGCCGCGCTCGACACGACCTGTGACCACGGTACCACGACCAGAGATGGAGAAGACGTCTTCAACGGGCATCAGGAATGCGCCGTCAACAGCACGTTCTGGCAGGGGGATGTAGCTGTCCAGGGCGTCAGCGAGCTTCATGATGGAGCCTTCGCCGAGTTCGCCTTTGTCACCTTCCATGGCGAGTTTGGCTGAGCCGTGGATGATGGGGGTGTCGTCGCCTGGGAAGTCGTATTTGTCCAGGAGTTCGCGCACTTCCATTTCAACGAGTTCGAGCAGTTCTGCATCGTCAACCATGTCGCACTTGTTCAGGTAGACGATGATGTAGGGCACGCCGACCTGACGAGCCAACAGGATGTGCTCGCGGGTTTGAGGCATGGGACCGTCAGCCGCAGAGCAAACCAGAATGGCGCCGTCCATTTGGGCTGCGCCGGTGATCATGTTTTTGACGTAGTCAGCGTGACCAGGGCAGTCGACGTGGGCGTAGTGGCGGTTGGCCGTTTCGTACTCGACGTGGGCGGTGTTGATGGTGATGCCGCGGGCTTTTTCTTCAGGCGCTGCGTCGATTTGGTCGTAGGCCTTGGCCGAGCCACCAAACTTGGCGGCCAGCACGGTGGTGATGGCGGCTGTCAGGGTGGTTTTGCCATGGTCAACGTGACCGATGGTGCCCACGTTCACGTGGGGCTTGGTTCGTGTGAATTTCTCTTTTCCCATTTCGATTCCTTAAAAGAACATGACCCGTGAATTGGTTTTACGTCTGCATTTCGTCACTTGATCTCTAGCCACGGGCAGCTGGAGGTGCGAAATCGCAGACAGATTCATCTAATTCGAGGTGCCCGAGGAAATTTGCTTCGCAAATCCTGGTCTGACACCCTATCTAATCAGTTGGGGACAGAGCAAAAATTGCTGACGCAATTTCTTGGTCTGTCCCCAAAGACGTTACTTTGCCCTTGCCGCCATGATGGCTTCAGACACGTTACGCGGAGCTTCCGTGTAGTGCTTGAATTCCATGGTGTAAGTGGCACGACCTTGCGACATTGAGCGCAACGTGGTGGAGTAGCCAAACATTTCAGACAGAGGTACTTCTGCCCGGATGGCCTTGCCGCCACCGACCATGTCTTCCATGCCTTGAACCATACCCCGACGTGAGGACAAATCGCCCATCACATTGCCAGCGTAATCTTCAGGTGTTTCCACTTCCACGGACATCATGGGTTCAAGAATCACTGGGCCGGCTTTACGGCAACCTTCTTTGAAACCAAAGATAGCAGCCATTTTGAAGGCCAATTCATTCGAGTCCACATCATGGTAAGAACCAAAGTGCAACGTCACCTTGACATCCACCACCGGATAGCCAGCCAACACGCCTTGCGTCACGGCTTCATGGATACCCTTTTCGACAGCCGGGATGTATTCGCGTGGCACCACGCCACCCTTGATCGCGTCCACAAACTCGATGCCTTTGCCAGCTTCGTTGGGTTCGATCTTGAGCACCACGTGACCGTATTGACCCTTACCACCTGATTGACGCACAAATTTGCCTTCAGCATCTTCAATGGTCTTGCGGATGGTTTCACGGTAGGCCACTTGAGGTTTGCCCACGTTGGCCTCCACGCCAAATTCACGCTTCATGCGGTCCACAATGATTTCGAGGTGCAATTCGCCCATACCACCGATCAAGGTTTGACCAGATTCTTCATCCGTCTTGACTCGGAAAGATGGATCTTCTTGAGCCAAACGTTGCAAGGCAATACCCATTTTTTCTTGGTCAGCTTTGGTCTTGGGTTCTACCGCTTGCGTAATCACAGGCTCAGGGAACACCATGCGCTCCAAAGTGATCACGGCTGATGGGTCACACAAAGTTTCACCAGTGGTCACGTCTTTCAGACCAATACAAGCTGCAATGTCGCCAGCCACAATTTCACTGACTTCTTCACGCTTGTTGGCGTGCATTTGCACAATTCGGCCAATACGCTCTTTTTTGCCACGTACAGGGTTGTAAACCGTGTCGCCTTTTGTCAAAACACCTGAGTAAACACGCACAAATGTCAGTTGACCCACAAACGGATCGGTCATCAATTTGAATGCCAACGCAGAGAATTTTTCTTTGTCATCGGCTTTGCGTGTGGTTTCCTTTTCGTCTTCATCAAAACCAGGAACTGGTGGCACATCCAAAGGCGAAGGCATCAATTCAATCACCGCGTCAAGCATGCGCTGAACACCTTTGTTTTTAAAGGCGGTACCGCACAACATGGGTTGAATTTCGCAGGCAATCGCACGGGTACGCAAGCCCAACGTGATTTCAGCTTCAGTCAAATCACCTTCTTCAAGGTATTTGTTCATCAGCTCTTCATTGGCTTCGGCAGCGGCTTCAACCATTTTTTCACGCCATTCTTTAGCTTGCGCCAGCATCTCAGCGGGAATTTCTTCAAAGGTGAACTTCATACCCTGTGAGGCTTCATCCCAGATGATGGCTTTCATCTTGCGCAGGTCGATGACACCCACGAAATTTTCCTCAGCCCCAATCGGAATCACGATCGGCACTGGGTTGGCTTTCAGACGCAACTTCATCTGATCTACAACCTTGTAGAAATTGGCACCGGTACGATCCATCTTATTGACAAAAGCCAAACGTGGCACTTTGTACTTATTGGCTTGACGCCAAACGGTTTCAGACTGTGGCTGCACGCCACCCACGGCGCAGTACACCATGCACGCACCGTCAAGCACGCGCATGGAGCGCTCCACCTCAATGGTGAAGTCCACGTGGCCGGGAGTGTCAATGATGTTGATACGGTGTTCGGCAAAATTGGCTTCCATGCCCTTCCAGAAGCAGGTGGTGGCAGCAGAAGTAATGGTGATGCCGCGCTCTTGCTCTTGCTCCATCCAATCCATGGTGGCTGCACCATCATGCACTTCACCAATTTTGTGGTTCACGCCGGTGTAGAAAAGAATACGCTCGGTGGTTGTAGTTTTACCAGCGTCGATGTGCGCAGAAATACCGATGTTGCGGTAGCGCTCAATGGGGGTATGGCGAGCCATGATGAATCCTTAGGTGATCAGTATCTATAAAGACAAAAGGCCACCCGGATGGCGGCCTGGGTGCGCAGCATTCAGACGATCTGAAAGCCGCGCCGTGGAGTTTTAGAAGCGGAAGTGCGAGAACGCCTTGTTGGCTTCAGCCATGCGGTGAACTTCGTCACGCTTTTTCATAGCACCGCCACGACCTTCGGTAGCTTCCATCAATTCGTTGGCCAAACGCAAAGCCATGGATTTTTCACCACGCTTGCGTGCCGCCTCCTTGATCCAGCGCATGCTCAAAGCCAAACGACGCACAGGGCGCACTTCAACCGGCACTTGGTAGTTGGCACCACCCACCCGGCGCGACTTCACTTCAACCAAAGGTTTGACGTTGTTGATGGCCATGGTGAAGGCTTCAACTGGGTCTTTGCCGGGGTTTTTCTTTTCAATTTGCTCCAATGCACCATAAATAATGCGTTCAGCAACAGCTTTTTTGCCGCCTTCCATGATCACGTTCATGAATTTGGACAGCTCGACATTACCGAACTTAGGATCCGGCAGAATTTCACGTTTAGGGACTTCACGACGACGTGGCATTTTTTCACCTCTATTGCTTCAGTTGGCACTTTTCAGCACCGCGAGAGTTAAACATAAGTCTCTCACTTACTCGACCCGAACATTGGGTCACTACGTCTGCTTCCTGCGCCACGCAGCAAACAAACACCTGTTACTTTGACACCTTAGCTTATTTAGCCTTAGGGCGTTTTGCACCGTATTTGGAGCGCGACTGCTTGCGATCTTTCACGCCTTGCAAGTCCAGCGAACCACGCACGATGTGGTAGCGCACACCAGGCAAGTCCTTGACACGACCGCCGCGAACCAGCACCACGCTGTGTTCCTGCAGGTTGTGACCTTCACCGCCGATGTAAGAGATCACCTCAAACCCGTTGGTCAAGCGAACTTTGGCCACTTTACGCAGCGCTGAGTTAGGCTTTTTCGGAGTTGTGGTGTAAACACGGGTGCAAACACCACGGCGTTGAGGAGAATTTTCCATCGCAGGGCTCTTGGACTTGACGGTTTCAACCGAACGCCCCTGACGGATTAACTGATTAATGGTTGGCACGAGAGCCTCCTAAAAACTAAACGTCCCTAAACGTTTAAAACAAAAAAACGACGAAAACGTGAACCTCTTCAAAAATTTTGAAAAGCCTGTGAGTATATCAACTTATTTCTATAATCATCACCAGTTTTCCAGCAGCACTCAATCATCCAGAAAGCAGGTATCAGGCGAAGGAGCGCGAGTTCAAGCCATTTTGATCAGCCGCACATCCAGCCCAGCCACTTTGGCAAAACCCGCATCTGCGGTAACAAAAAGAGTGCGCTGTGCGGTTGCGAACGCACTGGCTGCCTGCAAGGCATCAGGGGTTTTGAGACCGTAACGGGCGCGTAATTGGGTAGCGGCATCGACCACTGCGGCGCTGAGCTCCACAATCTGCACTGCGGCAAAAAAGTCGTCGTAGCGCTTCAAAAGCACCGTGTTGCCTTCGCGCAGCGGCTTGACGCGGCACTCCAGCACCGACAGGCGCGACACCGCCAGTTCAACACTATCCTGCTGTGCAATCAATTGCGCCATCAGCTCTGTGGCGGCGCTGCGAAATGAGGCCGCGCCTTCAAACCGGTAGATCAGCGCGCAGGCATCCAAAAACAACCTCACCGGTCACTCCAGCCATCATTCAACCCGGCCAGGCGGGCCTGCAAACCCACTGCATCCAGCCCGCCAGCATCGACATCTTGCGCAAGAAATTGGCTTACCCCATTGGCAGCCGATGGCTGGTTGCGCTGGGCCTGCGCCAACAAAGCTGCGTAGTCCGCCGGGCTCAACAACACCGCGCTGGGGCGGTTGCGCTTCATCAGATGCACCGGCCCCTGCGCCAGCGCCGCGTCCAGCGCCGCGAAACCGCTGCGCTTGATCTCTGCCACTGTGATGATGTTCATAACCATCCCTTTATTGGAACCGATAACGGTATCAATGGTACACAAAACGGGGTTTGACAACACGCTATAGCGCTGGAAGCACAGCCAAACCAACAGGCATGAGCAACGCGCGCTTAGCGGGGTGGCGTTTTTGCACTTGGTGTTGCACCATAAGTTGCCCAAGGGGTTCAGGCGTTCACGCAACTATGGTTTTTTGTACCCCAACAGCAAGCGGCTGATAGCTTTGCTGCGTTTGTTGGTGTTCAATCACTGTGCCTAAGCGCCCAGCCAATCTGGCACGCCCAAAACCTAGCGACCCAAGCTGCTTTGCATTTGCTGTGGCGGTGAGATGTGCATTGAGCAACGGCTCATCCTGCCGGTGATCACAGAGCCCCGGGGGGTGCAGCATAATGACTGGGAGATGACCACCCGGTAATCGCGTCAAACCAAGACCCACCACATCGGTGCTGCGCTGGCCACCCAAAAGGGTGTTTTGGCGCACCGGGGTCGTTGCAATGACGGCTTGAATCACCGGGACTGGCGGACTTGGGTTGACCCATGGCCGCTGCGTCAGGTGAAGCCTGAAGGCTTGCCTTTTACGGCCATTGGCGCAAGTCTCGCGTCAACAAAAACGCGGTGCCGGCTCGCCTGAAACCCACCACCACGTCAGCGGTTTAGTTCAACGTTAACTGTCATGCCTGCGATTTTTCCAATATCCCGGCTTGCGTTTGAAATGCGCGACAGCGAATATGACAATCTCGTTTCCCGCAACCAAGTAGACAACAGAGAAGGGGAATTTCTTGGTAAACACGCGTCGAGTTCCATACTTGTGTGGAGACCCAGCAAACGGCAACGACGCTGCCAATGCTACAGCGGCCTCAATGGCTTGTCGGAATCGCTCTCCGAGGCCAACCTGGATAGCTTCGTAATAGGCAACACTGTCCAGGAATTCAAGACGCGCCTCACCATGAAAACGTGCATTTATCCCAGATAATCCATTAGAGATTTCGATGTTTCAAGCGAGTCCGAACTTGTGCAGACTTGGGTCAATTTCAGCTTGAGCCCAAAGGCCCTCAAACCACTTTCGTCGCCGTCGTGCCAAAGCCATTC
>NZ_JAQURE010000042.1 GCF_028715765.1 Rhodoferax sp.
ACACCCAAAACCGCCAGTATCAGCCCGGATGTGAACGACCCCGGCGCACGTAATGTGAGCTTTGAAGACCTGCGTGCGGCCTATTACCAGCAGGTGCAAGGCTTGGTGCAAGGCGGCGTGGATGCATTGCTGGTTGAAACCATTTTTGACACTCTGAACGCCAAAGCGGCCTTGTTTGCGATTGATGAATTTTTTGAGGCCAGTGGCGAGCGCCTTCCGATCATCATCAGCGGCACGGTGACCGATGCATCTGGCCGCATTTTGAGTGGCCAAACCGTCACAGCCTTCTGGCACAGCGTGCGCCACGCCCAGCCACTGGCCGTGGGTCTGAACTGCGCCCTGGGTGCGGCGCTGATGCGCCCTTACATTCAAGAGCTGGCCAAAGCCGCGCCCGACACCTTCATCAGCTGCTACCCCAATGCCGGTCTGCCCAACCCGATGAGTGACACCGGCTTTGACGAAACCCCAGCCGACACCAGCCGCCTGGTGGGTGAATTTGCCTCGGAGGGCTTGGTCAACATCGTGGGCGGCTGCTGCGGCACCACGCCAGAGCACATTGGTGCCATTCACGACAAAGTCGCCCCCTTGCCTGGGCGGGTGTTGCAGCGCAACGTGTTTTACAAAGAAGCTGCTTGAGCCGAGGCTTTGACTGCCGGGCGCTGTGCCCCGCTGGCAGGCGCAGCGGCTGGTTGCACAGGCTGGGACGCTGCGACGGCTGAGCTCTTGGCGACAGGTGCCGTGGCCTGGGGCGGCGCTGAGGCACCTGCTAAGGCAGTTGGCGCAGTCACTTCCGCGCCACGCGGCCACGGCACATCAGCAGCTAGCAGCGGTTGCCCCACGGGTGCCGTGGCTTGGCCGGTGCGCACCAGCGCCAGATCTTGTGCGTTGGGGTATTGCCCCAACAGCCAGTAGTCAAATGTGCGCCTGGCAATGGGCGCGGCAGAGGTTGAGCCAAAGCCCGCGTTTTCCACAATCACGGCCAGGGCAATTTGCGGGTCTTCGGCGGGTGCAAAGGCGATGTAGAGCGAGTGGTCGCGCTTGTGCTCTTCCATGCGGGCAGCGTTGTATTTTTCATTTTTTCGCAATGTCACAGCTTGCGCCGTGCCCGTTTTGCCGCCACTGAGGTAGCCTGCCCCGGCAAACACGCGGGTAGACGTGCCATGCTGTGTGACCCCAACCATGGCTTTGCGGATGACCTCAATGTGCTCGGGTTTGAGCCCCAAATCTTGCGCCGGGTTGGGTGCAATGGCTTGGCTGGTGCGGCTGTTGGCCTCTTGGGTGGCCATGACCAACTGCGGTTTGTGTTTGATGCCGTTGTTGGCCACGATGGCGGTGGCTTGCGCCAGTTGCAGCATGGTAAAACTGTTGTAACCCTGGCCAATACCCAAAGAAATGGTTTCGCCGGCATACCATTTTTGCTGTTCGGGGCGTTTGTAGTAAGTGCGTTTCCAAGCCTGGCTGGGCAAGACGCCTTTCACCTCGCCACGGATATCAATGCCCGTGATTTGCCCAAACCCCAGCGGCGCCATGAAGTCGTGAATGGCATCTACCCCCATTTCATTGGCCAGTGAATAAAAGTACACATTGCTGGACTCCACAATGGCGCGGTTCATGTCCATGATGCCGCCTTTTTCATTCTCCGGGCTGCCAAAGCGGCGGCCACCAAACATGAAAAAGCCAGGGTCGTTGATCAGCACCTGGGCGCTGCGTTTGCCGGTGCTCAAGGCGGCCAGCGCCATGAACGGTTTGTAGGTAGAGCCAGCAGGGTAAGTGCCGCGCAAGGCGCGATTGAGCAGCGGTTTGTCTATCGACTCGTTGAGCAATTGCCAATTTTCCTGGTCAATGCCGTCCACAAACAGGTTGGGGTCAAACGTGGGCTTGCTGACAAAGGCCAGCACCTCGCCGGTTTTGGGGGCAATGGCTACCAACGCGCCTCGGCGCTCGCCAAACATGTCTTCAATGAGCTTTTGTAGCTTGATGTCAATCGACAACTTGATGGTGTCCCCGGGCGTGGCGGGTTGGCTGTGCAGGCGCCGGGTGGCGCGCCCACCGGCCGAGGTTTCCATGGCATCGACACCCGTCAAACCATGCAACTGGGTCTCGTAGCTTTGCTCCACCCCAAGTTTGCCGATGTAGTCTGTGCCGCGGTAGTTGGCAGCCTCATCGGTCTCATCCAGTTGCTCTTTTTCAGTGGCATTGATGCGCCCAATGTAGCCAATCACATGGCTGGCCAGCTCCCCATAGGGGTAGCTGCGAAACAGCCTGGCTTTGATGTCTGCGCCTGGAAAGCGGTAGCGCTGCGCCGCAAAGCGTGCCACTTCATCGTCACTCAAGCGGGTGCGAATCGGGATGGATTCAAAACTCTTACCCTCTTCGCGGAGTTTCTTGAAGCGCCGCCGGTCTCTGGGCGTGATCTCAAGCAGCTGCGCCAGCTCGTCAATGGTTTGCTCCACATCGGGCGTTTTGGAAGGCGTGATCTCCAGCGTGTAAGCCGAGTAGTTGCTGGCCAGAACCACGCCGTTGCGATCCAGGATCAGCCCCCGGTTGGGCACAATGGGCACCACCGCCGTGCGGTTGTTTTCAGCTTGTGCCAGCAAGTCATCATGGCGCACCACTTGCAGATAAACCAAGCGCGCCACCAGCAAGCCAAAGCACACCAGCACCACCAAGCTGGCCACCAGCACCCGCAGACGAAAGCGGGCCAGGTCAAGCTGAACGTTGCGAATGACAGTCATCGAAAACCCCGCAGTCAGAGCGGCCGGTTGGCATCCGGGTCAGGGGCGCGCCGCTGCGGCATCAGCAGCAGGGCGTTGACGGCTGGCCACAGCAGGGTCTCCAGCAACGGTGCCAGCAACAGCCAGGCACCGGGAAACTCGCCGCCAGCGAGCAGGTTGACCAGCAGCGACAAGGCATGTGCCGCCACAAACAACGGCAGCAGTTGTGCCATTTGCGCCAAAGCACCAAACCAAAGCAAGCGCCGGTGTATGCCCAGCGCTAAAAAACTCAAGGCGGTGTAGGTCAACGCGTGTTGCCCCAGCAAGCTGCTTTGGTGCACATCCATGGCCAGACCCAGCGTGAAGGCGATGCCCACGCCAATGCGCTGAGGTTGGTGAATGACCCAAAACGCCAGCACCAGCGCCAACACATCAGGCACCCCACTGGCACGGCCAAACAGCCCCATGTTGACCAACATGTTCATGGCAAAGGCCAAGGCCAAACTGCTCCAGATGAAGCCAGGGTGAGCTGGCAGCAACAACTGCTGGTGGCCGCGCGGCATGATCATGGTTTGCCCGCCTTGGTCTTGACTTTGGGTGCCACCGGCTCCGCTGGGCGCGGCGCGACTTGCGCGCCGATGGGCTGCAGCACCAGCACATGCAAACTGCCCGCCACCCGAGCCTCGGGTTCGCACACAATGCGGGCAAAAGCAGAATCTGCCTGGCGTTCAATTTTCAACACCCGTGCCACCGGCAAACCCGGCGGGTACACGCCATCAACGCCGCTGGTGGTGAGCAAGTCACCAGCCACCATGTCGGCATGGGCGTCCATGAAGCGCAGCTCAAGCTGGTGACTGCGTGTGCTGGACTGACCAAAGGCCAAACCGCGCACACCAGTTCGCACATTCAGGATGGGCGTGACTTGGTGCCGGTCGGTCAGCAGGGTGACTTCGCTGGTCAAGGGGTAAACCCGGGTGACTTGCCCCAAAATGCCGGCTTCATCCAGCACCGGCGCCCCGGCTTGCACGGCGTTCATGCTGCCTTTGTCGATGATGACTTTGTGCGCATAGGGGTCGGCAGCGTCATACAGCACCTGCGCGGCCAGGGCCGGTGCAGAGAGCCGTTCGCGCATGTCCAATAGCGCGCGCAAGCGCTTGTTTTCCAGGCTCAATTGTTCAACCTGTAAAGCGCGCTGCGACTGCAGCCCCAATTTGTATTGCGCTGCGGCTTCTTTGGTTTGCGACGAATCCAGCGCCTGAAAATACTGGCCACCCGATTGCAACCAGGTCACTGGGCGCAGCACCAACCATTGCAGCGGGTAGAGCGCGGTGGCAAGAGTGGTTCGAATCGGCGCGGCCAGCTGTAAGCGCAGGTCTGCCAGCATCAACAACACGGCCAGTGCGCTAAAAAAAAGCAATTTGGACAAGGCCGATGGGCCTTGCCTGAAAAACGGTGGCGGTGCACCGTTCAGCGTACCCAGCGGCATCGCTGTCCTAGCCTGACTATTCGTTGGTGAAAATGGAGCCTAGGCGTTCCATCTGCTCCAGCGCAATGCCGCAGCCACGAACGACGCAGGTCAGTGGGTCTTCGGCCACCAGCACTGGCAGGCCGGTTTCTTCGGCCAGCAGGCGATCCAGGTCGCGCAAGAGCGCGCCACCGCCAGTGAGCATCATGCCGCGGTCAGCAATGTCAGCACCCAACTCGGGCGGGGTTTGTTCCAGCGCGTTTTTGACGGCTGAGACGATGTTGTTGATGGGGTCGGTCAGGGCTTCAAGAATTTCATTGCTGGAGATAGTGAAGCTGCGTGGCACACCTTCAGAGAGGTTGCGGCCACGCACTTCCATCTCGCGCACTTCGCTGCCTGGGAAGGCGCTGCCAATGTTTTTCTTGATGGCCTCGGCGGTGGGCTCGCCAATCAGCATGCCGTAGTTGCGGCGAATGTAGTTGATGATGGCCTCGTCAAAGCGGTCGCCGCCCACGCGCACGCTGCCCTTGTAAACCATGCCACCCAGCGAGATCACGCCCACCTCGGTGGTGCCGCCCCCAATGTCCACCACCATCGAGCCTTGGGCTTCCGACACCGGCAAGCCCGCGCCAATGGCCGCCGCCATGGGTTCTTCAATCAGGTACACATCGCTGGCGCCGGCACCCAAGGCCGACTCGCGAATGGCGCGGCGCTCCACTTGGGTGGAGCCGCAGGGGACACAAATGATGATGCGCGGGCTGGGGCGAAAGATGGAGCGCGGGTGCACCATTTTGATGAACTGCTTGAGCATTTGCTCGGTCACTGTGAAGTCGGCAATCACACCGTCTTTCATGGGGCGAATGGCTTCGATGTTGCCCGGCACTTTGCCCAGCATGGCCTTGGCCTCCTTGCCCACCGCCTGGATGGTTTTTTTGCCTTGCGGGCCGCCTTCGTGGCGGATGGCGACCACCGAGGGCTCGTCCAGCATAATGCCTTTGTCGCGCACGTAAATCAGGGTGTTGGCAGTGCCAAGGTCGATGGCCAGGTCAGTTGAAAAATACTGACGAAATGTTCCAAACATGGGGGTGTCCTTTTGGGCTCATGCAACGCGTTGGGTCACATGTCGCCAGATAACGGGTTCTAAATAGGGGTGTGATGAGTGAATAGCCTCGCGCAGGGCGTGCGTCTGCTCAAGGCGTGGATAATACCCTATTGCCTGTGGATAAGCCCGGAATTGCTCTGGTTTTAGCCACCATTTACACCCTGTTTCGATTGAATACCTATGTCACTTTCTGCCGCCGATATGGACCGACTGGCGCACTTGGCACGCTTGGGGTTGGCACCCTCAGAGCGTGAACGCCTGTGCACGCAACTCAATGATTTTTTTGGTGTGGTTGAACAAATGCGTGCGGTTGACACCACCGGCATCACGCCGCTGGCGCACCCCACCGACATCATGGCCGAGGTGGCTTTGCGCCTGCGCGAAGACCGCGCCACCGAGCCCAACCAGCGCGAAGCCAACCAGCGCAACGCCCCAGCACTTGAAAACGGCTTGTTTTTAGTGCCCCGGGTGATCGAGTAAACCGCACAACACATTTCATCATGACCCACATTTCATCTGATTTGCACGACCTCAGCGTGGCTGACCTGGCCCGGTTGCTGCGCCAGCGCAAGGTATCGGCCGTAGAAACGGCTCAGCATTTTTTAAGCCGCATCCACCAGCACCCCGAGTTGGGGGCGTTTTTAGACACCCAAGACACGCTCACACTGGCTCAAGCCCAGGCCGCCGATGCGCGTTTGGCGGCAGGCACGGGGGGCTCGCTTGAAGGCGTGCCGGTGGCACACAAAGACATTTTTGTGACGCGCGGCTTCGCCGCCACAGCGGGCTCCAAAATGCTCAAAGGCTACATCTCGCCGTTTGATGCCACGGTGGTCGACAAGCTGGGCGCAGGGGCGCAAGGCCATGGCGCAGGCATGGTGACGTTGGGCAAACTCAACTGCGATGAATTTGCCATGGGCTCTGCCAACGAAAACTCGCACTACGGCCCGGTCAAAAACCCATGGAACCCGCAGTGCGTGCCAGGTGGGTCGTCGGGTGGCAGTGCAGCTGCCGTGGCGGCGCGACTGACCCCTGCGGCCACCGGCACCGACACCGGCGGGTCGATTCGCCAGCCCGCCTCTTTTTGTGGTGTGACCGGCATCAAGCCCACCTATGGCCGGGTCTCGCGCTATGGCATGGTGGCGTTTGCATCCAGCCTGGATCAAGCCGGCCCGATGGCGCGCAGTGCCGAAGACTGCGCCTTGCTGCTGAGTGCCATGTGTGGTCCTGACCTGGATCGCGATGCCACCTCTTTGGATGTGCCCGCCGAAGACTTCTCGGCTCATTTGAACGACGACTTGGCTGGCTTGCGCATAGGTGTACCGGCCGAATTTTTTGGCCAGGGCTTGGCTGCCGACGTGCAAGCCGCTGTCGAGGCCGCGCTCAAAGCCTATGAGGCGCTGGGCGCCAAACTGGTGCCGATCTCGTTGCCGCGCACCGAGCTGTCCATTCCGGTGTACTACATCATTGCGCCAGCCGAAGCCTCCAGCAACCTCAGCCGTTTTGATGGGGTCAAGTTTGGTTTCAGGGCAGACCAGTACACCGACTTGAACGACATGTACCTGCAAACCCGCGCCCAAGGCTTTGGTGACGAGGTCAAGCGCCGCATCATGATTGGCACCTACGTGCTCAGCCACGGCTATTACGACGCCTACTATCTGCAAGCGCAGAAAATCCGCCGCATGATTGCCGACGATTTCCAGCAGGCTTTCAAGGTGTGTGACGTGATTGCCGGGCCGGTGGCACCCACCGTGGCTTGGGCACTGGGCGGCCATGCCGACCCGCTGGCTGATTATTTGGCCGACATTTACACACTGCCTGCGTCGCTGGCAGGTCTGCCCGGCATGAGCTTGCCGGTGGGTTTGGGTGCCGGGCAGATGCCGGTGGGCATGCAGCTGATTGGCAATTACTTAACTGAGTCACGCTTGCTCAACGTGGCGCACCGTTTTCAGCAAGCCACCGATTGGCACACCGCTCGCCCGCAAGGAATTTGACCATGAACGCATCTGTGCAAGACAAAAAAACCGCTGCCAAGTCGCTGCTGGTGATGGGCTACGAAGTCGTCATCGGCTTCGAGACCCACGCCCAGCTCTCCACCCAGTCCAAAATTTTCAGCCGTGCCCCCACCGCCTTTGGTGCCGAGCCCAACACCCAGGCCTGCGCCGTGGACCTGGCCTTGCCTGGCACGCTGCCGGTGATGAACAAGGGTGCGGTTGAGCGTGCCATTGAGCTGGGCCTGGCACTGGGCAGCACCATTGCGCCGCGCAGCGTGTTTGCCCGCAAAAACTACTTCTACCCCGACCTGCCCAAGGGCTACCAGATCAGTCAGTTTGAGATTCCGGTGGTGCAGGGCGGCTCGGTCGAGTTTTATCTGGGTGACGAAAAGAAAACTGTGCACCTGGTGCGTGCCCACCTGGAAGAAGATGCCGGCAAGTCGCTGCATGAAGACTTCATTGGCCAAACCGGCATTGACCTGAACCGCGCTGGTACGCCGCTGCTTGAAATTGTGACCGAGCCAGACATGCGCTCCAGCGCCGAGGCGGTGGCCTACGCCAAAGAGCTGCACAAAATCGTCACCTGGATCGGCATTTGCGACGGCAACATGCAAGAAGGCAGCTTCCGTTGCGACGCCAATGTGTCGGTGCGCAAGCCCGGTGAACCCTTGGGCACACGGCGTGAGATCAAAAACCTCAACAGCTTCAAGTTCATGCAGCAGGCCATCGACTACGAGATTCGCTGGCAGATTGAAGAGCTTGAAGACGGTCGCGCCATTCAGCAAGCCACCGTGCTGTTCAACCCCGACACGGGCGAAACCCGCGCCATGCGCACCAAGGAAGACGCGGCCGACTACCGCTATTTCCCCGACCCCGACTTGCCCCCCTTGGTGATTGCCGCAGAGTGGGTGGAGCGGGTGCGCAGTGCCATGACCGAGCTGCCGCGGGTGATGGCGGCGCGGTTTGCCGCGGACTACGGCTTGTCTGACTATGACGCCACGCAGCTGACCCAAAGCCGCGAAGTGGCGGCCTATTTTGAAGCCGCCACCCAGGCCTGCGGCCAGCCCAAACTGGTCAGCAACTGGATCATGGGCGAGGTGTCGCGCAGGCTCAACGCCGCCGAGGCGGACATCAGCGCGTGCCCGGTGTCTGCGGCGCAATTGGCGCAGCTGGTGGCTCGCATTCAAGACGGCACCATCTCCAACAATGCGGCTCGCCAGGTGCTCGATGTGCTGTGGTCAGCGCCCGACAGCACGGTCGATGCCATCATCGAGGCCAAAGGTCTCAAGCAAATGAACGACACCGGCGCGCTGGCCGCCATTGTGGATGCCGTGTTGGCCGCCAACCCCAAAAATGTGCAGGAATTCCGTGCAGGCAACGCCAAGGCGCTCAACGCACTGGTGGGGCAAATCATGAAAGGCAGTCAGGGCAAAGCCAACCCGCAACAAGTCAACGACTTGCTGCGTCAAAAGCTGGCTTAAGTCGCTGGGGTTAACGCGGTGTGGGTGTGGGCTTGGCTGCGGCAGCCATGTCCCACAGGGGTTGCAGGCGCTGCAGCTCTTCGTCAAACCGCGTGTTGATGCGGGTCAGCTCTGCATCTTTCGCAGCCAGCTCCTTGGTTGCTGCCGCCATGGCCTGCGTCACCGCATCAAGTTTTTGCCGCAAAGGCAAGGGCGCTTGAGCCGGGTTGCTGGCATAAAAAGCCATTTCATCTTGAAGTTTCAAGTGCTCGTTGCGCAGGTCGAGCAGCTGCAGGGTGCTGGCGTGCTGACTTTGCTGAAGCTGCGCCAGCGCTTGTGTGCGTGCGCTCTGGTGCAGCGCGGCGTGAGGGTAGCGCTGCAGCAAGGCTTGGTCGCGTCTCTTGGCCTCCAACAGCCGGGCACGGGCTTGCTGCTCGGCGTGCATCTTGTCGGCCAACGTCTGTTGTGCTTGGGCTGACAGCGGCGGCTTCACCACCGCTTTGACCGTGCCACTGGGGTTGAGGATTTTTTGCTCCCGATCCCAGCACTCCGAGATTTTTCGGTCTGACGTGAGTTTGCGGCCATTGGCATCGATGCAGGTGTAAATCTCAGGCACCGGTGTTTGCGCCCAAACTTGTGTCATGCCGCCCAAACTGGCACACGCCCACCCTGCCCAAGTCAGGGTGGCGACCCATCGGGTGGGGTCACAAGGCTTTTCAGTCTTGTTCATCAACCCCATAGCGGTCACGGTAAGCGCGCACTTGTTGCGCGGCATCTTGCAGACCAGCCACGCTGTGCTGTGCCAGGTAGCCCATCAAATCATCCAGACGGGCGATGGCACACACCTCCAAGCCCAGTTGCCGGCGCACAAATTGCACGGCGCTGTGGTTCACGTCTTGGCCGCCTTCGGTGGCTTTTTCTTGTCGGTCTAGCGCAATCACCACCCCGTGTGCAGTGGCGCCGGCGGCTTGAATCAGTGCAATCGACTCACGCACCGCAGTGCCAGCAGACATCACGTCGTCCACAATCAACACCCGACCTTGCAGCGGTGCGCCCACCAAGCTGCCGCCTTCGCCGTGGTCTTTGGCTTCCTTGCGGTTGTAGGCAAACGGCACGTTGTGCCCCAGCCGTGCCAGCTCTACCGTCAGCGCGGTACCGAGCGGAATGCCCTTGTAGGCGGGGCCAAAAATCATGTCAAATTGCATGCCGCTGGCGAGCAGGCGCTGGGCATAAAATTGCGCTAGACGGCCCAGTTTGGCACCATCGTCAAACAAGCCAGCGTTGAAAAAATAGGGGCTTAAACGCCCCGCTTTGGTTTTGAATTCGCCAAAGCGAAGCACACCACATTCCACTGCAAACTGCACAAAATCTTGCGCCAAGGCATCTGAGCCTGAAGCGGTGCCGGTTTGCATGTCACTACGCACTGTCATGGGGAAACATCCTTGTTCAAATTAACCAGCCTGAACCTCAATGGTATCCGTTCCGCCAGCAGCAAAGGGCTTGCTGACTGGGTGCAACAAGCGCGGCCAGATTGTATTTGCGTGCAGGAAATCAAAGCCCAAGCGCCCGACATGCAAGGCCGTTTTGAGGCATTGGTTGACCTGCGCGGGTATTTTCATTTTGCTGAAAAAAAAGGCTACTCGGGGGTGGGTATTTACACCCGCCATGAGCCCACCGCGGTCATCAGCGGGTTTGGCAACCCTGAATTTGATGCTGAGGGGCGCTATGTGGAGGTGCGCTTGGATGCGGCTGGCCACAAGCGCTCCATCATCAGCTGCTACTTTCCCAGTGGCTCGTCAGGTGAAGAGCGGCAGCTGGCCAAATACCGGTTTTTGGCCGCCATCTATCCCCACCTGATGGCACTCAAGGCCGATCGCGAGTTCATTCTGTGTGGCGACATCAACATTGCACACCAGGCCATTGACCTGAAAAACTGGAAAGGCAACCAAAAAAACTCTGGTTTTTTGCCCGAAGAGCGTGCCTGGATGACCCAGCTTCTGGGCGACGGTGGTTTGGTTGATGTGTACCGCCAGCTGCACCCCACGGCTACCGATGAGGCCTACACCTGGTGGAGCAACCGCGGCCAAGCCTATGCCAACAACGTCGGTTGGCGGCTGGACTACCACTTGGCCACACCGCAGTGGGCGGCCAAAGCCCAGTGCGCCAGCATTTTCAAAGGCAGCAAGTTTTCAGACCATGCGCCCATCAGCATTGACTACGCGGACTAAATCCCTGCTCACTACACTTAATGATGTTGCTTAAAAGGATGATGGATTGATGGACATTGTTGTGATTGTCTTGCTGGGCATTGCGCTGCAGATATTCAAAGCGCGTGAGCAAGCCGAGCGCGTGGCGTTGCTGGGCAGTTATTTGGCCAAGTTCAACATTGAAAAACTGATGCAAGACGTGTTGGGCGGCTACCAGCGCGCACTGGGCGAGGCCGATGCTGAGCGCCAAGCGCAGGTTTGGCGTTACCTGGCGCCGCAAGAGCAAGCGCTGTCTGAGCAATTTGGCCGGTTTGTGCTGGAATTTGCCCAGGTCTATGAAGCGCGGGCACGGGTGAGCCGCTTGCCTTTGGCGCTGCCTTTTGTCTCGCTGGCCATCCCGTCAAGCACGTTTGACTTGCGCAAACTCATGAGCGTGCATGGGCATGGCATCAGTCAAGCGGTGGCCAATGCGCAGGGCTTGCCAGCCAAGCGCCGGGCCTTCAATGTGATGGCCGAGCTGCTGCTGATGCAACACAGTTGCCACTGGTTTTGCCGCTCCAAGCTGGTGGCCTCGGCACGGTTGCTGGGGCGCCATCAAACTGCTTATGCGCAGGTGGTAGAAGCGGTGTCGCCTGAGACACGGCGCGCCTACACCAACCTCATCGGGCAACTCAGCCGGTGAGACTCCACCACAGATGTTCAGTGGTTTTCACAAACTAATTTTTATATAACAAATTGGCCTCTAGCGCTTATGGAATAAGCGTAAGTAGCTATCAAATAAATCAATCATGTCACCCTCTACCCCATCCCCCGTGTTTCGCCGCGCCACCCCGCCTGCAGCCAAAGCCCCGATTCCAGCCGGGCAAACCAACACCGCCGCCTATGGCGCGGGTGGCACGCTGCGGCTGAACAAACGCATGGCCGAGCTTGGCCTGGCGTCACGCCGCGAGGCCGATGATTGGATTGCCAAAGGCTGGGTCAAGGTCAATGGCCGGGTGGCTGAAATGGGCATGCAGGTGGCCCCCGACGTGCGCATTGAAATCGACAAGCAAGCCACCGGTGCACAGGCCAAGCAAGTCACGGTGTTGATCAACAAGCCGCTCGGGCTGGTCAGCGGCCAGGCCGAAGACGGCCACCAGCCCGCCATCACCCTGGTGCAGCCGCAAAACCGCTGGGCCGAGGACAACGCCCGCTTTTTCTTTCACCCCAGCCAGCTCAAAAGCCTGGTGCCCGCGGGACGGCTTGACATTGACTCCACCGGCCTGTTGGTGCTGACGCAAGACGGCCGGGTGGCGCGCCAGCTGATTGGTGAAGACACCAGCATGGAAAAAGAGTACTTGGTGCGGGTGATTTACACCGGCGTGGCCAATGCCGCCGCCGCGACTGCTGCCAGCGCCACCCACGCCGCGGCACCGGGTGCTGCCGCACGCATGGCCAAAGCGGCGCAGGCGGCCAAGCAGTCTGCGCCAGGGCAGATCACCCAACTCAGTCGCATTGATGACGATGACCCCATCAGTCAAGATGTGCAGTCGGTGTTCCCGGCAGAAAAATTGGCGCTGCTACGCCACGGCCTCAGCCTGGACGGCCAGGCCTTGAAGCACGCCAAGGTTGAATGGCAAAACCCAGAGCAACTGCGATTTGTGCTGCACGAGGGCAAAAAACGCCAGATTCGCCGCATGTGCGAGCAAGTGGGTTTGAAGGTGGTGGGCTTGAAGCGCGTGCGCATTGGCCATGTGATGCTGGGCAACCTGCCGGTGGGGCAGTGGCGCTATTTGCAGCCGCACGAGAAGTTTTGAGGGTGTGTGAGGCGCAGCGGCGTTACACGTCGCTTGTTGGGTTCGCTAAATGGCACGCCTGGCGCATATGCTTTGCCGTATCCCTTATTTGGGCAATGCCTGTGTGTACAACTGCAGCACCAAGGCCAAGTCTTTGGTGACTTTATCTTCGTAATCGGCATCGGCAGCAACTTCAAAATTGCCGGAATTGGCTGCCGAATGTGCTGTCATCCCGACGCTGGCGAGCGCATCCACCTGTGTCATTTGGCTCCCCGCCACAAAGCGCGGTGCACCGCCACCACTGCTGGCACCGAAGCCCAGCAAACTGTTGGCCGCACCAAACAAGCCCTTGGCCACGGCCGCAGCTTTTTTGCCGGTACTCATGCCCAGGTCGGTGATTTTTTCACCGGAAACATGCGGCAATACCACCGGGGTCTTCAGCGCCCATTGGCTTGATGTGGATGCTGGCCAAAACACTTCCATGCGTGAATCTTTCGTGGCCAGCATGTTGCGTGGTTTGCGATCGATTTTGGTGAAGCCGGGATCAAATTGCATGAAATTGAGCTTGAGTCGCGCTTGCACAATTCCTAGCCCTGTTTCATCTGCCGCCTTGCCCGCCAGCGGAAGGTTCAGGAATTTGCTCTCAAATACCTTGGGCGCAGTGCCTTTGGCCGTGGCGATGACGCTGGCCATCTGGGTTTCCCCTTTCGCTGAAGAGCCGGTGTTGACCACATCCAGCGCGGTTTTGGCCACATCTGACGCAGAACCCGTGTCATCTACCACCACCGGTTGTTCGTTGGGTTCGGCCAGCTCGGTCTTGTAAACACTGTTGACCAACACACTCGCGGGTAAGACTTCGTAGCCACGCTGCTTGAGCAGGGTGGCAAATTCCAGATGCAATCTGTCGGTCATGCCCTGCATTTGCGCTGGTGTGATGCCGGCAAGTGTGTAGGTGACTTCAGCTCCCGATTTGACGCGCTGAGAAGTGACAAACTCGACCACAAAGGAGCCAATCACAAGTTTGCGCATGCCGACGGTCTCCAGCCCGGCAACTTCAGGGAAAACCTGCTTGAAAGCCTCAGCCAGGTTGCTTTGATCTGAAAGTTCTACAAACTCAGGTTGCCCCGCTGCCAAGAGCCGATCCAACAAGGCCGCATTTACTGACCATGTGCTTGTCAGCAGCAGCAATGCCACGCCCCATGGGTGCCATATTTTTTGACGCATCGTTGTGCCCATTCAAAATCTCCATCAAACAGATGCTGCAATTGTGCAGGGTGGGCGATGGTTCGACCACCCCTCCTAAGGGGGGGTGACGGAGCCACCCGGGTGCCGTGAACGGACATGTTGCACCAAGCTCGTGTGAGTTGACAGGGTTCTCTAACGCCGCACACCGCATCCGCTCACAATGCAGCGCATGACCCAACCCTCAAACTCTGGCCTTCGTCACCTTCAAGCCTCTGATTGGCGCGCCGCGTCGCTCTTGGCCACCCAAGCCACCCACGCTGTGATTGCCATGACCGAAGGTGTGCACCAAGCTGTGTGGCGCACTTTGGGCGCGCCCAGCGGCGCCACTCCAACCCAAACCCGTGGCCTGACCGGTTTGATTTACAAAAGCATTCACGCCACCACACAGCGGGTCGGGCAGGGGGTTCACACGGCTTTGTCCCGGCTTGAGCCGTTGCTGCAGCATCTGCACAGCCAGGGTGAAGACTCGCCTGAACGTTTGGCTTTTGTATCTGCCCTCAACGGTGTCATGGGTGACCGCCTGCAGGCCAGCAGCAACCCGCTGGCGCTGCCCATGACGCTACGTTATCAAGAGCTGTCTGCGCATATATCAAAAGGGCTAGAGCCTGGTTTGGCATTAAAAATCCAAATCCCAAACGCAAGTCCCAAACTGCTGCTGGTGTTGCATGGCCTGTGCATGAACGACCTGCAGTGGACCACCCAGCACCAAGGCCAAGTGGTCAACCACGCCCACACGCTGGCGCAAGCGCTGGGCTACACCCCGGTGTTTGTGCGCTACAACACCGGGCTGCATGTGTCAGACAACGGCCAGCAGCTGGCGGCGCAGCTGCAGCGCCTGGTGGCGCAGTGGCCGGTGCCTGTGACCGAGCTGACGGTGCTGGCGCACAGCATGGGTGGCTTGGTCATGCGCAGCGCGGTGCACGTGGCCGACCAAGCCACAAAGTCGCATGGCATGGGCTGGCGCGGGTTGCTGAAAAACATCGTGTTTTTGGGCACGCCTCACCACGGCGCGCCGTTGGAGCGCTTGGGCAACTGGGTGGACGTGGTGCTGGGCAGCACGCCCTACAGCCGCCCGTTCGCCAAGCTCGGGCAATTGCGCAGCGCTGGCGTGACCGACCTGCGCTATGGCCTGGTGCAGCCCAGTGATTGGCAGGGGCAAGACCGCATTCTGCGCCAGCCAGACCCGCGCACCCCGTTGCCCTTGCCGCACAACGTGGCCTGTTTCACCTTGGCGGCGTGTGCGGCAACCCAACGTGGCGTGCTGACCGAGCGCATGTTGGGCGACGGCTTGGTGCCACTGCACAGCGCCTTGGGTCAGCACCCCGAGCCCAGCCGCCAGCTGCACTTTGCACCCAGCCACCAAGCCGTGCTGTACCGCACCAACCACATGCAACTGCTCAGCAGTCCGCAGGTCACCAAGCAGCTGTTGCGTTGGCTGGCGCCGGTGACAGATTCAGCAGCACCACTAGACTCAGACACTTTTTCTGCCCCACCGCGTCCATGATCCCCATCCAGATCGCCTCTTCTTTGTCCGACACACCTGAGCCAGTGCCTGACTTGGCGCATTACATGCGCGCTGGCACGCTGCAGTTTCAAGCCCTGCCGCCATTGGCGTTGTATGTGCACCTGCCTTGGTGCCTGAAAAAATGCCCGTATTGCGACTTCAACTCGCATGAAATGCGTGCCGCCGAACTGCCCGAGCAGCCTTACCTGAACGCCTTGATGGCTGACCTGGAGGCCGCGCTGCCGCTGATCTGGGGGCGCAGCGTGCAGACGGTGTTCATCGGCGGGGGAACGCCCAGTCTGTTTTCGCCTCAGGCCATTGACCAGCTCATCAGCGGCATCCGGGCGTGCCTCAAACTCGCCGCCAACGCCGAAATCACCCTGGAGGCCAACCCCGGCACCTTTGAGAAAGACCGCTTCAAAGCCTTTCACAGTGCTGGGGTGACGCGCCTGTCGGTCGGGGTACAGAGCTTTCATGATGATTTTTTGACCACCTTGGGTCGTGTGCACAATCGGGCTCAAGCGCTTGATGCACTTGCGGAAGCAGCTACTGTTTTTGATACATTCAACCTGGACTTGATGTACGCCCTGCCGGGGCAAACGCTGGCCATGCTGCAGGCCGATGTGGCCACCGCCTTGTCGTTTGCACCCAAGCATTTGTCGGTCTACCACCTCACCATCGAGCCCAACACGCTGTTTGCCAAACACCCGCCAGCAACAGTGGATGACGATCTGGCGGCCGACATGCTTGACGAAATCACCGCCTTGACCGCCGCCGCAGGCCTGCAGCGCTACGAGGTGTCGGCCTACGCCCAAACCGGCCACGCCTGCCAGCACAACCTGAACTACTGGCAGTTTGGCGACTATCTGGGCATTGGCGCCGGGGCGCACAGCAAGCTCAGCTTTGCCCACCGCGTGGTGCGCCAGGTGCGCCTGCGCGACCCAGCGCGGTACATGGTGCACGCCGTGGCGGGCAATGCGGTGGCGCAGTCGTTTGAGGTCAAGCGCGATGAACTGCCGTTTGAGTTCATGCTCAATGCGTTGCGGCTGGCCGACGGTTTTGACCTCAGCCTGTTCCCCGAACGCACCGGCTTGCCGCTGTCCAAAGTGCAAGCGGCCATCGAGCAAGCGCTGCAGCAAGGCCTGTTGCAGCGCCAAGGTTCACAAGTAAAGCCCAGCGTGCGCGGCTTTGATTTTTTGAACGACTTGCAAGCGTTGTTTTTGCCCTCAAGCGTGTGAGCGTGGGCGCCGCCGCGCGCCGGTCAATGCCGCCACCTGATGCGGTGAAGGCATTGATTTTGCTCACGACATCGCTATAGTGGTTGAATCTCACGGCAACCCAAGGAGCGCACCGCCATGTTTTTTGTGTATGGAACTTCTGGCCAGGTTTTCCATGGCAGCATGGAGCAGCTGCGGCAAATCCATGGCGTGGGTTCGTTGGCGCGGGCACGGCGCACCGCCGCCGTGGGGCGAGACGGGCGCGACGAGGCCGAACAACCTGGTTCTGCGTTTGCGGCCGTTTCAGGTATGGGTGCCAAAGACGCAGCCAGCCCACGCCCTGCCCCAGTAGCGGCCTACACCCAAGCGCAGCAAGGTGCCCACCAGCGCCGCCCCCTGACCACGGTGGCCGATGTCATGAGCCACCCCGCCATCACCCTGCTCGAATCCGCCAGCGTGCAAGAAGGCTGGCAACTGTTGGCTCAAAAAAGCATTGGTCAAGCGCCGGTGGTCAACCTGACGGGGCAACTGGTGGGTCTGCTCACCCGTGCCGAATTGCTCAGCCCCGAGCGCTTACCCCACCCCGAGCAAAACGCCATGGCGTGGCAAGCCTTGCTGCGCCAACCCATCACCGCGCTGATGTGGACACCCGTGCCCAGCGTGGGGCCCGAGGCTGACTTGCGCCGCGTGGCACAGGTGCTGCTGGACACTGGCTTGCCAGGTCTGCCGGTGGTAGACGCACAAGGCCAAGTCACTGGTTTTGTGTCGCGCTCAGACATCTTGCGCGCTGTGGTGACCGACCCACCGCTGGATGTGTGGGGTTGACACGGGCTTGTTCTCGTCTGCCCCTGCCCCCATCCCTGCCTTCCCCCAAAGAGGGAAGGAGCGAACTTCCGGGTGCATCACCCCGCCGCTTTGGCTGTTTGGCCGCCGGTGCGCAGGATCAGGCCACCGGCTTGGCGCTTGGGCTCGCCCAGGCTGGCGCGGGTGATGTGGGTGCTGTAGCGTGTGCGCAGGTCATGCACTTGCTCGGTCAGGGCGGGGGCGTTGTCAATTTTGTCGCTGTAGCGGTGCAACACCAGGTAGGCGGTTTCGATCAGCTTGCCGCTGAGGGTGCTGGTGCCGTGCGTCAGCAGGTCTTGCACGGCGGCGCCGGGGTTGCCTTTGAGGCTCATGCTCATGGCGTTTTCTGCCAGTTTCAAAATGCGCGCGTGGGCGGCGCGAATGCGCTCGGGGTAGGGTGGGTACAGGGCAGCCGCCCCGGCCAACAGTTCAGACAGCGCCCGGGTGCCGGCAAAGCGCAGCGCCAGTGCGTCCACCACGGGGTCAACTTCATCGAGCTGAATGGCTTTGTCGGCCAATTGCGCCAGCAGTGCCAGCAGGTTGGAGGCCGATTCAAAATCAAACTCTGGGTCATGGGCGTGGCTGCACAGCGTGCGCACCACGTCCAGCACCTGGGCGTATTGGCTCTGCTCAATGAGTTGCAGCGCTGCCACGAAGCCATACAAGCGCTGGTGGCGGGCACTGTCGGGCTGGCGCTCGATCAGGCGCAAAAAGTCGTCGCGGCAGCGCTGCAAGCCTTTGCGGTCGGCCAGCTCCAGCCTGATGAATGCCAGCAGCACCAGGGTTTGGCAGTCGAACATTTTGGAGTCAAGCCCCATGCGTGTGGTGCGGTCGAGGATTTTTTCGGCTTTCGCATGGTCGCCACAGTAGTAGCTCATCAGCCCCAGGTTTTGCATGCGCGTGATGGATGCGGGTGTCAGGGTGCTGGCCATTTGGTAGGTGGCCAGCGCGGCGTCAAATTTGCCTTGCTCAAACTGGGCGCGCCCCATCACGTCGTAGGCGTCGGTGTAGGTGGGGTCTTCGCTGATGAGGTTTTCCAGGGTGCTGACAGCTTTGGCGGTTTGGCCTTCGTCCAACAGCGAGCGTGCCACACCCAGTTTGGCCCAGGGCAGGGTTTTGGCCTGCACCACCGCTTGGTAGAGTTTTTGGGCCTGGTCGGTTTGACCGGTGCGCAGCATCAGCTCGGCACCCACGCGCGCGGCGTACAGCCAAAATTTGCCCCGGCTCTCAAAACGCTCTAGACACAGTGTGGCCGCAGTCGCAAAGTCGTCGGCCTCGATGGCGCTGAAGATGGGCTGCAACGACAGTTTGCGCACCCGTGCCTGGCGCAGCCGATCGCCCAACTGGCTGGCGCGGTGCGGCTTGAGCAGGTAGCCGTCAAGTGCCGACTCGGCCGCTTCGGCCACTTTGGCGTAGGTGGCTTCGCCGGTGACCATGATGAACACCGTGAAAAAGGGCAGCAGCTGGTTGCGCCGCAGGTCGTCGAGCAAATCTTGCCCGGTCATGGCTTCCAGCGGAAAGTGCTGCTCGCACAGCACCACGTCAAACTTGCGGTATTCAAGCTGGCGCCGTGCGTCCACCAGGCGGGCGGTTTGCACCACATTGGCCACCCCAAAGTCGCGCAGTTGCGACACCAAAATAGAGCGCGAGGTGGGGTTGGGGTCAATCACCAGCGCCTGCGAGCTTGATAAATCGTCTTCAGGCAAGGCCATGTGTCTGTCTCATGTGTTGTTTTGCAAAATAGTAGCACTTGGCCAGGCGCGTGATGTGGTGTTTGGTGAGTGCTGATTTTATGTGGTTGATTTGGCCTGTAGTGCTTATTAAATATGCTTCAGTAGCTATTTTAATAATAGCTATCAAAGGGCGAGTGCCCGTCAAAATTCTGTCAAAATTCAGCCATGAACGCTACGCCCCAACCCCCAGTTGCTTCCTGTCAGCCCCGCAACCCATTGCATGGGGTCACGCTGGAGGCCATGGTGACGGCTCTGCAGGCTCATTACGGCTGGCCTGGCCTGGCCCAGCGGGTGGCGGTGCGCTGTTTCAGCCATGAGCCCAGTGTGGCCTCAAGTCTGAAGTTTTTGCGCAAAACACCCTGGGCGCGTGACAAGGTGGAAGGGCTTTACCTGTTCATGCTGCGCGAGCAACGCCGCAGTCAATAACTCACACATTGCACACCTGGCGCCCGTGCCAGGCTGCCGCCTGGGCGCGCACCAGGTCATTGACCAACACTTCCAGCCAAGGGTCAAGCGCGCTGGACGCGGCTTCGGTCTGGTGCAGGTGCAGCAGCAAGGCGGTGCCTTGGGCCCATTGCAGCAGCGCCTCAAAGTCAAGGCTCTGCACTTCAAGCAGTTTGAACTTGAGCAGCACTTTGGCGGCATAGCGCCGGTGTTTGGCGGGGTCTTGCACAAAGCCTTGCAGTTTGCGGCGGGCGCGCGCCAGTGCCTCGGCCACGTCGGTAAACGCGCTGCCGTGCCCAGGGATCACGGTGGTTGGCTGCAAGGTTTCAATCAGATCCAGGGTCTGCGCCACCTCGGCGAAGGCGTCGCTGCCGTCGAGCTCAGGAAACACCACACCAAAACCGTTTTGCCACAGGGCGTCGGCTGAAATCAGCACGCGCGCGCTGGGCTCAAACAAAATCACCGAATGGGTGTCGTGCCCAGGTGCGGCGTGCACCTGCCAGTGCTGGCCACCCAGCTCAAGACTGCTGCCGGGTTGCAGTGTGGCGTTGAAGCCAAAACGCGGGCAGACCTGCCCGGTGGGTGTGTAGGACAGTGCCGTGGCGTCCCAGGCCGCCACTTGGGGCGCATGGCCGGGCGGGATCAGCGTGTGCAAGGCCGAGTAGCGTGCCTGCAGCGCGGCGTTGCCACCGCAATGGTCGCTGTGCAGATGGGTGTTGACCAAGGTGTCAAGTGTCCGCTCCTTGAGCGCACTGTGCAGCAAGGCCAGGGTTTGCGGTGCGTGGCTGGCGTAGCCACTGTCGACCAGCGCCGTGCTGTGTGTGCCGTGCAACAGGATGTTGTTGGACGACAGCCAGCCGCGTTCAAACAGCGTGATGCCGGGGGGCAGGTTCAGGGTGTTCACGGCGCTAGGCTGTGGCGGCAGATTGCAGATTGCAGCGTGCGGGTGAGTTCAGCCTCGCACGCCAGCGCGTCAGCATCACTGAGCAGCGCAATCCAGCCGGTTTCACGGCTGTGAATGGTGGCTAAAAATTGCGCCACCGCACGGGCTTTGGCCATGGTCGCAAAATGGTCAAAACCAGACTCCAAAAAGCCTTGCAACTTGCCCAGCCCGGCCAGCTCGGCTGGGCGGCGCATCAGTTTGAGCAGCAGGCGCAAACCGGGTTTTCTGGTCAGCTGCCCCAGCGTGTTGCCTACTTCCAGCACGGTTTGCAGCTGCCAATGGCGGGCGCCGCGTTGCCCTACCGCGCGCCAAGCGGCCACGTAGCGCGCAGCATGGCTGCCAGCCGGGGTGTTTTGCCAGGCTTGCGCCATGGCAAAGTCAAGGGCTTCAGTTTGGCTGTGGAGTTGGGTGAGCGTATGCACCGTGCTCAATACGGCGGCCGGAAAAGTGCGCTCGATGGCGTCGGCGATGCGCACAAACTGCGCGTCTCGCTGACTGAAATCTTGCGCGCTGTAGAGCTCGTCCAGAAAAAAGGTGGCACTTGGTGCAAACACGGGTTGGCTCAATAAATCTGGGTAAGTGGCCTTGAAGCGTTGCGCCTGCAGCTGCTTGACGCAGTTCAGCGCCTGGCTTAGCGCGGTATCGGCCATGGCCACTTGACGCAGCTGCGCAACGTGTGCCATGGCTTCGCGGATGGGGTGGGTGGCGTCACTCATGCGTGGAAGTTTATCGATGCGCAGGCGCAGGGTGTCGTTAAAGTCACAACTTTGATCTGGATTCATGGCTATTTAGAGTTTTTAACCTAGGGTAAACCCTTATAGTTAAAGCCATGTTTGAAACACTCACACCTCATCAAGCCATGACACATTCGACTTTCCCCTTGGGCGATGCCGCGTATGGGATCGACTTGCCAGCCACGGCCAAGCCTGCCGATGTGATTGTGCCCATTCGGTCATTGGGTGAAAACCACCGTGGCCGCATTGCCGTGCACCTCAAAGCTCTGGATGCCCATGACCGCTATTACCGCTTTGGCTTTGCCGCCTCTGATGCGCAAATTGAGCGCTATGTGGCCGGCCTGAATTTTGACCGGGATGAAATTTTTGGTATTTACAACCGTCATTTGGTGCTGATTGCCATGGCGCACCTGGCCTACGCGGGTGATGGCCATTTGCCTGAATGCGCCGAGTTTGGCGTCTCGGTGCTGCCGCATGTGCGTGGCCGCGGCTTTGGCCAGCGTTTGTTTGAGCGCGCCATGATGCATGCCCGCAACCATGGCGTGCGCATGATGTTTTTGCATGTGCTCAGCGAAAACGCGGCCATGCTCACCATTGCCCGCAAAGCCGGTGCCAGCGTGGTGCGCGACGGCTGTGAGTCTGAGGCCCACTTGGTGCTGCCGCCAGCCACCCTCAACACCCAGGTCACCGAGCTGCTTGAAGAGCACATGGCGCAGGCCAATTACCAGGTCAAAATTCAGGCCAAACAGTTTCGCGACCTGCTCAACAGCCTGGGCAGTGCCTGGCGTGTGCCGCCGGGTTTGGGCTCGGCGCATGGGCCTGCGCCGTAATCCGGTATCCTAGCGGTTGTGTTTAACTACCGCATGCTTTGCTTGATTGGCTGTGTCAGACCCCAACCCTACGCGCCCCGACCGGGAAGATCACCGGACTTTTTTACAAAAAATTGCCGAGTTCATCCACCCCGGCCCCGACTCCACCGACGAACTGCTCGACACCCTGGTAGAGGCTGAGCACAACCAGCTCATCGGTGCTGAATCGCGCAAAATGCTCGAAGGCGTGATTCGCATGGCCGACATGAGCGCTGGCGACGTGATGGTGCCCAGCACCCGCATGGAGTTGGTCAACATTGCTGACCCGTTTGATGTCATGCTGCACGGCGTGATTGACACCGCGCACTCGCGTTTTCCGGTGTTTGAGGGCGAGCGTGAAAACATCATTGGCATTTTGATGGCCAAAGACCTGCTCAAGCTGCAGCGCGCGCCAGAGCTCAACATTCGCGCGCTGCTGCGCCCGGCGGTGTTTGTGCCCGAGAGCAAGGGGCTCAACGACCTGCTGCGAGATTTTCAAAGCAACCACAACCACTTGGCCATCGTGATCGACGAGTTTGGCCGGGTGGCCGGCTTGGTCACCATTGAAGACGTGCTGGAAGAAATTGTGGGTGAGATCGAAGACGAGTTTGACATTGCCGAGGACGATGGCGACATTTTTGGCCTGCCCGACCGCAGTTACCGGGTCAGCGGTGACACCACCGTGGAGCGGGTCGAGAACGCCTTTCTAGTGACACTCGCAAGCACCGACCCGGACGAAAACTTTGACACCATTGGCGGGCTGATTGCCCACAACATGGGGCATGTGCCCCGGCGTGGCGAACAGCATGCCTTGGCCGGGCTCAACTTTGTGGTGATGCACACCAAAGGTGGCGCGGTGAAGTGGTTCAAAGTGACCCCGCTGCCAGATGCGTCCACCTGAGGTGTTGGCGCGCCGCCCAGGTCGCTGGGGGGCGCAGTGGCCAGGCCGTGCCACGGGCTTGGCACTGCTGGCCGGTGCCTTGCAAGCCGTCAGCCTGGCCTGGCCGTGGGGCACCCCCGCATTTCTAGCTGCGCTGGGCGTGGTGCAGGGGCAAGCGGTGTGGTGGTTGCAACTGTTGGCTCTGGGTCTATTGGTGGGGCTGCTGCGCCAAAGCAGCCACCCGGCGCAGGCGGCTTGGCTGGGTGGCTGCTTTGGCACGGCGTGGCTGGCGCTCACCTTCGGCTGGTTGTTCATTTCCATGCACACCTATGGCGGCTTGAACGCGCTGCTGGCGCTGCTGGCCGTGCTGGCACTGGCTGCCGCATTGGCCGTGTACACGGCTGCTGCTTCATGGTGTTTTAAGGCTCTAGCGCTTACCAATCAAGCGCTAGCAGCTCTTTATTTTGCAGCACTTTGGCTGCTGGCAGAGCTGGCACGCGGGCTGTTGCTGACTGGCTTTGGCTGGGGGGGCGTGGGCTATGCGCAGGTGGATGGCCCCATGGCAGGCGTGCTGCCCTGGGTCGGTGTGTATGGTTTGAGCGCGTTGGCGGCCTGGCTGGCGGCCATGCTGGCTGGTCTGTTTGACCGGGGCGAGCCAGCGTACCCACGTGGTGCATGGGTGCGCCATCTGCTGGCTATATTGGCGGTGCTGGCCGGGGTGCAGGCGCTGCCAGTGCCCCAGGGGTCTGCAGCTGGCACGCTCGACGTGACGCTGCTGCAGGGCAACATTGCACAAGACGAAAAGTTTGACGCCACCCGTGGCGTGCCGCAGGCGCTGCAGTGGTATGGGCAGCAATTGCAGACCAGCCGCAGCGCGCTCATCATCACCCCCGAGACCGCCCTGCCGCTGCTGCCCGACCAATTGCCCCCCGCTTATTGGCAAGCCTTGCAGCTGCGCTTTGCGCAGGGTGAGCAGGCGGCGCTGGTGGGCATGCCCATGGGCAGTTTTGAGGCTGGCTACACCAATTCAGTGGCTGGTTTCAAGCCGGGGCAAAGCACACTGTGGCGTTATGACAAACACCATCTGGTGCCTTTTGGCGAATTCATTCCGCCGTGGTTTCGCTGGTTCACCAACCTCATGGCCATTCCCTTAGGCGACTTCACGCGCGGCGCCTTGCCGCAGCCCACGTTTGACTGGCAGGGGCAGCGCTTGGGCACCTCAATTTGTTTTGAAAACCTGTTTGGTGAGGAGCTGGCCGCCCAGTTTGCCGTGCCTGAGCGCGCCCCTACCATCTTGGTCAACATCAGCAACCTCGGCTGGTTTGGCGCGCATTTGGCCATGGATCAGCACCTGCAAATTGCCCGTGTGCGCTCGCTGGAATTTGACCGCCCCTACCTGCTGGCCACCAACACCGGGCGCACAGCGGTGGTGGATCACCAGGGGCGCATCAGCGCTGCATTGCCCAACCATGTGGCGGGGGCGCTGCAGGCACAGGTGCAGGGGCGCGGCGGCATCACGCCCTACGCCTGGTGGGTGGCGCGCTGGGGGCAGTGGCCGTTGGCTGGGTTGGGCGCTGGGGTGGTGGTTTTGTTGTGGTGGACAAGACGTCAATCACAAAAATTGGCTGAAACTGAAAAATAGGCCTAAAGTACCCCTTAATTCTGCCGTTATGACTAAGACGAACGGAGGAAAGACCCCAGACCCATTCTGTCGCCTGACATGCCATGCAACTACCATCCATTGATCGGATTCCCGCCACGCGGCCACTGGCGACAGCCTCAGCCGCTTTGGCCACGGGAAGGGTTGTGCCTGTGGCGCCCGTCAATGTCAGCAGCACCGCGGCACCGGCGCCCAGTGTCATTAACCTGATCAACCCAGCCGACAAACCCAATGCGGACGCGGGTGTCTACAGCAGCGTGGCAGACCCCACCCGCCCTGGCTCGCCAGAGGCCGTGCCGACCGACTGGACGGTCAAAAAACCCGCCCCAGAAGAAGCCAAGCCGCCACCCGAGCCCCCGCTGTACCAAATGCTGCTAGACCACATGAAGTCGCTCTGGCTGGCCAGTGCCAGCGCGGTTCAGGTGCAGCAAGAGGTCAAAGACCAGGCGCAGTTGTCGCCACCGCAGCTGGATGCCTCGCAAGGTGTGCTGACCAGCCAGGTCTACACCTACAACCCCAGCAAAATCAACAAGGCTGAGCCACCGAAGTCTTGAGCGCGAAGCGCGCCGGTGCGCCGTCTGGCTGTGGCTCCAGCACCCACTGTGTGGTGTGAAACGCTGCCACAGTGGGCTTGTGAGCTATTGAAATAAGAGTGCCTTGCGCTTGATCTACAAGCGCTAGAAGCTGTTTGTAGATGATTTTCTCGGTGGCTTCATCGAGCGCGCTGGTGGCCTCGTCGGCAAACACCCAGCGGGGTTTTTTCAGCAGCACACGTGCCACAGCCAAGCGCTGCTGCTCGCCACCCGAGAGCATTTGCCCCCAGGCTGCCTCTTGGTCAAGCTGGTTGCACAAGTCGGGCAACTGGGCCAGCGCCAGCGCTGCGCGCATGTCCTCCTCAGAAAACGCCGCGGCGTCATGCGGGTAGGCCAGCGCTTGCCTGAGCGTGCCGTTGGGAAAATACGGCCGCTGGGGCATGAACATGGCTTGTGCCGGGCACTGCACATGGCCACTGGCATACGGCCAAATATCGGCAAAGGTGCGAAACAAGCTGGACTTGCCGCTGCCCGAGG
>NZ_JAQURE010000043.1 GCF_028715765.1 Rhodoferax sp.
AGAGGTGCGCTTGCACAACACCCGTGAATCCAAACGTTTTCCCTTGTGGCCGCAGCAAGGCCAGGCAGACTATTTAGCCCCACCAGGTTACGAAGCGGTCTACCGCACCAACGCCATCACGCGCCACGGTGAACACGGTAACGCCTTGTTGTCGCGCTGGCCGGTGCTTACACACCAACATGAAGACATGTCGGATCATCGGCTTGAGCAGCGTGGCTTGTTGCATGTCAAGTTGCAGATCTATGGGCAAGAGGTGCATGTGTTGGTGGTGCATTTAGGGCTGGTCAAAGCCAGTCGGGTGCGGCAAGTGGCGCAATTGCAGCGCTTCATTGCGCGTGAAGTGCCACTGCATGCGCCTTTGTTGTTGGCCGGTGATTTCAATGATTGGGGTTCCAGCGTACAAAAAGCCCTGGCTGGGTCGCAATTGCACGTGTGGGGCGTGCGCCAACCCACATTTCCTTCTCGCTTGCCTTTGGCTCAGTTGGACTACGTGTTTGCCCGAGGGCTCACACCTTTGAGCCTGAGTGCGCCTCAAGGCCGGGCTTGGTGGCGCATGTCTGACCACTTGCCTTTGATTGCTGAATTTGCGTTGAGTGATGCTGCCTAGCCCATCCGACCCCGCAAGGCGGCAGCGTCAATCAGGTCATCAAGTTGAGCTGTTGCAAGGCTCGCAAAGTTATTTTTCAGCTTTGGTGCACGCCATTGAGGCCAGTTTGCACGAAGTTCGGTTTGAAACCTATATTTTTGATGTGCATGGTGCTGGCAGTCATGTGGCAGCTGCCTTGGAGCGCGCGGCCATGCGTGGTGTGGCTGTCACGGTTGTGGTGGATGGGGTGGGTACACCAGAGCTGAGTGCACCTTGGCCGCAGCGTTGGCGCTTGGCCGGTGTGCAATGGCGGGTATTTGCCCCGCTAGGAAATTTGGGGTTGATGGTTCCTAGCCGCTGGCGGCGCATGCACCGCAAGCTGTGCGTAGTCGATGGTGAAGTGGCTTTTTGTGGCGGGATCAATGTGCTTGATGATGGCTATGACCCCAATCACGGATTGCTGAGTGCACCGCGTTTTGACTTTGCCGTTCGGGTCACGGGCCCTTTGGTACAACACGCTCATGTGGCCATGAGCCAACTCTGGTGGCGGCTACAAGCTGCGCAAAAAGCCAGGCAAGTTGATTTGGAAGGGGCTTGGGCAGCTTTGCGTTTGGCGGTGCAAGCCAAGCGAGAGCTGGCGACCAATGAGGCAGCCACAGAGGGTGCTTGGGCTGAATTGGTGCTGCGTGACAACCTGCGTTTTCGCACCCGCATTGAACGCGCCTACCTCCACGCGTTGGCTGAGGCCAAGCAAGACATCGTGTTGGCCAACGCCTATTTTTTACCTGGCCGAAAAATGCGCACAGGCTTGATCAATGCTGCCCAGCGCGGGGTGCGGGTGCGCCTGTTGCTACAAGGGCGCTACGAATATTTCATGCAATACCACGCAACCCGTGCCTTGTATGCGCCGCTTCTGGCCGCTGGCGTGGAGATCTATGAATACCAGCCTAGTTTTTTGCATGCCAAAGTGGCGGTAGTTGATGACCAGTGGGCCACGGTGGGTTCATCCAACATAGACCCTTTGAGCCTGTTGCTGGCGCGCGAAGCCAATGTGGTGGTTCAAGATGAGCCCTTTGCTAAGGCGCTGAATTCAGCTTTGGAGACGGCTCTTACCACCGCTGCCCAGCAGGTGAACCCAGTAGCGCACGCCAGTCGCCCTTGGCGGCTCAAGTTGCTGGATGCCTTGGCTTACCTGGTGCTTCGCAGTTTGTTGTTTATTAACGGCAAACGCTATTAAATATATAGCTTCTTACACAATGAAATAGAGCTTTTAAGGCGAATAACCCTAGTATTAAAACACTGATACGATTCACCTCTGATCATTTCCTTTAGTCCATCATGAACTCTATCCCAGAAGACATTGGCACCCCGGTGTCAGTCAAAATTCGAGAGCGCATTGCGGTATCTCGCAAGCGGTTCCACGCCAATGACAACATCGCTGATTTCATTCAACCGGGCGAACTTGAGCTGCTGCTTGATGAGGTTGAAGAAAAAATGAAAGGCGTGCTCAGCAGTTTGGTGATTGACACCGAGCATGACCACAACACCGGTAACACCGCTCGCCGGGTGGCCAAGATGTACCTGAAAGAAGTGTTTCAAGGGCGGTATGTCAAAGCCCCTGAGATCACAGAATTCCCCAATGCCGAACACTTGAACGAGCTGATGATCGTTGGTCCCATCACGGTTCGCAGTGCTTGCAGTCACCATTTTTGTCCCATCATGGGCAAGGTGTGGATTGGCGTGCTGCCCAACGAACACACCAATGTGATTGGGCTCTCCAAATACGCCAGGCTGGCCGAATGGGTGATGGGCAGGCCGCAAATTCAAGAAGAAGCCGTGGTGCAGTTGGCTGACTTGATTCAGCAAAAAACCCAGCCTGATGGTTTGGCCATCGTGATGGAGGCCAGCCACTTTTGCATGAGCTGGCGCGGCGTCAAAGATGTTGACAGCAAAATGATCAATTCCGTGATGCGTGGCAGCTTCTTGAAAGATGCCAACCTGCGCCGCGAATTTTTATCTCTCATTCCCCAGAAAGGTTAAGCATGTTGGTTCGTTTACCTTATGCCAGTCGTGCCGTGGACACCAGTCCAGACGCCATCGAATCCATCTTGCATCAGTCGCGCGATCACAACCCGCACAGCGGTGTCACAGGTGTGCTGTGCTATGGCGGGGGTATTTTTTTGCAGGCCATTGAAGGTGGTCGCATGGCCATCAGCGAGCTTTATGGCCATATACAGCGCGATACGCGCCACAAAGACGTGGTGCTGCTGCACTACGAAGAAATTTCAGAGCGTCGCTTTGCTGGCTGGACGATGGGCGAGGTCAACATGACCCGCATCAATGCCTCTATCTTGCTCAAATACGCCGAGCGCCCAGAGCTTGACCCTTATTCTGTGTCGGGTCGCGTGTCATTGGCTTTGCTCGAAGAGTTGATGGCCACTGCTTCCATCATTGGCCGCGCATGAATCTGTGAGGGCGTTGTCTTGTGAGGCTGCGCCTTCACCACACACACGCAACACCGAGCCGTCAGAAGTGTTGGTCGGTTGTGACTTTTCTAGTGCGCCCAGCGCTAAAAAAAGTATTGTTTTAGCCCTCGGTGGCTTGTCATCAAAGCGTGTAATGCTCTTAAAAATAGAGCGTTTTACTTCTTTGACAGCTTTTTCTGACTGGCTTGATCAGCCTCAATCTTGGTTGGGTGTGTTTGATTTGCCATTTGGTCTGCCACGTGAATTGGTCACTGTTTTGGGGTGGCCCACAGACTGGTTGGCATGCATGCAGCATTTTTCAGCCATGAGTCGGTCTGAAATTCGGACAACCTTCATGAACTTTTGTGCCGCCAGACCGGTGGGTGGCAAATTTGCTCACCGCGCTACCGACCTGGCGGCGGGTTCAAGTTCCAGCATGAAATGGGTCAACCCACCTGTAGCCTACATGATGCATGCGGGCATCCCTTTGCTGTTGCAAAGCGGTGCGCATTTGCCAGGTTTGTTTACACCGCAGCACCCAGAAACTCAAGTGATGAAATTAGCTTTGGAGGGCTATCCGGGGCTCTTGGCTCGTGAAATCTTAGGTTCACGCAGCTACAAGGCGGATGACAAAGCCAAACAAACGCCTGAGCGACTGATTGCACGCAAAGACTTGATCACTGCTTTAGAGCAGGGCAGAACCCGCTTAGATTTACGGTTGAAACTCTCCAACGCCCAACGCGATGCCCTGGCTGACGACGCCACAGGTGACACCTTGGATGCCGTGCTGTGTCTGATGCAGGCCGCTTGGGCTAGTCAGCATCACGCATCTGGTGCAGCCATGTACGGTTTGCCACCGCACTTGGATGCACTTGAAGGCTGGATTGTGACGGCTTAGCTTTGGCGATTTGCTTTACAAGCCCTTAGCTGCGTTTTTGAATCAAAGTCTCTTGCAACTTACCTGCCAGTTGCGAAATGGCCAATGCGGCCGGGCAGCCTGGTAAGGTTTGCATCAACAGTTGGCGTTTCATCACAGCCATGCGAACCGATGGGTCCGCAGGAATGTCACCCATGTGAATCAATCGCACGTTTTCCCCTGGTTTGGCCACCACAAACCGATCCAGCACCTGTTGCAACTGGGTGGTGATGGCACGGCCGTCGCCCATGCGTGCGGTTTGGTTGATCACCATGCGGATAATTCTGCGTTTTTGCTCACCCACCAAGACTTTGATGGTGGCATAGGCATCCGTCAGCGAGGTGGGTTCTGGCGTAGCTACCACCAGCACTTCAGATGCCAGAGACACAGCGAACAGCACCACATCAGAAATACCCGCGCCGGTGTCGAGCAACACCACGTCGTAGTGTGGCAACAAGCCTGAAATGATGTGCAGAAAATCTTCTCGCACATTGGGTGTCAGGCGAGAGTATTCCACCATGCCAGAGCCGGCGAGCAGCACAGAAAAGCCACCAGGCGCTTTGACAATGGCCTCTTCAAGCTTGGCTTTACCCGTAAACACATCATGCAGCGTGATTTTGGGGTACAGATTCAACACCACATCCAAATTGGCTAGACCCAAGTCGGCATCAAGTACCAGCACTTTCTGCCCACGTTTGGCCAAGGCAGCTGCCAAATTGGCAGACACAAAAGTCTTGCCCACGCCACCCTTGCCACTGGTCACAGCCAGCACTTTACCCAGCGGGCGCAACGGCACTTTTTCAGGCGTCTGCGGAGTTTTAGAAGGATTCAAAAGGTCGCTCATTTCAGTTCATCCTATTCATTGCACTGCCTGATGAAGCGACAGAACTCTCTACAGCCATGTTCTCAATCCAGCCCGGTTCACCCAAAGAGAGCGGCCCAAACAATAAACTTTTTTCTTCTGCACTGACCGCCAAAACGGGTTGGGGTTCAATGCACACCCGGTTGCGTCCCTCAGACTTGGCGCGATACAACTCAATGTCCGCGCGGTCTATCCAAAGCTCAGCAGTTGAACGCACCCAGCGTGGCGCATATGCACCACCAATGCTGATGGTCACCGCAATGGACTCGCCGCTGGCCAGAGAAATTTTTAAAGCACTGATGGATTCACGAATTCGCTCGGCCACCACATGACCATAGTGCCCCTGACAACTGGGCAAAATCACCACAAATTCTTCGCCGCCGAACCGCGCCACGGTATCCATAGGTCGCACACACTTGATCAAGGTATTGGCCACGGCCTGCAGCACAGCGTCGCCGGCGGGGTGGCCATAGGTGTCGTTGACGTTTTTAAAGTGATCAATGTCCAGCATCAACAGCAGCGCTGGCTCACCCGAGCGGGCAACCACTTCAATTTCACGCACCAGTACTTGGTTGAAAAAGCGCCGATTGGCAAGACCTGTCAGGGGGTCTTTTTGGGAAATTTCACACAGCTTGTCGATAACAGTTTGCACATAATTCAAACTGCCGTCAGACGGATCGGGTAGCTCATGCGCGCTGTGTCCCAAAAGTGCACGCGCATCATCCAATTTGAGAAGCTTGAGATCAATCATGGCGTGAGGGGACGAGGTTTTTTGTCAAATTTTTTATCTATCTCACTTAAAGTCTAACAGGTTCATTTCCACGGCGATGCCGTTAAAAATGAGGTCAATCCCCAGTGTTTACGTGCTTTGCAGCTCATTCGCAGCGTGGGTACTTGGCCTCTGCGATGTTGTGAGTTTTTAAGTTTTGGAAAATGTCTATGAAACATGTGTGGTTGTGGTTTTGTTTGTTGAGCCCATTGTGGGTGGCTGCAGAAGTGTTTACCGCCAAGGTGACCTATGTCTCAGACGGTGATACCTTGTGGGTGAGCACAAAGGGTATGCCCGCGCGCAAACTGAGATTGTTGGGACTGGATGCCCCTGAAATTTGTCAGACAGGTGGTGTGGCCTCGCGCGATGCTTTGCGGCAATGGGTTGGGCAGCACACGGTGCAGGTCACGGTCATGTCCCAAGATCAATATGGCCGTGGTTTGGCTCGGGTGCAAATTGATTCGCAAGATGTAGGCGCTTTGATGGTGGCCTCAGGCCAGGCGTGGTCAAGCCGTTGGCATGGCCGACTCGGCCCCTATGCTCAGCAAGAGGCACAGGCCAAAGCGCAGGCTTTGGGGGTTTTTGCCAGCCATGCGGCAGAGTTGCCAAGAGACTTTCGCAAGCGCGTTGGCAGCTGTTACGAGCGCCTGCCCAATGGCCACCTCAAACTCAAGACCCTATGAAGGGCTGCCGCCGCAAACCGGGCAGCCCGACTGTTTGACCACATGCATTTGGGTGAATTCCATGGCACGCCCATCCAGCATGACCAAGCGCCCTGTGAGCGGCTGGCCTGCGCCACTGATCAATTTGAGTGCTTCAGCGGCTTGCATGCTACCAATGATGCCCACCAGCGGTGCGAACACACCCATGGTGGCGCACCGGGTTTCTTCAAAAGTGGCCTCGGGCGGAAACACACAGGCATAGCAGGGTGAAAGCGGGTCACGCGGGTCATACACCGCAATTTGGCCATCAAACCGAATGGCCGCACCTGACACCAAGGGTTTGCGGTGTGTCACGCAGGCAGCGTTGATGGCATGGCGGGTGGCAAAGTTGTCACAGCAGTCCAGCACCACATCGGCTTGCGCCACCAGCGCATCCAGCAGCGCTGCGTCTGCCCGTTGCTGCAGGGCTGTGACTTTGACCTGAGGGTTGATGGCTTCAATGGCCGCCGCAATCGAATGAACCTTGGGTTGCCCCACACGTGCCAGGGTGTGAGCCACCTGACGCTGCAAGTTGGTCATGTCTACCGTGTCATGGTCAACCACGGTGATGTGACCGACGCCAGCTGAGCCCAAATACAGCGCCACCGGTGAGCCCAAACCGCCAGCGCCAATGATCAACGCATGGGCAGCTGAAATGCGCTCCTGCCCCTCAATGCCAATCTCATTGAGCAGAATATGGCGCGAATAGCGCAGCAGGTCGTCATCGTCCATCACAACGCTCAGTTTTCTTTCTTTTCTTCTGGGCGTTCAACCAGCGTCTTGCTCACCAGCACCGGCTGACCCTTGAGCTGGTTGAGGGCTTGCATCAGCGGAAAGTCTTTTTCTGTGCCAAATTCTGGCAACTTGCGCTCTGACGGTGGTTTTTTCATCTCTTCTTCGAGCCTGACGCGCGCTTCCTCGCGGGCTTTTTCGCGGGCGGCGTCTTTGACTTCATCACCTTGACCGCTGTTGAGGTGTTTTTCAAGGTCTGCTTCGCGGGTGCGCAGGGCGGCAAACAGGTTGCCTTCTGCCGTTTCGTCCACCATGACATCCGGCACGATGCCCTTGGCCTGGATCGACTTGCCGCTGGGTGTGTAGTAGCGGCTGGTGGTGAGCTTGAGCGCAGCGGTGGGGCAGTTGTCCATGCGGAAAGCCGAATCCAGACACACTGCGGTTTGCACCGAACCCTTGCCAAAGGTTTGGTTGCCCAGCAGGGTGGCACGTTTGTGGTCTTGCAGAGCCCCAGCCACAATTTCGCTGGCTGAAGCAGAGCCTTCATTCACCAACACCACCAGGGGCACGGTTTTGATGGCACCTTGGGTTACTACGTCTAGCCGCTTGAGCGGGTCTGGCCCACTGCGGCGCAAATAGTAGCGTGGCGAAGCCTTGTAAGTGAACTTGCTCTCGGGCAACTGGCCGTTGGCAGACACCACGGTCACGTTCTCAGGCAAAAACGCCGCTGAAATAGCCACTGCGGCATCCAGATAGCCACCTGGGTCGTTGCGCAAATCCAGCACCAGACCTTTGAGCTTGGGGTCTTGCTTGTAGATGTCTTCCACTTTGCGGGCAAAGTCAGCCACGGTGCGTTCCTGAAACTGGCTGATGCGCACCCAGCCGTAGCCCGGCTCAATCACCTTGGCTTTGACGCTTTGGGTTTTGATTTCCTCGCGGGTGATGGTTACCGGAAAGGTGCGGTTTTCTTCCTTGCGAAAAATGCTCAGGTTGACCTTGGTGTTGGGCTCGCCACGCATGCGCTTGACCCCTTCGTTCAGGGTCATGCCCTTGACCGGGGTGTCGTCAATTTTCACAATCAGGTCATTGGGCTTGAGTCCAGCGCGGTAAGCCGGTGAGTCTTCAATAGGCGACACCACCTTGATCAAGCCTTCTTCTTGCGAAATCTCGATGCCCACACCGACAAACTTGCCGGTGGTGCCTTCGTTGAAGTCTTTCAGCGCTTTTTTGTCGAGGTAAACCGAGTGTGGGTCAAGCCCCGCCACCATGCCCGCAATGGCATCGGTGATGAGTTTTTTCTCATCCACAGGTTCCACATAATTGCTCTTGACCATGCCAAACACGGCGGCCAATTGCTGCAACTCTTCGAGCGGCAGCGGTGCCAGCGCACCGCGCGCCACGGTTTGCAATGACACCGTGGTCAAAGCCCCGGCAAACACGCCGACTGAAATCCAGCCTGCGACTTTTAATTTTTGACCCATGGTGTGTTCCAGCGCTTGTAAGCGAGTTGATTCAAAGCAGTTTGGACACGGCTCGGGGTGCCGTGTTCCCGGGGGAGCGCAAAAAAATCAGTTTTTACCCTGCGCTGCCACCGCCGCTGCAGCTTTGGCCGCGGCATCGGCATCGCCCAAATAATAGTGGCGAATGGGTTTGAGGTTGTCGTCGAGTTCATACACCAACGGAATGCCATTGGGAATGTTCAGCCCGACGATGTCGTCATCAGAGATGTTGTCGAGGTACTTCACCAGCGCCCGAATCGAGTTACCGTGCGCGGCCACCACAATCCGTTTGCCGTGCGCAATGGCTGGTGCCAAGGCCTCGTTCCAAAACGGCATGACCCGTGCCACGGTGTCTTGCAGGCATTCGGTCAGGGGCACTTGCTCAGGTGAGAGCTTGGCGTAGCGCACATCGGCGCGTTCGCAGCGCGGGTCGGTGGCTTCCAGCGCGGGGGGCGGGGTGTTGTAGCTGCGCCGCCAGATCAGCACTTGGGCATCGCCATATTGCTTGGCCATGTCTGATTTGTTCAGACCCTGCAGCGCGCCGTAATGGCGCTCGTTCAAGCGCCAACTGTTGACCACCGGCAACCAGGTGCGATCCATTTCGTCAAGCACATGCCACAGCGTGCGGGTGGCACGCTTGAGCACGCTGGTGTAGGCCACATCAAACTCATAGCCTTCGGCTTTGAGCAGGCGCCCGGCATTTTTGGCTTGTTCCAGCCCGGTGGGCGTCAAGTCCACATCCGTCCAGCCGGTAAAACGGTTTTCCAGATTCCAAGTGGATTCGCCGTGGCGAATCAAGACAAGTTTGTGCATGGTGAAAATCAGGGTATCGAAAAGGGTAAGAGCCACATGGGTTGCGCATTCTAAAATGCGCGGCTTGACTCAAGCTTAACTTCAGAAGGATCTTCAATTGAAATTTATTCTCGACAACTGGATGTTGATTCTGGTGGCACTCTCCGCCGGTGGCATGCTGCTGTGGCCCATGCTCAATGGGGCCGGCCCTGGTGCCCTCACGGCCGACGGCGCGGTGCAACTCATGAACCGCGAAAAAGCCGTCGTCATTGACATTTGTGAACCCGCCGAATACGCACAAGCGCATGTGGTGGGCGCCAAGAACATCCCCATGGGGCAGCTCGCAGACAAGTTGCCTGGCGCGGTGAAAAACAAGGCCTTGCCAGTGATTCTGGTCTGCCGCTCTGGCGCTCGCAGCAGCCGCGCGTTGGGCATTGCCAAAAAACTGGGCTACGAAAACGTCCAGTCGCTCTCTGGCGGCTTGGGTGCCTGGCGCAGCGCCAATTTGCCGATTGAAAAAGCCTGAATTTCCACCCCCATCACCAAGGTCAGCTCATGCAACCCGTCAAGATGTACACCACCGCTGTTTGCCCCTATTGCATTCGCGCCAAACAGTTGCTCAAAGCCCGTGGCGTTGAGCACATTGAAGAAATCCGCATCGACCAAAATCCGTCTGAACGAGACCAGATGATGGCCATCACCCAGCGTCGCACCGTGCCACAAATCTTCATTGGCAGCACCCACGTGGGCGGTTGTGACGACCTGGTGGCACTCGATGCCCAAGGCGGTTTGATGCCTTTGCTGCAAGCCGCTTGAAATCCATTTTTTACTTCCTTTTTTTAACTGAAAGACCTCCATGGCAGACAACCAAGACCCTATTTTTCAAATTCAACGCGTGTACCTGAAAGAAGCCTCGCTTGAGCAACCCAACTCCCCCGCCATCTTGCTCGAACAAGAGCAACCCACGGTGGACATTCAACTGGGTGTGAACGCCTCCCCCGTGGCCGACGGTGTGTATGAAGTCACCGTGACCGCCACCGTGCAAACCAAAATCAAAGACAAAACCGTGTTTTTGGTTGAAGCCAGCCAAGCCGGTATTTTCGAGCTGCGCAACCTGCCGCAAGAGCAAATGGGCCCCATCATGGGCATTGCCTGCCCACAAATCGTCTACCCCTACCTGCGCGGCAACGTGGCTGACCTGATTCAGCGCGCAGGCTTCCCACCCGTGCATCTGTCAGAGATCAACTTCCAGGCCATGTACGAGTCGCAACAACAGCAGCAAGCCGCCCAGCCAGAGGCCACGCTGCCGCAGTAATCTTTAGATAGAGTCAATGCTGGGGGCTGTGTGTCGTTGGGGCTGAGTTTGTTGAAGCCTTGACCGAGTACACAAACCCCTTGATAGACTCAGTGCGCTCAAGGTGAACCAAGCTCCATAGCTTCTACCTCTTTGAAATATTTAAGTCTTTTTGGCCTCTAGAGCGCATGAATAGTGCGTAACCAGCTATGAAAATAATTGTGTTGGGTGCGGGTGCCTGGGGCACAGCGCTGGCTGTCAATGCCAGTGCCCAACCCGCCTGTGCGCACCACGTCACCTTGTGGGCGCGCAACGCTGCGCTGGTGCAACAGCTGCACAGCCAGCGGCAAAACACCCGCTATTTGGCCGGCGTGGTGCTGCCAGCGTCGCTGCACCTGAGTCACCAACCCCTTGAGCAACTCAGCGCTTTGACCGACGGCGCTGATCTGGTGGTGGTGGCCACCCCCATGGCCGCCCTGCGCGACATGTTGACCGCGCTGGCCTCATGCCGTGCGCCAGTGGTCTGGTTATGCAAGGGTTTTGAAGCGCCTCATTCACATGGTTTTGGCCTTCTAGCCCATGAAATACAAGCTCAAGTTGCTCCTGAATTAAGAGTGGGTGCACTCAGTGGCCCCAGCTTTGCACAAGAAGTGGCGCAGGGCTTGCCGACCGCGCTGGTGGCTGCCAGTGCGCACGAGTCGGTGCGCCAAGCCATGGTGGCGGCGTTTCACAACCCTACTTTGCGGGTTTATGCCAATGACGATCTGGTGGGGGTAGAGGTGGGGGGCGCGGTGAAAAACGTGCTGGCCATTGCCACCGGCTTGTGCGACGGTCTGCACCTGGGGCTGAACGCCCGCGCGGCATTGATCACCCGTGGTCTGGCCGAAATGACCCGCCTGGGGTTGGCACTGGGTGCGCAAGCCACCACCTTCATGGGCTTGAGTGGCTTGGGTGATTTGGTGCTCACGGCCACTGGCGATTTGTCGCGCAACCGGCAAGTGGGCTTGGCTTTGGCGCAGGGCCACACCCTGGCGCAAGCCACGGCGCAGCTGGGGCATGTGGCCGAAGGGGTGTACAGCGCCCGCACCGTGGTGCAGCGTGCCACTGCTGTGGGTGTGGATATGCCCATTGCCCAAGCGGTGGTGGCGTTGTTAGACAATCAACTGAGCCCCGCCCAGGCGGTGGCTAAGCTCATGGGGCGTGAGCCAGCCCAGGAGCAAAACACCCCGTAATCCATCCCTGTCAACCTGTTGGCAAACCGTGTTGGCAAACTGTGCTGGTCTGATTTACCCCTGATTCAAAGGATATGACATGCGTGCCCATGGCGATTTCCCACCTGCTTTAGTGGCCGACTTGGCGCGCGCCGATGTCGCCAAAGCCTTGTCTGAAGACGTTGGCGCGGCCGACCTGACCGCTGGTTTGGTCGACCCACACACCCAGGCCACCGCCCGCGTGCTGGCGCGCGAGCCTGCAGTGATCTGTGGCTTGCCCTGGGTGCAAGCGGCGGTGCACGCGCTGGACCCGGCCGCACAGATCACTTGGCATGTGCCAGAAGGCCATCGCTGTGAGGCGGATCAAGTGGTGTTTGAGGTTCATGGCCAGGCCAGAGCGTTGCTGACCGCCGAACGCACAGCGCTTAATTTTTTGCAGTTGCTCAGTGCCGTGGCCACCAAGACCGACCATTTTGTCCAAGCCGTGCGCGACGTGCCAGGTGCCAGAGCCCACATTGTGGACACCCGCAAAACACTGCCTGGCCTGCGCCTGGCGCAAAAATACGCGGTATTGACCGGCGGCGGCAGCAACCACCGGCTGGGTTTGTATGACGCAGTGCTGATCAAAGAAAACCACATTGCCGCCGCTGGTGGCGTGTCTGCCGTGCTGAAGTTGGCCGCGCAAGTGGCACCCCAGGCCAAGTTTGTCGAGATTGAAGTTGAAACCCTGGCGCAGCTTGAAGAAGCCTTGGCCGCTGGGGCCGACATGCTGCTGCTGGACAACATGAGCTTGGCCACGTTGCACCAGGCAGTGCGCATCAATGCCGGACGCGCCATTTTGGAAGTCTCAGGCGGCGTGAAGCTTGACAGCGTGCGCGCCATCGCCTCCACTGGGGTCGATCGCATCTCGATTGGTGCCTTGACCAAAGACGTGAAAGCCATTGATTTTTCAATGCGTTTTAGCTCTCAAGGCCAATAAATACATGCACTAACAGCTCATCTATAAATAGCAAAGAAAAGCAAAGCAAAGCAACGCCATGACCAATTTTCTAAAAAATGTTGAATACGAGCAGCCGCTCACCCAAGCCCCCAGCACGGGGGACACCTGCGCCACCAAATACGCCTGGGCGCGGGTGCCTGTGGAGCCCGGGCCGGCGCAGCGCGCCGCCTTAAAAGACAAAATTCGCCGCCTGCTGAAAGAGCAAAACGCCGTCATGGTGTCGCACTACTATGTGCACCCCGACCTGCAAGACCTGGCAGAAGAGACCGGTGGCTTGGTCAGCGACTCGTTAGAAATGGCGCGTTTTGGCCGCGACCATGCCGCCCAGACCCTGGTGGTCTCGGGTGTGCGTTTCATGGGCGAAACCGCCAAAATTTTGTCGCCAGACAAGCGTGTGCTGATGCCTGACCTAGAAGCCACTTGCTCGCTCGACCTGGGTTGCCCGGTGACCGACTTCAGTGCGTTTTGTGATGCCCATCCTGATCGCACCGTGGTGGTCTATGCCAACACCAGTGCAGCGGTCAAAGCCCGTGCTGACTGGCTGGTCACGTCGAGCTGCGCCCTTGAAATCGTGCAAGCCCTTAAAGAAAAAGGGCACAAAATTTTGTGGGCGCCAGACCGGCATTTGGGGGGCTACATCCAGCGCGAAACCGGTGCCGACATGCTGATGTGGAACGGCTCCTGCATCGTGCACGACGAGTTCAAGGCGTTTGAGCTGGAGGCTTTGATGCGCGAGCACCCGCAAGCCAAAGTGCTGGTGCACCCCGAATCGCCCGCGCATGTGGTGGCGTTGGCGCATGCGGTGGGTTCCACCTCAGCCATTTTGAAGGCCGCACGCGAGCTTGACGCGCCTGAGTTCATTGTGGCCACTGACAACGGCATGATGCACAAACTGCGCACCTTGAACCCGGGCAAAGTGTTTGTGGAAGCCCCCACAGCTGGCAACAGCGCTACCTGTAAAAGCTGCGCCCATTGCCCCTGGATGGCCATGAACAGCTTGGCCGATGTGGCGCGGGTGCTGGAAACAGGTGCCAACGAGGTGCAGGTTGACCCCGCCCTGATTCCCCGTGCCCGCCAGCCCATAGACCGCATGCTGGCCTTTACGGCTGCGATCAAAGGCGGCACCGATGCTGGTGCGCTGGTGCCAAACATGGGTGCCGTTTAGGGCTGGTTAGCGTATGCGCAGTGGGTCGCGGCGGCGGTCTGTTGGCACCGGTTGCGCCGGGTCGGGCGGCTGGGCTTGCGGGTCTGTCCACCTGAAAAACTTGCAAATTTCTGCCCGCTGGCGCATGGCATCGTCGTAGCCCAGCGCCATCAGCTCCTGGGTGTAGCCTTTCTCAAACAGCAAATAGCTGGCCAAAGCTGAGCCTTTGATGTCTGCCGCTTTCGACGACACCCCCACGCCCCCCAGCAGCGTGCGCACAGCCCTGGGCAGCTCGTCAATGTGGCGCGCTGCAATCTCATCGAGCCGTTTTGAGGGCGAGATCAGCAGCAGCTCCACCTGGCGCAAATGGCTGGCACTGCGCAGCTCTTGCGGCACCAAGTTCAGGGTTTGGTTGATGCGCTTGATGCGTTCCACATCCACCGATAAGGCATCCAGAAAAATGTTCGAGAGCGCATGCCCGGCAATTTGTGCCAAGGTGGGGTAGCTGCCCAGGTTAGGTAAAGCGCCTTGGGTTTTAGGCTCGTGCATGCGCCCCGCGCCAATCACGCAAATGCGCTCAGCGCCCAAATGAATGGCCGGTGCAATGGGGGCAGACTGGCGCATGGAGCCGTCGCCAAAAAAGGCGGTTTGCCCTTCAAGGTGCAAGGCTTGCGCTGGAAACACAAACGGGATGGCGCTGGAAGCCAGCAAATGCGCGTGGGTGATTTTGTCGCGCAGACCACGGCGCTGTGAGCGCACCCACGGCAGCAAGCGCCGGTCGCCCTGAAAAAAAGTAATGTGCTCGCCCGAGCTGTAGCTCGACGCCGTGACCGCCAGCGCCTGCAAGTGGCCACTGCGAATCAAAAATGGCAGCCGCTCCAGCGGCACCAGTTGTTTGAGCAGCTCGGTCAACGGCGTGTTGTCCAGCAGCGACTTGGGCTTGACGCGGCGCCACTTGGCAATCAACCAGCCCATCGACAACAGCGTCATCCACTTGGCGCCGGTGCGCAGCATGCTGACCGAGTCGGCGCGGTACACCTGATGGGCTGAAAAGTTGCGCCAGACCTTGCCAATACTGCGCACTGTGCTCTCAAAATCATCACACCCACAGGCCAGTGCAGCGGCATTCAAGGCACCCGCTGAGGTGCCGCCAATGATCGGGAACGGGTTGCCCTCAGCGCCTGCGCCACACGCCAGGCGCACATCAGCCAAGGCCTCCAGCACCCCCACTTGGTAAGCCGCACGGGCACCCCCCCCGGTCAACATCAAAGCGGTGGAAGAGGGGGCTTCCGGCAGAAATTCAGTGGGAGAAAACGGATCGTGCGCCATCAAATCATTATCGGCACCGCCCTGGGCTGTCAGCCTGCAAATGCATGCGGGTGAACCCTGCGTCGGGAATACCCTGATTTGCTTTAATCAATAAGGTCATGCTTATCTTGGCTAGACTACAAGCCCCTTAGGAGATACCCATGGCAATCGTTGAACAAACCGTGATGGACGCACTGAAAAGCGTCATCGACCCCAATACCGGACGTGATTTCGTCAGCAGCAAGTGCATCAAAAACCTCACCATTTCCGACGACGATGTGGCGTTTGAAGTGGTGCTGGGCTACCCCGCCAAAAGCCAGCAGGCCGGCTTTCGCAAAGCGCTGATCGCAGCGGCCAAGTCGGTCGCTGGCGTGGCCAACGTGTCGGTCAACCTCAGCACCCAAATCACCGCGCACGCTGTGCAGCGCGGTGTGGCGTTGCTGCCCAAAGTCAAAAACATTGTGGCGGTGGCTTCGGGCAAAGGCGGCGTGGGCAAAAGCACCACTGCGGTCAACCTGGCGCTGGCGCTGGCGGCTGAAGGTGCCAGCGTGGGCTTGCTCGATGCCGACATCTACGGCCCCAGCATTCCTATGATGATGGGTATTGACGGCAAGCCCGAAAGCGTTGATGGCCAAACCATGGAGCCTCTAGAAAACTACGGCGTGCAAGTCATGTCGATTGGTTTTTTGGTAGCTCAAGACGAAGCCATGATCTGGCGCGGTCCCATGGCCACCCAGGCTTTGGAGCAATTGCTGCGCCAAACCAACTGGAAAGACTTGGATTATTTGATCGTCGACATGCCCCCCGGCACCGGCGACATTCAGCTCACCTTGAGCCAGCGTGTGCCCATGACTGGTGCCGTGATCGTCTCCACCCCGCAAGACATTGCTCTGCTGGACGCCAAAAAAGGCATCAAGATGTTCGAAAAAGTCGGTGTGCCAATTTTGGGTATTGTGGAAAACATGGCGGTGCACGTGTGCAGCAACTGCGGCCACATTGAGCATATTTTTGGTGCCGACGGTGCCAAAAAAATGGCCGCCGAGTACCAAATGGACTACCTCGGTGCCTTGCCGCTGAACATGCAAATTCGCCTGCAGGCCGACAGTGGCAAGCCCACCGTGGTGTCTGACCCCGACAGCGACGTGGCCGGCCTCTACAAAGCCGTTGCGCGCAAAGTGGCGCTGGCCATTGCGGCCAAAAACAAAGACTTTTCCAGCAAGTTTCCAAGCATCAAGATTTCCAAAGAGACTTGAAGACCCCATGGCTCCTTGAAGGTGCCTTGAATCGGTTGGCTTGTTGCAACCAGCTTTGTACAATCTACCTCCAGTGATGTATATCCAACAGGAGGTTAGCCGTGCAAGTGTCAAAGTGGGGTAATAGCCTGGCAGTGCGCTTGCCGGTGACCTTGGTGCAGCAATTGGGCATCGCCGAAGGTGATGAAATTATTTTGCAACCCGCTGCTCGCAAGGCACGCCAGCCATTGCATGTGGATGTTGTGCGCGAACCCAACAAGTTGCAGCGGCTGCAAGCCATGCGCCGACTGCGCGCGCCTTGGCCGTCAGACTTCCGGTTTGATCGTGATCAGGCCAACAGTCGGTGAAGATTTTCATTGACACCAATGTGCTCATCTACTGGGTGGATGAGAGTGCACGCGCAGACCGGGTTGAGCAGTTGCTGGCTCAGACCAGTGTCATCAGTGTGCAGGTGCTCAACGAGTTTGCCAATGTGCTACGTAAAAAGCGAGGCCTGTCGCTTGACGACATTCAGGCGCTCAGTAATACGTTGATTGAAACCTGTCTTGTACATGACCTGGGTGTGCGCACGCACCAGTTGGCGTTGGTGTTAATGGCACGTTACAACTTTTCCTTGTACGACGCGAATATCGTGGCAGCCGCTGGCTTGAGCGGTTGTGCCGTGCTGTACACCGAAGACATGCAGGATGGCCTCACGGTCAAGTTGCCCGACTTTGCCGGAGGCAGCACACTGAGCATCCGCAACCCGTTTCGGGGTTGATTCGTTTCGCAATTTGCAACCGCGCTTTGACATCATTTCACGCGTGTGCCGTGCACTGGGCGTGAATCTGGTTGCGCAAGCCAGGTTGGTTCAGGCTGCTGGGTGAAGCACAAATCATGCGATCTTTCACCCCCCTCGCTTTAGATGACTTACGACCCGCTCAAAATTACTTTTTGTCTCTCGGCATAGGCATCTTTTGAGATCAGGTTGCCATCAAACAGGCGCTTCAACTCCACCGGTTGTTCCTCTTTGGTTTTAGACGTGGCAGTTGCTGTAAGTGACTTTGGCGGCGGTGACCAAAATAGCTGGCTAGAACAGCAGGGCGCGCACGTTGCAGCCGAGATTGAATTCGCCGTTTTTTGAATTGGTGATGCATCCTATTTATTCTGAAATCAGAATAAAATCTTGGCATGATCCGAATTCAGCAAAAACCCCTAAGCTGGCTTGGCGACAGCATTGATGTGGTGAAGAACTTCGCGCAAGAGGCAAAAAAAGAAGCGGGTCACCAACTCGGACGCGTGCAGCTAGGTCACGAACCTACGGACTGGAAGCCCATGGAAACAGTCGGTGCCGGGGTCAAAGAAATTCGGATAAAGATCGAGAAGGCTTACCGCGTGCTTTATGTTGCCAAATTTTCTGAGGCTATTTACGTGCTTCATGCCTTTGAGAAAAAGACACCCAAGACCAGCAAGGTTGATCTTGATCTGGCCAACACCCGCTATCGGCAGCTTGTGAACGAGAGGAAGAAAAAATGAACCCATTCCAAATAACCCCGGGCAGTGACAATGTTTTTGCCGATCTGGGCTTTGACCCGCAAGAAGCGCAAAACCTGCTGCTGCGCTCGCAGACCATGATGGTGATCACCCAATGGTTTGAGGAAAGCGGTATGACGCAAGCGGCCGCCGCCAAAACGCTGGGCTTGACGCAGCCGCGCTTAAATCAGTTGCTCAAAGGCAAGATTGGTGAATTCAGCCTAGACGCGCTGGTCAACCTTGCCACCTGTGCCGGCATGCGTGTGGGCTTGACCATCCGACCCATAGCGGGTGTCAGGGCCAAGGCGGCGAAGGCAGCCAAGGGGGCGAAAGTTACGCAGACCGGGCAAAGGCAGACCGCGTAACGCCTCTGGATTGCTTCGGATTTGCTCTTTAAATTGCAGCTATCTGCGCATTGTTGGCGCATCTGGCCATCACCGCAACCGGTGACTTCGACTTGGTGCATTGGGGTCTGACCCAATTCACCCAGTTTGTACTGAGCGCCTTTGTAGGATTACAAGACCTGACCCCTGACTCTGCAAAAGTTGTTAATAAGTGATTACACTGCAATCATATTTATAGGCAAGCAAATGTCGGCGTTCACAGCTTGGCTGGATGCACGCAACGACAGCATGACACGCATTCGTTTGTCCAAGGCGCAGCGTGGACTGCTTGGCGACATTGCACCGGTAGGCGAGGGCGTGTTCGAAATGCGTGAGTTTTTGGGTCCAGGCTGGCGCATGTACTTTGTGCAACGTGGTGATGTATTGCTTGTGATGCTTGGTTGTGGCGATAAGTCCACCCAAAAGCTGACATTGCAGCTGCGATTGCCTTGTCCAAAACTATTTAGGAGTGAGTCACCATGACACAAAAAATTAAACTTGCTGATTTGCCGGTGTTCGACCTAGCCGAACAGCTCAAAACTGACGAGGACATCGCCAACTACCTGACGCTGGCGTTGCAAGACGACAACCCGGCCGAATTACCCCACGCTCTGGGCATGATTGCGCGTGCGCGTGGCATGACCGAGGTGGCCAAAGTCTCGGGCTTGAGCCGCGAAGCCTTATACAAAGCGCTGCGACCCAATTCACAACCGCGCTTTGACACCATTTCACGCGTGTGCCGTGCACTGGGCGTGAATCTGGTGGCACAAGCCAAGCCGGTTCAGGCTGCTGGTTGAAGCAAAAATCATGTGATCTTCCACACCCCCCATCGCTTTGGATGACTTATGACCCGCTCAAAATCACTTTTTGACGCTCTGCATAGGCATCTTTTGAGATCAGGTTGCCGTCAAACAGGCGCTTCAATTCAACCAGTTGTTCCTCTTTGGATTTGGGTGCGGCTGTGGCCGCTGGTGGCGTGGTCGGGCTGGGTGCGGCAGCGCTATCGGTAACCACTGGGCTGTTCGGAATGGCGCAATTCTTCTGATTCATCTGGTTGGCCAGATGCACCTTGCGTGAATCAGCCGCAGCAATGGCTTCGTTGGCGTTGGCGGCGGTGCCCAAAATGGCTGGCCAGAACAGCAGGGCGCGCACCACGTTACCGCCGGTCACGCTCTTTTCTTTGTCTGCTTCGGTGCGAAAGCGCTCGGCATCGGCGTACTCATTTTGCAATTGGGCGCACGACAAACCGTTATCGCCGGGTTTAACGGACTGAACGACGGTGGGTGAGGCGCAAGCGCCAAGGAGCACCGTTGAGACGGCGGCGACCAAGAGTTTTTGAAATTTCATTGCTTAACCTTAAGAGTTGAGATGGTGATGGTCTTGGTTGTTTTTTCTACCAGCGTGCCATCGACGCAGGTTGGCCAACGATGCGGAAATTCAGACAAAAGTCGGTCGCGTCTTCAGGCGAGGCCGAAGGCAAATTGACTTGACTGAAAAGGGGAAAACTTCAAACAGACACTCCCTTGGTTGTTTATGGGCTTGTCGGTGCGAAGCCTATTTATCACCAATATAAACAATATTTATCTAAAAACTGCGTGTATTGGCTGAATGGTTGCATGTCAGTGCCGACGAGCTGCGTTTTGGCACCTTGACCCCGGCTGTCAAGTCTCAGGCGGGCAGTTTTGACACCACGGCGCTCACCATGCAAGACCGCGACATGCTGGTCAAGTACACCGCGCTGTCGGTCGCCGACCGCAAGACGGTGTGCGACGTGGTGCTGGCGCTGGCTGTGGCAGCCAGTGTGAAAGCGCGAGGGTGACTTTCGTTATCTCTTGACGTTTGAGGTGTTGCGCGAGGAATTTTTGCAACCCATGGGGTTGATCGCCCACGCGCTGGGGATGGCGCTGCAAGTACCTGCGCCGCGCATCAATGACATTGTGCGGGAGCGCCGCGCCGTGACTGTGGACAAGGCTCTGCGTATGGCCAAGTACTTTGGTTGCAGCGCTGAATTTTGGATGGGGCTGCAAACCGACTTTGACATGGCAACGGCTCGCGCAACCATGGCCGATGTGCTAGAGCGAATATCAGCCAGGGAAGTAGCGCACACCTGAAGCGATGTGCCACAGCTGTGCCGCTCAAACAGGCCAGCATGCACAAACGGTCAAGCTCCTGGCTCATCGTGCTGACGCCATTGCCAAGGTATCGGCGTGTCAATATCCGTTCGCGTACCACTGGCGGTTTGCTATTCTCTACACCATGCAAACAACATCATCCTTCATCGTGCCGCTGGCTTCCATCGGGCATGCCAGTGCCACCCGTCAGCGCCGCGTCAATCAACTCAAAGGCCGTCAGTCCGAAACCCAGGCGCTTGCTGACGTGCGTGCACTCATTGGCGCCGCCCCGCAAGACGGTCACCCGCGTGACCTGCTGATAGAGCACCTGCACCTGCTCAATGACCATCATGGCGCTTTGTTTGAGCGCCATTTGGTGGCGCTGGCTTTTGAGATGCGCGTGCCCGTGGCCGAGGTGTATGAGGTGGCCAGCTTCTACCACCACTTTGACATCTTGCGTGACGACGAGGTGGCCCCGCGCCTGACAGTGCGGGTGTGTGACAGCATCAGCTGCGCCATGGCTGGTGGCAACGCACTGCACCAGTGCCTGCAAGGTCAGTTGGGCGACGGCGTGCGCGTGGTACCAGCCCCGTGCATGGGCCGCTGCGAGCAGGCTCCGGCGGCGCTGGTGGGGCAGCAAGCCGTGGTCCAGGCTACGCCGCAAGCCGTGCAGCAGGCGGTGCAAGAGGCTTTGGAGCGTCTTGAAATATTTACAGAAAATAGGCCTCTAGCCCTTTTAAATGAAGCGCAAGCAGCTATTGAATACGTAGCATTTGACGCCTACCGTGCGCAGGGTGGGTATGCCCTGGCGGCGTCTGTGGTCAACGGCGAAGAAACGCCCGATTCAGTGCTGGCGGCGCTGGAGCGTGCTCACCTGCGTGGCCTGGGTGGCGCGGGTTTTCCTACTGCACGCAAATGGCGCACCATGCTGGCGCACCCGGTGCCCAAAATGCTGGCTGTGAATTTGGACGAGGGCGAGCCCGGCACCTTCAAAGACCGTTATTACCTAGAGCGCGACCCGCACCGGTTTTTAGAGGGCATGCTGATTGCCGCGCAAGTGGCTGGAACGCAGGCCTGCTACATCTACCTGCGCGACGAATACCCTGAACTGCGTGCCTTGTTGACCCGTGAGATTGAAGCGCTGCAGGACAACCCACCGTGCCCGCTGCCGCACATTGTGTTGCGCCGGGGTGCTGGCGCGTACATCTGCGGCGAAGGCTCGGCCATGCTGGAAAGCCTGGAGGGCAAGCGTGGTGAACCGCGGCTGCGCCCGCCGCACCTGGCCGACAAGGGCCTGTTTGGCCTGCCCACGCTGGTGCAAAACTTTGAGACGCTGTACTGGATTCGCGACATTCTGGACAAAGGTGCCGACTGGTTTGAACACCTGGGCGTGCATGGCTATGGTGGCTTGCACAGCTACAGCGTGAGCGGTCGGGTGCGCCTGCCTGGCATGAAGCTGGCACCAGCGGGCATCAGCGTGCGCGAACTCATTGACCAGCATTGCGGCGGCATGGCAGACGGGCATGAGCTTTACGCTTATTTGCCTGGCGGCGCCTCTGGCGGCATTTTGCCGGCTAGCTTGGCGGACTTGCCGATGGACTTTGACTCGCTGCAAGCCTATGGCTGCTTCATGGGTTCTGCCGCGGTGATCGTGCTCAGCCAGCACGACCGCGCCCGTGACGCGGCACTCAATGCGCTTGAATTTTTTGCCGCCGAGAGCTGTGGTCAGTGCACGCCATGCCGGGTGGGCACAGTGCGTGCAGCAGCGTTGATGAAAGCGCCAGTGTGGGACAACGCCGCGCTCGATGACTTGACCGAGGTGCTGACTGAGGGCTCGATCTGCGGGCTGGGGCAGGCCGCGCCACACCCGATTCGCTGTGTGCAGCGTTACTTTTCACATGAAATTGGAGGTGCTCTATGAGCGGCGTGACGATTGAGCTCGATGGTCGCAAAGTCCAGGTGCAACCCGGCTTGAGCATTTTGCAAGCGGCCGCCAACTGCGGCGTGGACATTCCCCACCTGTGCACCTGCGACGGCCTGCGCACCGAGGGCAATTGCCGCAGTTGTCTGGTGGAAGTGCAGGGCGAACGCAACCTGGTGCCCAGTTGCAGCCGCAGCGTCAAGCCCGGCATGGTCGTGCAGGTCAACAGCCCACGTGCTGTCAAAAACCGTGCGCTGGTGCTGGAGCTGATGCTCTCAGATTTGCCTGAGGGAGGTGACTACGGCGAGCTCAGCGCAGCGGCCATGCAGGCTGGTGTCACAGTGCGGCCAGCGTTGCGCCAAATCAGCCCCCACCCCAACCCTCCCCCAGCGGGGGAGGGGGCAATCCAGCAAAGCCATTCGGCTGTGGCTCCTTCCCCCGCTGGGGGAAGGCAGGGGTGGGGGCTGGCGCATGACGCCTCGCACCCCGCCATGCTGGTCAACCTGGATGCCTGCATTCAATGCACCCGCTGTGTGCGCGCCTGCCGCGAGGCACAGGTCAACGGGGTCATTGGTCTGGCGGGGCGTGGTGCTGACACGCGCATTGTGTTTGACCTGGCCGACCCCATGGGCGCCAGCAGCTGTGTAGCCTGCGGCGAATGCGTGCAAGCCTGCCCCACCGGAGCCATCAGCGCCCGGCCGCTGGCCACTTTTGCTGCCGATGCGCCGCCAACTGCTGAAACAACAGTGGACTCGGTTTGCCCCTACTGCGGCGTGGGTTGCCTGCTCACCTACCACGTCAAAGCCAACCACATCGTGCGCGTAGACGGGCGTGATGGCCCGGCCAACCATGGCCGTCTGTGCGTCAAAGGACGCTATGGTTTTGATTACATCCATCACCCCCATCGCTTGACCCAGCCGCTGATTCGTCGCAGCGATGTGCCCAAAGACGTGAACGTGTCGCGTAACCCCGACGACTGGGCGCAGGTGTTTCGTCCGGCCACTTGGGACGAGGCGCTGGCCTTTGCCGCCGGCGGTTTGAAAAACCTGCGCGATACCCATGGCCCCAAAGCTCTGGCTGGTTTTGGCAGCGCCAAAGGCAGCAACGAAGAAGCCTACCTGTTTCAAAAACTGGTGCGCACCGGTTTTGGCTCTAACAACGTCGACCACTGCACCCGCCTGTGCCACGCCAGCAGCGTGGCCGCCTTGCTTGAAGGCTTGGGCTCTGGCGCGGTCAGCAACCAGATCAACGACGTGGCGCACGCGGACTTTTGCCTGGTGATTGGCTCCAACACCGCAGGCAACCACCCGGTGGCCGCCACTTGGATCAAAAACGCCGTGCAGCGCGGATTGAAGCTAGTAGTGGCCGACCCGCGTGGCACTGATTTGGACAAACACGCCTGGCGCACCCTGCGCTTCAAACCCGACACCGACGTGGCCTTGATCAACGCCATGCTCTACACCGTGTTTGACGAAGACCTGATTGCGCACGATTTCATTGCCCACCGCGTAGACAACGCCCAGGCCGTGCGCGCAGCGGTGCAGCCCTTCAGCCCAGAGGCCATGGCGCCCGTGTGCGGCATGCCCGCAGCCACTATCCGCGAAGTGGCGCGCGCCTATGCCAACGCCAAATCCGCCATGATCTTCTGGGGCATGGGTGTCAGCCAGCACACCCACGGCACCGACAACGTACGCGCCCTCATTGCCCTGTGCATGGTGTGCGGTCAGATCGGCAAACCCGGCAGTGGCCTGCACCCCTTGCGCGGCCAAAACAACGTGCAAGGTGCCAGCGATGCTGGCCTGCTGCCCATGATGTTCCCCAACTACCAGCGCGTCAGCGACGCGCAGGCTCATGCCTGGTTCGAGACCTTCTGGGGCACGTCGCTGGACCCAGAGCCTGGCCTGACCGTGGTGGAAATCATGCACAAAGCCCTGGCGCCAGATGCCGACCCGCACAAGGTGCGCGGCATGTTCATTCAGGGTGAAAACCCGGCCATGAGCGACCCCGACCTGAACCACGCCCGCCAGGCTTTGGCATCGCTCCAGCACCTGGTGGTGCAAGACATCTTTTTGACCGAAACCGCGTGGCTGGCCGACGTGGTGCTGCCCGCCACCGCCTGGCCTGAAAAAACTGGCACGGTGTCCAACACCGACCGCATGATTCAGATGGGTCGCCAGGCCATCAACCCGCCCGGCGACGCGCGTGCCGACTTGTGGATCATCCAGCAAATGGCGCAGCGCATGGGCTTGAACTGGCATTACGCGGGTGATCACCACGGTGTGGCCGAGGTGTATGAGGAAATGCGCCAAACCATGCCGGCTGTGCTGGGCGGTGTGTCGTGGCAGCGGCTACAAGAGGAAAGCAGCGTCACCTACCCCTGCCCACGAGCGGACGACCCCGGCCAGCCCACGGTGTTCATCGACCGCTTTCCCACCGCCAACGGCCGCGCGCAACTGGTGCCCACCACCCTGACGGCCGAGCACGAGCAGCCCGACCCCGACTTTCCCCTGGTGCTGATCACCGGTCGCCTGCTGGAGCACTGGCACACCGGTAGCATGACGCGGCGCAGCCACGTGCTGGACGCGCTGGAGCCTAGTGCCATGGCCAGCGTCAACGCGCGTGAGCTGGCGCGCCTGGGGCTGAAAGCCGGTGACATGGCGCGCCTGCGCACCCGTCGCGGCCAGATCGACGTGATGCTGCGCTGTGACGAAGGCACGCCCGATGGCGCGGTGTTCATGCCGTTTGCGTTTGTGGAAGCTGCTGCCAACCTGCTGACCAACCCGCTGCTGGACCCGGTGGGCAAGATACCAGCGTTCAAATACTGCGCGGTGGCGCTGGAGGCTGTGGTACACACGTCATGAACCCCAAACATCGGGTCTCATCGTGTCGCTTAGGGGTGTATCCCTCTCGTCAGGCAGGCGTTCAGCGCGCGGCTGGCATGCCCCACAGCTGTGCCAGCCGCGCGTCTCGGCCACAGCTTTTGCGATAAAACTCATAGCGCACCGGATTGACCTAGTGGTAGTTTTGGTGCTCCGGCTCGGCCGGGTAAAAGTCGCTGGCCAGTTCAATCTGCGTCTGGATTGGCTCAGCAAAGGGTTTAGACGTTTGCAGCGTGGACAGTGAATCTTTGGCCTGCTGCAACTGCTGCGCGCTGGTGGCAAAAATGGCGGTGCGATAGGCGTTCCCAA
>NZ_JAQURE010000044.1:0-21822 GCF_028715765.1 Rhodoferax sp.
ATTGCAGCCCTGTGACAAAACAGCCCGTGACTACAATCCTGACCACTTTGCGCCCTGAATGCAGGGGTTGGCAGGTTTATTGCTAACAGCCAATCCAAGCCCACAAGGCTGTCGCAGGCATCACACCACCGGTGCGAATGTCATCACCCGTTAAAAATCGGAGAAGAACAGATGGAAATTTTCTTGCAGCAGATCATCAACGGTCTGGTGTTGGGCAGTATGTATGCCCTGGTGGCCTTGGGTTACACCATGGTCTACGGCATCATCGGCCTGATCAACTTTGCCCATGGCGAGGTGCTGATGGTCGGCGCGCTGACCAGTTGGACCGTGATTGGCATGATGCGCGACGCCATGCCGGGCACGCCGGGCTGGATCATCCTGATCATTGCCCTCATCATTTCTTGCGTGGTGGCAGCGGTGCTGAATTTCAGCATTGAAAAAATTGCCTACCGCCCGTTGCGCAACAGCCCACGGCTGGCGCCGCTGATCACCGCCATTGGCATGTCGCTGCTGTTGCAAACGCTGGCCATGATCATCTGGAAGCCCAACTACAAACCCTATCCCAACTTGCTGCCCATCGTGCCTTATGAGGTGGGTGGCGCCGTCATTACCCTGACCCAAATCCTGATTTTGGGCATGACGGTGATGTCTTTGGCGGTGCTGATGTGGCTGGTGAACTACACCAAACTCGGTCGCGCCATGCGTGCCACCGCCGAAAACCCGCGGGTGGCGGCGTTGATGGGGGTCAAGCCCGACCTGGTGATTTCGGCCACCTTTGTCATCGGTGCCGTATTGGCAGCCATTGCCGGCATCATGTGGGCGGCCAACTACGGCACGGTGCAGCACACCATGGGCTTTTTGCCAGGCCTGAAAGCCTTCACGGCAGCGGTGTTTGGCGGCATTGGCAACCTGGCCGGTGCGGTGGTGGGGGGCATTGCCCTGGGCTTGATCGAGTCTTTGGGGGCGGGCTACATCGGCACGCTGACCGGGGGCGTGCTCGGCAGCCACTACTCTGACATCTTTGCTTTCATTGTGCTGATCATCGTGTTGACACTGCGTCCTTCCGGCTTGCTGGGCGAGCGGGTGGCGGACAGGGCCTAAGGAGTACCCCATGAAACAAAAACAAATTGTCGTTTTCCTGTTGGCCGCGCTGGGCTTGCTGCTGGTGCCGCTGGTGTTGCAAAGTTTTGGCAATGCCTGGGTGCGCATTGCCGACATGGCGCTGCTGTATGTGCTGCTGGCGCTGGGTCTGAACATTGTGGTGGGCTATGCCGGGCTGCTGGACTTGGGCTATGTGGCTTTCTTTGCCATTGGTGCCTACATGTATGCGCTGCTGGCATCGCCCCACTTGACCGAAACCTTTCCGGCCATTGCGGCCATGTTCCCTAACGGCATGCACACCCCGATCTGGATCATCATCCCCGCCGCAGCTGGGTTGGCGGGCTTGTTTGGCATTTTGCTGGGGGCGCCCACCTTGCGCTTGCGCGGCGACTACCTGGCCATCGTGACCTTGGGGTTTGGTGAAATCATCCGCGTCTTCATGAACAACCTGGACCACCCGGTCAACATCACCAACGGCCCCAAAGGCATGGGTGAAATTGATGCCTTGTCATTTTTTGGCATGAGCTTTGGCAAAAGCAATGAGCTGTTTGGCTTTGAGCTGCCCTCCGTCACACTCTATTACTACATGTTTTTGGTGCTGGTGGTTTTGAGCGTGATCATTTCGCACCGTTTGCAAATGTCGCGCGTGGGGCGTGCCTGGATGGCCATTCGCGAAGACGAGATTGCCGCCAAAGCCATGGGCATCAACACCCGCAACCTGAAACTGCTGGCGTTTGGCATGGGCGCCACCTTTGGGGGTGTCTCGGGTGCCATGTTTGCCTCGTTTCAAGGTTTCATCTCGCCAGAGTCGTTCAGCTTGATGGAATCCATCATGATCGTGGCCATGGTGGTGCTGGGCGGCATTGGCCACCTGCCGGGCGTCATTGTGGGGGCGCTGGCCTTGTCGGCTTTGCCAGAAATTTTGCGTTATGTGGCGGGTCCCCTGCAGGAAATGACCGGTGGTCGGCTCGACTCGGCCATTTTGCGTCAGCTGCTGATCGCCCTGGCCATGATCATCATCATGTTGCTGCGCCCACGCGGCTTGTGGCCGTCGCCAGAGCATGGCAAGGCCTTGCAAACGGCCAAGGTGTAAGCCGCTTCGCACCCCTTTGACGAAAGACACACATGACAGACACCGTACTGAACGTTGCAGGCGTATCCAAGCGCTTTGGCGGCCTGCAGGCCTTGAGCGACGTGGGCATCCAAATCAAGCGTGGCCAGGTCTATGGCCTGATTGGCCCCAATGGCGCTGGCAAAACCACATTTTTTAACGTGCTCACCGGCTTGTACACCCCCGACACTGGCACCTTTGAGCTGGCAGGCAAGCCCTACAAACCCTCTGCCGTGCATGAGGTGGCCAAGGCTGGCATTGCCCGCACGTTTCAAAACATCCGCCTGTTTGCCGAGATGACAGCACAAGAAAACGTGATGGTCGGGCGCCACGTGCGCACCCATTCGGGTTTGTTGGGTGCCGTGTTTCACACCGCCGGGTTCATGGCCGAAGAAGCCGCCATTGCGGCGCGCGCCTTGGAGTTGCTTAACTACGTTGGCATTGGCCACTTGGCCGAATTCAAAGCCCGCACCTTGAGCTATGGCGACCAACGCCGCTTAGAGATTGCCCGCGCCTTGGCCACCGACCCGCAGCTCATTGCCCTCGACGAGCCTGCAGCTGGCATGAACAGCACCGAAAAAGTGCTGCTGCGCGAGCTCATTGACAAAATTCGCCACGACAACCGCACCATTTTGCTGATTGAGCACGATGTGAAACTGGTCATGGGCTTGTGTGACCGCGTCACTGTGCTCGACTACGGCAAGCAAATTGCTGAAGGCACCCCGGCTGACGTGCAGCGCAACGACAAAGTGATTGAAGCCTATCTGGGCACCGGCGGCCACTGAGCGCTTAGACCGCACAAGGAACACACAACATGGCAAAAACTCTTCTCAAGGTCAAAGGGCTCAAAGTGGCTTACGGTGGCATTCAAGCTGTCAAAGGCGTTGACTTTGAAGTGCAAGAAGGCGAATTGGTGTCGCTGATTGGCTCCAATGGCGCTGGCAAAACCACCACCATGAAAGCCATCACCGGCTCGCTGCCCATCAACGACGGCGACATTGAATACCTGGGCAAAAGCATCCGTGGCCAAGGGCCGTGGGACTTGGTCAAACAAGGCTTGGCCATGGTGCCCGAGGGCCGTGGCATCTTTACCCGCATGACGATTCTGGAAAATCTGCAAATGGGTGCCTACATACGCGACGACAAGGCCGACATCTTGATGGACATCGACAAAGTGTTTGGCATTTTTCCACGCCTGAAGGAGCGCAAAGACCAGCTGGCTGGCACCTTGAGCGGTGGCGAGCAGCAAATGCTGGCCATGGGGCGCGCCCTCATCAGCCGTCCCAAGGTGCTGCTGCTCGATGAGCCCTCCATGGGGCTGTCGCCCATCATGGTGGACAAAATTTTTGAAGTCATCAGCAGCGTCTACGCCCAAGGCGTGACGATTTTGCTAGTGGAGCAAAACGCCAGCCGTGCCTTGGCCATTGCTGACCGTGGCTATGTCATGGACTCCGGCCTCATCACCATGACGGGCGACGCCAAATCCATGCTCTCAGACCCCAAAGTCCGGGCCGCTTATCTGGGTGAATAGTTCATCATCAAATTGGCCTCTAACGCTTATAGAATAAGCGTGAGTAGCTATTTTTTTTGATGTATCGTAAGGTCAAGTTTTGGTTTCGAGAATGGACTTTGGCAGATGGTTGGAGCGATTTAACCGTGCTGCTATCAGGGGTTTTGTTTCAAAAAGTTGATTTTGCTCAAGGTCTTTGAGGGGGTGGCGCGGCATAGTCAGCCCCATGATTTCCATTCACGACATCGACCCCACAGCGCAACTGCAAAGCATTTCACGCGGCAAGCTGCTGCTGCAGCGTGGCTGTCACACCGCTCAACCCACCCCCTACGTCAGTTACATCGAGCATGGTCGGGTTGCGTTGGGTTTGGTGCAGGGCACAGCCATGGAACACCAAATTGGCGTGCTTGAAGGCCCGTGCTGGCTCGATGCCAGTTCTGCCGTGCTGGGCTTGCCGCATTTGGTGGACGCGGTGGCCGATTCCCCCGTGGAATATCGCCAGGTCAACTTGGCCAGCTTTCGCCAAGGCATCCAAGATTTGCCAGAGTCAGCCCGCGCGGTGCTGACCGATGTGGCCATGGCGCACCGCAAGCAAACTGAATTTGCCGTGAGCCGCCTGGCCAAAGATGCCGAGTCACGCTGTGCCGAATGGTTGCTGAGCCACGCCCAGCCGGTGGGCGAAGGTCAAATGGCGGTGGAATTGCAGCAGCGCAAACGCAGCATTGCCACCCAGCTGGGCATTGCCCCCGAAACCTTCTCGCGCGTGCTGCGCCATTTGCGTGAGCAAAGCCTGATCAGCGGCAATGGCCGGGTGCTGAATTTGGTCAATCCCAACGCCTTGCGGTCATTGGCTGGGGTGTGAAGTGGGGGGAACTCTGCGCTGCAATGGCGCTGGAGTGAGAAGACTGGAGCGGGTGAAGGGAATCGAACCCTCGTATGAAGCTTGGGAAGCTGCCGTTCTGCCATTGAACTACACCCGCAATTTTTAACCCATTGAATTACAACAAGTTTGTACCGTAAGCGCTTGATTTAGAAAGATTTTTGTTTTTTGAGCATCGTCTTGCACATTTTCCACACTTCTCAAAACCTACCTACGTACACAATCGTGGTGTAGGTTTTTTTGAAAGTGTAGGTTAACAAAAACGAAATTCACACTATCCACCTGTAGAAGTATAAATCATGCACTTCGATGCACGAGCGGCCAAGTTACTCAAGCCGGGTAAGCACTTACTCGTCCCATGGTGTTCAGGCTTGCGTCTGGCCCTGATGGCCACCCAAATTTCCCAACCCTGGCCACCTGCTCCGGCTAAGTCAACGAGCTCGGCCTGCGAGCAGTTCAAAATCTGACCCGCGAACTGATCTGCTGTAGAAACCAGATCAGCCCAGTGGCAGGTAAAGTGTCATTGGCGAGTCAGCGCACGCGGTAAAGCCGTAGTGCTCGTAAAAGCTCTTGGCTTGCCCGTTTTTTGCATCAACCAGCAGCGCAAACGCAGCCACCTGCTGGCGTGCTTTCAAGCAGCGACTCACAGCACAGCCGATCAACACCTTGCCCAATCCAGTACCACGCCTGTCTGTGCGACAGGCAAGTCGTCCCATGCGGAAGCAGGGCACCGGGTAACGAGGTAGTTTTTTTCGATCGGTGCCCCTGAGTTGCAGAACGTCGATTTGGGCAGCACTGAGACTGTAGTAGCCCAGAATCTCACTTGGTTGCTCGGAATCCACCAGCACGTGAACAGTTGTCACACCCTTGCGGGTGTGCTGCAGTGCAAAGCGGTGCAGGTAGTCATCAAGCTCAGGGGTGCCGCAATGAAACCCGTTGCGATTATGAAGCACTGCATCCAGTGCGTGCTCTTCAAGCACGTTTGACCTGGCTGGATGCGGTCAATGCACTTTGCAGCGCAGCATTTGGCGTGAAGGCACCGTTGAGTGCTGAAGCAAATGCCGTGAAATCTCGCTGCGATAACGTGATGCGCGAATCCCTGTCGATTAAATCTAGCGCTTTTTCTTTGGCAGCAGATCGAACAAAGCCAGCCAACGTCGTTCCCATCAGCGACGCTGCGCGAGAGATGATGTCTTTGTCGGCAGCGTCAATTGTCAGATCAAAGCGGGCAGTGGACGTCATGTTGGTTCCTTTTAAATACGGTATTTTACCGTATGTATATTTTTCTAGCCTGCCACCACCAGCGCGTTGCGGTCTTGTCCAGAATTGACCATGCCCATCTGGATGTGAAGTCTCTAACCAACGATTGAAAACGGCGTGTGAACTTAGGAATTTGCTGTAGGCGACTGGGTGACCGACATATCACGGTAGGCGTGTATCTGTCATTGAACTACACCCGCTAAGCGTTGGTTGACAGAGGTCGAAGTTGGCACAGCTAGAATCTGCCGCGTTGGTGCTCGCGGTGTAACACATATGCCGCAGTTCAACGGGAAGCAGGAGGGTGACGCTGGCCAACAGCAAACCTAACCTGCGCTGCCCCCGCAACGGTAAGTGGACGAAGCGTCTTATGACGATTCCGCTTGCATCCAGGCCACTGAGTGTTTTTTACATTTGGGAAGGCGATGCAGGTTGACTCCATCAGCCCGGATACCGGCCAACACGGTGGCTGTGTGTTTTTTGTCATGAAAAACGCGCAACCGTGACGCTCATGCACTGTCGGGGACGACGGTGAGGGCTTTTATCTTGGTTCTTTCTTTTCATGAAATCTCTTGCATTTTTTCAGTGCTCAAAAGCACCTGTAGGGCTTACTGCGTCTGCGTTAGCAGCTATTTCCTTTGTAGCTTCGTTCGAAGTGATGGCTCAACCTGTGGCCGCGTTGAAAGAGGTGGTGGTGACGGCGACGCGCTTCAACGAATTGGCGGCTATGTTGCCTTTTGGTGTCAACGTCATCACCAAGGAAGACATTGCCCGATCCGGTGTGACAACGGTGAACGAGGCGGTGATTAAGCTACTGGGTATTGCAGGTCGAGTAGATTTTTACGGGGGTGGCGATTACAGCCTTGATTTGCGCGGCTTTGGCACAACGGCAAGCAGCAATCAGGTGGTGGTTGTGGATGGCGTCAAAATGAACGAGGCCGATCTGGGTGGCGCACGCCTGGCGGGCATTGCCGTCAACACGGTTGAGCGCATTGAAGTGCTCCGTGGCAGTGGCGCGGTACTTTATGGCGAAGGTGCCACCGGCGGTGTGATTGTGATCACGACCAAAGCGGGCCTGGGAACAGCGCGTCAGAATTCTGCAGATGTGTATGTGGCAAGCGGAACCTATGGGCTAAGCGATGCCCGCACCAACGCCACCTTGGCCACAGGTGGTTTTTCGCTGGATGTGGCGGCGCACAAGCGCCAATCCGACAATCATCGTGATTTTTTCAGGTCTGATATTGACGGCAATACCGTTCAGGCGCAATGGAGCAACGACTGGTTGCGCCTGGGTGCCAGTCATGCTTATGACAGCTTGCTTGGCGGTTTGCCGGGTGCCTTGACGGCGGCACAGTTTGATGCAAATCCCACGCAAACCAATGCTGCCAATACCAACAAAAAAGCCAGCATCAAAAACACGCGCGACACGGTTTTTGCAAGTGCAGAGTTGGGCGCATGGCAGATTGGGCTTGATGTTGGGCAACGCACCAAGCAACTCGACAGCTTGAACGGTGGTGTCTCTAGCTACCGTTATGACATTGATGCCAACACCGTGGCGGTTCGCGCTAAGTACCAAGCCAAGTGGGGAAAAGCACAAAACGCGTTAACCCTGGGCCATGACCAGGCCGATTGGAAGCGAGTCACACCCGGTGCGTTTGGTGCCACGTCGCAACAAAAAAACAGTGCCTACTATCTTCAGGACGACGTGACCTATGGCTCGGGTACGCGTTTGTCCATCGGTGTGCGGTCAGAAAACATCAAGCAAACAGACACCTACACGGCCAGCACTGACCAAAGTCAACAGGCCTGGGAATTGGGTTTGACGCAGCCACTCTCCAGTATTTGGTCTGTTTATGGTCGTTTGGGCAGTAGTTTTCGTCTGGCCAATATTGACGAATTGGGCTTCACAACGCCAGGTGCGGTGTTGCAGCCACAAACTTCGCGCGACCTTGAGTTGGGCAACCGCTGGACCTACAGTGGCGGGCGGGTTGAATTGCGCTATTACCGCAGCAGCCTGGCCAATGAAATTGGCTACGATCCGACGGTTGTCAATGCAAACTCGTTCAGCGGTTTCGGCTCCAACGTCAATTTCGACCCCACTTTGCGTCAGGGTCTTGAGCTTGAAACCCAGCACGAGCTGAGCAAAACGCTGGGCTTGCAGGTGAACCTGGCGGTGAAAGAGTCCAAGTTCACGCAAGGCGCGCACAACGGCAAAGATGTGCCTTTGGTCGCTGGCCGCACGTTGGCTGTTCGCGGTGACTGGCACCCCGCAGCGGCGCATTCGGTGAACGCGGGAGTGATGTGGGTGTCGTCGCAAAGTGTGGATTTCAACAACACCTGCAAAGTGCCCAGCTATGTCACCCTGGATGCGCGCTACGCCTACCAATGGCGCAATGTGGAAATGTCGTTGGGTTTAAGTAACCTGCTCGATGCCAAGTACTACACCCAGGCGTTCGTATGTGCTGCCGGTGTCACCAACGGCATTTACCCTGAAGCGGGTCGAGCTGTCACGGCGGCTCTGCGGCTGCATTTCTAGGATTTGCGTGATGCCTCCTGCGCCGTTGAGCATGGCTACTTTGACCCCCCAGCGCATCGTCTGCCTGACCGAAGAAACCACCGAGTGGCTCTACCTGCTGGGGCAAGAGTGGCGCATTGTCGGCATCAGCGGCTACACCGTGCGGCCTAAGCGGGCGCGCGAAGAAAAGCCGCGCGTGAGCGCCTTCACCAGTGCCAAGCTGGACAAAATCCTGGCGCTACAGCCCGACTGCGTGCTGGGTTTTTCCGACATGCAGGCCGACATTGCCGCCGCGCTGATTCGCGCCGGGGTGCCGGTCACGGTGTTCAACCAGCGCAGCGTGGCAGAAATTTTGGGGGTGCTGTACCAGGTGGCTGCCATGGTGGGGCAGGGTGCACAGGGATTGAGTATGCTACAAAAAATGCAGCTTTCTATGCAGTCTGCGCAAGCGCTAGGTGCCAATTTTTCACATAAACCCAAGGTCTATTTTGAAGAATGGGACACACCGCGCATCAGCGCCATCCGCTGGGTTTCAGAGCTGATCGGTGTGGCTGGCGGGCAAGACATCTTCCCGGAACTGGCAGCCCAGCCACTGGGTAAGCATCGCATCCTGGCCGACGACAGCGAGATCATCGCGCGCAACCCCGACATCATCATCGGCTCGTGGTGCGGCAAAAAGTTCCGCCCTGAGCTGGTGGCGGCACGCCCGGGCTGGGGCGACGTGGCCGCCGTCAAAACCGGGCAACTTTTTGAGATCAAATCTGCCGACATTTTGCAACCCGGCCCGGCCGCGCTGACTGACGGGCTGGCGCAACTGCACCGCATCATCATGGACTGGCAGCGCGACGTAGCACCTGGGCGCACGGCTGCGCACACCGGGGCGGCTGCATGAACGCCCTCACCACCGCCTTCACTATCGCCCGCAGCGAGCTGATTCTGGGCGGCCAAAAAAGCGGCAAAAGCCGCCGCGCTGAAGCGTTGGCGCAACGCTGGCTGGCGCAATCGGGCGCGCACCAAGCGGTGTTGATTGCCACCGCCCAAGCGTGGGACGACGAGATGCGCGCGCGCATTGCCCGCCATCAGGCCGACCGTTTGATGCGCGTGCCGGGCATGACCACGGTAGAAGAGCCCCTGAAGCTGGCCGAAGCCATCCTGAGCCACAGCCGCGCCGACACCTTGATCGTGGTGGACTGCCTGACGCTGTGGCTTACCCACCTGCTGATGCCGTTTGATGTGCCGCCAGACGTTACCCCACCTGCCCACGCTGCGTTAGCCACAGCCGGTCAGGGTGTTCAAAATTGTGAACAAAATAAGCCTCTAGAGCATGAGCAGAAAGCACCAACAGCTATGCTTTTAAAAGCAATTGAAGGTGCCCCCGGGCCGCTGGTGCTGGTGGGCAACGAGATTGGTCTGGGCGTGATTCCGCTCGGGCGCGAAGTGCGCGCATTTGTCGATGCCCTTGGCATGCTCAACCAAAGCGTGGCCAGCCAGTGCCAGCGCGTGACCCTGATGGCAGCCGGACTGCCCCTGACTTTGAAAGATGCCGCATGACCTGCTACGCCTTGCCCCGCTGCACTGTGCCTTATTGGTTTGCTGCCGGCACCACATGGGGTGCGATAAAACGCCTGCCCATGCGGCTGGCTTGGGTTGGGCTTGCCGCGCTTTGCTTTGTCACAACCGCTGCCCAAGCCCTGCAAATGACCGATGACCTGGGTCAAACCGTGACCCTGTTGCAGCCGCCCCAGCGCATCGTCAGCCTGTTGCCATCACTCACTGAAACAGTGTGCGAATTAGGCCAATGCGCCCGTCTGGTGGGCGTAGACCGCTATTCAAATTATCCCGACAGCGTGCGCCAACTGCCCCAAGTCGGGGGCGGGCTTGATGCCAATGTGGAGGCCATCGTGGCGCTCAAGCCTGACCTGGTTCTGATGGCTACCTCGTCGCGGGTGGGTGACCGCTTGCGGTTGCTGGGCATCAAAACCATGGCGCTAGAGCCCAAAACCCACGCAGACGTGAAGCGTGTGCTTGAAAAATTAGGCCAGGTGTTGGGCGTGCCAGATGCCGCGCGTGTGTGGCGTGCAGTCGATATGGCGGTGCAGGCGGCAGCCCAGTCGTTGCCGTTGAACGCACGTGGTGTGCGGGTTTACTTTGAGGTCAACCCCGGCCCCTATGGCGCGAGCGAATCGTCGTTCATAGGCGAAACGCTCACACGCTTGGGTGTCAAAAATATCATTCCAGCCCATTTGGGACCTTTTCCCCGGCTCAACCCCGAGTTCATTGTGCGTGCTGACCCCGATGTCATCATGCTTGGTGAGCGCAGTCTGGACGGCATGGCGCAACGCCCGGGTTGGGGCAACATGCGTGCGGTTCGCAACCGGCAGGTGTGTGTGTTCACACCAGCGCAGTCAGACGCGCTGGTGCGCCCTGGCCCGCGCATGAGTGAGGCTACCCGCCTGATGGCGCAGTGTCTGGCTGACAAAGCCAGGGCACCATGAGTCAGTGCATCAAGCGGTGCCACCCGTTGACCACGAACGGCTATCTTGCCCACGCTGGTGCTCTGAGCCATGCGCAATCTCTTGTGCCAAGACCCCATGGACTGTGACACCAGTGTGGCCATGAACTTGCGGCGTGCCAACACATTCGCTTGGGTGCTGGCACTGCTGGCGCTGGCCTTGGCCGCCTTGGGCGTGTGCGTCGGCAGCGCCGGGTTTGAGAATTTGCTGCAGCCCTTGCTCAACCCCCGGCTAGACCCTGACCAGACCGCTATGGCGCAGCAAATCGTCATGGACATCCGCCTGCCGCGCACTCTGGGGGCCTGGGCGGCCGGGGCTTTGCTGGGGCTGGCAGGGGCCTTGGCGCAGGGGCTGTTTCGCAACCCGCTGGCCGACCCGTTTTTGCTCGGCAGTGCCTCGGGCGCGTCGCTGGGCGTGGCGCTGGCGCTGGCCGTGCTGGGCGGCGCGGGTGGCATGTTGGGTGGCAGCGTGGGTGGCAGCGTGGGTGGCAGCGTGGGTGGTGGTGCCGGCGGCATGATGGGCGACGGCCTGGCGTTCACTGTGTTTGGCACCGGTTGGCTGACGCGCCTGGGGCTCACCGGCGCGGCCTTTGCTGGCGCGGTGGGGGCGGTGCTGCTGACGCTGGCCTTGAGCAAAGGCGTGCAACACACCTTGCGCCTGCTGCTGGCTGGGGTGGTGGTGGGCGTGGTGCTGGGGGCGCTGACGCATTTGGTGCTGGTCTGGACCCCCGAATCGCTGCAAGCCATGCAGGCCTTCATGCTGGGTTCGACCGCGTTTGTCGGCTGGAGCGCTTGCGGCGTGATGGGGCTCACCTGGCTGCTGGCCAGCGCGGCTGGCGCTTTGCTGGCGCGGCTGCTCGACGGCCTGAGCCTGGGCGAGGCCACGGCGCGCAGCCTGGGGCTGCCGATCACCTCGATGCGGCTGGCGCTGGTGGCGGTGCTGGCGCTGGCCACCGGCGCGGCGGTGGCGCAAACTGGGCTGATTGCGTTTGTGGGCTTGGCCGCGCCGCACCTGGTACGCTCGGTGGTCAAGACCACGCATGGTCGATTGATCTTTTTGTCCAGCTTGATGGGCGGCGTGTTGTTGATGGCCGCCGACACCCTGGCGCGCTGGCTGATTGCGCCGCAAGAGCTGCCGGTGGGCGTGCTGACTGCCGTGCTGGGCGGTGGTTACCTGCTGTGGCTGATGCACCGCGGCACGCGGGGTGGTGTTGTGCTATGAATAAAATAGCTATTCAAGCAAGTTCTATAAGGGCTAGGCTTGGAAATTCCGAGATACTGCACGATGTGTCGCTGGCTTTGCTGCAAGGCCGCTGGACGGCCATCGTTGGCCCCAACGGTGCCGGCAAGTCCACCTTGCTCAAAGTGCTGGCCGGGCTGCTGCCGCACCAGGGGCAAGTCGATTTGCTGGGCCAGCCCCTGCCCAGTTACCCGGCTCGCGCACGCGCCAAAGCGTTGGCGTGGCTGGGTCAAAACGAGTCTGCGGCGGATGATTTGACGGTGTGGGACGTGGTCATGCTCGGTCGCTTGCCGCACCAGGCTTGGCTCTCTGCGCCCAGCGCGGCTGACCGTGCGGCGGTAGAAATGGCACTGAAAACGACCGGTGCGTTGGGCTGGCGTGCGCGCAGCCTGGGCCAACTCTCGGGTGGCGAGCGTCAGCGCGTGCTGCTGGCGCGCGCGCTGGCGGTGCAAGCCCCGGTGCTGCTGATGGACGAGCCGCTGGCCAACCTCGACCCGCCGCACCAGTCCGACTGGCTGGGCATGGTGCGCTGCCTGCTGGAGGCCGGTGTCACGGTGGTCAGCGTACTGCATGAAATCAGCATGGCGCTGCACGCTGACCAGATGCTGATCATGGCGGGCGGGTGCGTGACCCACTTTGGCCCCAGCGCCGACCCCGCCACGCACCGTGCGCTGGAGGCGGTGTTTGACCACCGCATCACCATCCACCCGCTGGCCGGGCAATGGGTGGCGTTGCCAAATTAATTGGAATCTGACCCCCATTAAATACAACTGAGTCCTGACTACCATGCAGATTGAAACCCCACCCACCGACAAACCCTACGACAAGGCCGAGGGCGAGCGCCGTGGCCTGATCATCGTCAACACCGGCGACGGCAAGGGCAAAAGCACAGCCGCTTTTGGCCTGGCGCTGAGAGCGCACGGGCGTGGCAAAGCAGTGAAGATTTTTCAGTTCATGAAAGTGCCCAGCGCCCGCTTTGGCGAGCACCGCATGTTCGAGCAGATCGGCATCCCCATTGAAGGGCTGGGCGACGGCTTCAGCTGGAAGAGCCAGGATTTGGAACACTCGGCGCAGTTGGCGCGAGGCGGCTGGCAAAAGGCCAAAGCCGCCATCCTGAGTGGCGACTTCTTCATGGTCACGCTGGACGAAATCACCTACCCACTGATCTACGGCTGGCTGCCTTTGGCTGACGTGCTGGAAACCCTGAAGACCCGCCCAGCGCAAGTGCACGTGGTGCTGACCGGCCGCCGCTGCCCGCCAGAGATCATCGAGCTGGCCGACACCGTGACCGAGATGCAGATGATCAAACATGCCTTCAAGGCCGGTATACCGGCGCAGCGTGGCATTGAAGATTAAATTGAAGACTAAAAAATTTTGAAGCGAAAGTTTTCCCGAATGACCACCACCGTCCCCTGTAGCCACGCTGATGTCCAACCGCTGCACTTTCACGCCTGCCTGGATGCCCACCCACAGCGCCCCGCTGCTGGGCAAGCACCCTGGCCGGTGGCCGACGTACAAGCCTTGTTTGAGCTGCCATTCTCTGACCTGATCTACCAGGCGCAAACCGTGCACCGCGCTCACTTTGACCCCCATCTGGTCGAGCTGGCCACGCTGTTGTCGGTCAAAACCGGTGGCTGCCCGGAAGACTGTGGTTACTGCCCACAATCGGTGCACTTTGACACGGGCGTGGCGGCCAGCAAGCTGATGGGTGTGGAGACGGTGCGCAGTGCTGCGCTGGCCGCCAAGGCCGCTGGTGCCACCCGCTTTTGCATGGGTGCAGCCTGGCGCGCGCCCAAAGACCGCGACATCGAAGCCGTGGCCGAACTGGTCAGAACCGTCAAAGCCAGCGGACTGGAAGCCTGTGCCACGCTGGGCATGCTCAGTGACGGCCAGGCGCACACCCTGCGCGCTGCCGGGCTGGACTATTACAACCACAACCTGGACAGCGCGCCCGACTTTTATGGCGACATCATCACCACGCGCGATTACCAGGACCGCCTTGACACGCTGGCGCGGGTGCGCCAAGCGGGCATGAAGGTGTGCTGCGGCGGCATTGTGGGCCTGGGTGAATCGCGCCAGCAGCGCGCCGGTTTGATTGCTGAGCTGGCCAACTTGCAGCCCTACCCCGAGTCGGTGCCGATCAACCACCTGGTCAAAGTGGCCGGCACGCCGCTGGCCGACCAGCCCGACCTGGCGCCGCTGGAATTTGTGCGCACCATCGCCGTGGCACGCATCACCATGCCGATGGCGCGGGTGCGCCTGTCGGCTGGGCGCCAAAGCATGAGCGAGGCGGTGCAAGCGCTGTGTTTTGTGGCCGGGGCCAACTCCATTTTTTATGGTGACAAGCTGCTGACCACGCCCAACCCTGAGGGCAACGATGACCTGGCCTTGCTGGCACGCCTGGGGCTGCAAGCTGGGCAGCCGGTGGCGCGCGCTTGAAACACCGCGCTATCCAAACAAGAGCCGGCTGCAGGCTGTCGTGATTTTGCTGACCCCATACCCCGCTGCGTGGGTGTTGGCGCTGGCTTTGCTGGTGGCGCTGGTTGTTGACCGCTGGCTGGGCGAGCCGCCGGTGCGCCTGCACCCGGTGGTGTGGCTGGGACACTATCTGGGGTACGTCGGGGCCTGGGTGCAGCGCCGTACGGTGCAGCAGCCTGGCGTCAAAGATTTCAAAGCTTTTTGGCTTTCCGCCCTTGCATGGACTGCTGGAGCAGCTATTTTTTCAGGAGTATTTTGTGCGCTGCAGAGCGCGTTACTCAGCCTGCCCTGGTGGGGCGCTGGCGTGTTGCTGGGCCTGCTGCTCAAGCCCTTGCTGGCCTGGGCCATGTTGAAAAGCGAGGTGCAGGCGGTGGAAGCGGCTTTGGCTGAGTCGCTGGAGGCGGGTCGCGAGCGCCTGCGCTGGCTGGTGAGCCGCGACACGGCGCAGCTGACGGCCACCGAAGTGCGTGAGAGCGCCATCGAGACCTTGGCCGAAAATCTGAACGACTCGGTGGTGGCTCCCCTGTTCTGGTTTGTGCTGCTGGGCCTGCCGGGCGCTGCGCTGTACCGTTTTGCCAACACCGCCGATGCCATGTGGGGCTACCCCGGCCTCTACAAAGGGCAAAACTGGGAATGGGCCGGCAAGTGGGCGGCGCGGGCGGACGATGCACTGAGCTATATCCCGGCGCGGCTGACTGGCATGACGCTGCTGGCACTGGCATCTTTGCAGTCAACGCGGTCAACGCCGTCAGAGGCGACCCACCCGATGCCTGAACGTCAGGCCAACGCGGTCGGTGTGCGCTGGCGTGACTTGGCGCGTGAAGCGGTCAAGACCCCATCCCCCAACAGCGGCTGGCCGATGGCTGCGATGGCCTTGGCGCTGGGCGTGGGCTTGCGCAAGCCGGGTGTTTATGTGCTCAACCCACCCGGTCGTGCGGCCGTGGCGGCGGATACGTCAGGCGCCATTGTTTATACATCAAATACGCTTATAGCCCTTGTATTGCTTGCGCAAATAGCTCTTTTATTTATAGCATTTATGATGCACGCATGAAGCCGCTTGATCCACTTGTGCACCCGCCGACGCTTGCGCCTGGCTTACCGGCGCGGGTGCATGGCGGCCCCGACACCGTGGGTGTGCCGCGCTTTGACTTCTCTACCAACAGCAACGCCTGCGGCCCGTGTCCCCCAGCGCTGGTCGCTGTGCAGCAGGCTGACGCAACCCGCTACCCCGAGCCGCGCTACACCGCGCTTCGCCACGCCCTGGCCGACTTCCACGGCGTGGCGCCGGGGCGCATCCTGATGGCGGGCAGCGCCAGTGAATGCATTTTTCGTCTGACGGCCTGGGTGGCTCGTCAAGGTGGCGCCACGGTCTGCCTGCCGCGCCACGCCTATGGCGACTATGCGCAGGCGGCGCAGGCTTGGGGTTTGGGGCTGACACATGACCCGGCGCAGGCCAGCTTGGTGTGGGCGTGTGAGCCCAGCAGCCCGCTGGGGCAAGCACACCTGCCTTGGCCCGCATGGCTCTGGCCAGATGCAACTTGCGCAGGGTCAGACGACGCCCTGTTGTCACGCCATACCGAGGCCACCAGCCGTACCAGCTTCAGCGCGAACGGCTGTGTCTGTGCCAGCCCCGTCGTGGTGCTGGACTGCGCCTACGCCCCACTGCGTCTGAGCGGCGCGCCGTCGCTGAGCGCCGCGCAGCGTGATCAGATTTGGCAACTGTTTTCGCCCAACAAATCGTTGGGGCTTACCGGTGTGCGTGCCGCCTACGCCATTGCCCCGGCAGGCGCAGAGGCCACTGTGCAAGCGCTCGATGCGCTAGCCCCGTCCTGGCTGCTTGGGGCGCATGGTGTGGCGCTGCTGCACGCTTGGGTGACCCCGCAAGTGCAAACCTGGCTGGGTGAGAGTCTGCACACCCTGCGCGACTGGAAAGCCCGGCAAATCGCCATGTTGACGGAACTGGGCTGGACTTGCCTGCCCAGCGATGCCAATTTTTTCTGCGCCCGGCCTGCCCCTGAGCTTGAGAACTTGGCAGCGGGCTGGACGGCGGCGCTGGCGCATCTGCGCGGGCAGGGCATCAAGCTGCGCGACACCGCGTCGTTCGGTCTGCCCGGCCATGCCCGCCTGGGTGTCTTGCCCCCGGCGGCGCAAGACGCTTTGCGAGCCGCATGGCAGAACAGCGGGCGCTGACAGGGGACAGTCGGGGGATGTCAATCCAACACGCTCCCAAAGAATTTTTCTCGGCATCTACCCCCGCACCTCCACCCTCAAGATTCTTTTATCATCCGGGGTGTCGGCTTGGATTCATGACAGCTAGTAGTCCGTTTCACCAAACCGCTTACATGAAATCGTGTCTTTTCCAACCTGGCGTTGTTGCTCGTCGTTGCCATAGCTACGGCTATGTCGCCTCCTCGCGCCTAGCCAGTCTTAAAAATCCATCGACTTCATTTTGTAATCGTTTTGATGAAACGAACTACTAGCTCAATTTTGGCTGCGCTTCAAAGTAAGCCCTGGCATCATGGCAGTCCTTCTGAATGCCAGTGGTCAACGCCGCTAGACCGTCGTATTTCAGTTCGTCGTGCAGTTTGTGCAGCAATTCCACTCGCACGATCTTGCCGTAGGCACCTTCTGCTCCCAGGCTACTTGGCCAGTCCAGGCAATGGGTTTCCAGCAGCACGCGCCCGCCATTCACGTCATGGGGGTCGATGGAGGGGCGCACCCCCAGGTTGGCCACACCGCGCAGGGGGTGTGCGCTTAGGCCATACACCAGCACGGCAAAAATACCGCTGGCCGCAGGTTTCCAGTGGGCAAAACGCTGGTTGATGGTCTTGAACCCCAGCGTGCGGCCCAGCTTGCGGCCATGCACCACATGGCCTGAAATGCGGTAGGGGTGCCCCAGCTTGCGCGCGGCGTCCAGCATGCGACCCTCAGACAAAGCCTGGCGCACCGCCGAGCTTGACACGCGCAGACCGTGCACCTCGTAGCTGTTCATGCGCGCCACGTCAAAGCCTTGTTGTGTGCCCGCCGCGTCCAGCAAGCTGTAGTCACCAGCGCGGCGCTGGCCAAAGCGAAAGTCGTCTCCCACCAGCACATAGCGCGCGCCCAAGCCTTGCAGCAGCACGGTGTCGATGAAGGCCTGGGGCGACAAATTGGCCAGCCGGGCATCAAACGGCAGCACCACGGTCTGGTCAACGCCGCAGGCGGCCAGGTCACACAGCTTGTCGCGCAGCGTGCCCACCCGCGCCGGTGCCAGGTTGGGGTTGTGCGTGAGGCCAGCAAAAAAGTCGCGTGGATGCGGCTCAAACGTCAGCACGCAGCTGGGCACGCCGCGCTGCTGTGCCTCGCCCTTGAGCAGGCTCAGCATGGCTTGGTGACCGCGGTGCAGGCCGTCAAAGTTGCCAATCGTCAGGGCGCAAGCCGGGGTAATGTCAGGGTGCTTGAAACCACGAAAAATCTTCATGAGGTGTTATGAATTTGATAGCTATGTGCGCAGGTTTTCAAAGCGCTAGACGTCAATTTGACATATAAAGGATGTATATTGTGTCTCAGATAAGGTGTTGCGGCGGGCTGGCCTAAGGGCTCGTAAAGCAATAACTTGCACATTTGCCTAGCCATTTTTGGGCGCATTGCGTCGTTGCAAATCACTTGTTTAGCAGAGCTAAACGGCGTGTTTTGCGCCTAGCACTGCATCCCAAACCTGGCTTGCAAATGCACAACTTATTACTTTACGAGCCCTAAGGTGCCAACCGGTGAACTGCCACAGAAGGTTTTGGATGGATTCGGATAACGTCTTTTTTTCAGGAGTCGTGTTTTGAAAGTCTTGAAGCTGTCAGCCCAGGGGTTGCCCCAATCATGGATTTCGCTGGAACAAGCGGTCATTCACTATGCGGCCCAAGAGGTGCGCTGGGAAATGGGTCACCAGGTGGCGGTGTTTCATGGTGGGCACAACGCGCGCACCGGCCAGCAGTCGGTCATTACCGTGTCGAGCATCATTGGCACCAAAGGCGTGCCCAACATCAACCCGTTTGAGCTCAAACCCGGGCTGACCAACAGCAAACTTTTCGCGCGTGACCGCAACCTGTGCGCCTATTGCGGCGAGCTGTTTCCAGAGGCTGATTTGACCCGTGAGCACATCGTTCCGTTTGCGCAAAACGGCATTGACACCTGGATGAACGTGGTGACCGCCTGCCGCCCCTGCAACCACCGCAAAAGCCACCGCACGCCCGAGCAGGCGCACATGCCGCTGCTCTACACCCCCTACGTGCCCAGCCTGTGGGAAGACTTCATTTTGCGCAACCGCCGCATCATGGCCGACCAGATGGAATTTTTGATGGCGCATGTGCCCCGGTCGTCGCGGCTGGTGGCGTGAGCGATTGAGCGACGTGTGTTTTTGTTTGCCATTCAGGAAGTAAAAAAGTGAATAACGAGCGTTTTTTTGGACGCATGCGACCTTTGTGCATGGTGATCAGTGGGCTGTGTGCCAGCACAGTTTTTGCGGCCGTTGCAACCCCGGCGGTGTTGCAGGTCAGCGCTTCATCCCAGCCGGCCTTGATGCACGCCAAGCTGTGGTCCACTGGCCACAGTCCCAACGACTATCTGGTGAGCGAAAAACTCGATGGCGTGCGCGCTTTCTGGGATGGCCAGGTGTTGCGCTTTCGCAGTGGCTTGCCGATTGCGGCACCGGCTTGGTTCACGGCGGCTTTGCCCGCCACAGCGCTAGATGGAGAGTTGTGGCTGGGCCGCGGGCGCTTTGACGAACTCTCTGGCACGGTGCGCCGTCAGACACCGGTGGATGCCGACTGGCGCCGTGTTCAGTACATGATTTTTGATTTGCCAGGCGCGTCGGGTGGTTTTTCTGAGCGTGCCCAACGCATCGCTGCGCTGCTGGCGCAGGTGAATCAACCCTGGCTGCAAGCGGTGCCGCAACAGACCGTGCCCGACGCGAACGCGCTGAATCAATGGCTGAAGCAAACCGCCCAAGCAGGTGGCGAAGGCCTGGTGCTGCACCGCGCCAACGCCTTGTGGTCACCCGGGCGCAGCGACGCGCTGCTCAAGCTGAAACTGCAGCCCGACGCAGAAGCCCGCGTGGTGGCGCACCTGCCGGGCAAGGGCAAACACGCAGGCCGGTTGGGCGCTTTGTTGCTTGAGCTGCCCGACGGCCAGCGTTTTGCCTTGGGCACCGGGTTCACCGACGCGCAGCGCGAATCGCCTCCGCCCTTGGGCGCCGTAGTGACCTACCGCTACCGCAACCACACCCCCAAAGGTTTGCCCAAATTTGCGTCGTTTGTGCGCGTGCGTGAAGATTGATTCAGACCGCACCTGACCCAGGTGCAGCCACCCCCAGCTCCGCACACAGCTTGGCCACGGTGCTGCGCAGTTGTGCCACTTCGGCCTCCAGGGCGTCCAGTCTGGCCTGGGTGCCTGGTGTGCCATCTGCTGCGCGGGCCAGGCCACCGGTGGCCAGCAGCGCCTCGTCCACCGGCCCGCACAGCAAATGCGCCCAGCGCTGCTCGCGTGCGCCGGGGGCTTTGGCCAGCTTGACCACCAGCGGGCCGCCTTTGTCGGACGCGCGGTCTTGCAGCTCTTCCAGAAAACCTTCGACCGACGACACATCGGCAAATTTGTACCAGCGCTCGGTGTTCAGGCGCAGCTCGGCGGCAGTTTGCGGGCCGCGCAGCATCAGCACACCCAGCAGCACGGCTGATTGCTCGGGCACCCCTACGCCGCGCTGAAAGTTGTGCTCAAAGCGTGCCACCCGGCCGCTGGTGTTGGTGCGCACCAGTTGCAGCTGGTGCAGGTTGTCAAGCGCTTGCGCCACATCGGCCTCGGTCAAGTCCATCACCGGGTCGCGGGTGGTTTTCTGGTTGCAGCCCAGCAGCAGCGAGTTGATTGAGAGCGGGTAACTGTCGGGCACGGTGCGGGCTTTTTCCATCAGTGTGGCCAGCACGCGCGCTTCGACAGGGGTCAGGCACAGCGTTGGGGAGGGGTCAAGGGGTAGAGAAGAGGTCAAAGTCATAATTCAGTCAAGTATGAAAAACATCGTTATTTTGATCTCAGGCAGTGGCTCCAACATGGCGGCCATCGTCAAAGCCTCACAGCGTGAGCACTGGGCTGAGCAGCACGGCGCGTGCGTGGCGGCGGTCATCAGCAACAAAGCCGCCGCCAGCGGGCTGAACTTTGCCCGCAGCCATGGCCTTGCCACCCACGTGCTGGAACACACCGCTTACCCTGATCGCGCCGCCTTTGACACGGCCTTGGCCGCGCTGATTGACACCTACAGCACACCGCGCCAGCCGGTGCGGGTGGTGCTGGCAGGTTTCATGCGCATTTTGACGGCAGATTTTGTGCACCACTACGCCGGGCGTCTGGTCAACATTCATCCCTCTTTGCTGCCAGCATTTGCTGGGCTCAACACCCACCAGCGCGCCATTGATGCCGGTTGCAAAGTGGCCGGTGCCACGGTGCACCTGGTCACCCCAGAACTGGATCACGGCCCCATCTTGGCGCAGGCCGTGGTGCCCGTACTGCCCTCTGACAGTGCCGCCACGCTGGCCCAGCGCGTGCTCACCCAGGAGCACTTGATCTACCCCCAGGCGGTGCGTGCCTGGCTGCAAAATGAATAGCTTCTCATGCCTGTCTAACATGGGCTGATTCATAATCAGAGACCTAAAAAATTCATGTGAATTTTTCACCATGACCGCAACCGATCTCACCATTTTGGTCGTTGACGACGACGAATTCCAGCGCGACCTGATGGTCATTCAGCTGGCCAATTTAGGCTGGCACAACGTGCTGCTGGCAGACAGCGGTGCCCAGGCGTTGGCGCTGTTTGAGCAGCACCGCACCCACATTGGCGCCATCATCAGCGACCTGTCCATGCCCGACATGGATGGCCTGGTGCTGATGCGGCATTTGGTTGAGCGCCATTACCAAGCGCCCTTGATCTTGCTCTCTGGCGTGCATGATGAAATTTTGAGCAGCGCCGCCATGCTGGCCAATGCCCATGGGCTGCTTATTTTGGGCGTGCTGCGCAAGCCTTGCAGCCCCGAGCGCCTGGCCGGAGTCATGACCCAACTGGCACAACGCGCCAAGCCCGCCCAGTCCAAGCCCGCGCAAGACAAACTCACCGCCCTGCAGATCAGCGCCGCCCTGAAAGCAGGTGACATCGTGCCTTGGTACCAGCCCAAGGTGGACATCCTCACCGGTCAGGCCGTGGGG
>NZ_JAQURE010000044.1:21922-25535 GCF_028715765.1 Rhodoferax sp.
GAGGCACTGCTGTTGGTCATGGTGACGCAAATTCTGGCCGACATGGTGGTGTGGCGCAGCCAAGGCCTCTCGCCCTGTGTGGCCGTGAACCTGAGCATGGAAAACGCCTACAACCTGGAATTGCCCGAGCGCCTGGGTGAGCTGGTGGCGCAAGCCGGTTTGCAGCCCTCAGACCTGGTGCTGGAGGTCACCGAGAGCCGCCTGATGATCGACCGCTCTTTGGCCATGGAAACCCTCACGCGCTTGTCTCTGATGGGGTTTGTGCTTTCCATAGATGACTTCGGCACGGGCTTTTCAAGCCTGGTGCAGCTCATCGACCTGCCGTTCCATGAGCTCAAAATTGATGGCAGTTTTGTACAACGCGCCGACACCGAGCGCAAAGCCCGCGCGGTGGTGCAAATAGCGGTGCTGCTGGGGCGTCAACTTGGCATGAAAGTGATTGCCGAAGGGGTTGAGACCCCGGCGCAGCTTGATTTTGTGCGCGCCAGTGGTGGCCAAATTGTGCAAGGCTTTTTGTACGCCCGCCCGATGTCGTTTGAGGCCTGCAGCCAGTGGCTCCATGCCCATGCCCCGGTATGAGAACCGCCCTCAAACCCATTCACTCGCTGTCTTTTCAGTCTTTACAAACCCGGCTCACGCTGCTGCTGTTGGGCTTGTTTTTGGCCGGTATCTGGACGCTTACTGCGTATGTCAGCCGCAGTTTGCAGCAAGACCTGGAGCGCCTGCTGGGTCAGCAGCAGTTGCATAACGTCAGCTTGTCAGCGCAGGAGCTCAACCGCACCTTGCAAGAGCGCCTGGACACGCTGGTCAACGTCACCCAGTTGATTCAGCCCCAGCACTTGGCCAGCCCGCAGGCGCTGCAAGCCCTGCTGGAAACCCGCCCGGCGATGCCCACTTTTTTTAGGGGCGGCTATTTTGTGACCAATGCTCAAGGCCAAGTGATCGCCTCTTACCCAGCCCAGCTTGGCCGACTGGGGCAGCAACAGCTGTCTTTGGAAGGGGTTAGCCAGGCGCTTAAAGACGGCACAAGTTCAGTCGGTAGTCCGCTGTTTGATGCCCAGCTGCAAACCGTGCTGGTGCCGCTGGCCACGCCTATTCGTTTGCGCCAAGGCGCTGCCCTCAGCTCGGTGCAAGGCGTCTTGGTGGGGCTGCTGGATTTGCGCCAAGCCAACTTCATTCACCTGGGGGCTTCAGCAGATGAGGCAGATGTCAGCCACTACCACCTCATCATTCCCAAGCGTCGGCAAAGGGTGGTAGATGTGGCTCATCAACTGGCATTGCAACCGTTGCCCGCCGCTGGGCAAAACCCTGAGTTAGACCGCTTTTTGGCGGGTTTTGAAGGTGCTGCGCTCACTCGCAATGTCCAAGGTGTGGCCGTGTTGGCTTCTGTCAAAAGCGTACCCGTGGCAGGCTGGAGCTTGCTGGCCTCGTTGCCGAGCGCGCAAGCGTTTGCGCCGGTTGGCCAACTCACTTTTCGCATTGCCATGGCCAGTGTGCTGCTGTCGCTACTGGCTGCCGCGCTGGCCTGGTGGTTGTTGCGCCGCCAGTTGCAGCCCTTGCACAGCGCGTATGCCGCGCTGCTTCGCCAAGCCGACGCACACCAGCCGCTGCAGCCCTTGCCACAAACCAGCCAAGACGAGGTGGGTCAACTGATTCACGGCTTCAACCATTTGCTTGGCAGCCTCAAGCAGCGCCAGCTTGACCTGAACGCCAGTGAGCAAGCTGCCACAGCGCTGGCGCAGCGCCTGCATGAGGCTCAAAAAATTGCCCAAATCGGCAGTTGGGAGCTTGACCTGGTGACCAACCGGCTGGTCTGGAGCGAAGAGATTTTTAACTTGTTCGAACTTGATGCCCGCCAGTTTCCAGCCACCTACGAGGCGTTTTTGGCGGCCATTCACCCTGATGATCGCAGCGCGGTCAACCTGGCTTACAGCGAATCGCTGCTGAACCAGCGCCCTTACCAAATTGAGCACCGCCTGCGCATGACGGACGGCCGCATCAAATGGGTGCAAGAGCGTTGCCACAGCGACTTTGATGCCACTGGCCAACCCCTGCGCTCGGTGGGCACAGTGCAAGACATCACCGAGCGCAAATTGGCAGAAACCGCCTTGTCCAACGCTTATGTGCTGCTGGCCACGGTCATCGATGCCATTCCGATGCGGGTGTTTTGGAAAGACATCAACCTCAATTACCTGGGCTGCAACACCGCCTTTGCCCAAGACGCTGGCAAGCGCGCCCCGATTGATTTGGTGGGCAAAAACGACTTTCAAATGGGCTGGGTCGATCAGGCCGAGCGGTACCGTGCGGATGACCGCAACGTCATGCAAAGTGACCAGCCCAAGCTGTTTTTTGATGAACCCCAGACCACCCCAGACGGCCACACCATGTGGCTGCGCACCTCCAAAGTGCCGTTCAAAGATGCGGCCGGTCAGGTGCAGGGCATTGTGGGGGTGTATGAAGACATCACCGAGCGCAAACGCACCGCCGACGAGCTGCTGCAACACCGTGAGCACCTGGAAGAGCTGGTGCAAAGCCGAACCCAAGAGTTGCTGGAGGCACGCCAGCAAGCTGATGCTGCCAACCGTTCCAAGTCTGAATTTTTAGCCAACATGAGCCATGAAATTCGCACCCCCATGAATGGGGTGATTGGCATGCTTGACATCTTGCAGCAAACCGTGCTGAACGCTGAGCAGCAGCGCATGTTGGATACGGTTCAGAAATCGTCGATGTCGTTGCTGGGCATTTTGAACGACATCCTTGATTTTTCAAAAATCGAGGCCGGCAAGCTTGAAGTGGAGCACACCGCCACCTCTTTACGGGAAGTGGTGGAAGGCGCGGCGCTGCTGATGCTCAACACCGCGCGCAGCAAAGACGTGGCACTGTCGCTGTTCATCGCCCCCACCTTGCCCGAATGGGTGCAGTCAGACCCCACCCGGTTGCGCCAAATTTTGCTTAATTTGCTGGGCAACGCGCTCAAATTTGTCAACGCTGGCGTGGGTCAAACCCTGCTGCATGTGCAGCCTGTGCAGCAGCCCGATGGCGGCCAATGGGTGCAACTGCGGGTGGTGGACAACGGCATTGGCATGACCCCCGATGTGCTGGCGCGGATTTTCAAACCCTTTACCCAAGCCGACAGCAGCACGGTGCGCATGTTTGGTGGCACCGGCTTGGGTTTGTCCATCACCCACCGGCTGGTCGAGCTGCTGCAAGGGCGCATCAGCGTGCAAAGCAGCCCCGGCGTGGGCTCTGAATTCACCGTGGCCTTGCCTTTGACACTGGCCACGCCACCCAGCACCTACCGTGCACCGCTGGTGCCAGACTTGACCGGGGTGCAGGTGTTGGCTGTGGCTCCGGCGCTTGGCAACATGACGCTGCTGCAGGTGTACCTGGGCTCTGCGGGGGCGTGCATCACCGTGCTGCCAGACATGGCCGCGGCGCAAAAGCGCATGGCGCAGGGGGCGCAAGCCACGGTGTTGCTGCTTGACTTGTCTAGCCCCAAAGACGCGGCCACCGAGGCACAAGAGCAGCGCATGTGGCAAGACCACCCGCAAGTGGTGCGGCTGGTGCGCCGCGGCCGCAGTGGCATGCTGGCGCACGGCATTGAAGTGCTGGC
>NZ_JAQURE010000045.1 GCF_028715765.1 Rhodoferax sp.
GTTCCACCGTCAGCGGCGTTTTACCCGGTGCCAGCCCAGTGCGGTTGCCCAAGCGAAAAATATGGGTGTCTACCGCCATGGTGGGTTCGCCAAATGCCACATTCAGCACCACATTGGCGGTTTTTCGACCCACGCCAGGCAATGCCTCCAAGGCTTCGCGGGTGCGTGGCACTTGGCCGCCGTGCTGGTCTACCAAGATACGGCAGGTCTGCAACAAATGGCGCGCTTTGCTGTGGTACAGGCCAATGGTTTGAATGTGTGCTTCCAGGTCAGTGAGCCCCAGGGTCAGCATTTTTTGGGGCGTGTTGGCTGCCACAAAGAGGCTGCGTGTGGCCTTGTTCACACTCACATCGGTGGCTTGGGCTGACAGCAACACTGCCGCGAGCAATTCAAACACGCTGGCATATTCCAGCTCGGTTTGTGGATGCGGGTTGGCGCTGGCCAGTGTGGCAAAAAAGGTTTCAATGGCGGCGCGCTTCATGGGTTGAGCAAACTCAGGCGATGGAAATAAAAGAGTCAGAAGCGGGTAGCTTGGCTTTCATCCAGGTAGCGTCCAGCCCCAATTTGGCCAAAAGGTTGGCCTCTAGCATGTCTATAGCGTCTGCCTTCGCATCAGGCACGTCGGCCAAGATGCCAGCCAAGTGCAACACCCCAGCCAGTTTGGAAAAAGTGGACACCTCCAGAGGCTCCAAGGCATGTTCCAGCGCTTTGATCATGCTGGCCGGAAAATTCCAACGGCGCGCCAGTTCGGCAGTAATTTGTGTTTCTGCAAAGCCCACATGTTGTTTTTCTCGCTCCCAACGCGCACCAGGCACGTGCGGAAGTTTTTCAATTTCAACCAAGGCCTGTGGGTTGGCTTGACCGATCAGCAACTCACCCAAGCGCAGCATCATGCCAGTCAACCAAGCTTGTTGCGCATCAATGTCCACCGCTGCGGCCAGCCACTGCGCGTACCCCGCACAAGCCATGCTGGAGCGCCAAAACTCGTGGGCGTTCAGGCCTGGCAAGGCCGGAAAAGACTCGTTCATGCAGGCCGCCAAGGACAGCGTTCGCACCTTGGCCATGCCCACCATGTGAATGGCTTCATCTAAGGTGGCTACACCACGAGGCAAGCCAAACTGTGCACTGTTGGCCAAGCGCAAGAGTTTGGCGCTCAATGCCGGGTCTTTGGCAATGATGGCGCTGACCTCTTGGATGCCCGCGTCTTCATCGTTGAGTGTTTTAATGAGTTGTTGAGCCACTTCCGAAATGGTGGGCAACTTGACGGTAGCAAAGAAAGCATCGATGTGGGACATGGTGGTGAACTGAACAGTTGTGATGGAATAAGTCACAATTTACCCCAATTCAGCCCTTGAGTTGACTGTAAATGCCGCTCAAAGCATTCAACAGCAACTTTATATTTGATCTCAACAACCCAAGCCCTATGCAATTTGCCACCCGCCTTCAAAACGTCGAAACCTCCGCCATCAGAGAGCTTTTCAAACTGCTGGGCAAGCCTGGCATCATCAGCTTTGCGGGTGGATTCCCAGACCCTGCACTGTTTGATGCCACCGGCATTGCCCAAGCCAGCGCCGCTGTGCTGGCCAGCAACCCCGGCCCCGTGCTGCAATACGGAGCCACAGAGGGTTACCAACCCTTGCGTGAAAGCATTGCCAGCTTCATGGCAGCCAAGGCTGCCCGTGTGGCTGCTGATGGCTTGATCGTCACCACCGGCAGCCAACAGGCGCTCGATTTGGTCGGCAAGACCATGATCTCCCCTGGCGACAAGGTGATTGTGGAAGCCCCCACGTTTTTGGCCACCATTCAATGTTTCAGGCTTTACGGCGCTGACATCATTGGTGCGCCGATTGATGCTGACGGTGTGGATGTGGAGCAGCTCGAAGCCTTGATAGAGCAACATCACCCCAAACTGGTCTACCTGATTCCCACCTTTGGCAACCCCAGCGGCGCAACCATGAGCCTGGCACGGCGCAAGCGCATTTTGGAAATAGCCGCCCGTACCCACACCCTGATCGTCGAGGACGACCCCTATGGTGAGTTGTATTTTGACCAACCGCCGCCGCCCAGCTTGCTGGCTTTGAGCGAGGGCGTGCCTGGCAGCCGCGAGTGGTTGGCGCATTGCGGCTCGTTCAGCAAAATCTTGAGCCCCGGTCTGCGCGTGGGCTGGTTGATTGCGCCACCCGAGCTGCTGGCCAAAGCCACCATGTGCAAGCAGTTCAGTGATGCCCACACCAGCAATCTCACGCAAGCCATCTGCGCCCACTATTTGACGCTGAACCGTTTGAATGACACCTTGGCAGTGGTGCGCCAAACCTATGCCGAGCGCGCAGCGGTCATGGCACAGGCTTTGCGCCACGTGTTGGGCGATGCCATTGAATTCAATTGCCCTCAAGGCGGCATGTTTTTCTGGGCCAGGCTGACGGGTCAAGGTGGCAAGGCCGCCATCGCTGCTGAATTTGCCAAGCGCGCCATTGAAAAAGGGGTGGCTTTTGTGCCAGGTGCCCCTTTTTATGCCCGCCATCCCGACCCCGCCACGCTGCGCTTGAGCTTTGCCACCGCTGATGTGGCAAAAATTGAAGAAGGCATTGCCAGACTGGGGCAGGCGCTGTAACTACAGCCGCCAAAAATCAACGCACCAGCACCGCAGCCGCATCCCCACGGGGTGCGATCACGCCAATTTCATACACCGTTTCTCCTGCGGCGCGCAGCGTGGCAGCGCAAGCGGCCGCGTTGGCCGCATCAATGACGACCACCATGCCAATGCCGTTGTTGAAGGTGCGGTTCATCTCGATGTCGTCAATGCCGGCAGTGGCTTGCAGCCAGGCAAACAACTCGGTTTTCGGCCAGCTGCCCTTGGCCAGGTGCGCGGCCATGCCCTCGGGCAGCACGCGCGGAATGTTCTCCAGCAAGCCGCCGCCGGTGATGTGCGCCAGCGCCTTGATAGGGTGAGCGGCTAGGGCGGCCAGCACGGTTTTCACGTACAGGCGGGTGGGTTCCATCAGCGCTTGCTTGAACGGTTTGCCGTCAAGCAGGGTCGGGGCGTTATGGCCCGCGCGCTCGATGCACTTGCGCACTAGGCTGAAACCGTTGGAATGCACGCCACTGCTGGCCAGGCCCAGCACCACGTCGCCGGGTTTCACGTCTGCACCGGTCAAAATCTTGCTTTTTTCAACCGCGCCGACGGCAAAACCGGCCAGGTCGTATTCACCCGCCGGGTACATGCCGGGCATTTCAGCGGTTTCGCCGCCAATCAGCGCGCAGCCAGACAGTTCGCAGCCGCGTGCAATGCCGCCCACCACGCTTGCTGCGGTGTCCACATCGAGCTTGCCGCAGGCAAAGTAGTCCAGAAAGAACAGCGGCTCGGCGCCTTGCACCAGCACGTCGTTCACACTCATTGCCACCAGGTCAATGCCCACTGTGTCGTGCATGTTCCATTCAAAGGCGAGCTTGAGTTTGGTGCCCACGCCGTCGGTGCCGCTCACCAACACGGGTTCTTTGTAACGCTTGGGCACTTCAAACAGCGCGCCAAAGCCACCAATGCCGGCCAGTACGCCATCGCGCATGGTTTTTTTGGCCAGCGGCTTGATGCGCTCAACCAGCGCGTCGCCCGCGTCAATGTCAACGCCAGCAGCTTTGTAAGAGAGGGGTGTGGGGGATGTGGTCATGATGAAGGGAAAAAGGTTGGGGCAGGTGCCGGGCAGACCATCAAGAAACGGTCAAAAGAGTTGACTCGATTTTAGGGGCAGGCCAGTGGATGGTTTTCCAGCAACTTCACCGCCGCCCACAGCAACCGGTTGGCTGGGGTGGGCACGCCAAGCGCATCACCGCGGCGCACCACATGGCCGTTCAGGTAATCTATTTCAGTGGGTTTGTTGTTGTGCACATCTTGCGCTGTGGACGACATTTGCGTCGCCATGTGGTGGGCGATGGCTTGCACTTGTGTCTCCAGGTCATCCGGCAAGGTCACGTTGTCAGCCGCAGCGACAGCGCGGCACTCAACAACCAAATCACGCAACACGGCTGGCATACCGGGGCGCTGCACCAGCTCGCCATAGGCCGTTTGACCGATGGCAGACAGGCCGTTGTAGGCGCAGTTGATCACCAGTTTGGCCCACAACACATCGCGCACATGGGCGCTGACCTGTGTTGGCACACCCGCGGCTTGCAGCACGGTTGCCACCGTCGCGCTGTGCGGGCTGGTCTCGATGATGAGTTCACCCCGGCCATGGTGGCGCAGGTGCCCAGGCGCCGCCATTTCAGTGGCCACATACACCGCTGTACTTGCCACCGCCACCCCAGGCAACACGGCTCGCAGGCGCTCGGCGTTGTCTACGCCGTTTTGCAGGCACAGCACCAACGCGCCAGGCTTGAGGTGGGGGCGCAGCAGGGCGCCGGTGGTTTCGGTGTCGGTGGATTTCACTGCAAACAACACCACGTCTGCCGACGCCACTGCGCTGGGCAGCACGCTCGCAGCCGGGTGCACCACTTCGTCAAAAGTGAGGGTTTCCAGACGCAAGCCGTGCTGTTGAATGGCTTGTACATGCGCGGCGCGGCCTATCAGCGTGACCGGCACCCCCGCACGCGCCAACATGCCACCATAAAAGCAGCCCACGGCACCTGCGCCCATGACAGCGAATGAAAGAGATTGCGAATTGGATGACCACATGGCGTTTTCCTGGGCGGTGATGTTGATTGAATCGAGAAAATCCATGAGTAGCACCTGAGGTACTGTTTGGGTGTCAGCGATTTGTTTGCAGCAATTTTCTCCCCGCTTTGTCGCCTGCAGCTAGGGCTTCAGGATTTGCAGTCGGAACGAAACCGGATCAAAACTACCCTCAGTACTTTCTCAAACCTTTCGGATTTTCCTGGTTTAAGGTTTAAAATTTTCAAATCGTAAATTAATTAGAGGCCAAAGCATGTCAGTTCATTTCTTCAAGTGTTCGATATCAAATAAATTAAAAAATGCTTTGGTTAGTTTGATGGTATGTGGCGCTGGCGCGGCTTCCGCCGGATACATTACTGCAGATGAAACGGGTATGGATGCGGTCTTTGGGCAGACCAGTTTTGGCAGTAGCCCGGTCGATGTGCGGTTCAATCCGTTTCAGACTTGGCAGAATTCGAGTCTGCTGGCGCTTGATGATATTACTGACATGAGCAGCTATAGCACGGGGTACAGGTCATTTTCCAGCTACAGCTCGAGTTCTTTGGATTTGTTTGTGTTCTTTGTTGACACTGTCTCTTATTGCGGCGGTTACACAGCTGCTCCTGGCTACTCATTTGCAGGTTGCGGCAGTATGCCTGGCAACTTGGTGGTTCTTAAATCCAGCACGGCTGCCTATTCAAACTACACAGTGGCTTTGATGGCACACGAAATCGGGCATAACCTTAATCTTGGCCACTCTGGTGTTTTAGGTGCTGGAGACAACCTGATGAACCCGTCTTTGTTCAATGCGACTCCCAGTTACAACCCCTTATCTCCCAGCTTGTCCTTGACAGCAACACAGGCCAACACTGTTTTGGGTAACTCACGCGTCCAAACAGACGCCTCAGGAAACCGTTTCATCAGTATCACTCCCATTGCAGTGGTTGCCTCAGTGCCAGAGCCGGAAACTTGGATCATGATGTTGTCTGGTTTACTTGGTATTGGTGCGTTCGTGCGTCAACGCAAATCGAAGGCAGCTTGAGTTGTGATCTTGCGCAGTTTTGTACTCGCAACAAGTCTCATCGTTTGCAGTGTGTTTGTTGCCTGTGCATCTTCCTGGAAGACTTTGAATTTGGGCGGTTTCAGTCTTAAAGTACCCTCTTCCATGGCACTGACAGATGGCAGTATGGACTCCCAGTCTGGAAGTTTGCAAGACGCGGCAGTTCAACTTGGGTACGACTTTGGGCCATATTCTGACCCATTGGATTCTGTGGCTGGTGCTACTGAATTTAGTTCTCATCAAGGTACGCTGGGTGGTAAGACTGCTCGCTACGTGAGTTTTGGCCTCGTCGGTAAAAACGGGCAACGACAGTTTTGTCAAGGTGTTCATGTGCCTGTAGTAAAGCCCCCAGTTTCAGCAGACTTTGGTTCGGTCAAGCTGACGATGATCTTGTGCGGCAATACTGTCACCACGGATGTAATAGCTGAGCAAATATTTGCATCTGTCAAGTTTCAAAACTAAGCCACAGCTTGGCTTCTATTGTTGTTGGGCAGGCTCGCAGGCGTCAAATAGCTCTCAAAATATAGCGCCTTGTACTCACTGAACGTGGATTCAATGCGCTTTTTATCTAAACCCTATGGGGCTTGGTAAAGGTCACAAAATGCCTAGCATTTGTTGGCCTTGGTGCTGATTCATGCAAGCCGTCAAAGCGACAAGCTCACCACATTCGTTTGAATCACAGCCTGGCCATGGTGTTGGCAGCGCCATCGATAGAATGCAGTCTCAATTTTGCTGCCTTGTCAGCCCTCACCAGACCCTGAAACTGCGGTTCATTTGATGCCCATGTCCCCCACACAAAAAAGAGCGCTTTCTTGGCTGCTACTTATTTTTGGCGCTGTGCTGGCGTTTTGGCTGCTTGCGCCGGTCTTGACCCCTTTTGTGGTGGCAGCCATTCTGGCCTATGCCTTGACACCGGTGGTGGACTGGCTTGATGGGTTGGGGCGTGGCCGTCTCCCCCGTCTGCTGGCGGTGGTGTTGGTGGAGGTGATTTTTTTGCTGCTGCTGGCAGCACTGCTGCTTTTGGTGGTGCCTGTGCTGGTGAAACAACTGCCTTTGCTGCGTGACCAGGTGCCGCCCATGCTTGATCGGCTCAATGACACTGTGCAACCCCTGCTGTCGCAGTTGGGGTTGCACGTTTCGTTGGACGTGGCGGGGCTCAAAGCGTTTGCCATGGAACACTTGAGCGCCAATGTGCAAGACGGTTTGGGGCAGGTCTTGGCCTCGGCCAAACTGGGGGGCAGTGTGGCGCTGTCGCTGGTGGGCAATGCGGTGCTGATTCCGGTGGTGTTGTTTTATTTGTTGATGGAGTGGCGGCGTTTTATGGGCTTGCTGCTGGGCTTGGTGCCGCCCCGCTTGCACCCGGTGGTGAACAGTTTTACGTCAGAGGCAGACACCGTGTTGGGGCAATACTTGCACGGTCAATTGTTGGTGATGGGGGTGCTGGCGGTGTATTACAGCGTCGGGCTCGCCCTGTTTGGCCTGAATCTGGCGTTGCCCATTGGGGTCTTCACCGGGCTGGCAGTGGCCATCCCTTACCTGGGCTTTGGCTTGGGGCTGATTTTGGCTTCATTGGCTGGTTTTTTGGAGTTTGCCGCGCAAGGCCAGGCCATGCACGCGCTGTTGATGCTGGTGGTGGTGTATGGCGCGGGGCAACTGCTTGAGAGCTTTGTGTTGACGCCCCGGTTGGTCGGCGAGCGCATTGGCTTGCATCCGCTGGCGGTGATTTTTGCCTTGATGGCGTTTGGTCATTTGCTCGGGTTTGTGGGCGTGTTGCTGGCATTGCCGCTCAGCGCCGTGCTGCTAGTGGCGGTGCGCCGCGCCCGCTTGGCCTACCTTGCCAGCGCTTTGTACCAAGACGCATGACCCACCCCATGACCCAACTGGTGCTGGACATGGGCTTACCCACCGGTCCGACACTGAGTAACTACTTTGCCGGACCCAATGCCGCTGCGCTGGCACACCTGAAGCTCTGGTTGGGCGAGGGTGCACACGCCTTGCGTTCCCCTGTGCCCACCTACCTATGGGGTGGCAGCGGCTGTGGCAAAACGCATTTGCTGATGGCGCTGCATGCCGCGCTGCAAGGGCAGGGCGAAAGCGTGGGCTGGATCGATGCCCACAGCCTCAGCCCTGCGGAGTTTGACGAGCGCTGGGCCGCGGTGCTGCTAGACGATGTGCATGCGTTCAACGTGGGCCAGCAACATGCCGCGTTCAACTGGTTTGTCAACGCCCAAACTCACCACATTGCCGTCATTGCCACGGGCAGCTTGCCACCGGCCGACCTGAAGCTGCGCGACGACTTGCGTACCCGCCTGGGCTGGGGCACGGTGTTTGCCCTGCAGGCCTTGAGCGAGCCAGAGCGCCGCGCCGTGCTGCGCCAAGCCGCTGAAGTGCGCGGTATTTTTTTGAGTGATGAGGTGATGGACTTCATGCTGACGCGATTCAGCCGAGATCTGGGCAGCTTGATGGCACTGCTTGAGCTGATGGACGGCTACGCCTTGCAAACCCAGCGCCCCATCACCATTCCCCTGATCAAAACCATGATGGACAACACATGACCGTGACCTCATTGCGCACCACCACGGGGGCAACCCCCATTGCTTTGTTTGACCTAGACCACACCCTGCTCCCGATGGACTCTGATTACGAGTGGGGCGTGTTCACCACCGCACTGGGTTGGAACGACCCCGCCGAATTCACCCGCCGCAACGACCACTATTACCAGCAGTACAAAGCGGGCACGCTGGACATTCATGACTACGTGCGCTTTGCCACCGCTGCCATTTGCCGTCAGGGAGAGTCAATTTCTATAGCTACTCATGACCTATTCATGAGCTCTGTAGTGCAAAAAGCCTTAAAAAATCAGGCATTGGCGCTGGTGCGCAGCCACCAGCAGGCGGGCGATTTGGTGGCCATCGTGACGGCCACCAACGAATTTGTCACGCGCCCCATTGCCCAAGCCTTTGGCGTGCCAGACCTGATTGCCATCAACCTGCAGCGCGACCCAGTCAGCGGCTGGTACAACGGCCAGATTGACGGCACGCCGTCTTTCCGTGAAGGCAAGGTGGCACGCGTGACTGATTGGCTGCGCGCCCAAGGTCTGGCCTGGGGAGATGTGGAGGCCACGTTTTACAGCGACTCCATCAACGACCTGCCGCTGCTTGAGAAAGTGCAGCACCCGGTGGCCACTAACCCCGACGCTCCGCTGCGCGCCTTGGCGCAGGAACGCGGCTGGCGCATACTTGAACTTTTCTGAAAAAAACATGATTAAAAAATTCATCAACAAACTCCTGGGCAAACCTGCCCCTGCCAGCAAGCACCCGTTTGGCAAACGCATGGAAATTGGCCCGGCCGAGCACGGCATTGATCCCAAACTGGTGGACGAGCGTGCCATCAACGTGGTGCGCACCCTCAAACACGCCGGTTTTGAGGCCTATGTGGTGGGGGGCGCCGTGCGCGACCTGATGCTGGGCTTGGCCCCCAAAGACTTTGACGTGGCCACCAACGCCACCCCCGAGCAGGTGAAAGGCTTGTTTCGGCGCGCCTTCATCATCGGGCGGCGCTTTCGCATCGTGCACGTGGTGTATGGCCGTGGGCGCGAGCATGAGGTGATTGAGGTCTCTACCTTCCGCGCATTTTTAGACAATGCCGCTGCCGAACAAGTGGCTGGCAACGAGAAAACCAGCAAGAGCGAGCTGGCGGGCATGACGCACGCGGTTGACAGCACCGGGCGGGTGTTGCGTGACAACGTGTGGGGGCCACAAGACGAAGACGCCACCCGACGCGACTTCACCATCAACGCCATGTATTACGACCCCGAGACCCAAACCGTGGTCGACTACCACCACGGCATCAAAGACGCCAAGGCCAAAGTGATTCGCATGATTGGCGACCCCGTGGCGCGCTACCGCGAAGACCCGGTGCGCATCATCCGCGCCATACGCTTTGCCGCCAAGCTCAATGGCCTGGGTTTCACGCTGGAGCCCAAAACCGCCACCCCATTGGTCAAGTCCAAAGCGCTGCTGCTGGAGGTGCCACAAAGCCGCATGTTTGATGAAATGCTCAAGCTGCTGCAAACCGGCCACGCCTTGGCCTCCATTGCACAGCTCAAAGCGCTGGGCATGGCCAGCGGCATCTACCCACTGCTGGACGTGGTGGTGGAGCGCGCCGACACCCCGTTTGTCGCATCGGCCTTGCAAGACACTGACCGCCGTGTGGCTGAAGGCAAACCCGTGGCCCCGAGCTTTTTGCTGGCCTGCGTGTTGTGGGCTGAAGTGCGAGACGGCTGGGCGGCACGCCTGAAACACCAGCCTTCGCACCCCGCTTTGCAAGATGCCATTGAAGACGTGTTTGCTGCCCGCATTGGCGATGTCTCTGGCCGCGGCAAGCTGGCCGGTGACATGCGCGAGATTTGGATGATGCAGCCACGCTTTGAAAAACGGGTTGGCAGCGCCCCCTTTGGCCTGGTGGAGCAACCGCGCTTTCGAGCCGCGTTTGACTTCATGCGCCTGCGCGCTGAAAACGGCGAGCTTGACGAAGTGCTGTCAGACTGGTGGCAAGAGTTCAGTCTGGCCGACGACAACCTGCGCAACGACATGGTCGATGAGGTCAGGCTTGAGCAACAGCAGCGCACCCGCACAGTGCGCCCGCCACGCCCACCCAAGGTGGTCAGAGTGCAAGAAGCGGCTAACGTGTCTGACAGCGCTGACGCGCCCAGCACAGACACGGCTCCCGTGGGTGAAGCGGCCTTGGGTGATGCGCCCAAAAAACGCCGCCGCCGCCGCCGTCCCAGCGGTGGTGCTGCAGCTGACTTTTCACCGAAAGACCCTGCGCCCTGAGCCAGTTGGCATTCGTACCAAGCGTGTCGCACACACTCACATCGGCCTACATCGGCCTGGGTGCCAACCTGGGCGACCCGCAAGCGCGGCTGATGTGGGCCATGGATCAGCTCTCAGCCTTGCCTCAGTGCCAGCCTGTGGCGCGTTCTGGTTTGTATGTGAGTGCCCCGTTTGAAGCGGTTGGACCCGATTTCATTAATGCTGTTTTGCACCTGCAGACCACACTCAGTGCGCATGAGCTGCTCTTGAATTTGCAGCATATCGAGCTCTTGGCGGGGCGAGAACGCCCCTACCGCAACGCCCCTCGCACGCTTGACCTTGACCTGCTGCTGTTTGGCGATCAGCACATTCACACCGCCACGCTGCAGGTGCCGCACCCGCGCCTGTGGGAGCGGGCGTTTGTGCTGCTGCCGCTGGCAGAAATTGCGCCGCAATGGGTTACCGCTGACCAGCTTTCAGCCGTGGCGGGTCAACCCGTGATGCGCCTGGAACCGCGCTAAGATGCCAATTCATCATGCCGAATCAAGTGCTGGTGTGTTAACTGATTGGAACTTGTCTATGAATCTGCAAAACCTTCGTCTGGCCTCAAAGCTTTGGTTATCCACTCTTCTGATGGTGCTGGGTATAGCGGTGGTGGTGGGCTACACCGCCGTGCGTTCGGCCAATGACCGTGTGGAGAGTGCCGCTGCGCTGGAAACCTTGAACAACCGCGTCAAGATGGCACTGCGTTGGGCTGGGTTGACGCAAACCAATGCCGTCAGGGCACAAGCCGTGCTGCTGAGCACAGAGCCGGCAGTGACCGACAGCATGAAAGAAAGCATGGCGGGCACCACCGCCGACATTGGCAAGATTCAAAAAGCCATTGAAGCTGAAAAACTCACCCCAGCAGATGTAGCGCAGTTGGAGACCATTGCCAACAACCGCAAAGCAGTGCTTCAAGCCCGTGCCCAAGCCATCAAATTGCGTGCCGAGGGCACCCCTGAAGAGGTCACCAACACCCTGAACACCCAATACTTCCCGGCCATGCAGGCTTACCAGCAGTCACAGCGCGACTTTGTGGCGCTGCAAGAAAAAAACTTTGCCGACACCCGTGCCGCGTATGACCAGCGTGCCAAAGAACTGATCGCCCTAGCCAGCGGCATGATGCTGCTGCTGGTGCTGGGGATTTTGATGGGTGCGGTCTGGCTCATTCGAACCATACGCGAGCCTTTGGCGCAAGCCAGCGAATGGGCAGCGCGCATTGCCAAGGGCGACTTGAGCGACACCACCTTGCCCCCACGTGGCGACGAGTTTGGTGAGCTGATGAAATCTTTGGCCAGCATGAGCCAATCGCTTGGTCACATGGTGAACCAGGTGCGTCACAGCACCGACAGCATTGCCAACGCCAGCAGTGAAATTGCCGCCGGCAACAACGACCTGGCCCAGCGCACCGAGCAAACTTCAAGCAACCTGCAACACACTGCCTCCAGCATGGATCACCTGACTCAAACCGTGCACATGAGTGCCGACAACGCCCGTCAAGCCAGCACCTTGGCTGCGGCAGCATCGCAAGTGGCAGAGCGGGGCGGGTCAGTGGTGCGCCAGGTGGTCAGCACCATGGAAGACATCAATGTCAGCAGCCGCAAAATTGCCGACATCATTGGCGTGATTGACAGCATTGCATTCCAAACCAACATCTTGGCGCTCAACGCCGCGGTCGAGGCGGCGCGTGCGGGCGAACAAGGGCGCGGCTTTGCCGTGGTGGCCAGCGAGGTGCGCTCACTGGCTGGGCGCAGTGCTGAGGCGGCCAAAGAAATCAAGATGTTGATCAACACCTCGGTTGAAAAAGTGGCATCCGGCACACAGCTGGTGTCTGATGCCGGTGCCACCATGACCGACATCGTCAATTCGGTGCGCAAAGTGGCTGATGTGATTGGCGAGATCACTGCCACCTCGGGCGAGCAAAGTTCGGGCATTTCAGAGATCAATGGTGCCATTGGCAACCTGGATCAAATGACCCAGCAAAACGCCGCCTTGGTTGAGCAAAGTGCCGCCGCCGCCGAGAGCTTGCGCGACCAAGCTGACCAGCTGGCACGCGCCGTGGCAGTGTTCAAAACCAGTGGCTCCGGGTTGACCTTGGCACAGCACCCCATGCGTGACATCACACCCCGGCCACAGCAAGTGGCTTACCGCAAATCTGCCCAGTTAAGCCGTCCCCAGCCGAAACCTGCCTTGGCCAGCCGCCCAGCCGCCAAGCAACTCGGCAGTTCGACCAAAGCACCAGCGCCCAAAGCAGCAGGCTTGAAAGCTGCTGCACCCACCTTGAACCGCCCTGCCTTGGCCAAGCCAGCCGCACCAGCCGCTGCTAAACCCGCGCCAGCGCCTGCGGCAGCGGATTCAGATTGGGAAACGTTTTAAGCGACTTCGGCAATCAGCTCAATTTCCACACATGCCCCAAGTGGAATTTGAGCTACGCCAAAAGCGCTACGGGCGTGGGCGCCTTTTTCTGGGCCAAACACCTCGCCCAGCAGTTCACTGGCACCGTTGGTGACCAGATGCTGTTCTGTGAAGGTGCCCGTCGAGTTCACCAGTGACATGACTTTGACAATGCGCTTGACACGGTTCAAGTCGCCCACCGCAGCATGCAGGGTGCCCATCAGGTCAATGGCAATGGCACGCGCTGCGGCCTTGCCCTCTTCGGTGGCCATGTTGTTGCCCAACTGACCCACCCACACCTGGCCATCTTTTTTGGCAATGTGCCCACTCAAAAACACCAGATTGTCAGTTTGGACAAATGGCACATAAGCCGCTGCAGGGGCAGCCACGGGGGGCAGGGTGATACCGAGTTGAGAGAGTTTGGCGTAAATGCTCATGGGCAATCCTTGGTTAAAAAATAATGATGAAAACAGGCTGTAGCGCTTATGAAATAAGCGTGAGCAGCTATCAAAAAAGATATTCTCAAGAGGAAATTTTACGACCCTGAGAAATTCACATTTTGGCTTTGGCTTTGGCTTTGGCTTTGTGACTGCGTGGCGTCTGGCAGACTTGGCTGCACGTCGTCTGGCGCAGCGGGCTCCACCGTCACCCCCACCTGCAAGGTGTGGCTGGCTCCCCCGTGAATCACACCACGCAGTGGCGAGACATCAGAGAAATCCCGGCCAAATGCCAGCGTCACATAGTCCTCACCCGGCGCATGCCAACCGGCGCGGTCGTTGGTGGGGTCTAGGTCTAACCAGCGTTGTCCCGGTGGCAAATCAGGCAAATACACCGCGCACCAGGCATGCGACGCATCGCTGCCGCGCAGTTTGACCGTGCCGGGTGCCGGTTGAGTGAGCAAATAACCGCTCACATAACGCGCGGCCAACCCCAGTGAGCGCAGGCAGGCAATCAAAATGTGCGCAAAATCCTGGCACACACCTTTGCGCTGCTGCAAGGCCACCACGGCCGGGGTATTGACCTCGGTGCTTTGGCTCTCGTAGGTGAAATCGGCAAACATGCGGTGCATCAGGTGCAACGCTGCCTCCTGCAAGCTGCGGCCTGGGGCAAAGCTGGGGCGGGCGTAGTGGGCAAATTCATGCAAGCGCGGCACCATGGGCGAGGCAAACACAAATTCACTGGCACGGTCAAACGGTGCACCCGCCTGGTAGTGCAGGCGCTCGCGCACCTGCTCCCACGCCACGCTGCTTTGCGGCATGGCGCAGGCGCTGGTGCTGACTTCGCTGGTGGCCAGCACGCGCAGTTGGCGGTGTGGGGTTTGCAGGTCAAAGTAACTGCGGGTGTTGCCATACACATCGGGCATTTGCCCCAGGTTCAACGGGGCAGGCTGCACTGCCAAGTGATGGTGCAGCACCTGCTGCGCCAAAGACGGCCGCGGCGTGAGGTAGGCCATGTGTTGAGCGGTCTCTACCAACGGTTGGTAGTTGTAGACCGTTTCGTGCGTCACAAGCAGCTTCATGCCGCCCCCACGCTAGTGTTGACCAAGCCACTGTGGGTGAAATAAGTGGTGCTGATGTCTTCAGACACTTGGTAGGCGGCTTGACTGCAGTGCGACAGCACATCGGCCAGCAGCTTGGTGTCGCACAGTTGCACCAGGCCATAGCTGTTGGGGTTGGGCACTTTGAGCGCCAGCTCACTCAGCTCTTGCGGGGCGCAGCCCGCCAGCTTGGCCAGCCGCCCGCGCAGGGTGTGCGCCACCCAGGCAATCGAGCGCGGGTTGTCGCGGTCAAGTACCAGTTGGTCTACCAGCGCCGCCAAGTCATGGCTTTGCTGAAACTGCGCATGAAAGCTGATGGCGTTGTCAAACAAGTCCAGCATGGCGTCAAAGCCACTGTCGGTTTCCAGGCTGGTGCAGCTCAGGGCGCGGTGCAAGGCGCCAGACAAAAAGCCCAGGCGCTCAATGTGTCGGCCAATGCTCAGCAGCCGCCAGCCATCATCACGCGTCATGCGGTCTGTCTGCGCCCCGGTGATGGCTGCCATGTGGTCACTGGTGTCTTTCAAAATTTGCAGCGCTTGCAAGTTTGAAAAATCTGGCTTGGCACGGGCTTGGGCAAAGCGGGTAAACAGCTCTTCTTCGGCCCGGGTGATGATGCGCCAGTGCTCTTGCGACAAACGTTCCCTCACGGTGGATGCGGCCAGCTTCAAGGCACGCAAGTAATAGCCCACGCTGGTGGCGGCACTGGTGCTGCCCAGGCTGTCGATCAACGAGCGCTCAAACACCCTTGAGGCCTGCGCTGGGGTGGGCACGCCAGGCAATACCAGGGTGTTGGCTTGCGCCATTTGCCCCAGCCAAACCAGCAGGCTGGGGCTGGCAACTTCTTCACCGTGCAGGCTCTCCAGCGTGAGGCGCGCCAAGCGAATGGCGTTTTCAGCGCGCTCGGTGTAGCGGCCTAGCCAATACAGGTTTTCAGCGGCGCGGCTGGTGACCAGGCGCTTGCGCTGCATCAGGCTCTCGGGGCTCAAGTGCGGCGCCAGCAAGGTGGTGGCATCAACCTCGCCGTGCGTCAACGCCCACACATCGGCACTGCTGCCGCCGCGCTGCATCGAGGTGATGTCTTGCCCGGCACTGGCCACTCGCGCCAGCCCACCGGGCAACACCTGCCAGCCCTGGGCTCCATCCGACACGGCAAACACCCGCAGCATCACCGAGCGTGCCGACAGCTGCCCATTGGCCCAAGTGGGCATTTGCGACAGTGGCGCATGCACCTGCACGGTGTGCTCATCAGGCTGGCGCACAATGCGACCGGCCCATTCGTCGAGCGCATGTTGATCCAGGCGGTTGCCCAGCACCGGGTCAAAACTGGCATGCATGTCAGAACCGGGGTAGGTGGGTTTGATGGCACTGGTGGCCAAGTTGGGCAAGGCTTCTTCCATGGCACTGCGCTCGCCACACCACCAGGTGGCCAAAGCGGGCAACATCAAGGGCTCGCCCAGCAGTTTTTCAGCCAGGGCTGGCAAAAAGCCCAGCAGCGCGGGCGACTCCACAAACCCTGTGCCTGGCGCATTGGCCACCAGCACATGGCCGGCGCGCACAGCTTGCAGCAAACCTGGCACACCCAAAGTGGAATCGGCACGCAGCTCCAGCGGGTCAAGGTAAGGGTCATCCACGCGCTTGAGCAAGCCGTGCACAGGCACCAGCCCCTTGAGGGTTTTCAGGTACAGATGTTCGTCACGCACCAGCAGGTCGCCACCTTCCACCAGCGTCAGCCCCAGGTAGCGCGCCAGGTAAGCGTGTTCAAAATAGGTTTCGTTGTAGGGGCCCGGTGTCAACAAAGCCAGGTGCGCCTCATTGCCCAACGGGCTCATGCTGCGCAGGCTGTCCATCAGGGCGCGGTAGGTGCCAGCCAGGCGTTGCACCCGCAAGCGGTCAAACGCCAGGCGGAACTGCGCCGAGATCGCCAAGCGGTTTTCCAGCAAATAACCCAGGCCTGATGGGGCTTGGGTGCGCTGGGCTTCCAGCCACCACTTGCCGTCTGGCCCGCGCGCCAGATCAAAGGCTGCAATGTGCAGGTAACGCCCACCCACCGGCTTGACACCGTGCATGGCACGCAAATAGCCAGGGTGACCGTGCACCAAAGCCGGGGGTAAAAAACCTTGGGTCAACAAGGTTTGGTCGCCATACACATCGGCCAACACGCTTTCCAGCAAACGCACACGCTGCAGCACACCGGCTTCAATGTGCGCCCAAGTGGGTGCATCCAGCAAGAGCGGAAACAGGTCGAGTGACCAGGGGCGTTGCGGGCCGTTTTCGTCGGCATAGACGTTGTAGGTGATGCCGTTGTCGCGCACCTGCCGGGCCAAATTGCTGCAGCGTTGGTCAAGGTCAGCCGCTGAATCATGGTCAATTTTTTTAAAAAAACGACTCCAAGCGCTTACTGGGTCTGTGTGAGTTGCTATTAAATTTGATAGTGAACCGGTCAGTTCGTCAAAATGCCCAGCAGCAGCCAAGCGGTTGTGTGGCGTGATCACTGCAGCAGGTGCGTCAAAACCCTGCGACTGGCTTTGGCGTTGATTGGCAAAATCGTTAAGGTGTGCGTCACTCATCGACCTGAGTATGCCAGTGATAACCCGCTATGGTTGACAATCGCGGGTTATCTCAACTGATCTAGCCGACATGAACCACACCCCACTCGATGCCGCCTCACACACGCCAGACGCAACCAATGCACCCGTCGGTGAAACAGCCACCACGGACCTCCCGAAGGCTACCCCACCTAAGTCCAAAAACCGCTTTGAGTCTGCCCAACCCGTGCTGGAAAAGCTGTTTGAGCTGTACCCTGCCTTGTTTGGCGCGCGCTTTGTGCCGCTGAAGCTGGGTATTTTTCAGGAGTTGATGGCAGCCCACCCTGACGTATTCAAGCGCAATGACTTGAAAACTGCCCTGGGCGTGCACACCCGTTCCACCCGCTATTTGCAAGCTGTGGCCTCAGGCCTCAAACGCCATGACCTTGCTGGCCAGCCGGTTGAAGATGTGGCACCTGAGCATGTGTATTTGTCTGTGGTGGAGCTGTTTACCCGCCGCCAGGCGCGCACCGAGGAAGACTTGACCCCCAAGTTGCGCAACCAGTTGATCGCTGCCTTCGAGGCCAGTGGCTTGGCGCGCCAAGACTACCTGGCACGCATCGGCACGCCGCCAGAAGCCATTCAAACCGTGCTCGATGATGCGCTGGATGTGGTGGAGCAACGCCGCGCCCGCCACGCCGCGTTGCGCAAAGCGTTTGAGAGCAGCGGCCAAAGTGTGGAGGCCTTTGCCGACATGATGGGCATGAAGCTGACCGAGGTGAAAGCGGCGCTGGCCTGACCACTGGAACCTCTTGCCGGACAAGCTAAAAACTTAAGGCAACCAAGTGACGTCGGTTTCAAAACCACGGCGATTGACCTGCGGAGCCAAGGCATCTTGGCCAGTGCCCTGATCAATCAAGGTGGCGTTGAGCGCGCCGGTATCGGCCATGATGGCGCGCAACCCTCTGGCTAAATAAGGCGAGCTGGCGCGCGCTGTTTTGATTTCAATGGCATGGAGTGCGTTGCCTCGCTCCAGTAAAAGGTCTACTTCTGCCCCACCGGCGGTGCGCCAAAAGTGGGCACGGCTGTGAGGGTAGGTGATGGCCTCCCGGCGCAACATGTCCTCCAATACAAAAGTTTCCCAGCTGGCACCACGAATAGGGTGGCAACCCAGTTCATCGATTGAATGAATGTTGAGCAGGTGATGCAGTAGGCCAGTGTCTCGAAGGTAAAGCTTGGGCGCTTTCACCAGACGTTTGCCTATGTTTTTGAAATAGGGCGGCAACCTTCGAAGTAAAAAGCTCTGCTCCAAAATATCCACATAGCGCGCGACGGTGGGCTGAGACCAACCTAACGCGCTGGCAAATTGACTCAAATTAGCCAAGCCACCCTGGGCATGTGCCAACATGGTGATCAATTTGCGCATCTGAACCGGATTGGCATCCAGCCCCATGACGGGCAAGTCTCGCTCCACATAGGTTCGCAAATACGCCTCCCACCAATCCCGAAAATCACCACCCCTGCGGTTGGCAGCCAAGGCATCTGGAAACCCACCACACAGCCACAGGTGTCGATAGTCAGCCACAGGCGCATGGCCGGTGCGTGCTTCTTGCACCGTCAGCGGCGAAAGCTCCAAGATTCCCACGCGCCCCGCCAAGCTTTCTGCCACCTGTCGCATCAAGGTAGGCTGAGCAGAACCCAAAATGATGAAACGCCCCATGCGCTGGCGGTCGGCGTCAATGGCACCACGCAGCGCGTCAAATAGCAATGGCAGCCGCTGTGCCTCGTCCAAAATCAACCCCAACTCACTGGCGCGTGTGTCGAGCTGAAAACGTGGGTCTTCTGCAAACAGGTTGTAAGTGGCAGAGTCTTCCAAATCCAGATATGAAAAGTCTGGAAATGTTTGTTTGGCCAACGTGGTTTTGCCCACTTGACGCGGACCCAAAATCAACACGGCAGGAAATTGTTTGACGAGTTTTATCAGCCGTTGGGCACTTAAACGCAGGTACATATCAAGCAAATTTAAAGTTACATTTTAAAAATGCATTGTATTCCCCACGCTGAATACGCATCAACCCAAACGTTGTTTCACGTCAAAACTCAAAGCCTCAAACTCTTCCAGTGGCAGCGGCTGGCTGAACAGGTAGCCTTGGATCAGGTCACAGTGGTGCACGGTGGTTAAAAAATACAGTTGCGCCTGGGTTTCAACACCTTCGGCCACCACTTTGAGCCGCAAGCTGTGCGCCAGGCTGATGGTGGCAGCGCAGATCACCACCGCGTTTTCACTGGTCTCGATGTCGCGCACAAAGCCTTGGTCAATTTTGAGCTAATCCAGTGGCAGGCGGCTCAGGTAAGCCAGCGATGAGTAACCGGTGCCAAAGTCATCCAGAGAGAAGGTCACCCCCAATGTTTTCAGGGTGGCCATTTTCTGGATGACATCGTCGACATCATCCACCAGCAAACTCTCGGTCAGCTCCAACTTAAGGCGGCTGGGTTGGGCGCCCGTGCGAGTCAGGGCAGAAATCACCCGGTCAACAAAATCAGCGCGCCTGAACTGCACCACGCTGACGTTGACCGAAAGCATGCAGTCGACCTTGTCCGTCTGGGTTTGCCAGCGCGCCAATTGTTCACAGGCCGTATCCAGCACCCATTGCCCAAGCTGCACGATTAACCCTGATTGCTCAGCCACCGGGATAAATTCTGCAGGCGACACCATGCCACGCTGCGGATGCCGCCAGCGCACCAAGGCTTCAGCCCCGGCCACCGTGCCGTCTGCCAGCACCTGAGGCTGGTAGTACAAGCAAAATTGTTGTTGTGCCAAGGCTTCCCGCAACTCGGTTTCAAGCAGTGCTTTGGCTTGCAGGATGTTTTCAATCTCGGGGTCAAAAAACCGCAGGGCATTGCGGCCACTGGCCTTAGCCTGGTACATGGAGATATCGGCCCGCTTGAGCAAATCGTCAATGCTCTCACGCAATCCTGAAAACAAGGCCACGCCAATGCTGGCTGACGAGGTGCAGACCAACTCGCCCAAGCTGTAAGGCAGGTGCAGTGCGTGCAGGATTTTTTGCCCAATGCTCTCGGCCTGCACGCCCGCTTGGTCGGTGCTGTCGGCCAGGTCTTCAAGCATGACCACAAACTCATCGCCCCCAAAGCGCGCCACAGTGTCTTCCATCCGCACTTGCTCAGCGATGCGCTGCGCCGCTTGCCGCAGCAGCTGATCACCCACATGGTGGCCCAGGGTGTCGTTGATGTTTTTGAAATTGTCCAGGTCAATGAACAGCAGCGCATTGAAGGCTTCGGTGCGTGAACTGGCAGCCATGGCCAGCTCCAGCCGGTCAAGCAGCAGGCGCCGGTTGGGCAGGTTGGTCAATGGGTCGTAAAAAGCCAGGTTGCGGATTTGGCTCTCTGCCGCCTTGCGTTCGCTGATGTCACTGAATGCCGCCACATAGTGGGTGATGGCGCCCGCGTCGTCTTTGACCGCCGTGATGGTGAGCCACTCAGGAAACACGCCGCCGTTTTTGTGCCGGTTCCAGATTTCACCGGCCCACATGCCGTCCTTGGCAATGCTGGCAAACATGGCTTGGTAAAACGCGTCGCCGTGGCGGCCTGAGCTCAACACGTGCGGGGTTTTGCCCACCACTTCTTCTGCGGTGTAGCCCGTGATGTCGGTAAACGCTTGGTTGACTTGCAAAATGGTGTTGTGAGCGTCGCACACCGTCATGCCCATTTGCGCGTTGAAGGCTATGGCGGCAATGCGCAGCTGGTCTTTGCTGGCTTTGAGGGCTTGGGTTTGCTGCTGCAGCTCTTGGGTGCGCTGGTTGACCAGGCTTTCCAGGTCAGTGCGGTGCACCGTGAGCTCTGCAGTGGTGGCTTGCAGCTTACCTATGATGTGCTGCACATGGCGGGCAAAGGGTCTGAAAATCAGCGCGGCTTCCAGGCCCAGCAGCAGCAGGGTCAGCAACCAAAACACGGTCTCAGCCGTTTGAAGTTGCGCCACATTGGCCTCGCCCTCACGCTGGTACAGCGCCACCATGTCGTCGAGTGCGGCCAGCAAGCTGTGCTGGGCAGACTGGGTGAGCTCCAGCACATAGGGGTTGGACTGCGTTAACCCTGCATCGGGCTCATGCAGCAGCCGCCTGGCTGCATCCAGGTACGCATTGACCTGCTCATCCAGGTTCACGGGAGTATCAAAATACATAGCACGCACTGCAGGAGACACGGGCACAGGCAGCCCTAAAGACGCATCGCCATGGGTCAAACCCCGGTGCGACAACGCCATCAGGTCGATCACCTGGGTAAGTTTTTGCCGCCACTCAGGGCGCTTGGCCACCGGGGCGTTCACCAGCAACTGGGCAAACAGCGCCGTGCGCTGGCTCAGCATGCGTTGGCGACCGCTGACATTCACCACCGCAGCCGTGCTTTTTTGCTCGTTGATGACCCAATGCAAGCTCAACCATGCCGCCGTGCACAGCGTGGCCACCAGCACCAAGGCAATGGCGTAGCGCCAAGTTAGAGCCCGTGCGATGGTCACATCTTGCTCATCGGGCGCTTGCGTCAGACCTGCACCCGACTTTTTTGTAGATGTAACAACCATGCCAATTTATAACTCAAGACTGTTGTGCGAACTCATCTAAGTCGCTAAGGCGACTCGAACAGCATGGTCTTTGGCAGGCATTACCTCACGCCTCAAACCCGGCGCAAATCCAAGGTGAACGGAAACTCACGGCTGCCCGGCAGGTTGATGGTGGCCGGTGGCACGGCCAGCATGCCAGGGGTGTGCCCCATGGCCAAAAAGCGTGACAGGCGGCGGCTCTCAGCCTCAAAAGCGTTCACCGGCAAGCTCTCGTAACTCAAGCCACCTGGGTGCGACACATGGTACTGGCAGCCACCCAAAGAGCGTTTCATCCAGGTGTCGACGATGTCAAAGGTCAATGGCGCATGGATGCCTATGCTGGGGTGCAAGCTGCTGGGCGGGTTCCAGGCCTTGTAGCGCACACCCGCCACATACTCGCCCACCACACCGGTGGGGTGCAAGGGCAGGGCGTGGCCGTTGCAGGTGACCACGTAGCGGCTGGGGTTCAGGCCCGTCACGCGCACTTCCATGCGCTCCAGCGACGAGTCCACATAGCGCGCCGTGCCGCCAGCGCTGTTTTCTTCGCCCATCACGTGCCAGGGCTCCAGTGCGTTGCGCAGGGTCAGCTCAATGCCTGCGCTGCACACCGCACCCACCAGTGGGAAACGGAACTCGATGTGCGGCGCAAACCAGCTGTCATCAAAGGCAAACCCGGCTGCGCGCATTTCAACCATCACGTCTTTGAAATCTGCCTCAATGAAGGCGGGCAGCATGAAGCGGTCATGCAGCTCGGTACCCCAGCGGGTGGCAGGGGCGCGGTAGGGCGCTTTCCAGAACCGGGCAATCAGCGCGCGCAGCAGCAGCTGCTGCACACTGCTCATGTGCGGGTGCGGTGGCATCTCAAAGGCGCGCAGCTCCAGCAGCCCCAAGCGGCCGGTGGCGGAGTCGGGCGAATACATCTTGTCGATGGATATTTCGCTGCGGTGGGTGTTGCCTGTGGCGTCAATCAAGATGTTGCGCAGGGTGCGGTCGACCAGCCAAGGGGGCATGTCTTGGCCATACAGTTCGCGGTTTTTGTAGATTTGCTCAAGGGCAATTTCCAGCTCGTAAAGCTGGTCGTTGCGGGCTTCGTCCACCCGTGGGGCCTGGCTGGTGGGCCCCACAAACATGCCGCTGAACAAGTAACTCAGTGACGGATGGTTGTGCCAATACAGCAGCAGGCTGGCCAACAGCTCAGGGCGGCGCAAAAACGGGCTGTCAGACGGCGTGGCGCCGCCCATGACAAAGTGGTTGCCGCCACCGGTGCCGGTGTGGCGGCCATCGGTCATGAACTTCTCGGCACTCAGGCGCGACTCAAACGCGGCGTTGTACAAAAACTCGGTGTTGGCCACCAGCTCACGCCAGTGGTTGACCGGGTGGATGTTGACTTCAATCACACCGGGGTCGGGCGTGACGCTGAGCAGTTTCAGGCGCGGGTCACGCGGAGGTGGGTAGCCTTCCAGCACCAGTTGCATGCCAAGCTCTTGCGCGGTGGCTTCAATGGCAGCGAGCAAGTCCAGGTAATGCTCCAGGTTTTCAAGCGGAGGCATGAACACATACAACACGCCTGATTTTTCACCCACAGCCTCCACCTTGGGGCCGCTGGCACGGCGTGGGTCACGCACTTCCACGCACAGCGCGGTGCGGGTGATCCAGTGGGCTGATTCGTTCAAATTGGGCACGCGGGCAAAGTCAAACGGTTCAGACTGGGTGGCAGACTGGCTGTGCAGGGCTGCGCTGGTCGCAGTGCTTGATGCGCTGGTGGCCATTTGCATTTTGCGCACGGCTTCGGGCTGGGCTGTGGTGCCAGCCATGTAGCCCGGTGCCACTTGACGCTGCAACGCTGCGGCTCTGGCGGCTTCAGCCGCACGCCGTGCCGCAGCGCCCAGCGCTAGTCCGGCAGTGCCTGGGGCGTATTTGGCTGCCACACTTTGGTAAGCGGGCAGGGTGCCCACCAGCACCGAGGGGTCTTGCTCGATCAGGTAAGGGAAATCGGCCTCGCTGACCCAGGGCAATGAATCGAGCGGCAAGCGCAGCCCCATGGGCGAATCGCCTGGCATGAGGTACATGCGTTCATCGCGCAAAAACCACGGGCCAGTGGTCCATGCGGCACCATAGCTGGCATCAAAGCCCGCCACTTTGATGGGCAACACATAGCCTACCGGGGTGTCGAGCTTTTGCTCAAACACGCGGCGCAGGCGAGCACGCTCCATTTCGTCATCAAGCTTGGAATTGAACGGATCCACATTCACCGGCAAGCGGCGTTCACGCCACAGGTAATACCAAGTGTCTTCAAAAGCGGTTTGAATGTATTTGCCAGTCACGCCGAGCTTGCTGGCTAGCAGCTGGGTAAAGCGCTGGGCATCGGCGTGCGTGTAATGCGTGGGCGCACGCTCGTCGGTGAACAAGGCCGGGTTGGCCCACACTGGCTGGCCGTCAGCACGCCAATAAATGTTCAGCGCCCAGCGCGGCAGCTGTTCACCGGGGTACCACTTGCCTTGGCCAAAGTGCAAAAAGCCACCTTGGCCGTATTGGTTGCGCAATTTATGCACCAAATCGGTGGCAAAACCGCGTTTGGTTGGGCCCAGGGCATCGGTGTTCCATTCTGGTGCGTCGCGGTCGCTGTCTGCCACAAAAGTGGGCTCGCCGCCCATCGTCAGGCGCACATCACCAGCCACCAGTTCAGCGTCCACAGCCTCGCCCAGCGCCATGATGTCGGCCCATTGTTCCTCGGTGTAGGGCTTGGTGACACGGGGCGACTCGTAAATGCGGGTGACTTGCATGTGGTGGGCAAATTCCACCTCGCACTTGTCAGAGCGGCCTTCAATCGGGGCTGCACCCGAAGGCTGGGGCGTGCAGGCCAGCGGAATATGGCCTTCACCGGCCAGCAGACCAGAGGTGGCGTCCAGCCCCACCCAGCCGGCACCGGGCAAATAGACCTCGCACCAGGCGTGCAGGTCGGTGAAGTCAACCTCGGTGCCGCTGGGGCCGTCGAGCGACTTCACGTCGGGTTTCAATTGAATCAAATAGCCCGACACAAAGCGCGCCGCCAAACCACAATGGCGCAGCAGGTTGACCATCAGCCATGCCGAGTCGCGGCAGGATCCCGAGCCCAAGGTGAGCGTTTCTTCAGGCGTTTGCACCCCTGGCTCCATGCGGATGGTGTAGTTGATGGCTTCATGAACTGACTGGTTCAGGTCCACCAAGAAGATCACGCTGCGGCGCTTGGTGTAGTCAATTTTGTCAAGGTAAGCCTGCACCAAGGGGGTGACGGGCTCAGGTATCAGGTAGGGTGCCAGCTCTTGCTTGAGGTCAGGTTCGTAGGTGAAAGGAAACTCTTCCGCCGCTGGCTCCAGAAAAAAGTCAAACGGGTTGTAAACCGCCATGTCCAGCACCACATCGACCGTGACCTTGAATTCTTTGGTTTTGTCGGGGAAAACCAGCCGCGCCTGGTAGTTAGCAAACGGGTCTTGCTGCCAGTTGATGAAGTGCACCGGCGGCTCGATTTTGAGCGAGTAAGAAATGATTTTGCTGCGGCAATGCGGTGCCGGGCGCAAGCGCACCACTTGCGGCCCCAAGGCCACCAAGCGGTCATAGCTGTAGTGGGTGATGTGGTTGAGTGCGGCGTGGATGGACATAAGGTGTCTCTGGGAGGGTTTGAATAAATGGATGTGCGGACTTGGCTGATAGAAGCAATGTTGATGCCAGCGGCTGCCAGGTGCACATGGGGGAGGTGTTTAGTGAGCTATAAATAATATAGCTAGTTACGCTTAAGCCGTTAATATTAAATTAAATACGTAATTTGTTGGAATAAAAGATACTTTCGGTTATAATATATACTCCAATATTCCAGGAGTTTTTGTGGGAAAACGAGTAACATTAACATTAAGCGATAAA
>NZ_JAQURE010000046.1 GCF_028715765.1 Rhodoferax sp.
ACACCACGGCGTCGGCATCAAACTGGGCGTTAAAGCGCGCTTTGAAGCGCTCTTCCAGCTGCGGGGTGAGGTTGATCTCAGGCACCATCACCAGCACTTGGGCTTGGGGCTGGCGCGCCAGCAACTGCGCAGTGCAGTGCATGAAAACCTCGGTTTTGCCACTGCCGGTGGCACCAAACAGCAAAAATGGCCCAGGATTTTGGTTAAATTGGCCGATAGCGCTTGTCTGCTCTGCACTGAGTGCTATTGTTTTTGAGTTTTCTTCAGGGTGGGGCTGAGGTGGGCTCAAGTCGCCCGGTGGGCTGGCTGCACTGTCGGCTGTGGCTGGTGCAGGGGTGACGGCTCCTGCCGCTGCTTTGGCCAGTTTTTTCAGCTTGCGTGCCAGTTGCACGCTGCTGAGGTCGCGCAGTTGGGGTGGCAGCGCCGCCAGTGCCACTTCGCCCGCCGAGCGTTGGTAGTAACTGGCGGCAAAACTGATCAGGGCGCGCCAGTGGCGGTTGAGCGGGGGCAGGGCATCCAGCACGGCACTGACCGGGCGCAGTTTGTCGACATCCAAAAACTTCGTGGTATCTGACACAGCATCCGTAGGCTCCCACACCACGCCCAGTGTTTCGCGTTGACCCAACGGCACCCGCACCAAACTGCCTGCGGGTGCCAGCGTGGGGCTAAGGTAAGTCAGCGCACCGGCCAGTAGGCTGTAGGCCGGCGTGTGCACCAGCACGTGGATCAGATGCGGGGTGCTGGGGGGCAGTTGCGCTGGGTTGTTCAAGTTAACTTCAGAAAAAGCGGTTAAGTGCTTGATTTTGAGGTGCTTTTCAAGTCATCCAAGTTTTCTGTGGATAACTTTGTTGATAAGGTCATGGCAACGCCGTCCAGGCCTTGAAAATCAAGGCTTTTGTTAGTTTGCACAGAAAAGTAGCAAAAAATTAAATCCATACAAATCAATCACTTAGGTTCGCTATGGGTTTGCTAGCGATGCATGCTTGGCTGATCTGTCAGATTGCATCAAGCAACTTTTTTTGTGAATAAGTTACAAATATTTTTGCCTTAAAAGCCCCTGATATCGGTTTAAAAGTGCTAAGCACGGGTCAGACAAGGGCAAGCGTGGATGTCACAAAACATGCCTGCAAGCTGTCGACCTTCGCTTGCAGGCAAGTCAGCAGGCACGAGGTGGAAGGAGCAGATTCAAGCCACCCACTCACGCGAACGGCCTCAATTTCTTAGGGGTTGGGCAGGTCGCAGACGTTAGCAGGCGCCGCGCATCAACCTGGAGTGGTGGTGCACGGCTTGCACCAACGCCGCCACATGCTCAGGCGGGGTGTGTTGGCTGATGCCATGACCCAGGTTGAAGATGTGTGTGGGGCCAGTGTCAAGACCGGTGTGGGGAGTGCCAAAGGCGTTGAGCACCTTGAGCACTTCGGTTTCGATTTGCGTGGGTTGGGCAAACAGCACGTTCGGGTCCAGGTTACCTTGCAGGGCTTTGCTGCCGCCCACTTGCAGCCGTGCGCGCGCCAGGTTGACGGTCCAGTCCACGCCCAGCACGTTGCAGTCAAGCTGTTCCATTTCGTCCAGCCACAAGCCACCGCCTTTGGTGAACACAATGCTGGGAATGCGCGCACCATCCCAGGTTTTGTGCAACTGCGCCAGCACCCGGCGGGTGTAGGCCAGGCTGAATTCCTGGAATGCGCCGTCGGCCAGCACACCCCCCCAACTGTCAAAAATCATCACGGCTTGGGCGCCGGCTTCAATTTGGGTATTGAGGTACAGCGCCACAGCATCGGCGTTGATCTGCAAAATGCGGTGCATCAGGTCGGGGCGGCTGTACAGCATGGTTTTGACCAGGCGGTAGTCGTCAGAACCTGCACCTTCAACCATGTAGCAGGCCAGCGTCCAGGGGCTGCCGCTGAACCCAATGAGGGGCACTTTGCCATTGAGCGCTTTGCGGATAGAAGTCACGGCATCAAACACATACTGCAGCTTGGCCATGTCAGGCACTTCAAGCTTGGCCACTGCGGCTTCGTCACGCACGGGGGTGGCGAATTTGGGGCCTTCGCCCAAGGCAAAACTCAAGCCCAGCCCCATGGCATCAGGCACGGTCAGGATGTCGCTGAACAAAATGGCCGCATCAATGGGAAACCGCTCTGCGGGCTGCAGTGTGACTTCGGTGGCGTAGTCCACGTTGGTGGCCAAGCCCATGAAGCTGCCCGCTTTGGCGCGGGTGGCACGGTACTCAGGCAAAAACCGCCCGGCCTGGCGCATCATCCATATGGGGGTGTAGTCGGTGGCTTGGCGCAGGCAGGCACGCAGAAAGGTGTCGTTTTGCAGGGGGGCGTAAGGGGATGGGTTGGAAGTGTTCATGTGTCAATTATCGCAAGCCATCAAGCCGGTCCAGACGCGGCGGTTTTTTGACTCGCCGCACGGTTGATCAAGGTTTGGAGGTGGCTGCTGCTGGCGCTGAAGCCACAGGCTTGGGGGCTTTGGGAATGTGCATGGCGGCATCTTCAAAGGTGCCATCGTCTGCATCGGCATGGCAAGCGGCGCAGTTGTTTTTGGTTTTGACCAAGGGATTGGCCCAGTCTGCAGCGGCAATCTCGTGGTGTTTGTCTACCCAGTAAGGGGTCTCGGTGATACGCAGCGGCGTGGCTTCTTTGGGCACAGATTGCTCAATCTTGAACGCTGCTTCCACCAAGTGCTTGTCGGCAGAGTTGTCCACCATGAATTTCAAAATTTCATCGGTGGTGGCTTTGTCAAAGCCCAGGTCAGAACCGAAATGCTGGTCTTGCTCGGCCATCATTTTGGTCCAGGAGCGCGCTGGCAACAGCGCGGGATAAAACACTGCGTGGCAAGCACCGCATTCATCGCGCCAGAGTTTGTTGTCAGCCAATTGCTTGCCAACAAACTTCACATGTGGCTCTTCGCCAATGCCTGACTCCAGTTTGATGTGCCATTTTTGGTTGTCTATCGTACGGTCAATGGCATAGGTAAACCACCAACCAGCAAAACCTAGCATGGCCAGCAGCATGATGCCCGCCACCAGTTTGTGGCTTTGAGCCACGGGCGTGCCCGCCTGCGCTTCTTTGAACCCGGTGACCATGGAGCGTGCCAAATTCTCTTTGTGCATGACACTTTCAACCACCACACCGGTGATGTGCCCCGCCACCACCAGCAGCATCACTATGGCGCCCAGGTTGTGAATATTTTTAAGGACCTGAATTTGCGCAAAGCTGAACCAACCCGCCGCAATGCCTTGCTGTTCATCACCTCCCAAGGTGATGATGCCAGTGACGCTGACCACTGCCGCCATCACCAACAAAATGTAGATGGCCATGCTGCCCGTGGGGTTGTGCCCCACATGCCGTGGCGCATGGCCGGTGGCCACAAGCTTGAGGTAATCAATGGCCTCTTTGGGGCCAAACCAAAAGCTGGAAAAACGCGAAAAATGCGAACCCGCAAACCCCCACACCAACCGAAACACCACCAACCCCAACATCAAATACCCAAAAAACACGTGGATCGAGCGCCACCGGTCGCCGTCGCTGGTCAGCCAGGCTATGGCAAAGCTTGAAGCCAGCGTCCAGTGGAATAAACGGGTGGGCAAATCCCAGATCAGGGTGCGTTGCATGGGGGAGGCTTTCATTCAGTCAGTGGGGGGGGACAAACCAACTCAGTTGGGAATGCGGGTGCTGTTTTCGTTGAAATCACCGCGTTCTGCGCCTTGGTGGCAGGCGGCGCAGTTGCCCTTGCTCTTGACCGATGCACGGCTCCACACCGCTGGGTCAATGTTGCCCTTGCCAATGTGTTTGACTTTGAACCATTCGCCATCGGTGATGCGCAGAGGTGCCGCGCTTGATGTCCAGCGGTTGGACTCGTAAGTGACCAGATAGTTGGTGATTTCAGCGTTGTCAGCTGCAGACAAACTGGCGTCGGTGCCAAAGTGTTTGTCCAATCCGCCCATGACTTTTTTCCATGACGCGGCAGGCAGCAAGCCGGGTGGGTAAGCCATGTGGCAGCCAGAACATTCGGCAACCCATTTGGCGTTGCTTTGGCTTGGCATGACCGGGCGACCCCGGTCTTCACCGTTGTATTTCGCGCAGGCGGCCAGTGACAGCGATGCCATGGCGAGCACGAGCAGGGGTTTAGCGAATTTCATGGTGTGGGCCTTATTTGACCGACAGCACGTAGGTCATGAAGTCACCCTTTCTTGGGTGGTGCAGGCGCGACCCAGGGCGTCGTTGCAATTGCGTTTGAACCATTTTTCAACTTGCGCAGCATCGGTGAAGCGCTTGGCGTTCACGCTGGGTGCCAGCGGGTCGATGGCTTTGTTGGTCTTGGCGTGTTTGCCCACATTCTTGGGGGAATCGGTGTGGCAAGATGCACAGGAGAGTTGATTTGGGCCGACGGCGTGGTAGATCTTTTCGCCCGCTGCGACGCTGAAAGTGCCTTTGGTTTCAGCTTTGTAGCCGTCCAAAATGGGGTTGGCAAACACGGTGGTGGCGGCCATTGGCAAGGCAATGATCAAGCTGGTCAGCAGGCGGGATGGTTTGATGGACATGGTGTCTCCTAAAAGTTACAGGGAAGGGAAAGCAAAAAGTGAATCAACGCGGGATACGGATGTTGTGCTCGTTGAAGTCGCCATTGGCGGCATTGACGTGGCAGGCCTGGCAATTGGACGGGCTTTTGACCGAATTGCGACTCCAGACATCGGCCTTGACATGGTTGGTGCCGTGTTTGCGGGTAAACCAAAAGGCTTTGGTGATGCGGTTGTCGGGTGGGGCTTCGCCAATTTCTTGCGAGTTGGCCACCAGCCATTGCGTGATGGCTTTTTGGTCGGCGTCAGCCAGGCTGGCATCGGTGCCGTAGTGCTTGTCCAGCGAGCTCATGACTTTTTTCCAGGAAGAAGTGGGCAAAAAGTTAGGCCGGAAAGCAATGTGGCAAGAAGAACATTCTTGCGCCACTTTGGGGCTCAAAGCCACGCGACGGCCGCCGCCTTCGCCTTCTTCTGCAACGGCCAAGCTGCTGATGCCCATCATGGCCAAACCGAGTGTGAGTGTTGTGAAACGTTTCATGAAAAATCTCCTTTAAGAAGTAGGGTTAAGCCTAACCCTGAAGTCTTAAGGGTTCCTTAGATTTGCCATGTGCAAGGTTGATCTTTGTCAAATTGGGTAGATGTTTTACAGGGTTAACCCTGCCAGTGCCGCATGCACTTCAGCGGGGCTCAAAATTTCAGACAGCACCACTGGGGCGCGACCCGTTTGGTACAGCACGTACACCGGCACGCCATTGCGCCCAAGCCGCGCCAGCGCGGCGGTGATGGCCGGGTCGCGGCGAGTCCAGTCGGCACGCAACAAGCTGACTTTTTTGGCGGCAAAGTCAGCCAGCACCTGGGCATCAGCCAGGGTGGTTTTCTTGTTGTATTGGCAGGTCACGCACCAGGCCGCAGTGAAATCCACAAACACGGGCCGGCCCTGCGCCAGCAGCTCATCGACCTTGCCCGGTGCCCAGGGTTGCCACAGGGCCGTGCTTGCGCTGGTCTGGGCAGGCTCCAAAGGTTTGATGACATTTTGGCCTATAGCGCTTGTCAATAGTGCGAGAGCAGCTATTGAAAAAATAGCAATCAAGCCTTTGCTGCGCCCCTTCAAGCCCAAAGCCCAGATCACCAGTGACAAGCCCAGCAGCAGCGCCAGCAAGGCAGCGGCGCCGTCAATGCCGGTTTGCTGCCCCAGCACCCACACCAGCCAAACCACTGTGGCAAACATGGGGAAGGCCATGAGGTGGCGAAAGGTGTTCATCCAGGCGCCAGGCCGCGGCAGCATGGCGGCCAGCGCGGGCGACCAACTGGCCGCCAGGTAGGGCAACGCCATGCCAACCCCTATGCTGGCGAAAATCAGCAAGGCTTGCGCCGCAGGCAAAGCCAAAGCCAAGCCCAGTGAGGCGCCCATGAACGGCGCGGTGCAGGGCGAGGCAATCAACACCGCCAGCACGCCAGACAAAAAAGCATCCAGCGTCGGGTTTTTGGCTTCGAGCGTGGCCAGACCGCTGGGTACCAGTTGGCCAAATTCAAACAGCCCTGCCAGGTTCAGCCCAATCACGGTAAACAAAGCCGCCAGCCCCGCCACCACCAGCGGCGACTGCAGCTGAAAGCCCCAGCCCAGTTGCTCGCCAGCGCTGCGTAAGGCCAGCATCAAGGCACCCAGTGCCACAAACGACAGCACCACGCCGGCGCTGTAAGCCAGCCCACCCAAGCGCTGGCGCTGCGGGTCATGGGCATGCAGGGTAAAGCCCACCACCTTGATGGCCAACACTGGAAACACACAAGGCATCAGGTTCAAAATCATGCCGCCCACCAACGCGCCCAGCAGTGCCAGCCAAAGGGTAGTTGGCAGGTTGGCAGGGGGTGGGGCGGGCAAGGTGTTTGAAAGCGAGACTGCGGCTTGTGTGCTGCCAGGCGCGGCCACAGGTGGCCAGCTGCCGCTGACTTGCGCTGTGCTGGCAAAGCCCACCCGTGCTCCTTGCACCGTGGCGGCCAGCACCAAAGGCATTTCAGTGGGGCTGCTGCTGCGCTGTGGGGAAATCGGCACTTGCGCCGTCCACAGTGCGCCTTGCCAGCGTTGTGTCCATTGGGCGGCGGTTTCAATCACCTCGGGTGTTTCAGGAAAAAAATCAAGTGTTTGGCCTTGCAGGCTGGCAGGCAGCCCCGGCACACTGATCTGCAGGGTGTGACCGTCTAGCGTGATGTGGCTGCCCACATTCAGCGGGCTAGGCAGTGCTTTGAAGGCCGTTTCAAATGCCATGCCGTTCCCGGCGGTTGACCCTTTCACGGGCAAGCGCAGTTCAAACTCGCCGTCTTGCGGCACACATTCAAGCTTGCACACCAGCCAGCTGGCTTGCAGCTTGACCAACAGCTCTGGGTTGAGGGCGTTGGGTTTGAAGTCTGGCGTGATGGTCAGCGGCACCGGCAACAGCACGGTGTTGGCGTAGCCGTAGTTGGCCAGGTTGCCAATGGGCAATTTTTGGGGCACCGGCCAGGCAATGTCACCTGCCAGCACGCCGGGCGGCAGTGTCCAGCTCAAGGTGGTGGGTTGGCCTGAGTCGCCTGAGTTTTTCCAGTAGGTGTGCCACTCGGGCTGGTGAATCAGTTGCAACCCCACCCAAACCGGTTCACCCGGTGTGATGCCGTTGGGCGCGTGTGCCATCAGCTCGGCCTTGATCTGCTCGGTGACCACGGTATTTTTTAAGCCAATTTGGCCTCTAGCGCCCGTAGATATTGCGCAAGAAGCTATCAAAAATATTATGTATAGCAGTCGGCTGAAGTGTTTGAGTGGGTTCATGGTGGGGTTGGAGGGTGCCCGGTGGGGAGAAGTTCAACGGCCAGTCTGGCAAACGCTGGGTGGCTCAGTCAGCAGCGTCAGCGTCAAACAGCGAACTTTGGTCTGCTTGCTTGGTGAACACGGCCGGTAGCTTGGTAGGGGCTTTGATGCGCAACTGTTTGTTGACATTCATGCGGCCAAACACCACTTCAATGTCAGCGGGCGTGACGCCAAAGTGGGGCGCCAAAAAGCGCAGCATGTAGTCGGTGGCGCGGCCAGCCACCGGGGCAGCAGTCACGCTGACCTTGAGTTGCTTACCAAACGGCTTGCCAATGGCGTCTTTGCTGGCGCTGGGTTTGCCCAGGATATTGACCACCAGCACATCGCCGTCCCAGGCAAAGAAGGAGTCACCGGTGAGGTTGCGAGATCGTTTTTGAGTCATGGCCGGATGATACCGACCTCTACAATTCGTCACTTTGACGTGGAATCATCATGAGCAATTTACCTGCCTGCCCCCAATGCACCCTTGAAAACACCTACCCTGATGGAGACAACTATGTCTGCCCAGACTGTGGTTTTGAATGGCCGCAAGCTGCGGCCGAAGCGGGCGACGGTGCCGCAGAGGGCGCTCGCGTGGTGAAAGATGCCAATGGCAGCGTGCTGGCCACCGGAGACAGCGTGATTTTGATCAAAGATTTGAAGGTCAAGGGCTCGTCCATCGTGCTCAAAAAAGGCACCAAAATCAAAAGCATTCGCCTGCCTGAAGGTGCTGGTGACCACGAAGTGGATTGCAAAACCGACCAAGGCGCGTTCATGCTGAAGGCCGAGTTCATGAAAAAGGCCTAAGGCATTGGCTTGGTCACGCCATCTGATTGCTTGGTTGAACATTCACCCTGCCGCATCCTCATCTTTTGAGTTTTTTTAGATGACCACTCCCTCCCGCTACGCCTCCCGTTATTGGGCTGACTGGACCACTGCCGACTTTGCAGCCCTGCAAGCCAGCGGCCAGGCTGCGCACACGGTGGCGCTGTTGCCGGTGGCGGCCACCGAGCAGCATGGCCCGCATTTGCCCGTGAGTGTGGACACGGTGCTGGTCAATGGCATGGTGGCGGCGGCTTTGCCACAGGTGCCAGAGGCGGTCAAGCTGCTGGTGTTGCCAACGCAGGCTGTGGGGTTGAGCCCTGAGCACGCCCGTTTTCCTGGCACCCTGACCCTGAAAAATGAGACTGTCATCCGCTTGTGGACGGATGTGGCCGAGGGCGTGGCCGCTTGTGGCATCCGCAAGCTGGTGCTGTTCAATGCCCATGGTGGCAATGTCAGTGTGATGGATATGGTGGCACGTGACCTGCGTGCGCGCCTGGACATGCTGGTCTACAGCGTGAGCTGGTTCAATTTGCCGCTGCAAGATGCGCAGGGCGGTGATGTGAGCGCCCTTTTCAGCGCCCAAGAGCACCGCTTTGGCGTGCATGGCGGCGACATCGAGACATCTTTGATGCTGGCGCTTGACCCGACGCACGTCAAACTGCATTTGGCGCAAGACTTTGCCTCTACCGCCCAGCAGCGAGCGGCGCAATTTGACCTGTTGGGCAATGGCCGCAGTGCCAAACTCGCCTGGCAAATGCAAGACTACAACGCCGCCGGTGCTGTGGGTCATGCAGCCAACGCCAGTGCCAGCAAAGGTCAGGCGCTGCTGGCGGCGGCGGCACAGGCGCTGGCCAAGCTGCTGACCGAAGTGCATCAGCTGCCCTTGAGCACGCTGCAGTCAACTTTGCCGTCACGTTAAGTGGCACCTGAGGACTTATTTGCCCTGGGTGCAGCGGCCTGTTGGGCGCTGGGCAGCGTGATGTCGGTCACACCATCGCGCCATCTGGGTGCGTTTGCCTTCACACGCTGGCGCATGTTGATGGTGGCGGTGATGCTGTGGACGGTGGTGGTTGCGGCTGGCAAATGGCAAAACTTTGATGGGCACGCCTGGGGGCTGATGGCGTTGAGCGGCTTGGTGGGCATTTTTTTGGGTGACACCGCGCTGTTTTCAGCCATCAACCGTTTGGGGCCGCGCCGAGCCGGCGTGTTGTTTGCCACCCATGCGGCGTTCAGCGCGGCGCTGGGCATGCTGGTGCTGGGTGAGCGCATGAGTGCGCAAGCCTTTGCCGGTGCCGTGCTGACCTTGGGTGGGGTCATGTGCGCCATGCTGCTGGGGCGCCACAAAGACGAAACCCACGCCTGGGAAGCAGATCGGGGCGATGTGCGCACCGGGGTGATGTTGGCGCTGGCGGCCGCGTTGTGCCAGGCACTGGGCTCACTGATTGCCAAGCCAGTCATGGCCACCCAGTTTGACCCGGTGCTGGCCTCTGCGCTGCGCGTGACGGTGGCCACCTTGGCGCAGTTTGCCTTGCTGGCGGCTGGCTTCAAGGCGGCACGAGCGCAAACCCCGCCCACGCTGCGGGTGCTGGTGCAAACCGGTCTGAATGGGTTGGTGGCCATGGGCATTGGCATGACGCTGGTGCTGTGGGCACTGGAGAAAGGCGACGTGGGCATGGTGGCCATTTTGTCGTCGGTGTCGCCGATCTTGGTGTTGCCGTTGTTGTGGTTCAAGTTCAAGCGTGCGCCTGCGCTGGGCGCCTGGGCAGGTTCGGCGTTGACCGTGCTGGGCACGGCCTTGATTTTGTGGCGTTGAGCTTCTCTCTGGCTTTGTCAGCAGTTTTAGACTGCGCAACTTAAATTAATTTGCTGCATTGCAACAAAAAAGCTTGCATCGGCTCGGGTTAACCCTATAATTCAAACCATGCTGCAGTGCAACATATTGATGTAAAGCAGCTATTCTGTCCATTCATCTACCCTCTAAGGAATTTACCATGTACGTTACTGCTGACCAAATCGCCGCTGCCAACAAAACCAATTTGGATGCCGTTCAAAACCTCGCCACCAAGTCTTTCGCTGGTGTTGAAAAACTGGTTGAACTCAACATGGCTGCTGCCAAGGCCGTGATCACCGAGTCTTTCGCTCACGCTCAAAACCTGTTGGCTGCCAAAGATGCGCAAGCCCTCATGGCTTTGCAAACCAGCTTGTTTGCCCCCACCGCTGAAAAAGCTGTGTCTTATGGCCGTCATGTGTATGGCATCTTGGTTGAAGCCAGTGCTGAAGTCACCAAAATGGCCGAAGGCAAAGCTGCTGAAGCCCAAAAATCTTTCAACCAAGTGGTTGAAAACGTGGCCAAGAACGCACCTGCTGGCACTGAATCTGCCGTGACTGTGCTCAAGAGCGCCCTGGCTTCCAGCCAAAGCGCCATGGAATCTGCCCAAAGCGCTGCCAAGCAAGCTTTGGCCATGGCCGAGAGCAACATCTCTGCTGTGACTGAGCAAGCCCTGACTGCTGCTGCCAAAGTCGGTCAAAAGGCCTAAGTTTCACACCGTGGCTTGCCACGGTTGAGATTAAAAAAAGCACCTTCGGGTGCTTTTTTTGTGTGCGGCGCGCTTGAAAAGCTTCACGCCAGCAGCCCCCGCAACACCCCCAGCGCCAGTGGCAAACTGACCATGCCCAACACGGTAGACACTGTGACCAAGGCCGCCACATAAGCGCCGTCGTAGCCCATGCGCGCGGCCAACACATAGCAGCTTGACGCGGTGGGCAGTGCTGAAAACAGCAACAACACCGTGCTCTGCACCGGGTTCAAGGCAAACAGCAGGCACAAGCCCAAAGCCAGCAGGGGCATCAGCAAGTGCCGAATCAGCAGCAGCGCCAGCCCCAGCAGCTTGGCATGGTTGAGTGCACTCAGCTGCATGCCGGCTCCGGCAGCCATCAGCCCCAGTGCCAGCGATGCCCCTCCAATGCGCGTCACGGTGGGTTCCAGCCAAGCGGGCAAGCTCACCCCGGCCAGGTTAGCCACCAAACCGCTTGCGGTGCCAAAGATGAGGGGGTTGCGCACCAGTTCGGCCAAAAAACCGCGTTGGTTGTGCCGCGCCATGGGCCACACCGCGCCGATGTTCATCAACGGCACACTCACCCCAATTAGCAAGGCGATCACCAGCAAACCTGGCGCACCGGTCAGCCGCTCGGCCAAGGCCAACCCAATGAAAGAGTTGAACCTGAATGCAATTTGGGCGCTGGCCGCATGCTGGCGTGCCGCCATGTGGCGTTTGAGGCCTGGCCAATAGGGCACGCTGTAGGCCATGGCAATGCCACCCAAGCCCAGCGCCCAACCCGCGCCCACCAGGTTGCTGGCGCTGCCGATGTCCAGCGGGCTTTTCAAAATGGAGTGAAACAGCAACACCGGGAAAAACAAAAAATACACCAGCTGCTCCACTTGGCTCCACACCGTGCGGTTCAGCGGCGTGAAGCGGCAGATCAAATAGCCGATCAAGATCAAGGAAAAATCTGGAAAAAGCAGTTGCGCAAAATTCATCCAGCGAGAATAGCAGCCCATGCCATCCCCCGACCACCCCACGCGCGTTGACCCCTGCCCACTGCCGCCCAACCCGCTGATCGACACCTTCATTGATGCGCTTTGGCTCGAAGCTGGGTTGTCTCAAAACACCCTGGCCGCGTACCGGCGTGACTTGGCCCTGTTTGACCAATGGCTGCAGCCGCAGTCTGTGTCGCTGCTGCAGGTGACAGAGTTTCACCTCAACAGCTACTTTGCCGACCAGCACGCCCTGACCAAGGCCACCACCGCTAACCGCAGGCTGACCGTGTTCAAGCGGTTTTTTCGCTGGGCTTTGCGTGAGCAGCAGGTGCCAGCCGACCCCACCCTGAAGCTGCAAGCCGCCAAGCAGCCACTGCGCATGCCGCACAGCTTGACTGAGCCGCAGGTGGAAGCCTTGCTGAACGCGCCAGATGTGAACGAGGCGCTGGGCGTGCGTGACCGCACCATGCTGGAGCTGCTGTACGCCAGTGGCCTGCGGGTGAGCGAGTTGGTGAGTCTGAAAGTCATCAACGTCAGCCTGAATGACAACGTGCTGCGGGTTTTCGGCAAGGGCAGCAAAGAGCGACTGGTGCCGTTTGGCGAAGTGGCCAGCCTGTGGCTCAAGCGTTACCTGGCGCAGCCCAGAGGCGAGCTGCTGGCCGGGCAACAGAGCGAAGCCTTGTTCATCACCCAGCGCGGTAGCAGCCCCGGCACGGCCATGAGTCGGGTCATGTTTTGGATGCTGATCAAAAAATATGCTGCTTTGGCTGGCATCAGCGCGCCGCTGTCGCCGCACACCCTGCGCCACGCCTTTGCCACCCATTTGCTCAACCACGGTGCAGACTTGCGTGCGGTGCAAATGCTGCTGGGGCATGTGGACATTTCAACCACCACCATCTACACCCATGTGGCACGCGAGCGGCTCAAAACCCTGCATGCACAGCACCATCCGCGGGGTTGACGGGTTCACCGACAAACCCGTGGGTGGGTTACAGCGTCATGTTTTGCGCCCACACCAGCGCTTGCAAATGCGCCAGGTTGACCTGGTCGCCAGTCAGCTGCAAAGCGGTGGCGTGCTGGGCAAAGGCGGCGTCGTCGGCACTTTCGCAGGCCAGTGTCAGGCTTAAAAATGGCGCCAGCACGCCGCACTGGTGCAGCAAGGCGTCGGTCACGGTTTGTGGCAAGGGCATGCTGCCCAAGGCGTCTTTCATGGCCATGCCCAGCATGGCATCGAGCATGGAAAAAATGCCCACCACAAACGCGTTGTCACATTCCTCTGGGGGGAGCAAATGCGTGGCCAACAGCTCCATCAACCGTCCGCGCACCACGGCCGCTTGGCTGACAGCTGGGGCACAGCCGTCACTGCGGGCGCTGGCCAACAGCAGTGCCGCCCAGCGAAACAGTTTTTTCAACCCCAAAATCATCACCGCATGCTTGAACGAGGTGATCTCGCAGCGCAACCCAAACCCGGCTGAATTGATGAAGCGCAGCAGGTTGAACGACAGCGTGGGGTCGTGCTTGAGCACTTCTTCAATCTCGCTGGTGCTGGCTTCTTGGCGCACCAGATGGATGAGTTGCAGGATGGCCGCTTGTGCTGGGCGCAGGGTTTGGCCTTTGATCAGCACCGGCTGGGCAAACCAATAGCCCTGAAACAGCGCAAAGCCAAGCTGTTTGGCATGCTCAAACTGCGCAGCGGTTTCAACTTTTTCAGCCACCAGTTTGGCGCTTGGGTTTTGCTGGGCCTGCTGCACCAGGCTTGCGTGTTTTGCCGGCTCAAGGCTGGCCAAGTCGAGCTTGATGAAGCTGGCCAAGCCCAACCAAGGCGCATAGGCCGGGCTGAGCACGGTGTGGTTAAAAGCCAGCTTGAAGCCGCGTGCGTGCACCGCCACCAAGCTGTGCCAAAAGGTGTCGATGTCTTGTGGGGTGTCTTGATCCACAGGCAACGGGCCCACTTCAAGCACCACATGCTCGGCGTCCACCAGGTCTAAATGGCCAGCGGCAAGCGTAGCGTGTGTGCAGTTGATGAACAGTGTGGGCTGGCCACTGAATTCCTCGGGCGTGGCATCGGTCAGCAGGTTAAACAGCAAGGCGGCATCGCTGGCAGAGGTGAATGCTTGGGCGCTGGCGCTGCGGTCAAACAGCTCGTGCGCCACCACCTGGCCTTGGGCATTCAAAATAGGCTGGCGCGCCATGCTCAACGTCATGGGGGTGGTGGCCAGTGTGGGGCGGTCAGCGCGCGGTGGGGTCATGGGGTGGGCTCAGTGTGGCTGGCGTGTTGCAAGGCGGCCAATTCTGGCTCGGTAAACCCGGCGGCACGGCGGGCGGTCAAGTTGAATGGGCCTTTGAGCTGCGGCGCGTGGTAGCGCTGCGCCAGTTCGGCATAGGTGGTCAGTGGGTTGAGCTGGCGCTGGGTACACAAGTGGGCATACCAGCGGTTGCCAATGGCCACATGGCCAATTTCGTCGCGCAAGATGATGTCCAAAATGGCAGCGCCCGCTTGGTCCCCCACCGAAATAAGCCGGTTGCGCACCGCCGGGGTGGCATCAAGCCCGCGGGCTTCCAGGGTGCGGGGCACCAGTGCCAGCCTGGCCAACACATCGGCTTGGGTGCGCTCGGCCATGTCCCACAAGCCATCGTGCGCGGGGAAGTCGCCATAGGCAAAGCCCATTTGCAACAGGTGCTGCTGCAGCAATTCAAAGTGCAAGGCCTCTTCTTGCGCCACCTGCCACCAGTCGCGGTAAAACGGCTCAGGCATGTGGGCAAAGCGCCAAACCATGTCGAGTGCCAGGTTGATGGCATTGGCCTCAATGTGGGTCAAGGCATGAATCAGCCCGGCGCGGCCAGTCAGCGTGCCCACGGCGCGGGTTTTCAACTGGCTGGGGTGCACCAGCAGCGGGCGTGTTGGGCGGCCAGGCAGTTGGGCGGGAGGCGGCAACACCTCAGTGGGGTCAATGGCCCAGGTGGTGAGGTCAAGTGCCCGCACCTGAGTCGCTTTGTCTTGGGTGGAGGACAGACTTAAAAACTGCAGGGCTTGGGCGCGCAACGAGGGCAAAGGCATAGGCGGGGTCATGCAGGGCGAGGTATCAAGCGCGGTCATGGGTTCCCTACAATTCTAGGCAAATGATTTCAAAGGACGATGATGGCAATTTATGAAGTCGATGGTATCTGCCCGCAGTTGGTTGATTCAGCCTGGGTGGCCGACAGCGCAGAGGTGATGGGCGACGTGGTGCTGGGCGAAGAGGTGAGCATTTGGTTTGGCGTGGTGGTGCGTGGCGACACCGCGCCCATCCGCATTGGTGCGCGCACCAACATTCAAGACTTGAGCGTGCTGCACGCAGACGTGGGCATGCCTTTGCACATTGGTGCAGGCGTGACGGTGGGGCACAAAGCCATGCTGCATGGCTGCAGCGTGGGCGACGACAGCCTGATTGGCATTGGCGCGGTGGTACTCAACGGCGCCAAAATTGGCAAGGGTTGCCTGGTGGGGGCGGGCGCTTTGGTGACCGAGGGCAAAGAATTCCCCGATGGCGCCATGATCATTGGCAGCCCCGCCAAAGCAGTGCGCCAGCTCACCCCTGAGCAGCTGGAAGGCCTGCGCCACAGCGCCGATCATTACGTGGCCAACGCGCAGCGCTTCAAGGCCACTTTGCACAAAATTGCCTAATTTTTTTGGTACCTATCCAGTGTCTGAACTCCATAAATTCATTTTTGACGGCTTGCCCGTGCGTGGCGCCGTGGTGCGCTTGACCGATGCCTGGGTTGAAATTTTGCGCCGCAGAGCCCACAACACCACCCACGGGGCATACCCCGAGCCAGTGCAAAACCTGTTGGGTGAAATGACTGCTGCCGCGGTGCTGATGCAGTCCAACATCAAATTCAACGGTGCGTTGGTGCTGCAGGTGTTTGGCGATGGGCCAGTCAAACTGGCGGTGGTGGAGGTGCAAAGCGATTTGGCCTTGCGCGCGGCGGCCACGGTGCAGGGCGATGTGCCGAGCGCGGCCAGCCTGAGCCAGCTGGTGAATGTGGGCAACACTGGGCGGTGCGCCATCACGCTCGACCCGCAAGACCGCCAGCCAGGCCAACAGCCTTACCAAGGTGTTGTGCCGCTGTATGGTGATGCACATGAAAAACTGGAGCAATTCAGCGACGTGCTGCAGCACTACATGCTGCAAAGCGAGCAGCTAGACACCACGCTGGTGTTAGCTGCCAACGACAAAGTGGCCGCTGGCTTGCTGATTCAGCGCTTGCCCATGGCTGGCACGGGCAACTTGGCGGGCCATGCAGCCCAAGCCGATGAAGACCAAATTGGCTTGAACGAGCACTACAACCGCATTGCCCTGCTGGCAGCCAGCTTGAAGCGCGAGGAGCTGTTGACGCTGGACGTTGAGACCGTATTGCACCGCCTGTTTTGGGATGAAGGCCTGTTGCGTTTTGAGCCTATGAAGGGCGCCACCGGGCCGCATTTCGCATGTTCATGCAGCCGTGAGCGCGTGACCCGGATGATTGCCGGGCTGGGGGAGGCAGAAGCTCAAAGCATTTTGCAAGAGCAGCCCCGCATTGAGGTGGGTTGTGATTTTTGTGCTGCGCAGTACCGTTTTGACGCTGTGGATGTGGCTCAAATTTTTCGCCAGCCAGACGAATTGCCACCGGCCAGTACCATCGTTCATTGACATTGGCTGCTGTGAATCCAGGCCGAGCGGTGGTGTCTATATCAACAGGTGTCCGTCTTGCCCCAAGGCATCGTCCAGGCGCTTGAGCAAGGCATTCAGTTTTTGACTGTGCTCAGGTGTAGCCACTGCGCTTGGGCTGGCTGGCTTGGCCTGGTGGGCAATTTGGTCAGCCAGGTCGAACGCCAAATTGAGCGCGGCCAGCACCGCAATGCGATCCCGGGCACGCACTTTGCCGGCTTCACGAATGCGGCACATGGCGGTGTCGACTTTTTCAACCGCATCGAGCAAGCGCGCCTCGCCCCCATCGGGGCAACCCAGCAGGTAGCTTTGCCCCATGATCTGAACTTCCAGTTGTTTCATGAGCTTGTCCGCTGCGGTGTTGTTTTGAAGGCCGGTTGCACGCCGCCGCCGCCAACCTCAGCAGGCAGTCGCTCCAGCAGGGCATCCACCCTGGCGCGCGCCGCGTTCAGGCGGCTTTTGAGCGAGTCGCGCTCTTGCGTGAGGGTCTTCACCTGGGCGGCCAGCAGGGCGTTGGTGCGCACGAGTTCTTCATGGCGCACCAGCAGGTGCTCCACGCGCTCGGTGATTTGGTCAATGTGAGTGGTTTCCAGCATAGGTGCAGATTGTAAAGATGCACCAGCATGGCCGACAACACTGCCACGACTCGTTACACACAGAGTGCACAGAAACTGTCATGTTCATGGTGGCTACAACGAGTCGCCAAAATTTATGATTTTTTGGCCTCTAGCGCTTATGGAATAAGCGTAAGAAGCTATTGATTTTGACGATTTGAGTGTTATTTCAGAACATCGCCCACGCACACGTATTTGATTTCCACATAGTCGTCAATGCCGTGGTGCGACCCCTCGCGGCCCAAGCCCGACTGCTTGACGCCACCAAACGGCACGTGCTCGGTGGCCAAAATGCCCACGTTCACACCCACCATGCCGTACTCCAGCGCCTCGCTCACGCGCCAGATGCGGCCAATGTCGCGGCTGTAGAAGTAGCTGGCCAGACCAAATTCGGTGTGGTTGGCGGCAAAAATGGCCTCGGCTTCGGTGTTGAACTTGAACACCGGGGCAAAGGGGCCAAAGGTTTCCTCACGGGCGCACAGCATGTCAGGGGTGGCATCGGCAATCACCGTGGGCTCGAAAAACAAGCCTGGCAAACGCTTGCCGCCACACAGCAATCTTGCCCCTTTGGCGACGGCGTCTTGCACATGGCGCTCTACCTTTTGTAGCGCAGCTTCTTCAATCAACGGCCCTTGGTTGATGCCATCCTCAAACCCGTTGCCGACCTTGGCGGTCTGGACCTTGGCGGCGAACTTGGCCACGAACTCATCGTAGACACCAGCTTGCACATACAGGCGGTTGGAGCAGACACAGGTTTGGCCGGCGTTGCGGTACTTGGAGGCAAACGCGCCTTCCACCGCGCTGTCAATGTCGGCATCGTCAAACACGATGAACGGTGCGTTGCCGCCCAGCTCCAGACTGAGTTTTTTCACCGTGGGGGCGCTTTGTGCCAGCAAGATGCGCCCCACTTCGGTGCTGCCGGTGAAGCTGATGTGGCGCACCACGTCACTGGCGCAAAACACCTTGCCAATGGCGACGCTGTTGTTGGCATCGGCACTCAGAATGTTCAGCACCCCGGCCGGAATGCCCGCGCGCTGCGCCAGTTCGGCCAGTGCCAGCGCGCTCAGGGGGGTCAGTTCAGCGGGTTTGATCACCACCGGGCAACCGGCCGCCAGCGCCGGCGACACCTTGCGCGTGATCATGGCCATGGGAAAGTTCCACGGCGTGATGGCCGCGCACACGCCAATGGGTTGGCGCAGCACCAGCAGGCGGCGGTTGTTGTCAAACTGCGGCAGGGTTTCGCCATTGACGCGTTTGGCTTCTTCGGCAAACCATTCGACAAAGCTGGCGCCATAGGCAATTTCACCCTTGGCTTCGGGCAGTGGCTTGCCTTCTTCGGCGGTCATGATGCGGCCCAAATCGTCCTGGTTGGCCATGATCAGGTCAAACCATTTGCGCAGGATGATGCTGCGTTCTTTGGCGGTTTTGCTGCGCCAGGCTGGCCAAGCGGTTTCTGCCGAGGCAATGGCTTTTTCAGCATCGGCGGCGGTCATGTTGGCCACATCGGCCAGGTGTGCGCCGGTGGCCGGGTCGGTGACGGCAAAGCGACTGCTGCCCGCCACCCACTGGCCGTTGATGAACGCATCGGTTTTGAGCAGGCTGGGGTCTTTGAGTTGGGACAGGGGTGATGAGGTCATGATGAGTCCTGAATTTATAGATGAAATAAGGCTATAGCGCTTATGGAATAAGCATGTGTAGCTATTTAAATGATTGTAATCATGAGACCGTCAAGCGCTACACCAACAGGCCTTGACTGCGCCAGGTTCAAGCCAATGCAGCCAAACTGGCTTGCAAAATGGCCAGCCCTTCGTCAACGATGGCATCGCTGGCGGTCAGCGGCACCAAGATGCGCACCACGTTGCCGTAGGTGCCGCAGGTCAGCAGAATCAGGCCGCGCTGGCAGGCTGTGGCGGCCAGGGCTTTGGCCAGGTTGGCATCGGGTTGGTGCGGGTCGGCGTTTTTGCACAGCTCAATGGCCACCATGGCGCCCAGGCCACGCACCTCGGCAATGCGCTTATCGGCACTGGCCATGGCTTGCAAGCTGGCCATCAAGTGCTGGCCCAGTTGGCAGCTGCGCGCCAGCAGGTTTTCTTTCTCGAACACGTCCAGCACCGCCAGCGCCGCCGCGCAGCCCAACGGGCTACCGGCATAAGTGCCGCCCAAGCCACCCGCAGCGGGGGCGTCCATGATGTCGGCACGCCCCACCACACCAGAAATGGGGTAGCCCCCAGCCATGGATTTGGCCATGGTGATCATGTCTGGCACCACGCCGGCTTGCTCGATGGCAAACCAGGTGCCGGTGCGGCCAGCGCCGGTTTGGATTTCGTCGGCAATCATCACAATGCCATGCTGGTCGCACAAGGCGCGCAGGCGCTGCAAAAAGTCAAACGGGGCCACGTTGAAGCCGCCTTCGCCCTGCACCGGCTCGACGATGATGGCGGCTACGCGGCTGGCTTCGATGTCGTTCTTGAAGATGGTTTCAATCGAGGCCATGGCGTCATCCACGCTCACCCCATGCAGCGCGTTGGGAAAATCAGCGTGAAAAATCTCGTTGGGAAATGGCCCAAAGCCTATTTTGTAAGGCGCCACTTTGCCGGTCAGCCCCAGCGTCAGCAGGGTGCGGCCGTGGTAGCCGCTGGTGAAGGCAATCACGCCCGGGCGCTGGGTGTAGGCGCGGGCGATTTTGATGGCGTTTTCAACGGCTTCGGCACCAGAGCTTAAAAACAGCGTTTTCTTGGCAAAGTGGCCCGGTGCCAAGGCGTTGAAGCGTTCAGCCAGTGCCACATAGGGCTCGTAAGCCAGCACCTGGAAGCAGGTGTGGGTGTAGCGGTCGATCTGGTCTTTGACCGCCTGGCTGATGTCGGGGTGACAGTGGCCGGTGTTGAGCACCGCAATGCCGCCGGCAAAGTCAATGTAGCGGCGTCCTTGCACGTCCCACACCTCGGCGTTGCTGCCACGGGCAATGAACACTTCGTGGCTTTGGCCCACCCCGCGGGGGATGGCAGCTTGGCGCCGCGCCATCAGGGCGGCATTGGTGGTGGAGGCAGCGTTCATAAATTTCCTCAAGGTGAAGGGGTAGGGGGTGAGGGTAAGCGCAAGATGTGTGGGTAAATTTTAGGCAGCGATCAGCGTTGAAACAGAGACAGTTGGTTAGCACCCCAAGGTGCCAATCGAGGCTTCAGCGCCGTGACGACACCGCTATGCCGCCCACAATCAAGACAAAAGCCACCGCATGGTACAGGTGTGGTACTTCGCCCAAAAATGCGCTGGAGAGCACCGCCGTGAACAGCGGCGTGAGGTTGATGAAAAAGCCCGCCATCGACGGCCCCGCGCGCGACACCCCGGCGCCCCAAGAGCGGTAAGCCAGCAGCGCCGGCCCGAGTGAAATAAACAGCAAGGCAGCAGCTACCGGCCAGCTCAGCGCCAGGCGCCCCAAGCCCAATGCCCATTCAGACCCGGCAAACAGCCCCGACCAGACCAACCCAAAGGCAATTTGTGCCAGCAAGAAGGCTGACCAATCGCGCTTGATCTCGGGCGGCTCGGTGGTGGGGTGCACCAGCATCCAGCTGTAATAAGCCCAGGCGGCGCTGGCCAGCAGCATGTACACATCGCCCGCCACCAGGCGCACCTGCAGCAGCACTGCCAGCTCGCCACGGCTGAGCACCACCATTACCCCGGCAATCGACAGCACCGCCCCCAGCCATTGCTTGACCGAGATGGGCGTGCCAAAAAACACCCGGCCTATCAGCAGCATCCAAACCGGCGTGCTGGAGCCCACCAGTGTGACGTTGATGGGGGTGGAGGTGTTGAGCGACAAATACAGCAGCGCGTTGTAGCCGCCAATGGCCAGCAGCGCCAGCACCACAAAACGCCGCCAGCTTGGCCACAAAGCACTGCCACGGCGCAACACGGGTGCGGCCAGCGGCAACAAAAACGCAAAAGCAATCGACCAGCGCAGAAAATTCAGCGTCATGGGCGACACCAGCGGTGCCACCACCCGCCCCACCACCGCATTGCCCGCCCAAAGCAGGGGAGGCAGGGTCAACAAGGCGGCGGTTTTGAGGGTGATGGGGGCGTGCATTAGGCTATTTTCTCAGCTAATCGTGCCGCTTGACTGGCACTGTCATGTGCGTGACAGCGCCAAAAAAGGGCATTTATTTCGTGGCAACATGTTTTCATTTGAAAGGAAACTGGCATGACATCACAAACTTCTCGCGCCATCCGCATTGACCAGCACGGCGGCCCGGAGCAACTCAAGCTGGTGACTGTGGCCGTGGGTGAGCCTGGCCCGGGCGAAATTCGCCTGCGCCACCATGCAGTGGGCTTGAACTTCATCGACGTCTATCAGCGCAGTGGCTTGTACCCCATGAGCCTGCCGCAAACTCTGGGCATGGAAGCCGCCGGGGTGGTGGAGGCTGTGGGCGAGGGCGTGACGCATCTGCAGGTGGGTGACCGCGCCGCCTATGCCAGCCAGCCCCCGGGCAGCTATTGCGAACTGCGGGTAATGCCTGCCAAGTGCGTGTGCAAGTTGCCTGATGCCATTGCCTTTGAGACCGGCGCGGCCATGATGCTCAAGGGCTTGACGGCGCAGTATTTGCTCAAGCGCTGCAGCCCGCAGGGTGGGCTGCAGGCGGGTGACTTTGTGCTGTTTCATGCCGCCGCCGGTGGCGTGGGGCTGATCGGTTGCCAGTGGGCCAAAGCCTTGGGTCTGCGCTTGATTGGCACCGCTGGTTCTGATAAAAAATGTGCTCTAGCGCTTTCCAATGGTGCAGAGTTTGCTATCAATTACGCAAAAGAAGATTTCTTGGCTCGGGTCAAAGACATCACCGCAGGGCGCGGCGTGAAGGTGGTTTATGACTCGGTGGGCAAAGACACCTGGGACAAGTCGCTTGATTGTTTGAGCCCGTTTGGCCTGATGGTGAGCTTTGGCAACGCGTCTGGCCCGGTGGCACCGTTTGCGCCCGGCATTTTGGGCCCCAAGGGGTCGATTTACGTGACCCGGCAAACCCTGTTCAGCCACATCACCTCGCGCGAGAGCACCCAGGCCATGGCCGATGATTTGTTTGCCATGGTGACCAGCGGCCAAGTCAACATTCACATTGACCAGCACTACAAGCTTGAAGACGTGCAGCAAGCCCACCGCGACCTGGAAGCGCGTCAAACCACCGGCTGCACGGTGTTGACGCTGTAGGTTTGCTCAAGTGTGCAGCTACGTATCTGGCGCTATGACTTGGCGCTGTAACTGACGGGTCAAGTGGGCACAGCTACCGGGTGGGCTTGCAGGCTTGAAATCAACTGCGCCAAGGTGTCGCTGTTGATCTTGGTCTGAAAGTGAATGTGCACGCCCTTGTCTCGCAGCTCAGGCAAGGCCTGCAGCGCTTTGAAAAACTGCCGGGCACTGTCAATCTTCTGTTTTTCCTTAGCGGGAATGTCGCCCGGGTTGTCATAGCCCTTGGTTTCCACCACCAAATACACCGCCTGCGCGCTGCCGCCCTGCACCAGGGCGTAGCCAAAATCAGGGTTGTAGTTGCCAGCCGGGGTGGGGATGTTGATTTTGGGCAGCTTGGCAAACACCGTGATCTGGGTCTGGTTGGATTCGTCTACCGTGCGCCGCTCAATGTTGCTGTCAACCGGCATGAACGCATCGGTGAACAACGACCGAGCCTGTACCTCGGCGTTGCTGATGGCGTGGGTTTCAACCCCGCACAGCGACACGGGAATGGCATCGAGCAGCTCGCCCTTTGTGTCGGTCAATGAGGTTTTGACGCGCACTTCACGCAGCTCATAGGTGACCTTGTTCACCAGCAACTCATACACGCAGCCCAGCATCAGGTCGCGCAGTGCGGTCAGCGCCCGGTTTTCGTTGTGGCGAATTTGCGCAAACTTGTCCGCAGGCATGCGGCCCAGAATGCTGGCCACGGTATGCATGCTCAGTTTGGTTAGGTTGGCCAGTTCCTGCACAAACTCAGACAAGCTGTAGACCGACTGCGACAGCACCTCATAGCTGCTTTGCGTGCTTTTGGCCAGGTGCAGGCGCTCTACCGACTCGGTGCGCGTCACACTGATGCTCATGGGGCGCACCTCAAAATCAGTGGCCATGCGTGCCAGCACCTTTTGCGTCAGTGCCTGCGGGTCAAGCTCGTAGCGCAGCACGGCATCACGGTTCAGGTTTTGCCAGAGTTCTTTGAATTTTTGGAAGTTGCCTGCGTTGATGCGAATGCTGGGTTTGGGTGTGTCGCCCTTGCGTTTGACCTTGCCGTAGCCTTGGTAATACGTCTCCAGGTACGTCAACGTGGCGCTGGCATTTGCTGCACTCAGGCCGGGTACTTGCGTCAATGCGGCCTCAATGCGGGCGCGTTGCTGCATGTGCAGCGTGGCATTGGGCTGCAGCACCAGCGCGTCTTGGGTCATGTCAATCGTGCCCGCGCCGCATTGCGCAAGGGCTTGAAACAAGGCTACGGTCACAAATGGGCCAAGTTGAATGCCGCTTAATGCCAGCGACTCCTGGGTCATGACTCTTGCCACCCGCAGCACGCTGTGGGCAGCAATCTCGGCTTGAATGGATTCGACAAAATCGCCCTCACTGGCAGGCACCACCACCACCAGTTCGTTGACCTCGTCAAACGCCGGGTCGTCAGATTGCACCCGCTCCAGCTTTTGGTTGACTGCCAGCCGCAAGCCACGGCCAATTTGCTGCAGCTTGGTGATTTTGGAGTTGCTGGGAGCCAGCTTGCACAGGGTAAAAATGTTCGGGTTGTCCCAGCCTTCTTGCAGCGCCCACATGCTGAAGATAAAGCGCAGGTCGGTGTCAAAACTCAGCAATTTTTCTTTTTCTTGCAAGATCAGCTTGATGGCTTCTTCTTCGCCTTTTTCGCTGTGTGAGCGGGCAAAGTAGCCCTTGTGCACCCGGCCAATGTCGGCCGCACTGCGCTCCAGGTAAGCGCGGTAACCGGCGTCGATCTCAGGCCGCGCCAACACTTGCTGCAACTGGGCGCGGTAATGCCGCTCAAACGCCACGCGGATGACGGCGGGTTTGTGTCCCTCAGGCATGTATTTGGCCACCGCGTCAATAAAGAACAGGCTCAAGGCCTTGATGCCGCGCTTGAACAGCGCCTCTTCGCGCTCAAAGTGGTTGGCAATGCTGCGCTCAATGATCAGCGCCTGGGTTTGCTCGGCCAACATGCCGTAAGACGTGGGCTCAGCGTAGGGCAGGGCAAAACCGTTGGTGAACAGCACCTCTTTGCCGGTCACGCTCTCCACCACATGGCCGTCCAGAAAACCAATCTCGGTTTTCTCGCCCAGGTTGTCTTTGGCCTGCAGCGCCACCGTGGCGTTTTTGCCGGCGATGGTCTGAAAGCTTACCTGCGCGGTGCGCTCTTTGGCCGTGCCGCTGGCGCTGGTGAAACACAGCACTTGCGCCATGTCTGCCCCTGCGCCCACGGTGTCTACCGTGATGCCTTTGACCAGCCGCTGGCGAAACGCCTCCAGGCTGTCGAGGGTGTAGACCAGGTTTTTGTACTTCAAAGCATCGGTGTCGCCTTTGAAGGTGGCACCAAAGCGGATGGTCAGCAGCGGGTCGAATTTGCCCAAATACTCTT
>NZ_JAQURE010000047.1 GCF_028715765.1 Rhodoferax sp.
AAAGCTCAAGCCCACCATAAGGTAGATTGTGGTTTGAAGATCCATGTTTTAGTCCTCAGTCTTCATGAACATCAAACTTGATGTCCAGGTTGTTCATGCGCCAGGCGTAGTAAAAAATCTGCGCCACAAAGATGTACATGGAACCCTGGTGTGCAAACCAGAAACCCATCGGGTAACCACCGAGGTGGAATTGGTTGAAAAAGTCAACAAACAAAATACCTGCCCCGAAAGACACCAAAAACCAGAGGATCAGCACATTCCTCAAAAGTTTGATGGTTTCCTTCCAGTAGGCAGAACTGTCGTAGTCATGCTTCATGAAGTCTCCTAGATTGAAATAAACACAAAATTGCCAAATTTTCAGCAACTTCTTTGACGCACTCAGCGGTGCCTGCTTTGATGCGAGGTGGACTATTGCGGGGCTCGCTTACAGTTTTCTGATAAATCTGAGCCAAACCTTCAAAGCTAGGGTAAACACTGACTGAAAACTTTGACCTCACCCGCGCAAGTCAACACCCCCACCGCTTGCTCTCAGGGTAAGTCCTGGGTAAGTCTGAGGTAAGAGCGTGGTAAGTACTTCCACGTACCGTGCACCCTCCACAACTTACCGGAGACATGCTGCATGCAAAATGATTTGATCCAACGGGTGACAAGCAACCCGAAATACCAGGAGCTCAAGTCCAAACGATCGACGTTTGGCTGGACGCTGACCGCCCTCATGATGGTGGCCTATTACGGCTTCATCCTGCTGGTGGCTTACAACAAAGAACTGCTGGCCACCAAAATGGGCGCCGGCGTCATCACCTTGGGCATGCCCATTGGCATTGGCGTCTTGCTGTTCACCATCATCATCACCAACATTTACGTCCGTCGCGCCAACAGCGAATTCGACGACCTGACTGCTGAAATCACCAAGGCAGCCCTCAAATGAAATTCAAAAATAATATTCAGCGCCAAACGGCGCTTCTCGCTTTGCTCACTTTGACCGCAGGTGCTGCTCTTGCTGCAGGTGCTGACCTCGGCCAAGCCACCAAACAAGCCACCAACTGGACGGCCATCGTCATGTTTGGCGCGTTTGTGATCTTCACGCTGTTCATTACCAAATGGGCCGCAGCCAAGACCAAAAGCGCCTCTGACTTCTACACCGCTGGTGGCGGCATCACCGGTTTCCAAAATGGCTTGGCCATTGCTGGCGACTACATGTCTGCAGCTTCTTTCTTGGGTATTTCAGGCCTGGTATTTGCCAATGGCTTTGACGGCTTGATCTTCTCGATTGGCTGGCTGGTGGGCTGGCCCATCATCACCTTCCTGATGGCCGAGCGGCTGCGCAACCTGGGCAAGTTCACCTTTGCCGACGTGGCTGGTTACCGCTTTGCCCAAACCCCCATCCGCGTGTTTGCAGCCAGTGGCTCACTGGTGGTGGTGGCTTTCTACATGATTGCCCAAATGGTCGGTGCTGGCCAGTTGATCAAACTGCTGTTTGGTCTGGACTACCTTTACGCTGAAATTTTGGTGGGTTCCATCATGATGATGTACGTGCTGTTTGGCGGCATGACAGCCACCACCTGGGTGCAGATCATCAAGGCTTGCATGTTGCTTGCGGGTGCCACCTTCATGGCGGTCTCGGTGCTGATGCAATTTGGTTTTTCGCTCGAAATGATGTTCGAGAAAGCCATTGAAGTGCACAGCAAGAAAGAAGCCATCATGGCTCCGGGCGCGCTCATCAAAGACCCCATCTCGGCCATCTCGGTCGGTATGGCGCTGATGTTTGGTACCGCTGGTTTGCCGCACATCTTGATGCGCTTCTTTACCGTGCCTAGCGCCAAAGAAGCCCGTAAATCTGTGGGCTGGGCCACCACCTGGATCGGCTACTTCTACATCTTGACCTTCATCATCGGCTTTGGCGCCATCACCAACCTGATCCCCAACCCGATGGACTATTTTGTGGATGGCGACATCAGCAAAGGCTTGACTGGCGGCGGCAACATGGCTGCGGTGCACTTGTCCAAAGCAGTGGGCGGCAACGTGTTCATGGGCTTCATCTCTGCTGTGGCTTTTGCGACGATTTTGGCAGTGGTGGCCGGCTTGACACTGTCTGGCGCTTCAGCCGTGTCGCATGACTTGTATGCCTCTGTGTGGCGTCATGGCCGTGTCGACCAAGCGCAAGAATTGCGCGTTTCCAAAATCACCACCGTGTGCCTGGGCGTCATTGCCGTGGTGCTGGGCATTGCGTTTGAGAAAGAAAACGTCGCCTACATGGTGATGCTGGCCTTTGTGATTGCCGCTTCGGCCAACTTCCCGGTGCTGTTCATGAGCGTGCTGTGGAAAGACTGCACCACCAAGGGTGCAGTGACTGGCGGTTTTGTCGGCCTGACCATGGCGGTAGTCTTGACCATTGGTTCAGCCAGCGTCTGGGAAGCCGTGATGCATAACCCCGCAGGTTCGGCCTGGTTCCCCTACAACTCAGCCGCTATCTTCTCGATTCCTGCCGCGTTCCTGACCATTTGGCTGGTGTCGCTGCTTGACCGCGGCCCACGTGCTGCCATTGACCGTGCTGGCTACCCGGCGCAACAAGTGCGCTCTGAAACCGGCATTGGTGCCGAAACCAGCGGCGGCCACTGATCTGACCTCACTCAGCCTGGCACCTGATGTGCCAGGTGCTGTATCTTAGGATGTGGCAAGGAATAACACCCCGGTTTGCCGCCAGGAGTTGGGATGTGCAGCTAGGCGCAAGGCGCGCCGTTTGGCGAGCCAAACAAGCGACTTGCAACGACGCAGCACGCCCAAATCCGCCGCGGCAAATTGGGGAAGTTATTTCTCGCCACATCCTCATAGACTGCCAGCTTGCGTTGGCAGTCTTTTTTTTGTGTTCTGAAAGCCCGTTGTGACCGACCCTTTTCCATTTGAAACCTCACCATTCAACGAGTTAAGCGCCACCGAGCAAAGCCAGTGGCGCGACGCCCTGCAGCTGCAACCCGCAGCCCCCGGCAGCATGCTGCTGCAGCCGGGCAGCGCGCCTGAGCACTTGCTCATTGTCCGCAGCGGGCATGTGCAACTGGAAGAAGATGGCCATGTGCATGTGCTGACCGCCGGGGAGTGCTTTCACTGGCGTGCGCTGCTGACCGGGCTGAACCACGCCAGCGCCCAAGCGCTGGACGCGGTGCAACTGTGGCTGCTGCCCAAAGCCACCGCAATGCAAGCGCTGGCCAGCAACCCGCGCTTGGGTGCCAAAGTGTTTGCCAGTGTGGCCGGCCACCTGGCCGAAGACCAAGAGCGCGACCACAACCGCGAAATGATGTCGCTGATGCTGGTCAAGGTCAAAGACGCCTACCTGCAAAAACCCATTTATGTCGATGGCCAACAAGACATCGTGAGCGTGTGCCAGGTGATGTCAGCGCAAAAAGCCAGCCATGCACTGGTACGCGACGAGGCTCACGGCACGTTGCGCATCGGCATGTTCACCACCACCGACCTGCGCGAAGCCTTGCTAAAAAACAGAGCACCTAGTGCACTACCAGTAAGGGATGTAGCCCGTTTTGACCTGATTTCTTTGCCGCCTGAAGCCGAGCTGTTTGAAGCCCTGCTGGTGATGTTGCGCCACCGCATCCACCGCGTGTTGGTGAAAGATGGCGACACCATTTTGGGTGTGCTCAGCCAGCTGGACTTGATGAGCTTCATGTCCAACCACTCGCACCTGATCACCCTGCAAGTGGAGCAGGCGCACAGCATCAGCGAGCTGCAAAGCGCCGCCCTGCAGGTGGACGACAGCCTGAAAATGCTGCAGCGCGGGGGCATGCGCATCGAGATCATTTCCAAGCTGGTCAGCGAGCTCAACAGCCAGATTTTTGCCCGCCTGTGGGCACTGCTGGCACCGCCTGATCTGCTGCAAGCCAGTTGCCTGCTGGTGATGGGCAGCGAAGGCCGCAGTGAGCAAATTTTGAAAACCGACCAAGACAACGCCTTGCTGCTGCGCGACGGCTTTGACTGCCCCGACCTGAACCGCATCACCGCGCAATTCAGCGCCGCACTGCTCAGTTTTGGCTACCCACCCTGCCCTGGCCACATCATGGTGACCAACCCGCTGTGGTGTCAGCCGCTGACCGCGTTCCGGCAAACCATTGGCCAGTGGCTGTATGGCAGCGAGCCTGAAGGCAAGATGAACCTGGCCATTTTCATGGACGCCCGTGCCGTGGCGGGAGATGCTGCCCTGCTGGCCAACGCCCGCAGCCACGCCCTGAAAATGGCCGTGGGCAGCGACACCTACCTGGCGCGCATGGCCAGCGCCATTGACCAATTTGCCGAGCCCAGCAGCAGCTGGTGGAGCCGCCTGGCGGTGCTGGGCAACCGCGAGCCCGAGACCTTTGACCTGAAAAAAATAGGCACTTTCCCCATCGTGCACGGCACGCGGGCACTGGCCTTGCAATACCGGCTGGAGCCACTGGGCACCGCCGAGCGTTTGCAGGCGCTGGCTCAATTACAGGTGTTGCCCTTAGATCTGGTGCGCGACCTGACCGAAACCCTGCGCATGCTGATGGCGCTGAAACTGCGCAACAACTTGCGCCAGCTCAGCCTGGGGCAACCCATCAGCAACCTGGTGGAACTCAGCAGCCTGGGCAAACTGGACCGCGACCAACTGACCGACGCCCTGACCATCATCCGCCAGTTCAAGCAATTCATCCGGGTGCATTACCGGCTGGAGAACTGAACAGCCTTGGAATTTCGAGTACTATTTGCAATCATGAACAGCAAGCATAAAAAAACACTGATGGCCATTTTTTCACACCCACTGAATGGCAATTTGGAGTGGTCACGCATTGAGAGCTTGCTGGTTGGCTTGGGATGCCAAGTGATTGAGGGCAGCGGGTCTTCGGTCACTTTTGAGAAAGATGGCGAAAAAGTTTTTTTCCATAGACCGCACCCTGGCAAAGAAGCGCTCAGGTATCGGGTGCAGCAAACACGTGAATTTTTGAACCACATAGGAGTCAAGCCATGATGAACGCAATGACCTTCAAGGGCTACACCGCCCGGATCGAGTACGACGATGCTGACCAAATTTTTGTGGGTCGGTTGGCTGGCATTCGCGACATTGTGGGGTTTCATGCCAGCACGGTTGAAGGACTACAAAACGCGTTTCATGAATCGGTGAACGACTACGTGCAAGCCTGCGAAAAACTGGGGCAATCGCCCCAAAAACCCGCCAGCGGCAAGCTGATGCTGCGCGTACCACCCGAAGTGCACAGCGCCGCGTTGACTGCGGCACAAGCCAGCGGCGTGAGCCTGAACCAATGGGCATCCAAGGCGCTGCAAGTGGCAGCACAAGGGAGGTAAGGATGTAGCCAAACGGGGCACGGCGCTTGGCACGGCACACTTCAGCCCATCAGGTAAGCAGCGCCAGCGCGGCCAGCACATCTTCTTGCGTGCGAAAGCGGCCATAGGCTTGCAGGTCTTGCTCGCGCACGATTGGGAAAGTGCCCAACATGTAGGCCGCGTCATCGGCATCCAGCCCGTAGAGCCAGAAAAACAGCGCATCAAGTGCCGCCAAACGGGCACGGCGGTCATCCTCGTTCCAGGTCAATGGCGGCAACACTTGCCCGTGGGCATCCACATAGCCCAGGTCGCGGGCAAACGGCGCCATGTCATGCGCGGTATAGGTCAGCGCCAGCACTTGGGACAGCACAAAGTCCGCCACACTGGGGTGCAAGGGGCGGCTGGGCATGAGCTTGGCGGCGCGCATGGCACGGGCAAAAGCCGCGGGCAGCGGGTCGTCAAAGCGCTCTGGGGTGATGACCGGGAGCTGCTCAACCGCGAACCAGTTGACGTGCTGCGCCTGTACTTTTTGGCGCGCCACAAAGTCGTAAGCCATGCTGCAAAAATTGGCTAGCAAAAGAGCCGCTGTGCGGCAGTAACTGGCTGGATCGCCAACGTTGATTGGTAACAAAACTGGCAATGTGTTGCCATAGCCCGCTTTAGGAACCATAGCGGCAATCATGGTTCGCGCATTGGTCGAAGCAGTCACATCTTTAAAACCAAGGCAATAGCCCAAATCGTCGCCTGTGGCGGCCTCAGTCGCAGTCACCCAGTATTGCGGCACCGGGTAACGGTCAGGGCTGGCTTTTTCAACTTGCGATATTGCTTCCTGCTGCGCCGCACGCTTCAAGTTGGCCACGTTCACCACCACGTCTGCGGCGCGGTGGTCAAACATTTGCACCATCTTGCCCTCGTACAGCGGCACGGCCAGCGCAGGTGGCGGGGTTTGACGTTGACCTTTGCCAGTGCCTTTGACTGCCTGGGTGTCAGAGCGGTTGCTGGCATCCGGTTTTTCCCAGCGGTTCAGCGCGCTGCGCGTCCAGCCCTGCGCGGCCAACTCGTCCGCTTTCAAAAACAGGTGCGAGTCGTTGGTCATGTGGAACATGGTGGTGTATTTCACCGGCCACACGCACTCATCGGGCTGCTGGCCCAGCGACTCACTGCATGCGCCGTGCCTGACCAGCACTGGGTGCTGGGCGTAAAGCTTGAGGGTGATGTCGGCATCGCGCTGGGTTCTGAAAATGGGTGCGGCTCCGGTGTTGGGGTTGACGCGCACAAAGTCTTGCGCGCTCAGCGTCAGCGCACGCCCGGGCTCGTCAAGCTCGGCCAGGCTGTGCAGGTAAAACGCACAGCGGCTGGGCAAGGGCTCAGGCGTGGTGGTTGCATCAGCCTCAGCCACTTCTGTATTTGTAGCTGCCTGCGCTTTATCCACGGGCGCTAGAGCCTCATTTGGCTTAAATTCTTGCAGCTCGCCCTCAGCGGATGCCAGCGCTTCATTATTGATAGCTGCTTGCGCTTGTTCTGTAAGCGCTAGAGGCATATTTGGCTTGTAACGCGGGGCTTTGCCAAAAACCAGTGCGCAAAACTTGAAGCTGGCATGGACATCGGGGAAAAACACTTTGCGGTTCTCAAAGTCAAACAGCGCGTGCAGGCGCCCGGTGCTGCTGATGGACCTGAAAAAGGCCGAGGCACCTTTGTCTGCGGCAATGCCGCTGGGCACGATCAGCGCCACGATGCCGTGCGGGTTGATGAGGGCTTGAGCACGTTCGACAAACAGGCTGTAGAGGTTGACATCGCCACCGCCGAGCAGCGGGTAGTCGGCACTGCCGAGCTTGCCGTTGCCCAGCACGCGGGCGTTGGCCTCGGCGCGCTCGCAGGCCTCTTGGTATTGCGCCCACAGGTCGACCACAGGCGGGGTGTGGATGCCGGTTTGCGTCATGCTCACCCCCTGCAGCGCGGCAATCATTTTTTTGCGGTCTGCGGCGCGCGGCTGGGCGGCAATGGCCGGGTTGCGCTCGGCAAACCACTCCACTTGCTGCAGCTTGATGCGATCCCACGGCGGGTTGCCCACCACGGCATCAAAGCCACCTTGTGCGCCAGCACCAAACACCGTGGGAAAGCTGGTCCACCAGTGGAAAAAGGTTTCGCGGGCGGCAATGGCGCGGGCGCGAGCCATCAGCGCGTTGGCGGCTTGGGTGGCGGCGTCTGCGCCGTCAAGTCGGCCGGCGCCCAGCACCTGCACCAGGTTGTGGCCAGGCTCCAGCAGCTTGACCAGCCCGGCCAGCAGCCAAGCTGCTTCGCCCTCACCCCCGCCCTCTCCCAGGGGGAGAGGGGGCAAGACCGCTACTTGACTTGAACGCTGGCTTGTTTGGGCTGGCAGCGGGTGCAAGACCGCTTGGCTTGGTGGGTGGTCAACAGCCTGGGTTTTGCTCCCTCGCCCTTTGGGAGAGGGTGGGGGTGAGGGCTGGTGCGCTGGCGCAGATGACAGCGCAGGCGACAATTTAAGCAGCTTGGGCAGCTTGCTGATTTTGTCGACCGGCCAGCCCGCAATGATCCAGCGCATGGCGCGCCAGAAGTCCAGCACGGCGTGGATGGGAGCCACTTGCTCTGCGGCCTCGGCGGCCAATTGTTTGGAGAGTTGTGCTTCTGCCATGTCCACATCGGTCAGGTCTGCCACCTGGGCAATGGCCTTGGCAGCCAGGCTGAGGCGGTTGAACTCGGTTTGCAGCAGCAGCGCGCCCAGCGCTTGCAGGTCGCGCTGCACGGTGGGCAGCTGCTCGCCGTGCAGGCTGTCGCCGGTGCGCAGGTGATGGTCCAGAAAGCTCAAGGGCGCGCCCACGGTGAAGGTGTGCAGCCACAGCGCGGTTTTGGCCAGCTCCACGGCCATGGGGTTTTTGTCCACGCCGAAGATGGATTTTTTCAGGATCATGCGCCGCACGATGTGGCGGTCGTCCAGCTGCGCGTCTGTGACTGCCCAGCCGCGTGCATTGGCAGTGGTTTTGATGCTTTGGCGAATGCTGGCTATGCGCTGCAGCACTGGACTTTGCCAGGGGCGCGCGGCTTCTGCCAGGTGCGCCGCCCAGGGCTGGGCGTTGACGTGGAGGGTGGCGGTGGCGATGGCCTCCAGAGTCAGGTCGGCCAAAAAATCCACCAGCGCCACCAGAAAATGCCCACTGCCCATGGCTGGGTCGCACACCTTGAGTTCAAGCATCTGGCTGGCCGGGTCAAGCGCATCCAGGCGGTCCCAGTCGCCCGGGTTGAGTGCCGTTTTTTTGCGCCACTTGGCCAGGTGCAGCTCAAAGGTGGTCAGTCGTTCAAGCGCCAGCACGCCCACCGACTCGCGCAGGTTCAGGCGCACCAGGTCGTCATGGGTGTAGTAGCCGCCCGAGGCTTTGCGGGCAAAGCTGGCGGGCAGCGCCACGACACGGTTGATCTCGGCTTTGTCTTTGTAGTCGTCTTTGGCTTGCACATGGTGCACCAGGCTGTACTCCAGCAGGCGCTCATAAATGCCGCCCAAGTGCGCCACGGCCAGGTCGCGGTAGTTGATCCAGCCGTGCAGCACATCCTCAGTGCGGCGGGACAGGGCGTCGATGATGGGCGCCAACACCTTGTCTGCAATGCGGGTGCGTTCAAGCAGCGGGGCGCGCGCCCGGTTGAACAAACCGCCGTTGTAGGCAGGCATGCCGATGTCGTCATCACCCAGGTCGATCAGCTCAAAAACACCGCGCAACGCAAGCCAAATTTTGGGCATGGTGCTGGAAAACGTGCCGCCCGCATCAACCTTGTCTCGCACCTCTTGCCGGATGCGGCGCACGCTGTAAGCGCCATAGCGCTCGTCCCTGATGGGCAGCAGCTGGCGGTCTTCGGCGTAAAACAAAAACAGCAGCCGGTACAGCAGCACCAGCGCGGCTTCACGCACTTCGTCCAGATAAGCTGGTGTGAAGCGCGGGCGTTTGAACTGGCCAAACCCCACCTCATAGGTGCAAGCGTGCAAGTCGCCGCGCGCCAGGGCGTCAGCCAGCTGCGGAAACACATCGGCAAACACGCGCGCGCCCAGGTCTTGCGAGACGCGTTCTTCGTACAGCCGGGCCTCGTTCAGGGCATAGGCGTGGAAGGTGCGCCCGGTGCTTTCCCCACGCTCTGCCAGCCACGCTTGGGGCAAAAATGCTTCGCGGCTGAACAACAGGTAAAACAGGCGCAGTGCATGGCTGGGCGGCCAGTCGTCAAGGTCACGCTGAATGCCAGCCAGACCCAGTGCAGCGGCTACGTCGATCTCAAAAAATTCTTCCGAGCGGCTGCGTGCGTCTTGCCAATACAAGCGCCAGACCGCGCCATTGGTCAACATGCCCCATTTCACCGCGCGGTCAGACACCACGTCGGCACGGCTGAGGTAACGCAGCATTTGGCTTGAAGGGGCGTCGGGGTCGGTGACCTCGGTGGCATCACCCCGGTCGAGCGGGCGCAACCAGCGTTTGGCCTCCAGAATGGCCAGACCGTGGCGGTAGCGCCGGTCGTCTTTGAGTTCAGCCAAGGCAGCGGCTTTGTGCGCACTGGTGGCAAACAGCAGGCAGTCGGGCACGTCGTCGCGGCGCTTGCCAGAGAGGTTGACTTGCGGCAAAAAGTCGTCACCCCAGCCCAGGGCAGCGAGCACCTTGTTAATCACCAAGGCTTCAGTCTGCGCCTCGTTGATGGTTGAAACCGCACTCAAGCCCTCGTAGATATTGCGTAGAGCACTCTCAAAAGCAGCGTCTTCAGCGGCCGAGAGAGCCTGCCAGGGCGGTGCCTCCAGCACGCCACGGGTTAAAAAGTCTTGGGTAAATAGTTGTCCTTGCATCTACTCAGTTTAGTGGCTGGCACAGGGCGCATGATGTGGCTGCAAGGCACTTCTAAATCATCAGCAAAATCTGATTTAAAAATCAATTTATTTGAATTTTCATGATGAATAAGCCTGCCTATAGTTCAACCCATCGCTTCTCATCACTTACAACTGGAGACACACCATGGATCAATCCAATCGTTACGCAGACCTTAGCCTGAAAGAAGAAGACCTGATTGCCGGTGGCAACCACATTTTGGTGGCCTACAAAATGGCGCCAAAAACCGGTCTGGGCTACCTGGAAGCCGCGGCGCACTTTGCTGCTGAATCGTCTACCGGCACCAACGTGGAAGTCTCCACCACCGACGACTTCACCCGCGGGGTGGACGCGCTGGTCTACCACATTGACGAAGCCACGGAAGACATGCGCATTGCCTTCCCGCTGGAGCTGTTTGACCGCAATGTGATTGACGGCCGCTTCATGCTGGTGTCGTTTTTGACCCTGACCATTGGCAACAACCAAGGCATGGGCGACATCAAGCACGCCAAGATGATTGACTTTTTCATGCCGCCACGCGTGGTGCAAATGTTTGACGGCCCAGCCAAAGACATCTCTGACCTGTGGCGCATTTTGGGTCGCCCGGTGGTGGATGGCGGCTACATTGCCGGCACCATCATCAAACCCAAGCTGGGTCTGCGCCCCGAGCCTTTTGCGCAAGCCGCCTACCAGTTCTGGCTGGGTGGCGACTTCATCAAAAATGACGAACCCCAAGGCAACCAGGTGTTTGCCCCGATCAAGAAAACCCTGCCGCTGGTGTACGACTCGCTCAAGCGTGCCCAAGACGAAACCGGCCAGGCCAAGCTGTTCTCAATGAACATCACCGCCGATGACCACTACGAGATGTGTGCCCGTGCTGACTTTGCGCTTGAAACTTTTGGCGCTGACGCTGACAAGCTGGCGTTTTTGGTGGACGGCTTTGTTGGCGGCCCCGGCATGATCACCACCGCTCGCCGTCAGTACCCCAACCAATACCTGCACTACCACCGCGCTGGCCACGGCATGATCACCAGCCCCAGCGCCAAACGCGGCTACACCGCTTTTGTGCTGGCCAAAATGGCACGTCTGCAAGGGGCTTCCGGCATCCACGTCGGCACCATGGGCTACGGCAAGATGGAAGGCGAAGGCGACGACAAGGTCATTGCCTACATGATCGAGCGCGAAGAGTGCCAAGGCCCGGTTTATTTCCAAAAATGGTACGGTTTGAAACCCACCACCCCCATCATCTCAGGCGGCATGAACGCACTGCGCTTGCCTGGCTTCTTCAAAAACCTGGGTCACGGCAATGTGATCAACACCGCCGGCGGCGGCGCTTATGGCCACATTGACAGCCCTGCTGCTGGTGCCATTTCTCTGCGCCAGTCTTATGAATGCTGGAAAGCTGGTGCCGACCCGATTGAATGGGCCAAGGAGCACAAAGAATTTGCCCGCGCCTTTGAGTCGTTCCCCAAAGATGCCGACCTGATCTTCCCAGGCTGGCGCGAAAAACTCGGCGTGCATAAATAAGCCAGCCACCATGAGCGAGCCCAGCACCCCCTACCGCATCACCCAAGCGCCTTTTTACCAGCCGCAAGGCAACGAAGTGGCGCTGTTTGAAGCCGCTTACCAGGCCAAACTGCCGGTCATGGTGAAAGGCCCCACCGGCTGCGGCAAGTCAAGGTTTGTGGAGTTCATGGCCTTCAAGCTGGGGCGACCTTTGATCACCGTGGCCTGCAATGAAGACATGACCGCCTCCGACCTGGTGGGGCGCTACCTGCTCGACGCCACCGGCACCCGCTGGCTGGACGGCCCCTTGACCACCGCAGCGCGCATGGGTGCCATTTGCTACCTTGACGAAATTGTCGAGGCCCGGCAAGACACCACGGTGGTCATCCACCCGCTGACCGACCACCGCCGCCAGCTGCCGCTGGACAAAAAAGGCGAGCTGATCCAGGCGCACCCCGACTTTCAACTCGTCATCTCCTACAACCCAGGCTACCAAAGCCTGATGAAAGACCTGAAACAAAGCACCAAGCAACGCTTTGTAGGCTTTGACTTTGACTACCCCTCGCCCGAGCTGGAAGCCAGCATTTTGGCCACCGAGACCGGTGTCAACCTGGCCGACGCGGTGCGCCTGGTCAAAGTGGCCACGGCGGCGCGCGCGCTCAAAGGCCATGGGCTTGACGAAGGCATCTCGACCCGGCTGCTGGTGTATGCGGCCACCCTGATCAAGGCCGAGGTTGACCCGCAAGACGCCTGCCGCATGGCGCTGGTGCGCCCAATCACCGACGACGCCGACATTCGCGCCACCCTTGACCACGCCATTGAAGCCGTTTTTGGTGCCTGACCGTGAGCGCCAGCCCTGAGCAACTGCAAGCTTGGCGCAGCCAGCTCGACAGCGGCTTCCCTCAAGTGGTCGATGTGTTTGCCGACTGCATGGCGCAGGCCTGCAGTTTGCTCAGCCCCGAGGGCATCGACAACTACCTGGCGCAAGCGCGTTTTTTAGGCAAGATGGGGCGTGGCCCCGAGCCGCTGCTGATTTTTTTGCAAGAGTGGCCGCAGGTCGCTCAAACCCTGGGCGAAGACGCGCTGGATGTGCTGATAACCTGCATCAAACGCCTCAACAAATCGCCCAACAGCAAAGCCATTGCGCCGCTGCTGCAAGCGCTGGCCGCGGTCTCAAGGCGCTTGCCCACACTGGTGCAACTGCAACAGTACCTGGACTTGAGCCTGCAGCTCATGACGCGCACCAGCGCCTCCATCCACGGCATACACCCCAGCTACCCCAGCCCCAGCCTGGCGGTGTTTTTTGAGAAATCACCACAACTGCTGGCACAGCTCAGCCTGCACGGCTTGAGCCAATGGGTGGACTACGGCATTCGCAACTACAGCCACCACCCCGAGCAACAGCGCGAGTATTTCAGCCTGGCCAGTGCCGACAGCCGCGCCGTGCTCCAGCGCGAGCGCCACGGCACGCTGCTGGTAGACCAGACCCGCGCGCTTGATCTGTATTTGCGTGCCCTGTGGCAAGACAGCGACGTGCTGGTGCCCTATCCCACCGGCCCCGACCAGCCGCTGGCGGCCATGCCTTACTTTGATGCCTATGGCATGCGCCTGCCTGATGTGTATGACGCTCGTGCCGGCATCCAAGGCATCGACCGCTACCGTGCCGCACTGGCACACATGGCCGCACACCGGCGCTGGAGCACGGCCATCTTTGCCGACAACTTCAGCCCGGCGCAGCGACTGGCGATTGAAACCTTTGAAGACGCCCGGGTTGACACCCTGGCCATGCGCGAATTCCCCGGCTTGCGCCGCATCTTGCTGGCGCTGCACCCTGACCCGCGGGAGGGCGCGTGCAACCCGGCCACGCATTCCTGCCTGCGGCACCGGCTGGCGGTGCTGTCACGCGCGCTGTTTGCCCCACCGGTGCGCTTTCAGCAAGAGCACTTGCACCCCTGGCTAGCTCGCTTTCAAGCCGCGTTGAGCCAAGGCACGGCCAGCACCAGCGAGATGGCCAGCCTGGCCTTGAGCTACCTGGGCAAAACCCGCCTGCAAAGCGACCAACTGCCCGACACCTGGTTTGACGACACCGTGGTCGACTACCGCAACGACAACCGTCACCTGTGGCGTTTTCATGAGCGCGCCGACGACGAAGACAGCCCGGACACCCCCCACGGCCCGCCGCCCGAGCAAGCGCCCCAAGCCCTGCCCCCGCGCCACTACCCAGAGTGGGACGACAGCAGCCAAACCTACCGCCCCGACTGGGTCAGCCTGTATGAGAGCCTGCACCCGAGCGGCCAGGCCAGCGAGGTGGACGCCCTGCTGGCCAAACACAGTGCCTTGTGCAAGCGCCTCAAACGCCTGCTTGACGCACTCAAACCCCAAGACAAAACCCGCCTGCGCTTTCAAGAAGAAGGCAGCGAGCTTGATCTGGACGTGGCGCTGCGCTCGCTGATTGACTTCAAAAGCGGCAGCCAGCCGGATGTGCGCATCAACATGAGCCACACCAGCCACGGCCGCTCGATTGCCGTGAGCCTGCTGCTGGACTTGTCGGCCTCGCTCAACGAAAAAGCTCCCGACAGCCAGCAAACCGTGCTGCAACTCAGCCAGGAGGCGGTGGCCTTGCTGGCCTGGGCAGTGGAGCAACTGGGCGACCCGCTGGCGGTGGGCGGCTTTCACTCCAACACCCGCCACGAAGTGCGTTACCTGCATATCAAAGGCTTTTCAGAGCGCTGGGACGACACCGTCAAAGCCCGGCTGGCGGCCATGCAAGCGGCCTACAGCACCCGCATGGGTGCCGCATTGCGCCACGCGGGCGAGCGCCTGAGCCGACAAACTGCCGACAAAAAACTGCTGCTGGTGCTGACCGACGGGCAACCGGCCGACATCGACGTGGCCGACCCGCAGCACTTGATCAAAGACGCCAAAGTGGCGGTGCGCGAGTTGGCGCAACAAGGCATCTTTACCTACTGCATCAACCTGGACGCTCAGGCCGATGGCTATGTGCGCGATATTTTTGGGGCCCGCTACGCGGTGATCGACCGCATTGAACGCCTGCCCGAGCAACTGCCCAAGCTGTTCATGGCGTTGACGCGCTAAGCCTCAAGTCGACAGCGCTTTGAGCGCTAAATTACTACAAATAAAATAGCTGCTAGCGCTTATAAATAAAGGGCTAGAGGCCAATTTGTTATACAAACCTCAGCACCACCTGCATCAGTTGTTTTTGCGCTCAATTTCCACACAGACTGACGAGCAAATCGACACAATGCGCGGGTCTGCAATGCGGTAAAAAATTTGCACGCCTTCGCGGCGCTTGGCCAAAATGCCCGCCTGGTACAGGGTGCTGAGGTGCTGCGACATGTTGGGCTGGGTGGTGTTGACTTGCGACAGCAGGTAGCTCACATTTTTTTCACCATCGCACAAGCAGTTGATGATCTTCAGCCGCAACGGGGCCGACATGACCCGAAACAAATCGGCGGCAGACTCGTAGGTTTGGTCTGACTTGGGTTTTTTGTAAGTTTCGGGTGAAAGGGCGTTGAGCGGCATAAAAGCAGTCCTGAGGTTGCTGTCACCTTGGCCGCTGACCCCCCATGTTGTTCAAAGAAGGCCTGACGCAGGCTGCGAAATAACGCCTGAAGTGACTTAAGGGTGTAATTTTACGTTCAGTGTTCACGCGCGCGCAGTGTTCTGCTGAGCATCAGCACTGGGATTAACCCGACCAGTACCAGCGCCAGCGCGGGCAAAGCGGCTTCACCCAGGCGTTCGTCACGCGCCAACTGGTAAGCCACCACGGCCAGGGTGTCGCTGTCAAACGGGCGCAACACCAGCGTGGCGGGCAGCTCTTTCATCACATCCACAAACACCAGCAGCAAGGCCGCAGCGCTGGAGCGCGTGAGCAGCGGGGCATGCACCCGGCGCAGTACCCGCCAGTCGCTGCTGCCCAGCAGGCGTGCCGAGTCGTCAAAACTGCTGGGAATGCGGGCATAACCGCTTTGCACCGACTGCAGCGCCACCGCACAAAAGCGCACCAGGTACGCCCACACCAGCCCCAGCATCGTGGTTTTCATCAGGTACCCCATGCCCAAATTTGGCCAGCTGGCCTGCAACCACCCCCCCGGCAGCAACAAGCCCACCACGATCACCGCACCCGGCACGGCATAGCCCAGCGAGGCCAGTTGCACCGCCCAGCGTGTGGCTGCATCTGGCCGGGTGCGCAAGCTAAAGGCCAGCACCCAGGCCAGCAACAGCGCCAGCAACGCCGTGATCAGACCCAGGCGCAGGCTGTTGAACGCCCAGCCACCAAACGCGGCCACATCCACCGCTGACCAATCGGCCAGCAACGGGCGCAGCATGAACAGCACCGGCAGTACAAACCCAGCCAACACCGGCACGCCACACACCAGCCAGGCCAACACTTGGTGCCCCCCGCGCAAGCCCTGGGCACGCCCGTCCATGCTGCCTGCGCGGGCGCCACGGGTGACTGCGTAGCGTGATTTTTGGCGTGAACGGCGCTCTAAATAAAGCAGCAGCACCACAAACGCCAGCAGCACGGTTGACAGCTGGGCGGCCGCCACACGGTTGTCCATGGACAGCCAGGCTTTGTATATGCCGGCGGTAAAGGTTTGAATGCCAAAGTAGCTTGACACACCAAAGTCTGCCAGCGTTTCCATCAGCGCCAGCGCCGCGCCTGCCGCCACCGCCGGGCGCGCCATGGGCAAGGCCACTTGCATGATGCGCCGGCGCATCGGTGCGCCCAGCAGCCGGGCGACTTCCATCAAGTGCGCAGCATGTTCGCTCAAGGCGGTGCGCGCCAGCAAATACACATACGGGTAGAGCGAAAACACAAACACCCAGGCGGCACCAGCCACATTGCGCACCTCTGGAAACACCCGCCCTTGCAAGCCACTGAGGTCTCTGACCCAGCTCTGCAGTGGGCCGCTGAACTGCAAAAAATCGGTGTAGGCATAGGCCACCACATACGCTGGCATGGCCAGCGGCAGCAACAGCGCCCATTCAAAAAAACGACGCCCAGCAAAGTCAAACAACGTGACGGCCGCCGCGCAGGCCAGCCCCACCCCCACCACGCCCACCCCCACCAGCGCACTCAGCAGCAGCGTGGTGCCCAGGTAGTCTGGCAGCACGGTGTGCAGCATGTCGTGCAAAATTTGCCAGGCTTGGCCGTTGTCACTGCCCAACGCCAACCACGACCCCAACACCGCCAACACCGGCAGCATGAACAGCCCGGTCAACCCCAGCAACAACGCTTGACGCAACCGCCTGCGCAGATCAGACCAACGTACCTGAAACACCATGACTCCTGTAGGCAATGCAAATGCGAATTGTATGCATCTAGAATATTCAGCTATGTTTCTTGACCTTCAACACCTCAGCGTGCGCTACGCCAACACCCCCACGCCAGTGGTGCGCGACATTTCATTGGGGCTGCGCACCGGCGACATTGGCGTGCTGATTGGCCCCTCAGGCTGTGGCAAAACCACCTTGTTGCGCGCCGTGGCAGGGTTGGAGTCGGCCACAGCTGGCAGCATCGCCCTGGGTGGCAAGGTGGTCAGCCAAGCCGGGCTGTCACTGCCACCGCAAGACCGCCAAGTGGGCATGGTGTTTCAAGACTATGCGCTGTTTCCGCACCTGAGCATTGGCCGCAACGTGGCCTTTGGCATTGAACACCTGCCGCCAGCCGAGCGCCGTGCCCGTGTGGACGAGGTGCTGACGCTGGTGGGGTTGCCTGGGCATGAGGCGCGCTATGCGCATGAGCTCTCAGGCGGGCAGCAGCAGCGGGTGGCATTGGCACGCGCGCTGGCACCCAAACCCCGGCTGTTGCTGCTGGACGAGCCGTTTTCCAACTTGGATGTGGACTTGCGCGAGCGCCTGGCGCACGAGGTGCGGGGCATTTTGAAAGCGGCTCAGACCACGGCCTTGTTTGTGACCCACGACCAACTGGAGGCGTTTGCGGTAGGCGACACCATTGGTGTGATGCACCAGGGCGCACTGCACCAGTGGGACAACGCCTACACCTTGTACCACCGCCCGGCCACCCGCTTTGTGGCCGAATTCATTGGCCACGGGGTGTTTGCCCCTGCGGTGATTCAAGAGGTGGCTGGCCAAGTGGTGGTGCAAACGCCTTTGGGGCCGTTGGACAACGTGACCGACTGCCCGCTACCGAGTGCCTACCCCAACGGCCTGTGCGACGTGTTGCTGCGCGCCGATGACATCGTGCACGACGACAGTGCGGTGGCCAAGGCGCAAATTTTGCGCAAGGCGTTTCGGGGCGCAGAATTTTTGTACACCCTGCGCTTAGCCACTGGTGAGACGGTCATGGCGCTGGTGCCCAGCCACCACGACCACGCGCTCGGCGAATGGATCGGCATCCGCGCCCAGGTCGACCATGTGGTCACTTTTTCAAAGCTATCAAATAAAGAGCTGCCTACGCTTTAAATATAAGCGCTAGAGGCTAATTTAGTGCATTAATTTTCAAGCCGCCTGGTAAGCCACCCGGCCGCCGACCAACGTGGTGCGCACGCGCCCAGGCAGTTCGTAGCCTGAAAACGGCGTGTGTTTGCCTTGGCTGACCAGGGTGCTGCTTTGCACCGTCCAGGCGGCTTGCGGGTCAAACACGCACACATCCCCTAAACCGCCCACTTGCAAGCGACCAGTTTTGCCTTGGCGTGCGCCCATGGCACTGCCCAGCACCCGGGCGGGTGCATCGGTGACCACCGAGATGGCGCGCGCCAAGTCCACGCCGCTGTCCAGGTGCCATTTGTAGGCCAGGTTCAGCAGCAGCTCCAGCCCGGTGGCACCGGGTTCGCTCTCGGCAAACGGCAGGGCTTTGGCATCTTCGGCCACCGGCGTGTGGTCTGACACCAGCGCGTCAATGGTGCCGTCGGCCAAACCGGCACGCAGGGCGTCGCGGTCGCGCTGCTGGCGCAGGGGTGGGTTCAGACGCGCCCGGCTGTCAAAGTAACCCAGGTCGACATCGGTCAGGTGCAAGGAGTTGATGCTGACATCGCAGCTCACGGCCAAGCCATCGGCTTTGGCCTGGCGCACCAGCGCCACCCCGGCGGCACTGCTGATGCGGCACAAGTGCACACGTGCGCCGGTGGCGCGCATCAGCTCAAAAATGGTGTGCATGGCAATGGTCTCAGCCATCACCGGCACGCCGCTCAAGCCCATGCGGGTGGCCAACGGGCCGCTGGCGGCCACGCCTTGCCCCAGGTCATGGTCTTGCGGACGCAGCCAAACGGCAAAACCAAAGGTGCTGGCGTATTGCAGGGCGCGCTGCAGCACTTGGGTGTTGGTCACGGCGCTCTCAGCTTGGCTGAACGCCACGCAACCCACGTCAGTCAACATGGCCATTTCGGTCAGGTTGTCGCCTTTCAGGCCACGGGTCAGCGCACCCAGCGGGTAGACGCGGGCTTGTGCCAGTTTTTCAGCACGAAAACGCAGCATTTCCACCAGGCCAGGCTCGTCCAGCACTGGGTCGGTGTCGGGCTGGCAGACCAGGCTGGTCACGCCACCGGCCATGGCGGCCGCCATTTCAGACTCCAGCATGCGGGCATGCTCGTTGCCGGGCTCGCGCAGGCGCACGGCCAGGTCCACCAAGCCGGGCAGCACCAGGCAGCCCTCAGCCTGCACCACCTGATCTGGTTGAAAGTCTGATGCTATGTTTCCAATAGCTGCCACCACACCATTGACAAGGGCTAGATCAGCTTTTTTATCATAAGAACTGGCGGGGTCGATGACCCGGCCGCCCTGAATCAACACACGTGTTTGTTTGTTCATCTTGACGCTCTCTATGGAATTCAGGCCTCGTTGCCGGCCACGATGCTCATCACCGCCATGCGCACGGCAATGCCAAAGGTGACTTGCGGCAAGATCACACTCTGGCCACCATCGACCACCGCCGAGTCAATCTCAACGCCCCGGTTGATCGGCCCCGGATGCATCACGATGGCGTCAGGTTTGGCCAGTTGCAGCTTGGCTGGGGTCAAGCCAAAGCTCTTGAAAAACTCTTGGCTTGAGGGCAGCAGCGCGCCGCTCATGCGCTCGTTTTGCAGCCGCAACATGATCACCACATCAGCGCCTTTGATACCCTCTTCAAGCGTGTGGCAGACCCGCACGCCCATCTGCGCCATGTCAGACGGCACCAGGGTTTTGGGTCCCACCACGCGCACCTCGGCACAGCCGAGCGTGGTCAAGGCATGAATGTCGGAGCGCGCCACGCGCGAGTGCAGCACGTCGCCCACAATGGCTACCGTGAGGTTGGCAAAGTCGCCCTTGTAGTGGCGAATGGTGTACATGTCGAGCAGCCCCTGCGTCGGGTGGGCGTGGCGGCCATCGCCGGCGTTGACCACGTGCACATGCGGCGCCACATGCTGGGCAATCAGGTAGGGCGCGCCAGATTCGCTGTGGCGCACCACAAACAAATCGGCCGCCATGGCGCTGAGGTTGGCAATGGTGTCAAGCAGCGACTCGCCCTTGGCGGTGGATGACTTGGCAATGTCAAGGTTGATCACATCGGCACTCAGGCGCTTGGCGGCAATCTCGAACGTGGTGCGGGTGCGGGTGGAATTCTCAAAAAACAGGTTGAACACGCTTTTGCCACGCAGCAGTGGCACTTTTTTGACCTCGCGGTTGCCGACCGAGACAAAGTTGGCCGCCGTGTCAAGCACCTGGGTCAAGATGCTTTTGGGCAGACCCTCGGTGCTGAGCAAATGGATTAGCTCGCCGTTTTTATTGAGTTGGGGGTTGCGCTTGTAGAGCATGTTAAATGTCTTTCACATTGAAACTGAATTGGCCGTTCGCACTGCGCGCCAAGGCCAGCGACTGGCTGGCGGGCAAGGTGATGCGAGCCGCGCACACGTCCGCAGTCAGGGGCAGCTCACGCCCACCGCGGTCGACCAGCACCGCCAGTTTGACGCTGGCCGGGCGGCCAAAGTCAAACAGCTCGTTGAGCACGGCGCGAATGGTGCGCCCGGTGAACAGCACGTCGTCAAGCAGCAGCACCTGGGCACCGTTGACATCAAAGTCAATGCGGGTGGCCTGGGTGCTGGCAGTCATGCCACGGCGAGCATAGTCGTCACGGTGCATGGCCGATGAGATCACGCCAAACGGCTGCGACAACGCCAAATCCGCATGCAGTCGCTCGGCCAGCCAGACGCCGCCCGAGGCCACGCCGAGCAAGTGAGTGTGGGGGGTGATGAGTGGACGCAGACTGTGCAGCAAATCGGCATACAGTGCCTCGGCATCCAACACCAACGCGCCCGCAGCTGTGCCGGGCTGAGCCAATGAACTCATGGCAGACTCCTTAAAAATTGTTCCAAAATGATGCAAGCCGCAGCTGCATCGGCATCGCGCGCGCCCAGGCTGTGGGCTTCGGTGGTGGTGTAGCGCTCATCTACCTCAAACACCGGCAACTTGAAACGCCCATGCAACTGGCGGGCAAAACGCCGCGCGCGCAGGGTGTTGTCATGGGCGGCACCGTCAGGGTGAAAGGGCACACCCACCACCAGCGCATCAGGCTGCCAGGTTTTGAGCTGCCGCGCCACCTTGACAAAGCGGGCATCGCCCTCGGCGCTGATCGTGCCTTGCGGTTGCGCCGTGCGCAGCAAGCGGTTGCCCACTGCAAAGCCGGTGCGCTTGAGGCCAAAGTCGAGCGCCAAAAAAGTTTGCAAATGCGCTGCCACCACCGGGTGCGCATCCAGGCAGGCGCTGGTCAGTGGCGCAGCAGTGTGGGCGGGCAGCGCGCTCATGCGTGCCCCGCTTGCGGTGACAGCATCCAAGGCTCAAGTCCGAGCAATTTCAGGGCTTGGGTGTAGCGCTCGGCCACCGGCGTGTCAAAAATCACCCGGGCATCGGCGGCCACCGTGAGCCAACTGTTGTCGCCCAATTCAGCTTCCAGCTGGCCTTCGCTCCAGGCCGAGTAACCCAGCGAAATCAACACCTGGCGCGGCCCACTGCCGCTGGCAATGGCTTCCAGCACATCACGCGAGGTGGTCATTTCCAGCCCACCGGGAATGCTCATGGTGCTGGAGTACACCGGGTGTTCAGGTTTATCGGCTTCAGCAAACGTGGCCTCGTGCAGCACAAAACCGCGCTCGGTTTGCACCGGGCCGCCGTAAAACACCGGGGCGGTTTGCAAGTCTGGCCGCGTCAGGGGCAGGTCGACCTTGTCAAACAAGGCTTTGAGGTCAATCTCGCAGGGTTTATTGATCACCAGCCCCAGCGCCCCGCGTGGGCTATGCTCACACACATAGACCACACTGAGTCCAAAAATAGGGTCTTGCAGCCCCGGCATGGCGATCAAAAAATGATTCGTCAGGTTGGGGGTGGCAGGCGCTTCAGACATGATGGAATTTTAACGATGAACACCCTACCTCTCTACCCCACTGGCTTGGTCTGGTTTCGCCGCGACTTGCGCGTGCAAGACCACGCCGCCTTGCAATTGGCACTGCAGCAATGTGCCCAGGTGCACTGTGTTTTTGTCTTTGACCAAGACATTTTGGCGCCGCTGCCGCGCGCCGACCGGCGCGTGGAGTTCATCCGCGAATCGGTGGCAGAGCTCGATGCAGCTTTGCGCCAGCTCAGTGGCAAGGCGGGTGCCGGGCTGATGGTTCGCCATGGCAGAGCGGTGCAAGACATCCCAGCCCTGGCCGCGGCCTTGCAGGCGCAAGCCGTGTTTGCCGCGCGCGACTACGAACCACTAGCCGTCGCCCGCGACGCGCAAGTGCAGCAGACACTGGCACAGGCCCACTGCGCGCTGGTGTTGTGCAAAGACCAGGTGATTTTTGAAGGCCGCGAGGTGTTGACCCAATCTGGCACACCCTATGGCGTGTTCACACCGTATAAAAACAACTGGCTCGCCCGCGTGACCGCCGCAGACCTGCAAGCCCATGACCCCACCCCCTGGGCGCATCGCCTGGCCGAGCGCCCCAGCACCGACCAGCCATCGGTGCCCACTTTAAGCGCGCTGGGCTTTGATCGCACCAATCTGTCAAGCCTGAAAATCCCCACCGGTGCGTCAGGTGGCCAAGCACTGCTTGAGGCGTTTTTTGAGCGCATGGACAACTACCATGCCACGCGCGACTTCCCCGCCATCAAGGGGCCGAGCTACCTGGGGGTGCATCTGCGCTTTGGCACGGTGTCGATCCGCCAACTGGTGCGCTTGGCCTTACAGCGCCAAGCGGCGGGCAGCGCTGGCGCCACGGTGTGGCTCAGTGAGCTGGTCTGGCGCGACTTTTATTTTGCCATTTTGGCCAACTTTCCCCACGTGGCACACCGCGCGTTCAAGCCTGAATACGATGCCATCACATGGGAGAGCGGCAGCACCGCGCAAACCCTGTTTGCGGCCTGGTGCAGCGGCCAGACCGGTTACCCGCTGGTGGATGCGGCCATGGCGCAGATCAACCAAACCGGCTACATGCACAACCGGCTGCGCATGGTGGCGGGCAGCTTTTTGGTGAAAGATTTGGGGCTGGACTGGCGCTGGGGCGAGCGCTATTTTGCAGAAAAGCTCAACGACTTTGATTTGTCTGCCAACAACGGCGGTTGGCAGTGGGTGGCGTCGAGCGGCTGCGATGCACAGCCCTACTTTCGCATCTTCAACCCCATCAGCCAAAGCGAAAAATTTGACCCGCAAGGCAAATTCATCCGCCGCTATCTGCCGCAACTCGCGGGGCTGTCAGACAAAGCCATCCACGCGCCGTGGCTGGCCAAACCGCGGGAACTGCAAGCCGCGGGCATCACCCTGGGGGAGAACTACCCGCACCCGGTGGTGCAGCACGAGCTGGCCCGCGCCCAAACGTTGGCACGCTATGCCGTGGTGAAAAAGGCTTGAAGCGCAGCCCCACCGCGGCTGTGGCAACGATGAGAGCTGGCGGTTTGGATGCCTTTGATTGCGGGGAATCGGAACCTTTTTTTCCTAATTTTATGCTATTTAAAAAATAGCATATCACGCTTATCCTACAAGCGTGAGGGGCTAATTTGCCATCAAGTTTTCAACTTCGCAATAGCCCCGCACCAAGCCAATCAGCTCGTCTTCTGGGTAGGGCTTGCCAAGGTAGTGGTCTACTTTGAGCTCACGTGCGTACTCGCGATGCTTTTCGGCAATGCGCGAGGTGATCATGATGATGGGCAGGTCTTTCAGGTGGGCGTCGCCACGGATGTTGCGCACCAGGTCAAAGCCGTCCATGCGGGGCATTTCGATGTCGGTCA